>JAYUFZ010000018.1:0-67511 GCA_043767845.1 bacterium | reverse complement strand
CTTCTTGGCCATCTTGGCCTTGTAGGCCTCGACCGATTCCGGGGTGTAGGGTATGATGCCAAGCTGCTTGAGGTCGGCGAGGAAGGCCCGCTCTTCGGTCTTGAGCTGCTTCTGGTAGGCGTTGTAGCCCAGTTCGGCTGCAGAACGGGCGGCGATGGATTCATCGCTACTGATGTCCGCCAGTGGATCGGCAGTGATCTTGCTGACGTCCATTCTTTGGAGCAAATCGACAGAACTCATCATCAACCAGCTTTCGGTCTTTGTGCTTGAGGGAGTTCCTCAATTTGGTTAGAATATAACTTTATTACATATATGTCAACACTTATTGATCTAGATTAAAGCACCCAAACCTGGTATAATAAGCCTATGAGAACAGTTGAGATTGCCGGCGGCGTAGTACACGAAATGCCAGCTGACTTCCAAAAAGCCATTGTGTCCGACCCCAAGGTCTTAGCCCTCTGGGAAGACATCACTCCCCTGGCCCGCAATGAATGGATTTGCTGGGTCATCAGTGGCGCCCTGGCCGAAACCCGAGTGAAGCGCATCAAAGTCGGTATGTCGAAAATGCATAGTGGTATGCGCCGACCGTGCTGCTGGGCGGGCTGCTCGCACCGCGAGCGGACCGGGAAGATATAGGGCTCACTACCCCTACTTAAAAATGAGTCTCTTCGCCGCGTTACCACTGCGGCACAACATGCTTAGATAAGGATATCTTTAATGATCGACAGTGAAAGAACTGAAGACACTAGCGACATCAGCCCTCAAATAGACGTGGCTGGTCTTGAGGCCGCTCGTAGTGCTTATCTGGCTGAGATGGGGTCTTCTGCTTCTGCTGACAAAGAACTAGACGCCACCTCGACCGGCCCAGCAGTAGAGACACAGGCAGAGGCTACAAGGGATCATCGAGAAGGAGCTCCCGCTGACTCCAGCATGCCTGAAGCCGAGCGCGTCGCTCGCACCCAGGTTGAGTCACTCGAAGATGCCCTAGGAAAGCGGCTGGACGAGGGCATCAAGGAGCCCGTGGTTGCCCTGCGCGCATTCGGTATTCCAACGAATCAGTCCTGCGAAGGTCATTTAGACCACGGGAATCCTTACCCATGGGTACAAATATATGCTCCTGAACCGGAAGGCTGGCAAACCAGCCAGCAGCTGCAAGCTGAGTGGCGAGTAGCCAACGAGTCATTTAGGAACGAAGTGGCAGGGCTGCTTGACGCCTTTTACCAAGAGCACCCAAGCGACCCCAGCGTTGCACTGCACATGGCCGAGATGGGAGTTTTTGGTGCTTTTAAGTTACAGAGTCCCCCAGAACTAATTAATGAGCATCCGCCAGACGCAGCTCAGCTCGTTCGCTATCGACAGGAGATGAATGATTTTGCCCAGTTCTTGCTAGCGAGGCAACGTCCTTAGCTTAATATTCCCACATCCATCAACATCGCTTTTGCAATGGCAAGTATCTTACCGTCATCCCAAGATCCTTTGGGGTATACTGGCTACATGAAGAAGATTACCCTTGGAATATTTGCCCACCCCGACGATGAATCCTTTGGGCCGGGCGGCGCTTTTGCCTTGAGCGTAATGCAAGGCATAGATACCTATGTTATTACGGCTACCGATGGCCAGCTGGGTGGCGATACCCCCGAGATTGCCAAAGTGCGCGTCACTGAGGCCCATAATGCATCGAAGGCCCTTGGCCTGACCAAGCATTTTTCTCTGGGATTTGCCGATGGCAGCTTGAGTAACTCTATATATAAGGCTGTACTGGCTGGCATTGTAAAGGCCGCCAGTTCGTTCATTGGCGACGAAGATATCGACCTCACGCTCATTACCGTCGAGCGGCAGGGCATATCCGGCCACCTCGACCACATTGCGATGAGTATGATTACCACCTACTTTTACCAATATTTGGACGAGCTATTCCCGTCAGTAAAAAAGGCCCGCCTTCTCTATATTTGTATACCCCTCACCTACATACCGGAGGCACGGAAAACCGGTTTCGTTTTTATGCCCGCAGGCTATAAGGCCAGCGATATTGATTTGACCCTCGACGTCAGCTCTGTCCTCGACAAGAAAAAGCAGGCCATCCGGGCACACGCCTCCCAAAACCCGGACTTCATCCTCTCGCGTGGCGATGAAGCCCTCAGCAAAGAGCACTTTATGCTCTGCCGCGACGTGACGACTTTCGAACTGAATGATGAGCCGTTTTTGGGGCAGGAATTTCAAACCAAGTAGAGGCTAGCCGGACGATCAAGCGCCAGGGTTGTCGTTCATGGCACTAATCGCTCGTCGCGCTAGCCCAAAGAGTTGCTTCATGCCTTCGGCAATCTGGGCACTTTCGATAATCGTACCTACGACCTCCTCGCCATAGGAGATGAGTGCCGTCTTGTTGCCATAGATGTAGATATTTACTGGCGCGTCAAAGGCTTCCGGTGGCGCCCAGAGCATGTCGCGCTTCAGGCGAGCATCATTTTGGCGTCCAAATTCTATGTTATCCGGCTCGGCCGGCTCTATGCCGTGGGATTTGATGCCCAGCTTGGCGCGCGCCTCGACGTGGTCGTAGAGATCCTTGCCCAGCACATTGAAGTCGGCATTAGAACGGATGAAGAAGATCTCTTTGCCTGTGCGGCGCTGATCCTCATACATTTTGGCAATCCCAGCTTTGCCCTGGAAGAAACGCACTCCCGGCTGGTGCTGATAGGTATAAAAATAGCTGAGTAGCTGGGGCATACTGTCACGAACCTGCTTCTCGGTGCTCATAATAGTCCGCCGCTTTTCTTCTATCAGCCGCTCCAGATTGGTTGGATTGGTCGGGAAGTAGGTGAGTTTTTTAGTTGTGGTAGCTTTCTGCGCCAGGCCCAAGCCCACAAGCTTATCAAGCACCATATAGCAGTTGGTGCGCGCTTCACCGATCTTGAGTGCTAACTCTGGGGCTGTCAGCTCACCATTTTTAACTAAAGCAATATAGGCTTTTGCCTGGCTCGGTGTAAGGCCGACTTGCTGGAGTAGATCAGTATTCATATGTCAATAATACAGCTGATGATTATTTTTGTCAATGCTATTTTGACATTATAATTAATATTATTCTATCTTATGATTCTCTTATTCGTCAATATATTATTGACTTTTTACTTTATTGTTGCTATCCTGTTGTCAACCTAAAACCAGGCCAAGGGACAGCCCCGACTGACAAGCTGGATAGCCAGCTAAGCTCAGAGCACCTCGAAAAGGAGAAATATGCCAAGCTACGAAGACATGGCCCGCGCAGCCGAGCTGGAAGGCCACGCTCGAGCGGCAAGATTGCGAGCCCAGGGATTCGAGCAAAGCGCTCGGGCAATGCGCGGTGACGATGCCGAAGATGCCCGCCGACGCTGGGATTACGATCAGCAAATAAGCCGGGAGGTTGCCGCTGGGCGTATGTGCCCCGGCGGTTGCGACACGGCGGTCGGCGGATGTATCACCCACTCTGACAGCTGCTGAGTAGCAAAAGGTTCCGGAGGGTCCTTATAAAACCCTCCTCTCACTTTTTGGGAACCGCCGCACTGGACAAGACTAGACTAAGCCCCACCGCTACCAACAAACCGTCCCTTTCCATTGAGAAAGTTTGTTGGCTCCAACCGACTGGCTGCACCTAATAAAAAGTCCCCCGCTAATTTCCCTTTCGGGTTACTAGCAGGGGCGGTGTGCTTCATGGCTTGACCAGCTTGGCTTGCTCGAGTGCTGGTTTGATGGTTATGGTGGTGCCGGCATTGAACTGCAAGCCGTCGTCCACCATGCCGTCGGAGATAATGTAGCCACCTTCGGGCATTTCAGACTCCACGGTCAGCAGCAACTTGGCCTGGATGAGCCCATGTACTAGCTCGGCCTGGGTATCGCTTGATACAAACGGCTCGCGTACTACGAAGGTTAGCGCTGGATCGCCCCAGGCCAATGTTCCGAGCGTACCTGGCTGTCCACCAAAGCTGGTGACCATGTTGATGATCGAGCTCAGCCAGCCTGACTGCCCTAGCCCGGTAGAGACCAGGATGCCGCTCGATGACTGGTGCTCTTGCCCCAGCCCGTGGCCCAGGCGATAGCGGGCCGATACCTGGTCGCAGCGGCCGATCAAGAAGTCGTTAACGGCGGTCAAACGCCGCCCGTCGTTGGTGGTGAGCTCAGCCAGCGTTACCGAGTCAAGCTCGGCTTGCCCGGATGCAACTGCCACAATTGCAGCTGGGACCTGGCAGGGCTTATGCCGCATGGTTACGCCCTTGATGGTCGTCGGGTCGGGATTGACCCCAATGACTGGCTGGCCGTGCAGGTATTTGGCCAAGTTGACGAACAGTCCATCGGGGCCGATAGCCACCACTAAGTCGGTAGGCCGGAAAAGGAAGTTGTACAGCTCGTCGCGCTCAACACTTGCATGGGGAATGTCCCTGGGCAGCGTTGTGACCAGCTTGTCCAGCGCCTTGTGATAGACCTCGTGGGTGCGGATGTAGGGCTCGATAGCGCTCCCCCGCGAAGCCAGGAAAAACTGAGCCTGGCCTCTGGAGTAGTGCCGTTCGAGAAGTTCCTCGAGCGCCGTCTTCTTGGTTACGAGCACCAAGCGGTCGACGCTCACTTGTCCCGCCCGCGAGTCAGTGCTGTCAGAAGGTCTGGCGTGATGTTGAGTTCGCCGATGTGTCCGGCAGCCATCTGCTGGAAGGCCATGGCCAGGAGCACTTGGGTGTCGGCACCTTCGTATGCCCCGAGCCGAGCCTTGATGGCCTCTGCCTCACCTTCGGCTTCCTTTTGTTGGTTGGCAACCCGAGCGTCGACCAGCTTGGCCCGCTCGGCTTCTAGGTGCTCGGCCGTTTGAGCCTCGTACAGCCTGGTTTCGCGGTCTTTTTGGGCGATGTTCATGCGCCGGTCGGCGGTAGCCATGTCGGCTTTGGAGAGCATCCGTTCGCGCTCTTCGGCCTCTAAGGCTCGGGCCAGTTCGGCATTGGACGGGGTGATGGTGTGGATGGCGACATCGGTGACTCTCACGCCTAGATCATCCACAGCCGTGCCAATCAGGGCCGCGGCCAAGGCTTGCTGAATAGCCGCCTTGTTCTTGATGACCTCCTGCAAGTCCACAGCCGCCAGCAGCGGCCGCACAGCGGCCGGCACGCGGTTGCGGACCATTGCCTGGGCACGCTCGACACCGTCGCTGCGGTAATTGGCGGTCTCGGTGTCGATGGTGAAATCGTACAGCTGTAAGGCTACCTCGGGATTAAATATCCCGGTGATCTCACCGGACACCACTACCGCTTGGTCGTCCTTGGTTACTTCCGTAACCTGGAACGGGATGCTTTGGATGTTGACGGGGACGATGGCGGCCGTAGTCCTGGGGCCAGCCCAGAAGGTCAGCCCGAGGCCCTCGGCGCGCTTTTGGCCACGGCGGAAGACAACGACGTGGTCGGTGGGGCCGGCTTTGCGGAAGTAGTGGAATCCAAACATCTCTGCTCCTTATGTTAATGTACATCGTACACTTACATACTAGGCCGTTGTTTGTGTTCTGTCAACACTAAGTTTCATTCATCAATAAAACTATCATTTCTTAGCGCAAGTGACACTTCCTACTACCCTAAAATAAAGGTCCCGCGCATGGCGGGACCTTTATTTGTCACTATAGCACTACCCGGCTGACTACATAGGTAAGGCTTCATAGACACAGACTGCACCGTCTTTGGATGCCACAAGCGGACAGCCCTTGGCGAGCTCGACGGCTGCCTCCATACTATCGGCTGTTACGATGCTGTAGCCGGTGACTGGCTTATCAGCAACAGCCATTACGCCACCCATATGGACTGCTTGACCGCCTTCGTTAAAAGGATTTCCCGCATCCATTAGCTTGTCGCCGAGTACGCCAAACCACTTGCCCCACGCCTCATTGTCGCCCGCATCTGTGTCTGTGCCGGCGTAATATACGTATACATACTTTCCCATTTTATAATCTCCTTCTGGCCCATTTGAGCCATGATTAGTAACCTTAATACTCCCAGGATTCATGTTTTCATCCCAGAAATATAATTTTCTAGTGAGGCAGCACCGCTCCCCCATCCGGTCTGATATTGCATGATCCATTTTTGTACCATAGCAAGCGTGTCCTGGTTGAGCGCCACAAAGTTTGTACGACCGCTCTTCTTGCGAACAATTAAATTCGATTTTTCTAATATGCGAATATGTTTATGAATAGCCGGCAGGGTAAGCCCATTACTTTGGGCGAGGATCGTCACAGTAACGGGATGAAAAGCGAGTTCATGAATAATACTGCGGCGCTTTGCGTTGGCAAGAGCGTTGAGCGCACTATCTAGCGGGGGAGAATCGTATGGTATATTCATTATAGTTAACTTATTGGTTAACTATAATTTAAGTGTGGGTTTGTGTCAACCATTTAGCGGAGGTCAGCCAGCTTGCAAATAGGACTAAGAATAACCAACAACCCCCATAAGGTATCTTTGGTATAATCGCTATTCTTTACTAATGTTCCGTGCGATCAATTGCACGTTACTGTTGACTACCTTGAGCTAGGCAAGCCTTTATGATCGGGTCAAACCTAACTGGGTTGGCTACACCATAGAGGACAACTTTGCCCTGATCACTGCCTGGCATGCTGCTGATCAGCACAATATCACCGAAGCCCAAGAACTTCCCTATCAGCGACTGTTTGATATGTGCCAGGCGTAAGTGTTTAAGCTCGTGAATGTCCTCGGTAGCTCGCCAGAAGCCGTGTTTTATAACGAGGTTTTGACCGCTAAATTCATAGACCATGTTGGACCAATCAAGCGTCACAAATACCACCAATGCTACTTCCATGATAATTTTGAACAGCTGCAACGCTGCAAGTCCAACTGAAATGTGGTGATGCCAGTCCAGCGGTACTGCGAACTGGAGCGTCAACAAGTAGAACACCAATGCGTAGCCAATGTCGGCTAACATCACCACCAATATCAGCTTGATGGCTAGGATCGCTAAACTGCTTCTGATAGGACCGGGGTTGTGTGATTCCATGTTCATTTACTCCTTATTTAACAGCTGCGTTGATCACATGCGGCTACGGGCTACACCTCCACTAGCTGTTTTTCTGCCCGCTTGAGCATTACGGCGTTTATCGCCACAAAGATTGATGAAACAGACATCAGTAGAGCCGCAATTTCAGGCCGCAAGTAAATCCCATAAGCCGGGTATAGCACGCCTGCGGCAATGGGAATCGCGGCGATGTTGTAGACACTCGCCCAACCTAAGTTTTGCTTCATTTTGCGGATGGTTGCTTTGCTGAGGCGGATTGCCCGGATAATGTCTGCCGGGTCGGACTTCATGAGGACGATTTTTGCGGTAGCAATGGCAACGTCCGTGCCCGCGCCAATAGCGATACCAATATCGGCCTGGGCAAGAGCCGGGGCATCATTGACACCATCGCCAACCATTGCCGTAAACTTTCCTTCATGCTGCAGCTTTTTAACATAATTGGCCTTATCGGCGGGCATCACCTCGGCAAAGTACCTTTCGATACCAAGTTGTCCAGCGACGGCATCGGCAGTTTTTTGGTTGTCGCCAGTGATCATGACTACTTCTAGCCCCAGCTCCTTCATAGCCGTGATTGCCCGCAGGGCGGTCGGCTTAAGTTCATCGGATGCCGCGATGACCCCCGCCACCTTACCATCAATGGCACCGATCATCAGCGTCTTGCCTTCCACTAGTAGTCGGTCTATGTCGGGCTGCAGTACTTTTGTTGAGATGCTCTTGTCCTTCATGAGCCGCTCGGTTCCGACAAGCACCTTCGTACCATCGACCATAGCCTCTACGCCCAGACCGGCTAGGTTGGCGAACTTCGTCACGTTCCCGAGTTTCAGACTTCGTTTATTTGCTTCATTCATAACGGTTTGAGCCAGAGGATGGCTTGAGCCACTTTCGGCTGCTGCGACGAAAGAGATTAAAGCATCTTGCTGCACGCCTCTGGCCACTACTACATCAGTAACTTTAGGCTTTCCTTCTGTTAACGTGCCCGTCTTATCGAGCACAACGGCTTGGATTTTTGCAGCCTGTTCAAGGGTCGCAGCGTCTTTGATGAGAATATTATGCTTAGCGCCGAGGCCGGTTCCTACAGCAACGGCCGTGGGCGTGGCAAGCCCCAGAGCGTCGGGGCAGGCAATAACAACCGCCGAAATGGCGAGCGTAAGTGCAAAGAGCCAGCCGTGGCTCGAGAACAATGACCAGGCCGCAAACGTAAGAATACCCGACGATACGGCCAGGATCACTAAATATCCGGCAAATTTATCGGCCAGACGCTGGCCGGGCGCTTTTGAGTTCTGGGCATTTTCCACCAGCTTAACTATTTGAGCTAACGCTGTATCTGAACCAACCTTGATGGCCCTAAATTGTACGGTCCCCGACTGGTTGATTGAGCCGCCGGTCACTTGGTCGCCCTTTGCTTTGCTCACGGGCAATGATTCGCCGGTCACCAGCGCTTCATCAATCGATGTTTCGCCGCTTATTACTACCCCATCGACCGGCACTTTGTCGCCGGGCTTGAGTACCACTATATCGCCCACTTGGACTTCGCTTGTAGCTACCATTACTTCTTTGCCATTTCGGATAAGCCGGGCTTGTGGTGGGACTAAGTCGAATAAAGCCTGTAATGCATCAGTCGTCCCCCGCCGCGACTTCATCTCCATCCAGTGCCCGAAGAGCACGAAAGTAATCAAAAGGGCCGCCGCCTCATAGTACGAATCGGGACTGCCAGCAAGTGTTAGGCCGATACTAGCAAAGTAAGCAGCCGAAATTCCCGTAGCGATGAGTACGGCCATGTTGAGTGTTTTGGCCTTAAGTGCATAATAGCTCGAATACAAGAATATCCAACCCGCATAGAAGAACACCGGCGTGGTAAGAATGAGCATTATCCAGGCAGAAGGGATGGGTTGGGGTAGATTGAGTTTGAGTAAGTTCGTTCCCAGTGGCGAATACCCGATAATCGGTATTGAAAACAGCAGAGCGAAAAAGAATTTGCGCTTTATATCCAGCTCCATCATTTTGGCCATTTCGCGCCCGGCTAGCCCCGTGTGATCCATTCCCATGGTCATACTCATGCTCATCTTGAATTTTTGCCACCCTGACATTTTGTCATTTCCCATTGTGTGTGCATGGTGCTCATGGCCTACCATTGGCTGCATATTGGACTCAGTATTCATTTCATGATCAGCCATTTGAGGCCTCCTTGCTGGTTAGGGAATAGTGCCCGGGGTTAGCCACGAACTTATCCCTACAACCAACGGCGCAGAAATACACAGCTTGGCTTTTATGTTCAACCACCGCGCCGGCCTCAGATGAGCTAATTCGCATACGGCAGACCGGGTCGAGAACGATTGGGTAGAGTGCACCCTCAGCCTTGCTTATGCCATGCACCACCGCTGGGTCGATCTTTTGCTGGCTCATGAGAAATTCCCTTATCAGAAACGTTGCCTCAGCGATACGCTCATCGGTCAGTTTGTAGTACACATTTAGACCGACTTTGCGCGAAGTTACAACTCCGTGCAAACGCAGTAAGGACAGGTGTTGAGAGAGGTTGGCTTGGCGGATTCCAAGCATTTCGACCATCTCGGAGACGGTGAGTTCCTGGCTTTTCAGCAGCTGGATAAGCTCCAACCGTTTTTGATTGGCGATTACTTTGAAAACATCTTCCTGCAAGCTAAAGAGTTTGTGATACATATTACTATATTCGCATGTTTGAATATAAGATGCAAGTTACCTATTGTCAGGGCAGACGAGCAGTCTCCGTATGAATGATCCGATTGTTTTAACGCCTGTCGCGCCGTAATGGTGACTTCGAAGGTCGGATAGCGGGTTAAAGCCCTTCTTCGCCGCCCCGCCGACTTGCGCATAGTCATGCGCGTCGTCGGTTCGAGCCGGCATCGAATCAAAGAAAATGACCCCCCGTAAGGTGAGGTCATTTTCTTGGCTCACTACGATAGAGGAAGTTATGACCGCTATTAAGTTCGATTTTAGCCTATCATAGCTAACAGACGATTTCTTTGCTCAAGTGCCTCTTCTACTAAAATGCCACCTGTCACTGATATTGGAGATTTTAGAGATTTAGACGCGATAAACTCTGCAGGAATAGGTAATGATGCGGCTTCCTCCGTTTTTGCCCCATAGTATACTGCCGGTACTTTGGCTTTAATCATTGCGGTCATACATGTCGGGCAAGGCTCGGATGTTGTATAGAAAGTATATTCCTTGAGTGATAGAGAATTTAGCTGTTTGCATAACGAGCGAATGGCATTCACTTCGCCATGTGCGGTTGGGTCCATAAGTTCCTTCACGCGATCATGATCTTTTGCAACGACGCCACACTCTTTATCAACAACGATGCATGCAAATGGAGCGTTGCCTTCGCGTACTGCCAACTCAGCTTCTTGGAGTGCTAGTTTCATAATATCTTCGTGGTTCATTAGCTCAGTATACCAAACTGTTAATGGAGAGGTTTAAGTCCTGAGTTTCAACTCTATTCTGCGTACACAAAAAATCAGAACTGAATTAATAGTTCTAACTTCATCTATTCTGGATTGGCTCCGAGTGGTGGAGGACGCTAGAACGCTGATGCAGTCTTCTAACATCCCTACTTAAGCACTGCAACCCAGAATATTGATGTAAATAAAAATAGAACTGTGCTGAGCAAAATGGAGTCTGCAGTGTTTCTCTCATCGAAGTCGTATTCGGACGCTACGACCATACAGAAGATAGCCGAAGGTAGTGATGCCATGATAACCGAAATGAACAATGGCGTGCCTTGAAGATTAAACAAAAATCGTGCTAAAAAATAAGCTATTGCTGGTGCGGCGACCAGTTTGGCTACTGTAGTTGCTACAGAGGCTCTGACATTGAACCTTTTCCAGGAGGATAATGATAAAAATACACCCATAGCAAACAGAGCTATGCCGGTCGCCGAGACCCCAAGGTAATCTAGACCATCTTTAACTTCGTTTGGCAGGGTGGCTCGCGAAAGTAATAACACAATACCAACAAGAGTTGAGGCAACAATGGGATTCTTGATGAAGTCGTTGAGTATTAGTTTGAGAGAGACCTTCCCCTTTCTCCACCGGCTCAGGATATAAAAGTCTACAATGTCTGAGACCGTCATTGGGATCGCTAGAAAAGCAATGGCGTAGATCAATCCCCTCGAACCATACAGCGCTCTAATAAGTGGTAGGCCGAGGTAGATGTTATTTGCTACATTCCCGGCATAGAGAATACTCGCACCGGTCTTATAGCTGACCTTCATCATGCGTAGCACAATATAGGTGGCAATGTAGGTCAGAATAACAATGAAAGTATTGGCAAAAACAAATCGAGGGAACTTATTTAGATCACTAAGCTGGATTGACGTTATAGAACTAATTATCAGAGCGCTAGTTGCTATATAGAATACAAACTTAGCTAGAGCCTTTCGGCTATTATCATCAAATAGTCTAACTTTACCCGATACGAAGCCCGCCAAGATGATAAGAAGTAGAGGGATCAGTAGGCGCAGTATACTCATTTAAATGTAGCCGAGCTCTTTATAACCATATCGGTCGCGATTTGAGCGGCTAGGGGCGCCGGGTTAGCCCCAGCATCAATGAGCGCAGAGAGCTTGGTCTCCCTGTCGATCTTCATATCATACTTTGGCGTTATGTTTTGGAGCGGTTCACTACCTGTTAACTTCATGGTGCCCATGATGTTAATGCCAGACATATCACACCATAACAACACATCGGCTACCTGGTTAGATTGTTCCTTGCTGAAGTTTTCCTGCAAAGTGCCCAGTAACTTCTCGCGTAGTTCATTTATTGAAATCTTCATAAGCCCATCATACCAAAAAGAGACCTGAAGGTCTCTTGATGATTTTACTAGCTTTCTTGAGCCATAATAATTACGCGGCTCCAAAGGTCGGATAGCGGCTACGCCTTCGTCGCTCGTCTAGCTTATGGCTAGCCTTGACTACGCCGAACCTTCGGTTCGAATCCGGTTCTGCGAACGGCAAGAAAAAAGCCGAGCATAAGCTCGACTCTTTTCTTGGCTCCGAAGGTCGGATTCGAACCGACGACCAATTCGTTAACAGCGAACTGCTCTACCACTGAGCTACTTCGGATTACGGGATTACGGGCCATATTTCGGCCGCGAGACTACTGACTAGACAGAGAGTGTAAACTATTTGAGGCTAAATTACCACCTCTAGCACCTGTAAAGTATAGGCAAGAATACGGGGGTGAGTCAATCATAAGAGTGTTGGTTGTTTATAGTAGGCGCCGACAGATCGCAATCCGTCCTGACAACTCAAATATCGCATGCTATGATACCCTCATGTTAGAAAAACGACTCCTCGCATCGATCCTCAGCCGCACCAAAGTCGGCACTGTAACGGTAACGCTCTGGGACGGCGACACCCAGACTTACGGCTCCGGAAAGCCATCGTCGCACATCACCATTAAAAACATCAAGGCTTTGCGAGCCATTATATCCAACGTAAGCCTCGGCGTTGGCGAGAGCTACATGAGTGGCGACTTATTGATAAGCGAGCCGATTGCCGATTTGCTTGAGATAGGCCATTTCAATTACGACGTCACGCGCGCAGGACTTAAGCGCTTTCGGGGTGGCAAAACAGAGAACAAAAATACTAAGCACAAGCAACGCGACTACATTGCCAAACACTACGACCTGGGCAATGACTTCTACCACCTCTGGCTCGACCAGGAAGCCTGGGGTTATACCTGTGCTTACTATAAAACCGATAATGACACCCTAGAACAAGCCCAGGTCCAAAAATACGACCACGTTATCAAGAAACTTCAGCTCAAAAAAGGCCAATCGCTTATCGACTTAGGGTGTGGCTGGGGATACTTACTTGTACGGGCTGCAAAACAATACGGAATTACCGGGGTTGGTGTAACACTGAGCTCCGAGCAGGTCGCTAGGGCCCGCGAATATGCCAAGGAACAAGGTGTTGAGAAGCAAGTGCGCTTCGAGCTTATGAACTACCAAGACACACCAACGCTGGGTCAGACTTTCGACCGCGTTGTAAGTGTGGGTATGCTCGAGCATGTCGGCCAACACAACCATCGCCAGTATTTCGAGGTCGTCGATAAGCTACTGAAGCCCAAGGGTATTTCAGTACTCCACAGCATTAGCCAGCAAAAGGAAGTTTCAGTCGACCCATGGCTCGACCGCTATATCTTCCCGGGCGGCTACATACCAAGTATTCGTGAAATTACTGCGCTTTTACCAGAATACAACTTTTACTTAACCGACTATGAGAACATTGGTCCTCATTATGCGCGCACCCTTCTAGAATGGTCGAAGCGTTTTGAAGAGAACAAGGAGCAGGTTATTGAAGATTTCGATGAAAACTTCTACCGTATGTGGCGCTTTTACCTAGCGGGCTGTGTAGCCGCATTCCGGAGTGGTAGCCTTGGCCTCTCGCACTGGGTGTTTAGTAAGGGCTTTGACTACGATCGCCCGCTAACTCGCGAACATCTGTATAAGTAGCTTCATTGTTTAGATCGATTCGTGAGATATCGTCGCTTACCTGCAGACTTTGACTAGCTCCGTCTGAGTCCGTGGCCGGGCTTATTACCTCAAAGGTGAACCCAAAGAGGTATTTTCGAAATGTTGCTCTCATTTGTCGTTTATTCATGTTCGCCCCACCTAACTTTCATTTGGTCTTTCGATCTGACTTTTTGTAGTGATCAATGCGATCTGGTCTTGATCTAGTATTTACGTATTACGCCGATGCAGATACCCTGAATAGTGATGGGAGTGCCGGGCTTCACGAGGATTGGCTTGTAAGCATTGTTGGCTGGCTGCAGGCGAATGTGGTCTTTTTCCTTGTAGTAGCGCTTGAGGGTAGCTTCGCCACCGTTGATGAGAGCAACGACCATTTCGCCATTGGAGGGAATGTCTTTTTCTTGGATGACGACGTAGTCACCATCAAAGATACCGTCTTCGATCATGCTGTCGCCTTTGACCTGCAATACGTAGGAGTGCTTGCGGCCAACCATGAACGGCGGAACTTCCAGGGTCTCGGTGTGGCCTTCGATGGCCTCAATGGGTCGACCGGCAGCGATGAGGCCGAGGATGGGCAGGCCCACAGAGCGCTCACTCTCGAACTCTTCGATCTTCACTGTTTGCAGCGAGCGGGCGTCGTTGTCGCGCTTGGTTAAAAAGCCCTTGGTGACGAGCGTTTCCACATGCTCGGCAATGGTAGCCACAGAGCCCAGCTTGAAAGCCGAAGCGATCTCGCGGTAGCTCGGCGCATAGCCATGGACCTCAATGTATTGGGTTACAAAGTCTAATACTTCTTTTTGACGCCTGGTGAGTGGTTCGGCCATATGCCCTCCTTACTAGATTAATATCCTTCATAAGCATTTTACCGAACATAAGCCGAAGTGTCAAGCGTTTTGCGAAACATGAATCAGGCGGGATTAAATAGCTCCCATTGGCCTTCGCTTATAACCTCGATCGCACCGTCTACCACCTTAATGGCACTATTGTCATCGATGGCATACAAAGGCAGCTTGGTGTCATCGGCGATCGCCTGTAAGAAGTCGCCTTTAACATTCGGGAAGCTGACACTGCCAAAATGGGGCCGCAAAGCAAAATCAACCAGCTGAGCTGCGCGGCCAGCCGACTGCCCTTTCGGTCCGAGCTCATCGTATAATTCATCATAGTATTTACCAGTGTCTTCGATTGCCTGCGAAGCGGTCCGGATACTCGCGGTGGCGATCATACTACCAGCACTGATGCCGGCATAGACTCTTGTCTCGAGAAACTTAGGTAGGGAATCAAATAAACCGATTTTTTCCATCCAATAACTCAGGTAGAAAGTATTGCCTCCACCTACGAAGATGACATCGACATATTCAAGCCGAGCCATAACCACTTGCTTGGGAAGATCGGCCAGGCTTACGACATCAATAAAACCGCAGAACTCTTTAATCCGGTATAAATCGTCGATAAGCCAGTCCCTGGATTCGTGCTCATCATCATCTTCGGGAAATGCCGCAGTCGGAATGAAGGCGATCTTGATCTGTTCACGCGGCTTGCCGACCAGCTCTTCAAGCGCGTTGGCAATAGACGGATTGGATAGGCCGTTGGAGGTGAGGAGCAGTTTCATCTTAATTAATTTGCTGCGTGATCGGAAAATCCTTGCTGGATTTATACCAGGTGTTGGTGGCGTCGGTCTTAATGACATTGCCAGCCAGGTCGAGGACGTCTCTATAGAATATGGTGTGCGAGGGCTGGGTGGTGTCGGTGGTACCGCTCACGAAGAATGGTCCACGGATGACGCCGGACTTGGTTTTGGTGCCGTAGTACTGGAAGGTCAGGGTGGTGCCCTTCATAATGGTCTGGATGAGGATGTAGCTGCCGGTGTCGTTGGTGAATTTCAGGTCAACATCGGGCGGGTAAATAGTAGCATCGACGCCTGGGACGCCAAACGGCGCGGTGTAATAGCTAATGGCAAAAGAGTGGTTCTGGCGTTGGACGATCGGCAGGCCGGCCAGCAGTGCCGCGCGGTAGGCCGTGCTGGAAACTTGGCACAGTCCCCCGCCATACTGCTTTTCTTCGTGGTTATTGAGAATGACTAATTCTGGCACATAGCCGGTTTCGGGGCCGATCGGTCCCAGCGCTTCGTCGAACGACCAGGTTTCGCCAGGCTTAATGAGCACACCGTTCATTTTGCTAGCGCCGGCGCGGACGTTGATGAGACGGGTAGAGGGCGAGCCAGGGAAGTAGGTGGTGCCTTCGCTGATGAGCTCTTTGATACCCAGATTGTTCAGCGTATCTTCATTGATCTCGGCCTTGGCGACAGCGGTTGGGAGCGCTACGGTCCGCTCACTTCCGGTAGTATCAAGGGCCTTCTGGATGGCCGTCACCGATCCAGCCTGGTCGAGTTTCATACCATTGCGGCTGAGCACAAATACCGTCGCCTTACCATCGACGATCGACAGTTGGGCGTTCTGGGCGGGACGGTCTATATGAGTAGCTAGCTCGGCCACATAGGCCTCCAGCTTAGCGTCGTCGAAGCTCAAGGTAGTCGTGCGATTCAGCTGGTAGTAGTCGTTGACCGGGAAGGAGCCGGTAATTTCAGAGCGGTGCGGATCGCCAAAATGCAGCCAGTTAATAATGTCCCCCGGCTCAACGGTCTGCGTAACCGTGTCGGCCTTTAGCGTCAACGGAGTATCCAAATAGCGACTAGCTTGATCCTTGGCACCTTCTAGGTCGGTGGTTTCAACAATTGGTGCCAGGCGATAATATGGCGCCTCAATGTCTTCGACCGATGTTAGCTCAAGCGCGCTGGCCAGCTGGGCGACAAGCAGGCCACGATCCAGGCGTTGGCCAGCCTTGGCGGCCACCACCGCCACTTTGCCACTCACAAAGTTGAGTTGGGCATTGGCTACTGGCCGATTGAGGTCGTCATCGATCTGGTTTAGGTAGGGTAGTAGGCGGGCTATATTGAAGCTCACGCTGCTTAGGCTGGTGGAGCGGCCAAACAGTGCCCGGGCCTGCTCGTGCAAACGGATTGGCCAACTGGCGTTGCGACCGAAGCTCAGCGCCTCTCTAGTGATTTTGTCGGTATCATACTTAGTCTCAAGCTGGGCAACGCTCACCCGCAAGGTGGTATTGCCGTAGGTCACAGGGATTTGCTCGTGGGAGAATTGGTCGAGACGGGTAGCCAGGGCAGCCTTAGCCTGCTCGCGGGTCAAGCCGCCGAGATAAACGCCCTCGGCGCGCACGCCGGGATAGACCTTACCCCGGTAGAGCAGCTCAAAGCCGCCGACCAAGGCCATGGCGACAAGCGCCAGCGCCAATAGTCCGCCAAGCAACTGCATCCAGTCGGCCTGGCCCTCGGGGGCGGGTAGCTCAAAAACAGTCTCATCGGGAGCGACTTCGGGGACTGGGGCAGCCGTTATGACTTTGGCTTTTTTGGCTTTTGGTGCCAGGCTACTGCTTACTTCGGTTGTGTTTACGACTTTTTTTGCCATTGCTATTCATTATATATGAATAGGCTCAATAACCGTAGCTAGGCGGCTTTTTTGGCCTGCAATTGCTTGACCATGTCACCGACTAGCTGCGATTGGTCCTTGGCGCAGACCAGCAGGCCGTCGGGGGTGTCGACTACTACGATACCCGACAGCCCAATGGCCACGATGGGCTTGCCGGAGCCATGAATCATACTGTCGCTACAGTCGATCTGGTAGATGTCGCCAGACAAAGCATTACTATCAACGCCCTGGAGAATCTTATGGAGGTCGAAGTAGGAGCCGATATCGGCCCAGTCAAAGCGGCCTGGCACCACCAGCAAATCATCAATCTTTTCCATCAGGGCGTAGTCTATGGCCTGATTGGCGAGATCGAGATAGGCGCTCGCCAGATCCTCCTCAGTTTCACTCTGCCGCAAGCGCTCAAAACCTGCGAACAAGTCTGGCGCATGACGGCGCATGGCGCGAACAAAGACAGCCACAGGAGCGGCAAACAATCCTAAGTTCCATAGATAATTACCCTCTGCCAGATAGCCTTCAGCTACTTCGAAACTTGGCTTCTCGACAAAACGCTCAGCGGTGCGGACACTGATGCCATCAACATTGCGGACTTCCCGACCACTTTTGATATAGCCAAAGCCGGTGGCGGCATGGGTAGGTTCTAGGCCTATGAGTGCAATCCGGCTATCAAGCTCAGAGGACTGGGCGGCGGCTCGTACGGTAGTCCCAAAACCCTCGGTATCTATAATGTGGTGGTCGGCGTGCAAGAATACGACTGTTTCGTCGGGCTGGTCACGACTAATGATGGCCAGCGCCAAAGCGATGCAGGAGGCCGTCCCCCGCCGCCCCGGTTCGACTAAAACATGGCTTACCTCAAGATCCGGCAATTGTTCGCGCACTTCGGCGGCGTGCGAAGCCTCGGTAATGATATAGATGTCGTCGGTTAGGCCCTTGGCCCGGGCGAAAGTGTTCTGGAGCATCGAAGTTTTGCCAGTCAGGCGCAGTAAGTGCTTGGGGTAGTTTGGCTGCGACAACGGCCACAACCTAGTACCCGACCCTCCGGCGATAATGCAGATAATCATATGCCTATTGTAGCAAACCATTCACCGAACTGGGCACCGCACCCAGCCGCCCTACCCGCCGCCTATGGTATAATCAGCTAGATACGAGGGTGTGTATGTCATTTGCCAGTGACCGTAAAAATTGGATCGTTCTCATCCTGGGACTCGTCGCCGCAGGTGGGGTTTTATATGCTAGCTATACCAAGGTCAATACTCGAGGCGGTCTCAGCAAGTCAACCACCCCCACCCCTCAAGATACCGCCTACCGACCGAAAGCTGACGAACCTGGCACGCCGACAACCGTGATCACGCCCCTGCCAATTAGCTCAAGCCCCACTCCCACTCCTGCTCCACCGCAGTCGAGCGCCTCTGGACTCGTCACTATCCTGAGCCCCTCAAACGGCGCGACTGTTACTTCTGGCACCAAAGTTACCGGCCAAGCGAAGGTCGTCGATGGCAAACTGCATTGGCGCGTCAAGGCAGTGTCATCAGGCCAGCTGGGGGAGGGTATTTTTGCGCTCACCGGTGATCCAACTATTACCCAGAATTTTTCTTTTGAGTTAGCTTTTACCAGCCAGGCCAAGGCCGGCGACAGCGGAGAGCTACAGGTCTTTAGTATTAGCCCAACCGACTCCTCAGAAATAAATGTCGCCGATGTAGCGGTGAATTTCTAAGCATGAAACAAGCTATACGAATCCTTAAATACCTTATTATCGCCGCCGGCCTATTCGGTGCGCAGGCCGCCATGGGCTATGCCAACACTCCGATTGTCGACCCAGCCTACAATTCACGGATTATCGACGATTTTGTGTTCGCCAACACCGCCACAATGTCGGTCGCCGATATCCAGAACTTTCTCAATGGCAAGGTTCCGACTTGCGATTCTTATCATGGCGGAGCCACAGTGCCCTACGTCTGTTTGAAGGACTACATTGACCCAACCACTAGCAAGTCGGCAGCTCGCTTAATATATGACGAAGCAATGGCTGCTGGGCTAAACCCGCAGGTCATACTGGTGACTCTGCAAAAAGAACAAAGCCTAGTGACTGATACCTGGCCCTATCCCAGCCAATATAAATCAGCCATGGGCTACGGCTGCCCCGAGACTCAGAGTGTTTGCGATGCCCAGTATTACGGTTTTTACAACCAAGTCCACCTAGGAGCGACATTACTCAAGGTTGGCCAAGACCGTGACTGTGGTAATACCACCTCCTTCCCCAGCTGGTCGGTAAATAGCAAGTGGGCAAGAGGTAACACGACTCCGGTAGATGGCCGCGATACGTTCTTGCAAACCTGCGCCACCGGCTCGCTCTACAATTACACCCCCCACCGCCCAGACAGCGCTTACACGCTTGTTAGCGGTACCTACTACTATGGCAATTATAACTTCATAAGCTTCTTTAATAGTTGGTTCGGGACGACTTGGGCGGGTAATTATCTGTCGGCCTATAAAGGCCAGTCTTCGTATCCAACGCTTACAGCTGGCGGCACGACCACTGTATATTTGACCTATCAAAATGCCGGCAACCAGCCCTGGTACGATGATGTTTCTGCAGCTGGCGTGAGTGCCCTGCCTGTCCACCTCTCAACCGGCCAGCCTATTAACCGTACCAGCCGGCTAGGAACGGGCTGGAACCGTGACCAAAACCGTCCAGCAATGGTCTTTGCGACGGTCTATAAATCCGATGGCAGCGCCTACAGCGTCAATCCGCACGCCGTCCAGCCAGCCGAATCCGTGAAATTTAGTTTCACCCTCACGGCCCCCATAAGCCTAGTACCGGGCACCTACCGGGAATACTTCCAGCCAATCCTAGAAGGTGGTTCGACCATGAACGACCCAGGCACGTTCCTGGATGTGAGCGTGACACCAACGTATAATTCGACCTATGTCAGCCAATCGAGCTACCCGTCACTGCTTCCCGGGGCAAGCGCGCCAGCTTACTTCACCTTCAAGAACACCGGCAACCTAAATTGGTACGACAATACTATTTCCGGCCAAACTCACGTCTACCTGGGTACCAGCCGTGCCAAGGATCGCAGCTCCCAGTTTGGAGTCAATTGGGGGACTGGCCGCAACATCCCGGCCACCGGCTTTACAGCTGTCTATGAGGCCGATGGCACTACTCTGGCGGCCAGCCAACACCAGGCCGTACCTGGCCAGATAGTGAAGCTAGGCTTCAATTTCGATGCCCCAGGCAATATCTCGGCGGGCAACTATCGTGAGTGGTTCCAGCTGTATCCGGACAACGGCTCGAGCATCAATGATTCTGGTACATTCTTGGATGTAAGTGTCGGCGCGCCAACCTGGATGTCAGCCTATCATGGGCAGTCTGGCTATCCCAGCGTACTATCTGGCAATGAAGTCGCCACTGGATATATCGAGTATACCAACACCGGTAACATGCCCTGGTACGACGACCTAGGCCTAAGCTCGGCGGCGGCCGGCAGTAGGCCCGTCCACTTAGCAACCGCTAACCCAATCAACCGCCGAAGCGCCGTAGGGATGCGTTGGGGTGGCGACCAGAACCGAGCGGCCTACAACTTCAATACCGTCTTCGACTCTCATGGCAATCCTTATGGAGCCAACCCTCACGTCGTGCTACCAGGTGAATCAGCCCGCTTCAGCTTCAGTATTGCCTCCGACCCGGTACCCATTACCACCGTCTCCCGGGAGTGGTTTAGGCCAATAGTCGAGGGAGGTAGCCTCATGAACGATCCGGGTACTTTCTTGGATGTGACGCTCATTGCAGGCTACTACAGCTCGCAATACGTAACTCAATCTAACTATCCTGTCCTAGGTACGGCAGGTAGCACGGCGATCGGCTTCATTACCTATAAGAACAACGGCAACATTCCTTGGTATGATGATATCAGCGCCCCCGGGGCAGGCAAGAGACCCGTCCACCTAGCTACTAGCCGTCCAATTAATCGGCGCGATAACCTCGGATCTACCTGGAACCCAGACCAAAATAGGCCGACAGGCCAGTTTGCGAGTGTCTATAAAGCCGATGGTAGCGCCTATTCAATCAATCCCCATATCGTAGCACCCGGTGAATCGGCCCAATTCAGCTTCCTGTATACTCGCTCGCCTGGACTACCGAATGGTACCTATATAGAGTATTACCAGCCTATCGTAGAGGGCGGTAGCACGATGAATGACCCTGGCACTTTCTTGCAGGTAATCCTCCGTTAGTCCATATCAAGATTAGGGACTTATGCCTTATACTAATTGAAAGTCTAACGAGGATGTATTGTAATGCCCTTTAAATCAAAATTACTCAGGACTATACGTCGGTTAAGTGGATCGCAGAAGATTACCGACACTATTGAGCAGATACAGCTCGATCGACAGCTAGAATTAATACGCGAAGCCTTGGGTCGCATCGAAAATCGCCAGCTAGCAGGCCTCGATGGGCCGAACGTACAGCTGTCAGAATTTCGAGCTTTTTCGCAGTGGGGAGAAGACGGTATAATTCAGCGGCTAATACATGAAGTACCAATCAAGAATAAGTCTTTTGTCGAGTTCGGTGTTGAGGACTACAAAGAAGCAAATACTCGTTTTTTGTTACTGAACGATCGTTGGGATGGCCTGGTAATTGATGGAGACCACGGTAACATAAACAAGATTAAATCCGACAGTGTTTTCTGGGGCTACGGACTCAAGGCAATCTGCTCATTTATCACAAAGGATAATATCAACCAGCTACTTGCCGATAACGGAATGGTCGGGGAAATCGGTATACTGTCTATCGATATTGACGGTAACGATTACTGGATATGGCAAGCTATCGACGACCTTAATCCTGCCATAGTAATTACTGAGTATAACTACCGTTATGGGAACAAGCGAGCGGTAACGATACCCTATCAATCCACTTTTGTACGCACCAAACCCGGTAATCCGCTAATCTACTACGGAGCCTCGCTGGCTGGTCTGTGCCAGCTAGCCGAAACCAAGGGATACTCTTTTATTGGCTGCAATAGTCAGGGCCTCAATGCTTTCTTCGTGCGAAACGATCTCTTGCCGGCTACACTTAAGAAGCTGACCCCCGAAGAAGGTTATGTACGCGGCAAGCATCGCGAAAGTAAGAATGATGCCGGAGAGTTTATCGACATGACGGATACAGAGGCTTGGAATATTCTTGATAAGCTGCCACTCATAGATCTGGATAGCAAGAAAAGCCGCTAGCCGGCCCCAGAAAAACGGCCCGGACTCTGTTAAACTGTCTATATGAATGTGCCTTATTTAGTCTTGTTATCAACCTATGGCGACTAATAGCCAGCGTGTAGCCTATAATTCTGTTGCCCAAATCGTTGGTCGCATTGTGGTATCTGGGCTAGGTATTCTAGTGATCAGCCTGTCTACTCGCTACCTTGGTGTTACGAATTATGGCCAGCTCGCTACAGCCGCAATTTTTATAGGCCTGTTTGCCACCCTGACCGATGCTGGCATTAGCAATATTACAATTCGTGAATTAGCCCAGAATAAACGGCCAGCGGCGGAAATAATTGGCAGTATTCTATTCTTACGAGTTCTAGTCTCTATTTTCATTGCTATAGTAGCAGCTGCATCAGGCAGCCTACTGTACCATATGAGTGGTCAAGCCTATACACGCCAAGCGATCGCCTACCTGAGTATTACACTCATCCTGGCGACCCTTCAAAGCACCGTCACTTCAACACTTGTCGCCCGTCTGCGTAATGATCTGATCGTTATTGGCGATATATTGGGGCGTATCACTACTATCGCACTTACTTACTACGTCATCTCCAGGGACCTTGGTTTCCATGGATTAATTCTGGCGACGCTAGCCGGAGCAACAGTAAACTTTACGAGCGACATGTGTCTTGGACTCGCAGCCAGCCGCCCGGTTATACGTTACGACCCGCGGTACCTACGCTATATTATCGGGTTAACTGTACCTCTTGCTGTAGCTAGCATCTTAAATACTATCTACTTTCGGGCAGACAGTTTTTTAATATCACTATTCCTGACGAGCGCCCAAGTCGGCATCTACGGCATCGCCTATAAAGTGATCGAGCTAACCATGTCTTTTCCAATATTCTTCATGGGGGCAGTCTATCCTCTCATGTGTCGGGTCGTAGAAGACCCAGCAAAGCTGCACGACTTAACCATCAAGTCGACACGCCTACTTGGTATGGCAGCGGCTCCCATAACTGTAGGCGTCATTATCCTTTCATCGAATATCTCGATATTACTAGGGGGTAAAGCGTTCATAGGAGCAGCACTGCCGATGTCGATCCTAATGCTTGGTAACTACCTAATTTATTTCAATGCAGTTTATTCCAGTAGCTTAATTGCAGCTAACTACCAAAAACGTCTGCTGAGGCTTACCTATATCACTATTAGTACAAATATAATCCTCAATTTAGTCGCCATACCCCTATGGGGCCTGGCCGGTGCTGCGACTTCAGTTGTGCTAACCGAAGGGCTACAGCTTTTTCTACTGCGCTATTATTATAGAAAATGGCTTGTCGCGCCCGACAGCCTGAAGCTACACCTACCAGCCTTATTAAATGCTATTGCGATGGGTATAGCCGTATACTTGGCTAGAGATTTTTTAGTCACTAGAGGCTATAGCAATATCCTCGTACTTGTGCTCTGTGTTGCTATCGGGGTAGTTAGCTATGCAGCCTTGGCAATTACTACCAAGCAGTTTAATATTGATGAGATAAAACAACTGGTGAGGGCTTCATGAAACTATCTATCGCGATACTCGCCAAAAATGAACAGTTTATGATCGGCGGCGCACTAGAAAGCGCCAGATGGGCAGATGAGATAGTCGTAGGCATTGATTCTACTAGTACCGATATGACCCAGGCTTTAGCAACAAAATCGGGTGCCAAGGTGATTACTATAGATACTGCCAAAGGATTCTCGGTGGCCAAGAACAAGCTTATAGATGCCTGTAGTGGTGATTGGGTTTTTATCCTTGATGCAGATGAACGAATCTCTAAGTCATTAGCCCAGGCCATCCGCACGGCGCTAGAAGGAGATTATGATGCTTATACTATGCCATGGCAGAACTACTACTACGGACACAAGATGGTTTATTGCGACAGCCAAGAAATCCACACCCGGCTATTTCTACACGAGGCAGCGCGCTATGAGGGCGATATACATGAGCAGCTGGTTTTTAGAGTGAGTACTCCAAAAACTGGCTTCATAAACCTACCCGTAGCTCATTTCTCGCACCGCTCAGTCATGGATAATCTACCCAAAACCATGCAGTACGCCAATATCCAGGCTCATGAGATGCTCCAGACTGGCCATCCGCCCGTAACACGTAGGACACTAGTCGGAGTTATGCTGCGGGAGTTTTATAAGTTGGCTATAAAACAACGCATCTACCGTGATGGAGCGCCCGGGGTAATCGAGATGCTATATCGTCCATTGTCTTGGTTTGTTGTTTACGCCAGGCTCTGGGAGCTACAGCAGAAGCCCTCAATAGACCAACAATATAAGGACTGGGAGCGAGTACGAAATGATTGAGAATATTAATCCAATAATCTTTCCGGCAAGCAAGGGCCTTCATCTTCTAGACATAGGCTCGGCTGAAGGTCACAATTCTATTGCCCTTAAGGCTAAGGGAGCGACAATTACGGCCATTGAAATTGACCCAAACCTTGTCGAAGACTTCAATAACAACGCAGCAGCTAAAGGCATCACTATTATTGAAGGTGATGCAACAAACATGCCTTTTAAGGCAAATTCTTTCGACGGCGCCATCTTACTAGAGGTGATTGAGCACATCAAGCCTACCGAGCAACTGCTACAGGAGGTTAATCGAGTGCTCAAACCAGGCGGGGTATTGTGTATAGGCGTACCCACCGGCTACACCGAGAGGGTTTATTGGCGTCTACATCCAGGTTATGCAAGTAACGCTACCCACGTCAAAATATTTTCCAAGCGCCAGCTCAAGGAGCTTATTGAAGCCGCAGGATATCGAGTCTTAAAGATCGAAACCAAGAACTTCGTACCAGCTATATCTTGGTTCTTCCACGCCCTGCTACGCAGTAAGTCTGATCATACTGGCAAGATACTCAATCATAGTGGCGTAGACCGCGTTCTAAATAGTTTCTTCAAAACTTGGGCTAAGACACCGGTGCTCAACCGCGGGCTAGGTCTTATGAGCCAGCATTTCGGTAAGAGTTGGTACTTCTACTGTGAAAAAATTGCCTAGTTTACTCGTCTACGACCCCTACCTCACGACTCTGGGCGGCGGGGAGCGCTATATACTGACTCTGGCCGAGCTATTACAGAAGCGCTACAACCTAACAGTTGGCTCTCCACGCCTTCCGACTGCCGAAAGACTGCAGCAGCTCGGCCTGCCCGCAGAATTATATTACAAATGCCTGCCAGCTGAAGACTTTAGCCGTCTAAGCGGCGACTATGATCTGGTCATTTATCTAACAAATACTATACCGCCCCGCAGCTTAGCAGATAACTCCTGGCTGGTTGTTCAATTCCCTTTTGACCAATTATCATCTTTTGATAATCCCTTATTGCGCATTCGCCAAGCACGAGCCTTAGCTAGCTATAAGCACATTGTATACTCCGAGTACGCCCAAAAGTGGCTATTGCAACGCTGGCACAAGCGCTCAGTAATCCTTTCTCCGCCAATCGTAACCGGTAATTACGACAAATCACTCAAGCAGCCCCTCATCTTGGCCGTTGGCCGCTTTTTTGCTGGTGGGCATAATAAACGACATGACGCCCTTATCGAGGCCTACTCTCAATTACCGGCGTCCGTACAGTCTTCATGGAAGCTAACACTAGCCGGAGGCCTTCTTGATAACCCCACCGATAAGACTTACTTTGCTCAGTTACAATCTTTAGCAAAAGGCTTGAATATCGAATTCCTCTCAAATATTAGCCAGGTGGAGCTCTCCTCACTCTACCAAGAAGCTTCCTTCTTCTGGCATGCTACCGGTTACTTGCGAGCAAACAGTGCACCAGAGAAAGCAGAGCACTTCGGGATGACAACCATTGAAGCCATGAGCTATGGATGCATTCCACTTGTCTATGCTGATGGGGGCCAGCTAGAAATAGTTGGCCCCCAGTTCGGAAGGCTCTGGAAGAATCCCACTGATTTGGCTCTACAAACGACAGAGCTAATCAGTAGCCCTCTGGACCAGCTAACTAAGCAAGCCAAGGCGGCTCACCACGCCAGCAATAGTCATACGCTAGCCAGCTTTGCCGAGAGGGTAAAAACACTGTGGCCATGACTCACTCAAGAACAGCAGCCGTTATACTCAACTGGAATGCTACAGCCAACAGCCTGGCATGCTTGTTAGAGCTTCAAGAAAGAAAAGTCGATGCTTTTCTAGTCGATAATGGTTCTAAGCCAGCGTCCTTAAAGACCATTCTTGATGCTTTCCCGGACACTATCGTTATCAAGAATAAGAAAAATCTTGGCTACGCCACAGCCAGCAACCAGGGTATTCAAAGGGCACTGGAGCAGGATTATGAGTTTATTCTGACACTCAATACCGATGTCCGGCTTGAGGCCTCAACCATCCTACAGCTTGAGCAAGTCCTGAAGAACCACCCAAAAGCCGGGGCAGTATCCCCGCTCATACTCTACCCCGATGGTAAAACAATTTGGTTTGCCGGCTCACGACCGCTGATTGCCAAGGCTAGCAATCAGCATTTGCAAAATATTCAGCAGGACACAATCTATAGTAGCGCGACACTCAATGCTGCCTGCCTGCTACTGCGTAGCTCGGTGCTTAGAGAAGTCGGGCTATTCGACCCTAATTACTTCGCATACTTCGAGGATGCTGACCTTACCTTGAGGATCCAGCAGGCGGGCTACCAGCTGCTTGTCGATCCCCAAGCCAGCTGCCGCCACTACGTCTCTGCCAGCCTTGGAGAAGGTAGTCCTAAGCAACATTATTACTTCTATCGCAACAGGCTCTACTTTAGCCATAAGCACGGCACAAGGAAGGAGTATCATCAAGCACAATTGACCGTATTCGGTGACCTACTTCGCCTTAGTATTACAATGCTCAAGCCGCTCGGCAAGTTGCGCTTCCATAAAACACGTTGGCATACACTGCAGTGGTCAATCCGGGGTACAATAGCTTATTATCGTAAATATTATGGCGAAATTCCAACCTAAACGAATCATGCTTGTTAATAGCTCCTGGCCACCTGTGGTTTGCGGAGTGGGCGACTACGGCCAGAAACTTATGACAGCCTTTTCAAATATCGGTCACCAATGCCTCGTCTTAACCTCCGCGCAATTCGACACTAGCCCCTACAAAAGCAAGAATCTTGAGGTGAAGCCTATTATCAGACGCTGGGATGTGCTCTATTTCTATCAGCTTATCTGGCCAATCTTACGCTTTCGACCGACGCAGATACTTTTCCAGTATCCAGCTGTACTGCCGGCCGCCGACGCAAACCTTACAGTTTGGGGCCCAATACTGATACGCATTCTATTCCCTTGGATCCGGGTCTGCGTGATAATACATGAGTACCAACAGACTCTTGCGGCCAATAGGCAGGCCTTAGTGAAAACACTGCGCTGGAGTAACCGGGTAATAGTCTTTAATCAGAGCGACCTTAGTGAGATGGGGCTCGACAATGTGGTCAATGGTAGTCTATCAAGAATGGGCTCTGCAATTGGATATGTGCCTGCAAAAGAAAGACCTATCATCGGACCCTATATCGTCTACTTTGGATTACAGCAGGATAAGAAAGGCTTAGGCGATATTCTCGAAGCACTAACCAGAACTGAGGGCTTGCAGCTGGCTCTAATCGGTCGAGTCGATCTGCGCTACCAAGATCTAGCCAAGAAATTGGGCATTGAAGATCGAGTACACTGGGTTGGCGTTTGCCCGGAGGCAGTGGTAAGCCAATATTTGCAGTATGCAATCTGCTCGGTGTCACCTTTTCACGGTGGAGTAAGAGCCAACAGTACGAGTACCCTGGCTGCGATTGTTAATCTCTGTCCGGTTATCACCACATTCGGACCCCAAACCCCGCCCAACTTACTAGACAGTTCGGCAATTACGATGACTCCCGAAAAAAATCCCCCAGCTCTGGCCAAAGCCATAACTCAAGTGCTCAAAGCAAGCTTTCGGAACACTCACAAAAGTGAGCTCCAGGCTCTGGCCGATATGTACGAGTGGGACAAGATAGCTCAGGATATGCTTGAGCAATTAACCTAGGACAAACCAGCTATGACCATCATCATCGACGCCTACCAGGCAGCCCCCCATATCACCGGCAGCGACCGGCTGGCTTATAATATGTTGCGCGAGTTACAGGCGCTCGACACTGCCAACAAGTACATTATTATGGTCAACGCTAATCATAGCTTCATTACGTCAGGTATTAGCGCTCCTAACTTCGAAGTATACAAAGTAACCGCCAGTAAGCGGGCAATCTGGCTAACATTCAGGCTACCATTCATCCTACTTAGACTGAAGGCCGACGTCTTTTACTCATTCCATAATCTCAGCAGCCCTGGCTTCAAAACCTGCCGAACTATTGTTTCTTTGCTCGATATGATTCCGGTAGAAAAGCCTGACCTCTACTTCGGCAGCACCAAGTTCACTTTGCGGCGACTGATCGTGACCCACATTATGCAGCGCTCGGTAAAAGTTGCCGATGAATTTACGGCCATCTCCCGGTACAGTAAGGATATCGCTGTACGGCAACTCGCTATCCCGGCTAGCAAAATCCAGGTCATCTACCTGCAGGCTGACCCGCAATTTTTCGTAACCCACAGCAAAGCCGAACTGGAAACTACAGTCAAACGCTACAATCTACCCAAGCAATTTGTACTGACGATTGGTGGTAGCGAGCCACGCAAGAATGTAGTCAGCGCTATTGCCGCCCACCGCTTGCTTGCACCAGCTTTGCGCAATGGCTATCCGCTGATTATAGCTGGCGCGAAATGGCACAACCAAGAGGTTTCACTGGATGGCGATTCGCACATCCGCCTGACTGGTTTTATTGATGATGCCGACTTACCGCGAGTCTACGCCCTAGCCACAGCTTTCGTATTTCCGAGTACCTATGAAGGCTTTGGCTTGCCAGTCTTGGAGGCAATGGCCTCCCACACCCCCGTAGCCTCATCAAACGCCACCTCGCTCCCAGAAGTGACCGGGGAGGCCGCTCTGACCTTCGACCCGCTTGGTACCAAGGCTATAGCAGGGGTGCTTTCTGCGATACTCACAAACACCAAGCTACGCGACAGCCTCCGACATAAAGGCGATGGGCAAGTTGCAAAGTTCTCCTGGGCGAAAAGCGCTGCCGAACTACAGAAGCTACTAACAGCCTAGGCTTGCTTTTTGGCTGCTTCGATTTTGAGGTCGTTCTCGACCATCATTTTGACTAGATCCGGAAAATCAACTTCGCGCTTCCAGCCCAAAACTTTTTCGGCCTTTGCTGGATTACCAAGCAGCAGATTCACCTCTGCCGGGCGCATAAATTCCTGGGCCTGACGGACATAGGGCTTCCAATCACCAAGTCCGGCTTCAGTAAAGGATAGATCCAAAAACTCTCGGATAGAGTGGGTCTCTCCGGTGGCCAATATAAAATCATCCGGCTCGTCCTGCTGCAGCATCTGCCACATTCCGCGGACATAATCCCCGGCATAACCCCAATCGCGCTTAGGGTCCAGGCTACCGAGTACCAACTCATCTTGCAGTCCTAGCTTGATTCGAGCGGCAGCATTACTAATCTTGCGGGTCACAAACTCTAGACCACGACGGGGTCCTTCGTGATTGAACAAAATACCGCAACTCACAAACATTCCATAGCTATCACGGTAGTTGCGAGCGCTCCAGTGGCCATAGACCTTTGCTACGCCATAGGGACTGCGGGGATGGAAGGACGAGGTCTCCACGTAACCACCCTCGGGCCGGTTATAGTCCATGCCGCCAAACATCTCCGAGGTTGAGGCTTGATAGAAACGCGTATCCTTTTTGCCAGATAGGCGGACGGCCTCCAACATTCGGAGCACGCCGAGCCCGGTCACCTCGCCAGTAAGTTCGGGGACCTTAAAGGAATACCCCGGCAAGCTGACGGCCGCTAGGTTGTAGACTTCATCGGGCTGGGAGACCTCGACGGCCCGAACCAGCGAGGCGCTATCGCAGAGATCGGCCTCTATGAGCGTGACTTTGGAAAAGTCTTCCTCCACTTTGCGGCGGCGGGGGTTGTGTTGGCCTCGTATCAGGCCGAATACCTCATAATTCTTGCTCAAGAGTAGCTCAGCGAGATGGCTACCGTCCTGGCCAGTAATCCCGGTGATAAGCGCTCGTTTGGGGGCTGTATTTGCCATACTCACTCCTGATTAATACTCCTCCAATTGTCGCATGTAGAGATTCAAAGTCAAATTCAGCGCAAACAGCTAGGGCTGGTACAATGGAGCTGTGACTACTCTCCTACTGACTCTTGCAGCCACAGTTTTTCTAGCTGCCACCTTCTACCACCGCCCCAGTTGGGGTCTCTTTACAGTGGTTTTATTGCTCCCATTTGAACGGATCGGCTCCTACATATTACTCCCCCATACCGGCCACCCCGTGGTACGCATTGTGCAGGTTGCCGGTGCCGCCTTGGTGCTCACCTATATGGCGCGGCTGCTCACTGGCCGCGAGAAGTTCAGTTATCAGCCCAGTTACAAATACCTCGCCGGCACCGCTCTGGTGTCATTAGTTCCGCTCTGGCAACTACGCTATAGCCAGCTCAACCGCAACTACCTTATTGGCCTCGGCCTTTTTGTCCTATTTGCCGCTGTCTCACAGCTCATAACAACCGAGCGGCTGCGGACCGTCCAGCTAGCGCTCTTTGGATCTGCTGGTGCTGTAGCCTGCTTTGGCATCTACCAATACGTTGGTGATATCCTCGGCTTGCCTGCCAGTGCTACAGGGCTAAGAGCGGCTTATACCAAAGCAGTCTTTGGTTTCCCACGCATCCAAGCTACTGCCCTTGAACCACTCTACTACGCCAACTATCTATTGATCCCGGTTCTTGTCGGCTTGAGTATTATCATAGTGCATGGCAAAAAAGCCCCACGCCTGCTCATGCCAGTTATCGGCCTTTTACTCTTAAACCTTGCTCTTACAATGTCGCGGGGTGGCATATTTGCCGCGCTGGCTGGTTGCCTAGTGCTGATTGCTCTCCTGCACAGGGATGTCCGAAAACTCTCCTCATCCACGCTACGTAAGTTCGGCCTAACAGTCTTACTAATACTCATTCTCACACTTTCTGCGACGGCCGGTGCGTCAAAGCTATACTATGGCAATGCCACCAAGGGCCCGGTAATTTTTTTAAGGCTCTTCACCACCCAGCTCACCCACACTGGCTCCTTCACCGAACGGCACCAAACCCAAGGACAGGCTCGGGCTATATTCCTGAAACACCCGCTTTTTGGGGTGGGGATAGGGGGATTTGGACCAGCGCTTTTAAACTATCCCGCAGCACTCACCACAGAGAACTGGCCAACCGCCAATAATGCTTTTTGGGAGTTGTTGGCCGAGCTAGGCGTAGTGGGCTTCATGTTGTTGTCTGGCTTTGTGCTTAGCATTGGCATCTCTGCCTATCGGACGCTACAAGAAGCCGAAGGTATAAAACGAGCCTGGGTAGCCGGGCTATTGGCAGCGCTGGTAGCGATCATTATCCAATATCAAAGTTTTACCGGCTTCTTCCTGACCCATATCTGGATTTGTATGGCGCTGCTTGCAGGACTAGCTACAGGCAAGCATACTGGCAAGTCGCGGCTTCGCGGTTTGTATGTTTGGCTGCGATTACCTAGAATCAATACTATGAGAACCAAGCTCCGAGCCACCATCTTGGCCTTACTAGCCATCAGCCTTGTATTCACACCGCTCCGGGAGTTTGCCTACATTATTATGGCTGGCCATATCCCCCACTTGGCATTGAGCGCCTTTAAGTATGGCCTGGAGCTTGTCCCGATTGCCTGTCTTGGCTTGGCCGTTGCGACCTATTACCCAGAGCTTCGAGGTCGTGGAAAGCTGCCTTTAGTAATAGTGCTGTGCCTTGTGATACTAGCCTGGGCTACGCTCTCGATATTCATTGGCCAGGCGCCAACGTGGCAGGGTTTCCGTGGGTTACGGGCGGACTTTAGCGGCCTTCTGGGCTTCCTAACCATCTGGATTGTCGTACCCAAGCGCAAAGAGGTCAAGCGCATACTGTTAACCATCGTCGGCTTATTTGGTTTTCTGATGTTCTTTGGAACAATTGAATTCTTCTTTAACCACAGTTTCCGGGTTTGGGCGCACCAAGATCTGCTGCGTCATTTTGTAGGCAAGATACCACAGATCCGTTCCTTCACTCCTGGACCCAACCCTTTTGGTAGCCTACTGGCTATTGCTGCCGCCCTGGCGCTCACATTCTTCTCTGGAAAACGACGGTTCATTGCCGTCATACCCGTGGGCATATTTTTGGGGCTTACCCAAGCACGTAGTGCCTGGCTCGCGACGGCAGTTTTGGGACTTGGATTGTTCATCTCGGATGCTCGTAAAAAGCAAGTTAACTGGCCAGTACTGGTACTTGGTTTTTCCATCCTAATAGGCTCAAGCATTGGTGTGCTACAGTATCACGAGAGTCTCAGAATGGTCTTGCTCCATGGAGAATCGACAAATGAGCATGCCGACATTACCTCTTCAAATGTTGTGTCGACGGTCAAGCGTCGCGCCCCAGACTTAATAATTGGTAGTGGCATTGGAACGGCCGGACCAGTTACTTTTGCAACCTCCGAAGAGGTTGTGATTAGCGAGAATTGGTATATTCAAATCACCCAAGAACTGGGTCTTATTGGTTTAGCTCTCTATATGGCATTTATTTTTATTGCTATTCGAACAGCCTTCAGGGAAGGCACTCCGGTGGTGGCCTGGCTCGGAGTTGGCCTCACTTTCAATGCTATGTTTTTACACACCTGGTCGAGTGATTTCAGTTTAAATATGGTCTTCTGGACGCTGCTAGGATTAGCCTTGTTCGCCCCCGAATTTAAGAACGTCTCCTTAGTACCCAGTGCGGCTCGGATAAATACAGCATGAAAATAATCATCGACGCCCGCATGATTACCTGGACCGGCATTGGCCGCTATACTTGGAATTTGCTTGACCAGCTTCAAGACATTGATCATAGCAATCAATATATCGTTCTGTTACTGGCCAAGGATTTCGAGGGCTGGCAGCCGAAAGCGGCCAACTTTACGAAGCAGCTAGCCGACATAAGGCCCTACAGCCTAGCCGAGCAGATCTTACTACCCATCACGCTTTACCGCCTGCGACCCGACCTCGTCCACTTCCCACACTTTACCGCTCCCCCACTCTACTTTGGCAGGCGGGTAGCGACTATTCACGATCTGACATTAGTGAGTTACAAAACCAACCAGGGCGAGGGTGCTAAGAAAATATTATACGAGCTGAAATATTGGGGCATGCGGTTGGTGCTACGTTGCGCAATTATGCGTTCCCGGCTAATCACTGATACCGAGTTCGTGCGGCAGCAAATCATATCCCGTTACGAGCATAGTCCATTTAAAATCAGCCCGAGCAAAGTCACGACCACTCTCCTATCTGTCGATCCCCTCTTTGCTTCACCAAAAAAGCCAGCTTTTGCCGTAGGGGGTGACTACCTACTATATGTAGGCAATTACTATCCGAATAAGAATATTGGGCGACTATTGAAAGCTTTTAAGCTGGCCCAGGCCAGTAATCCTAACCTTGAGCTAGTGCTAACTGGTAAGGCTGACTATTTCCAGGGGCAGCTCCAGCTAGAGGCCCAGCGACTAGGTCTTAGTAATAAGGTGATCTTTGCCGGCTTCGTGAGTGATAGCGAGCTGGTGTGGCTTTACAAGCATGCCAAAGCCTTTGTATTCCCCTCTTTGTCCGAGGGCTTTGGCTTGCCGGCACTGGAGGCCATGTCTCAAGGCACGCCGGTACTCGCCGCTCACGCCAGCTGCCTACCGGAAGTTTGTGGCGAAGCCGCTGTCTACTTCGACCCGCTGGACACAGCCGATATGGCGGCTAAGATCTGCGCAGTTTTGGACGATAAAAAGCAGCTCGAGCGATTACGGCTGGCTGGCCCGGAGCATATTAAGCTGTTTTCCTGGCGGCGGATGGCCGAGCAGACATTAGCTATTTACCGGGAATTCGAGTAGACCAACAGATCACTTTCCGATGCAAAACTTAGAAAACACCGCATCAATAATCTCCTTGCCAACGTTTTCACCAACGATCGACGAGAGTGCCTCGGCCGCAAGCGTCAACTCCCCCGCCACAATGTCTAATGGTGCTTCATCTTCTAGGGCTTGAATCGTTTGCTCAAGATAGCCAAGTGATTCGCGAACAGCCTCAATATGGCGCAGGTTGGCAAGCACCGGCATCTCGCCCGACCCAGTCTCCCCCGCCGCCTGGCTAATCACATGGCGCAGCTCGTCTAGCCCCTGGCCAGTCTTGGCCGAGGTGGCTACTGACTTCTCAACCGACTTGGGCCACCCAATGGCGCCGCTCAGCTCATCGATCTTGGTCTGGACACCGATCATCGGTATACCCTTCGGGGGTTTAAACTTCAGCTGGCCCAAGTCCTGGTCGGCTGCGGCGCACAAAAGCACCAAGTCCGCCTCCTCCGCCGCCAGGTGGGCCCGCGCAACGCCAATGCCCTCTACGACGTCACTGGTCTCGGTCAGCCCAGCCGTGTCGACAATGCGGACCGCCAAACCATCGATCTCGATCTGCTCTTCCAGGGTGTCGCGGGTGGTGCCGGCAATATTGGTCACTATTGCCCGTTCATAACCAATCAAGGCATTCAGTAGACTCGACTTGCCGGCGTTCGGCAGGCCAACAATTGCTACGGCCAGTCCATGGCGCATAATCATCCCCTGCTTGCTTGAGGCCAGCCAGCTGTTCATGGTCGCCTGTATCCGCTGTAAGTCGGCCAACAATTCATCGGCGTCGATATCTGGAATATCCTCTTCGCCAAAGTCAAGATTAGCCACCAGCATGGCCACAATCCCCACAAGTGCGGCACGTTGCTCGCCTACCTGCCTCGACAAGGATCCAGCCAGCTGGGCGGTAGCCAGCTTGACCGCTGAGGTACTGCTGGCCGCAATCACATCGGCTACGGCCTCAGCCTGGGCGAGGTCGAGTTTGCCGTTGAGGTAGGCACGCTTGGTAAACTCGCCCGGTTCGGCGAGCCTTGATCCGAACTGCACAGCGGCTTCAAGTAATAGCTTAATAATTGCTGGGCTAGTGTGGACTTGGAGCTCAGCCACATCCTCGCCGGTGTAGGACTTGGGGCCGGGCATATACACTACCAAGCCCTGGTCGATGGCCGAGCCATCGCTCAATAGCCGACCAAGCACCAGGGTGCGTGGGGACGAGATAGCTTGATCCGCCCGAGAATGAATACGACGAATAACCGCCGCCGAATCCGGTCCGCTGATCCGAATAATAGCAATGCCGCCCGCTCCTGAAGGAGTAGCTAGGGCGACAATAGTTTCTTGATGGGTTTTCTTCACGCTAAGCGTTATTTCGCGACAGGCACGATCACTACTCGCCTATCAGCACCCTCGCCGGCACTCTCCGTGGTCACGTCACTCCGCTCAGCCAGAGCCATGTGCACCACGCGGCGCTCGGCTGGAGTCATTGGTCGCAGTTCTTGCTTCTCGCCCTCGCTCACAGCCTTATCGGCACTAGCCAACGCTTGAGCAGTCAAGGCCTCGGCCCGAGCTTGCTTATAGCCGGCGATATCGACACTCACGTAAACTCGCTCGCGGGTCTTGGCCCGCACCATCATATTCACAATGTGCTGAATAGCCCGCAGCGTCTCGCCGTGATGGCCAATGAGCCGACCAGCTAAATCGGCGGGTACTTGCAGTTCGACGTTCTCGCCATCACGCTCAATGGCGACTGTCGTATTGAGCCCAAAGAAAGTTAGGAGCTCCTCGAGTTGGTTCTTGGCGTAAGCTATTAGCTCGTCATTCACTGCTTCTTCCCCTTTTTATCAGCCACGTCCTCCATCTCTTCTACGTCGCGGCGCAGGAGCATCCATTGCTGAATAATAGCCACCACACTAGCACTCACCCAGTACAGCGACAGGGCGGCAGGTAGGGTCAGGCCAATGCCAGCCGTCAGGAAAGGGAAGAGTACGGTCATACCGGCCATGGTTTGGGCTTGGGTGTCGCCGGGCTCGGTTTTTTTAGGTAAGAGCTGCTTGGTTTGTACGTATTGAGCGGCTCCTGCCAGTACTGCGAGTATGGCGCTGGGTTTGGCTAGGTTAATAAGTCCCAGGAGTGTTGGGTGAAAAGCACCGCCAGCAGCTATCAAATCCTTAATAGTCGATTGGCTCCGTACGAAAGAGTAGCTCAAGCGGGCGATCTCGCCGGTTTTGATAATGTCTTTGAGCACCGCGAAGAGGGCTAGAAAGATTGGAATCTGGATTAAGAGCGGAACCAGTGAGGCGAAAGGGTTAATCTCCTTTTCCTTGTAGAGCTCCATGAGCAGTTGGCTCTCCTTCTGTTTGTCGCCGTCGGCTTCTTTGCGGACCCGGGCGATCTCAGGAGCGAGTTGCTGCATGGCGCGCTGGGAGTGGAGCTGCTTGGCCAGTAGTGGCCACATGGCGGCCCGGACTAACACGGTGAATATAATGATCGCTACACCAAAATCGTGCCCCGGAATCACGGCGTATATAAAGGTCAGCAGATTAAAGAGCGGATGAACAATGTAAGTACTAAACATATTATTTCCTTATTTTAGAGGCCATGCCGGTGCCCTGAACTCCACAGCGGGTAAGGCATTGGTCGAGTTTGCGGCTCAGCTCTGGCGCTGGTAGTTCACTCACATCGCTGCGTACACTTACTACTATATCGTAACCAGCGGCTAGTGTCTGCCAGCGAGCGGCTAAGTTCGCCGTGAGGCGACGGCGGATACGGTTGCGGACAACAGCCTTTTTGGACACCTTTTTGCTAACTACAACCGCCGCCCTTGTAGTTGTCTGCTTGCGGAATAAGGCCTTCACTTGTAGTTCGCCCGAATTACCAAAACGCCCGAGCTTATAGACTCGGGCTATATCGGCGCTTTTACGGAGGCGTTGCTCGCGTGCAAGCATAACCCTGCCCTAGATAGCGACGCGGACGCGACCCTTGAGGCGGCGGCGCTTCAAGACATTGCGGCCATTACGGGTACTCATGCGCTCTAAAAAGCCATGAACGCGCTGACGGCGACCTTTTTTTGGTTGAAATGTTCGTTTCGACACGGTGATACCTTTTCTGACCGATAAGCTCTCGGCTACTCTTAAGCATTAACCCTAGTATAGTCCAGGGCTTTAACCTCACAACATTACGCTATTTTTAGCCTGGCGTCAACCTGTTGAGTGAACTGAATTAAGGGGCATAAATCACCAATCGCGCTAGTTGTCCGCAGACCAGATAGGCTTATCCCCTTATTCCTATCTGTAATACTTATTCTGTGCATAACTCTAAGCAGCACATAACTCTGATTAACAGGCTTGTGGATAGTTGGTAAGCTAGTTATGATTAGTGCAGAAAGAGGGTAGAGGGCAATGGACGATAAGGGGTTGTGGCAGGCTGTGCTTGGTGAGCTTGAGTTAAGTACTAATATGACGAAGGCTGGCTTTTCTACATGGTTTGACGGTACCTCGATCGCCTCGAACGAGAGTGGCCGAGTAATCATCGGCACACCCTCGATGTTCCATAAAGAGCAGTTGGCTAAGCGCTATCATGTCCAGATTAAGCAAACGCTCATGAAGCTCAATAGCTCCGTGACCTCAGTGGAATACACTATTGGAAAAGCGGCGGCGGCTCCAGCTGTTAAGCTCTCCTCATCGGGTAAGCCTGGAGCAACATTCGACGATGATGATGGCGACCTCAACGAGGCGCCAAGCCCCAGGCAAGAAGCACCCAAGGCCGCGGCCACCAGTGGCTATAACAACCGCTACAGCTTTGATAACTTCGTTGTCGGTTCAAGTAATGAGCTAGCCTACGCCGCGAGCGTGGCGGTCGTGAAATTCCCTGGCACCAAGTACAATCCGCTGTTTATATATGGCGGGGTTGGCCTCGGCAAGACCCACCTGATGCAGGCCGTTGGTAATGAGATTGTGCGTAAGGACCCAGGCAAAAAGATTTGCTACGTGACCAGCGAGGAATTTACCAACGAATTTCTGCGTTCCTTGAGCCAGAAAAAAACCCAGTACTTTGCCGACAAGTACCGCAAGGTCGATGTACTCATCGTCGACGACATCCAATTCCTGGGCAGCAAAGAACGAACCCAAGAAGAGTTCTTCCACACTTTCAATGCCCTCCACCAAGCCAATAAGCAAATTATCCTCTCGAGCGATAAACAGCCCCAAGCCATCCCGGGACTTGAAGACCGGCTCAAGTCGCGCTTTGCCTCGGGTATGATGGCCGACATTTCAGCCCCTGACCTCGAAACCCGCTCAGCCATATTGCAGCGCAAAGCGGCCGCCCAAGGAGTACTACTGTCCGTGGAGGTTATAGACTATATCGCCAAAAACGTGGCCAGTAATGTGCGTGAACTCGAGGGCAGCCTGACACGCTTTATCGCCCACTGCGAGTTCCATCATGTCGAAGCCAGTGTGGCTGCTGCTGCCAGCCTGTTCGGAAGCCGTGCCAATGGTAAAACCAAAGCCCGAGCCGTCACGCCCAAGGCCATTCTCGATAAAGTCGCCAATTACTACGACCTGAGTAGTGCCGACCTGATAGGCCCCAAGCGCGACAAAGAGATTGTGACCCCCAGGCAGGTGGCCATGTACCTAATGCGCCACGAGCTGAGCCTGAGTTTTCCGAAGATCGCGGCCGTGGTCGGTGGCCGAGACCACTCCACAGCCATGCACTCAGTTACTAAAATCGAAAAACTCCTAGAGGTCGATGAGGCGTTGCGTGGCGAGCTATCGGCTATCAAAGAGCGGATAACGGCCTAGGTAGGGGATAAGTGTGGGGGAAGTGTATGGAAAAGGTGTGCCAAAGATGGGTGTAAGTACGAGGTTTGACAACCGTGCTGTGCAGACCTCTGGGGAAAGCATCACGCTTATGCTCAATTTGCCCGCAGGCCGTCCCCGCTTTAACCACAACCATAATTCCTACTTTATACCAACCTCAAGCCATGAAACGTAGTTATGCGCACTATCCACAAGCACTACAACTATACCTACTTCATAAATTAACTATAATAAAGAAAGAAATGTGAGGAAAACTTGAATCTCAGTGTAACTCAAGAAAATCTAGCTAAAGCTCTTGGCGTCGTAGGTCGAGTTGTGAGCTCACGCAGTAGTCTGCCGGTACTGAGTAATGTCTTGCTGGCTACTGATTCGAACCGGCTTAAGCTAGCGGCTACCAACCTAGAAATCGGCATTACTTATTGGATTGGCTGTAAGACGAACTCCGAAGGTTCGGTCACTGTCCCTGCCCGCTTATTCACCGATTTTGTCACTAGCCTACCCAGCGGCAGTATTGAACTCTCCAGTGAAGATGCAATCTTGACTGTAAAGTCACCTCACTACCGCTCGCAGATTAACGGCATAGCTAGCGACGAGTTCCCGTTGATTCCACAGATTAAGTCCCAAGCCGTACTGACTATCGCCTCCGGACTGTTCCGTGACGCGCTTTTACAAGTGGTGATCGCCGCCTCGCTCGATGAGGCTCGGCCAGTTCTAGCTGGGGTCTATATGTATGTCGAGGCCGGAGACTTAGTGATTGTAGCGACCGATAGCTACCGCTTGGCCGAGAAGAAGCTTAAGCTGGCCAGTATGAAGGCCGATACCAAACTATCGGTCATCGTTCCGGCCCGCACCATGCAGGAATTAGCCCGCATCCTAGCCGACAACGAAGGTGACCTTAAGGTTTTCACTAGCGACAACCAGGTGATGTTTGAGATTAATGGTATTGAGCTCACCTCACGGCTGATCGACGGCCAATTCCCGAATTACAAACAGATTATTCCAGACAAGGCCGAGACAAGTTTTGAGATTGGAACCAGTGAGTTTAGCCGGATCACCAAAATAGCTAGCCTATTTGCCCGGGAAAATGCCGGAAGCATGCGGCTGCAAGTGCAGGCCGAGGGCCAGGTAAGTATTATTACCAGTGCCTCTCAGGTCGGCGAGAATACCTCGAGTGCCGAGTGTGAAGTGTCTGGTGGTGATGCCGAGGTGTCACTCAATGCCAAGTTTTTAGCCGACGCCCTCTCGGCGCTTAAATCCCCCATCGTCAATTTCTCGGTCAGCGGCAAGCTTAACCCCTGCGTACTGACGCCAGCTGGTAAGGACGCCACCCATGATTACCTGCACATTATCATGCCGCTGCGGACGTAATCGCTCGCAGCAGACGCTCTTTTGTTTGGGCTCCTCGATCGTCATCTCGAGCGTAGCCGAGAGATCTAATGATAGATATTCACGATGAAGCTAATCAAGGACTTAGATAGATCTCTCCACTCTGGTCGAGATGACGATCGATGGGAATAGGTGGGGTTAATGTAGGCAAAAGATGGTTATAAATTCCCTAAAACTAGTAAACTTCCGGTCTTATAAGGAGCAAAGATTTGAGCTGGGCAAAGGTATTACCGTTGTTGTAGGGCCCAATGCTAGCGGTAAAACTAATCTACTAGAAGCAATCTACGTTTTAGCGATTACCAAGTCTTTTCGCGCCAAGGATCCAGCCCTGGTGGCGCACGATCAGGATTTTTTCCGAATCGAGGCGTCATCGGCTGCTACCGACCTGAGTTTTGGCTATGGCTTGCTCGATGGCAGCCTGGTAAAGCGCGTCAGTCACGGCGGCGTAAGGCGTAGTCTGGTGCAGCACATTGGCACCGTGGGTGTGACGTTGTTTGAACCAAATGATCTTTTGCTACTGAGCGGCGCGCCGAGTGGTCGCCGTCAGTACTTAGATAGTATTTTGTCGCAGACCGACAGAGAGTATTTTAAGACTTTGGCTGAATATCGGCGGGTGCTCAAACAGCGCAATAGCCTACTTGATGGTTTTGATGAGGGCCAGATTCGCTCGCAGATCTTTGCCTGGGACGTGAAGCTGACGGCTGCTGCAGCCAAGCTCTATGAGGCCAGGCTAGCGCTCATCGAATACCTCAACAAGGCTATTCCGGTGCACTATGGCGAGATAGCCGGCGAGCAGCTCGACTTTGCTCTCAGCTATAGCGCTAGTGTTGATACTGGGGACTACGCTGCGAGCTTTCTAAGGGCGCTGGAGACCAACCTTGCCCGCGATATGGCCATTGGCTTCACCACCATCGGCCCACACCGTGAGGACTTTAAGGTGGCTTTTCGTAATAATGACATTACCAACTTGGCCTCCCGCGGCGAGGCCCGTACGGCCGTGCTCGCCATGAAGCTGGCCGAGATTGCCTATATGGAGCAGCACCTGGAGAGTAAACCGATCCTATTGCTTGACGATGTATTTAGCGAGCTCGATAGTTCTAGGCGGGCTTTTCTGGTTTCTAGGCTCACCGGTTACCAGACTATTATTACCACCACCGACGCCGACCATATCCTGGCCGACATCCCGACCGACTATAAACGCATTGAAACGAGCCTCAACCATGAATAAAATGAACAATCTCGGTGATTACTTAAAGCGCAAGCAGCTCGATCTGGGCATGGAGCGCCAAGATATTCTCGGCGACATCCAGGCTAAGCTCGACCGCCGCTACCCCGGGGCCACCAGGGTATTGAGTCTGCAAAAAGGTGTCCTGCGTATTATTACCCCTAACGCTTCCCTATCCAGTGAGCTGCGTTTTAAGCAAAACGAAATCAAGTCCTGGGATCCGGCCATCGAGCGGATTGCGATTTCGGTGAGGAGTTTGTAGGCTACTTCAGGCTTAGGCTATAGATTGAGCCTGGGTGGAGTGGGTCGAGTGATTCGGTGGCGAAATAGACGGTTTTTCCGTCGGCGCTTACACTAAAGGCATGGAAGGGATTAATACTCCCTTTAAAGTTAGCAATGGCAGTAGTGGCTTGTTCTTTAACACTTGCCTTCCATATTTGGTTCTTGTAGGCATAAATTAAACTATTATCATCCAGCCAAGTAAGAGTTTTTGCCAAGGGAACCTCATAAGCAACAATCTGAGTATTTGTCTGTGAGCCAAAGTTGTAGACATAGAGACCGGAGTTGTCAGAATAGGCGACCTTCTGGCTATCTCGTGACCAGCTAGCCGAACCTACTACGCCGTTTTTTGCTACCATGTTTGGCAGTTGTTTTCCAGCTAAGTTAGTTACGCCATATGCAATTTTCTTTGCATCGGTTTTGCCACCTTCGCTGCCGCTATATTTTGGGTAGTGAAGTACCTTCCCGTCTGCCGAAACAGCCACATCACTATTACTAGTAACAAAAGAGATAACGCTACTTGGTGTAGCGGCTGATGTCTTAAGATAGTAATTATCGTTGTAGTTGAAGATAATGTGTCCGAATTCGTTGAGAATAAGTCTGTCCGGGTCTATTACGCCGTTAATAAGGCCCGGTGCTTCAAGTGTGATGAGTGAAATCTTACCTGATTGTAGTAAGAACGGATTATTCCTCATGTCTGTAACGAGCGCCTGGGTTTCGTTTAGCCAGGTCGCATCATGGATTTGATAAAAACTACTTAGATATGGCTGCATCTGGGATTGGCCACTCGGTAGGCGTTCCAATTCGCTAAATTCAGTATTCACAAATATTATGTCACCATTGCCTAGTAAATGCAGATCTCGCGCTGGGTAGCTGGCAAGTTTGATAGGCTCTAGAAGTGGTATTAGTGTAAGGCTCAATAAGGAGTCTTTTAAGCGACGTACATCTACCTTGCCACTTGTCTGAAGTCCATTGGCTGTAGCAATAACTAGGTAGCTACCGGCTTTCAGGCGTTTAGAGGAGCCAGCCTTGAACGTACTCGTCGTTTTTTCGCCGACCTTCTGTACTACCACAACGGAATCTTTAATGTTTACTTCGACAATCAGGCTACCAGTAGAAAGGTAGTTAATAAAAACGTTCAAACCGATGGTTAATAAGAGTCCTAGTGCGATGAAAATCCCAATTTTTCGTATATTCTTCATAAGTTAATCCGGTAAGTTAGCATAACTTGCTCTTAGAGCTGGATAGGGGTCGAGTAGCGGCCCGGCACTCCCGTCGTGGCCACGATGGAAGCTATTTTCTACGGGGCTCACATCGAAATGGGTGTGTGATGGCGTGCCCTCGGCATCGGCATCGGTCCCTACGACACCCAAATCCTGACCAGCAGTCACGATATCGCCGTCTTTTACCTTGAGCCCACCAGCTGGTGATTCTTGTGGCTTAAGCATATGGGCATAGTAATACCAAAGCCCATCGCCTCCCAACGCTGTGTCGCTATAGATTCGGACGGTCATACCGATTGATCCGCCACCTGTACTGATATTACCGCCGTCATGCGCCGAGACTACTCTTCCTGGGCGAGCTGCTACCACGGGTGTTCCGGTCGAATTGAAGATATCAGCTGCTAGATAATCGTGATGGCATTGGCCAATTGGACCCGTATTTACACAATTTACATTGAAGCCGGCGGCTTTCAGGGCCGATTTGGTGGTTCGTTGTGGAAAGACAAAGCCATCGGTGCCAATTCCTATACCGCCGCCCCCGCCCCCACAAATAGTCGGGGTCGTGCCGAGACTGCCACCAGTGAGTGCAAGGTAGAACTTCGTGGCAATATCGATGTACTGTGATGTCTCGGCGACTAAAGGTACGGGATAGCCCGGGCCTCCATTATATGATGCGAATACATCGATAACGCTTGGCCGTTGTTTGGGGTTATCTTTGCTGCCCAGTGGAATACCAGCTGTACCACCAAGCGATTCCAGGAAGTGTGCCGCGCCATAGGCGGCATCGGTGAGATCAAGGATGTCCACGCTGGTTTTGCCTAGTGCCGTTTTCACAGCAGCGACCTGTCCTGCCCAGGTACCCGGCACAAACTGGAATGGACCCTGCGCACCAGCTGACGATGTTCTCCATGCACGTCCCGTCCCATAGGGTGGTGGTGGATTGGGGAACCCGCGGTTCTCCGTATAAAATATGGTAGTTAATATCCCAAGATCCATATTGAAGGCTTGGGCTGCTTTCGGAAACAGGGTGCGGTATGGTTCCGGGACGCTCGTGGGCAGGCTCGTAAGTGTACCGCTGGTGGTAGCGCCTGTGTCAGCCGACCCGCTTGCGGCAGTTGCGCCGGCTCCACCAAGGATGTCCTTCATAGCATTATTCACTACGTTCGTGTAGGCTGTGGGGTCATTGGCGCCATCACCGAGTGGTGCATATTTATTTACGATCTCATTTACCGTTGTGAAGCTTGTTGGTGGGCTCAGGTAAACAGGACCACTAATCAGATCATAGTAGTTCTGTAGTGCCCCAATGTAGCCGGGCATACTACCAAACGTACCCCCTGGTCCATTTCTCACATTAAAGAAATTATAGAGCGGGGGTGCGGCGTGGCCAGCAGTCGCGAAAGAGGTCTCAATCTGAGACATGCCGACAGCCATCGCTGGGTTTACATTAGCTGCTTTGCCAAGCGAAACGAAGCTCCCCGCTAGTGGAATGAGTGGAGAACTCGGCTGCCTTTTGGTGATGTAGTCTACGATGCTCTGTGCCAATTGTGCTTCATTTGCTCCTGTGGGATAGAAGGGGCTATATAAACCGCCACTACCAGGTGCAGTACCGCCGGAGTTGGTGCCGCATGTAACATTGGAGGAGTCAAACCAAACACTATCATTGAGCATGGCATTACGATCTGCGTCTGAAAAGCCATAAGCGGCTGGAGTAATCACCATAGAAGAGAACATCATGACGATCATGGTGAGGTTGAGAAGATACCGTTTAGCGTCCATTTGTCGACCAATGCCATGATTCTGAGGGTAAGTTCTGGAAGTCGGGACCAGCATTTGCCGAGAGCCAGATGAATTTAGGGTTTGTTGGATCGTGCTGGCCGATACCCGAGAAATCTATTGCTAAGCCCTGCTCATGCATAGAGGTACCTGGTCTTGCCGTGGGCGGATTACAAGTCTTGGCAGAGGCCGTGTAAATATCGGCACAATTGTGATCTTTTCGGAGCTGTATTTGTGTTTTGTAACTGCGGAAGCCGCTACCAGTGAGGGTTATGCCTGCGGCTTTAGCCTTGGTTAACAAGCTATTTAGCTGGCCGGAGATAGATGCGTTTACGGTAATGCCACCGACGGTGCAGAGGTGAATGGAATTCTTTTGATACGTTTCTTGAATGCCGGCGTCGGTCCCTGCGGCGCAGGGTACACTCGAAGTATCAATTCCTGCGCCGATGTCGGCATCGTCTGGTGTATCGTCGTTAGATGGGTTGGGCGTACTGTCAGCCCCTTTCTCGCCTTTCACAACCGCTGAACAGTCACTATTATTATAGGTATCGTCCGTCGATCCTTGGGAGAGCAGTTGTTCTACCGAGTAACAATCAAGTACGTACTTACCAAACCTTTTTGCGTCCACATCCTTACAGTTATCATATTTACTGTCGCCAAAGGCGCCTTTCAGCTCTCTATCAATGAGCTTGCCCTGGAAACATTGGCCGTACTTCTTCTGCAAATCTTCGTACTTCGATTCCACGTAGTGGGTATTGGTATCAAAGTTAAAAGTTGCATCCTTCGGATCGAGCTCAGTATCATCCCAGCCATATTGTTGGATACCGTAGAGTGCCTCTGGACCGTAGTCCTCTATGCTGGCTTGAACTGGTGTACTCAATGAAGCCACAATGCTAAACGGGTTGCGCATGGCGGCGGTAAAGCTATTGATCTTTGCCATCATACTCCGTGGGCCGGTCGGAATTGCTACCAGGAAGCGGGTAGCAAGTGAATAGTTGTTGTCGAGGTTGAACCAGCGATAGGCTAGACTCTGCTTACGAATGGAATCTTGACGCTCTTTTATGGCAACCGCCTGGTCGCGCAGGGCTTTCTTGGTACTAATTTTATGGGCACCAGTTGCCATTGCCGTGGAGTTTCTTAATAGATTATCGCCTGCGTCCACCTTGGCGATACGCGTTGGAGCAGTCTCTTGGCCGCTATGGTGAAAGCCTGATAGATCTTCCATGAGGCTTGGGATAATATGCCCAAATAAGATCTCAGTTCCGGCGTATTGCAGCGCCAGTCTAGGTAGTGCCTCTGTAAATGCGGCTAGTACTGCCTTTAGGCCACCATCAAGCCAGACGAGTCCAATTTCGGCTACTGCTAGGCCAATTTGAAATCTAGGATCAAGAATTGGCTTACAGACGACTCTATAAAAAACATCAGCTGCGTTTTTACATAGTTTTGAAATTGTGTGTCCAGCTATGAAGGCAGCAGCTCGTCCAATAAAGGGTATTTTGCTCAGGAAGTCAGAAGCAACGCAGACAGCCGCTGCTTCCGGCCCTGCAATAATAGCAGCAGCAGCAGCGGTAGCCACGGTATCAGCGGTTTTGGCGATGGTAACAAAAGCATTTAGCTTCATACCTATGATTTGCTGGGGGTAGTCTTCTTCAGGAAGATCATTGACTGGGTTACCCTTACTGTCGAGAGCAACTGGCTCGCCCGCTGCTCTTTGGTAGGCCGCGCCTGCCTCCATGCCATCATACTCGTTATTCGATTGGTTAATAGCGGCAGTTGTTACTTGATCACTACCATATTTCTGCTGATCTGCCTTGGTGTTTAAGTCGGCTGCTTCACGCATGAGACTATCACTTTTATTGACCATAATTTTCTCTAGGGAGGCATATATGTCGTGGGCAATACATATAACAGTTAAATAGAAAACTACCTGTGACACTGTGGCGATCTTACTTCCGAGCCCAAATCGCTCGCTTAACCTGGGCTTAATCTCCTCCTCCAGCAGGCCGACCTTATGATCGGCTGCAGCCTGCTTGGCACCCTCCTCAAGTCCGTCTACATTTTCTCCAGTGATGGTTTGCCCGTCGGCTATAGTGGCGTCATTCTCAGCTCGTGAAGTAGCTCTTGCTTCTTCTGGTGTAGGGTCTATTGCCTTGAATTTCTCGAGGAATTCCTTCCATTTAGCGAAGGAGATGCCGCTATTCTCGCGAAGGTCTTTCCAGACGCTTCGTCGGATAAAACCTCTTTCATCAACCAATTGAGTATCTATTGTGGATTTATACTTGGTTAAGAATTCGCCGTCTGATAGCGATTTTGCATTAGCCGGCGGTGTTCCCGCCGCCCCCTCGCGCCAGTAGACTTCACCTTCTGGTGTGGTGATACTCCTTAACTTACCCTTGACACCCAAGCGACCTGGCTCGAAATCGAGCTCCATTCCAGCATTCCCAAGATTACGAAGGATGGTATCGGGGTCGTAGCCGCGCAGCTTATCAATTAGACTTGGAGTATCGATCTGAGGAAGTCTGCCACTTCCCTCGGACAGTATAGCGTCCTCGGTTATCATGTGGTTCATTTCTTTAGAAAGAGCTCGATTAAAGCTCGCGAACTCGTAGTCTAGCATGAGGTTCTTAATGTGGTTGAGCTTAAACCCGATCAGAAATAGGATGATAAATATTAAAAAACCTACCAGTGCGGCGGTGATAGTGCCGCCAATGAGTAGTCCTCGCCTCTTCCGCAGCTTCTTTACGGTACCTTGGAATCTGCTTGGGCGTTCGTTGCCATCACTGGTGTACTGATCCTCGGGGGCGGTTTGCTCGGCGTAGCGATTGGCTGCTTCGTTATCGGAAATGGCCGGCGTGGAGCTTGCTAATTCATTGAAACGGCTATCAACGTCGGAGTCGGAGACTGACTCGCTCAGCTTACTTTCGCCCTTGCTGTGCTTGGGTAAGTCGTCTGCCGGAACTAATTTCTCATCCTCCAGTAGTGCCATGGTCTATACTCCGTCCCCTCTTCGTTGCGGGTTCGTGCTTATGAGTTGCGACTCAGTTTGTGAGGCCAGTATTCTAATAATAATATGGTTGAGGCCCGCGAAGAAGAGGCCCTCGCCCACCGGGAATTGGGTAAGGCGTTTCTTTTCCTCGTCGGTCAGCTTGAAGGTATCGGCTATGAGGTCGACGGCAGAGGGCGCTTGCTTGAGCAAGAGTTGAAGTGAGGAGTTGGAGACCACTGCCCTACCAAGCCTGGAGCTTAAGAAATCTTCCACATCTTGCGAAATAGTAGTGAGGCCGAGGTAATACTTACGGGCGCGCTTGGCTATAGAGAACATGAAGTTGGCGGAGTCATCGTACTTCATGAGCTGCCAGGCTTCGTCGACTATCAGAATACGTTTGCGCTTATCACTTTTGACCCGGTTCCAAATGTAGTTGAGCACAATGTACATAGCCACTGGGCGGAGCTCGTCTTCTAGGTCACGAATATTAAAGACCACAAACTTATTATTGATATCGACGTTGGACTGCTGGCTAAAGATTCCAGAAAAAGTACCCGTGGTGTATTTACGCAGACGCTGGGCTAGGGCTGGACCGTTGCCAGTCATACTTACTAGCGTGTTGTAGAGATCGTTCATGGTTGGTGGGGTGGCGCCATGGGTCAGTGGGTCATTGGTAATCCCGGCGCGGGCGTAGGTATTTATGATGGCCACGTCGAGGTCAGCGTCCTCGGCTGGGCTGAGAGCATTGGCACTCGAGACCATGCCGCCGGTAGCCGCACCCATGGCTTGGGCTTGGGCACCCCCCATCATCAGTCGCAAAAGGCCATGGAGGGTAATAATATTGGCGCGCAAAGCGTTGTCGGCATCCTCGCTATCGAGTACGTGCGGCAGATCGAAGGGATTCAGGCGGGTGGCCGAGGCTAGGCTGAGGCGAAGGTAGCTACCGCCAACTGCGTCGCAGAGCGTCTGGTACTCGTTCTCGGGATCGATAATCAATATCTCAACGCCGAGCATCAGGCTGCGTACGGCTTCAAGCTTCACGGCGAAGGATTTACCACCACCGGATTTAGCGAAGACAACCATATTGGCATTTTCCAGGCTAAATCTGTCGAAGAGCACTAGACCGTTATTGTGGCGGTTGAGGCCGTAGAGCACGCCTTCATTGCGGCTGAGTTCGGCCGAGGTGAAGGGGAAGCTTGTCGAAAGCGAACCAGTATCCATATTTCTCGACACTTGGAGCTGGTCGGCGCCGAGCGGTAGGCTGGAATTAAAGCCCTGCTCCATTTGAAGGGTAGCTGGCTTGGTATAGATAAGTGATTGGCCGAATATGCCTTCGATCTTGCGCTGTACTTGATTGAGTTCCTCAAGCGTGCCAGCGTACATCGTGACATATAGCCCGAAACGGAAGAAGCGCTCCTCGCCGACCTGGAGCTTGTCGCGCAATTCCTCGGCGTCCTGGATGGCGGCTTCAAGCCCGGGGTCGCGTACTCTCCCCTTTTCCTGGTTGATGGTGAAATCGGCCTCTAGCTGGCCTACCTTACGCTTCAGGTTATTTAAAACGACGGCTGACTCGACCGGATAAATATTAATGCTAAGGTCCAGCACTTCATCGAGATTTATGATCGGTGACATCCAGCCGGTGAATATTTGGCGGGGGTAGCCGTAGACGAATATTGTCCGAGCAAAGCGCTTGCCGATGCGGAAATAGCCAGACTCAATCTCCAGCGATGGCGGAGCAATCAGGTCGCGCAGCGAGACGATTCCCTGGCGGTAAATCTGCTCGGCTTCAGCCTGTTCTTGGCGCTTTACCGCCTCTGCCTGAGCGTTTGGATCAACTTTTTTTCCGAAGGCCATGATTACTGTGCTCCTGGTTCAGTGGTAGTTGGTGCGACTGCCTGGGCAGCGGCTAAGGCCGCCTGGTTCTGCTGGATGATGAAAGGATCGTAGGCGTTGGGATTGTCGATGACGGCATTCGGGTCACCCGCCACAGGAGCTTGAACGGGCGCGGCTGGCTGGGCGTAGTACTCGGGGAGCGGGCCTGGCTGCGTAATTGGTGCCGTCGGGGGTTCTTCGGGGGCGACCATTGGCATATTGGAGGTCGGGATGTCCGAGCGGGTCGGTATCTGCATTGCCGGCTGGTTGTCGATAGGTGATGAAGCCGGGGCTACAGTAAAGTCGGCAGCGGCTTCTGGCAGGGCTTGGCGGTAGCTGGTGTTGGTTGGCTGATCGCTACGCAAAACGACAGGCGTTTGCAGCTGGCTGCTGTCGATGAGTTTTTGGTTGGCGGCGACGTCGGGATTGTATGTCGAGTAGTAGAGGTCGATGAGTTCTTGGCTATTGAGCGGGATGGCCCGGATGCCCAGCTGGTTGAGTCCGCTGGCTACCAGTGCGACCCGCTGCGACAGCTCAGTCTTATAGTTGGCGAAGTCCTGCTCGCTCACCACTGTAACGCCAGCCCCCTTCACGATGCCGCCGAGCTTATCGAAAAAGCCAGTTTTGGTAATGACTGGTGGGTCGTAGGGCACGACCACATAGAACTGCTTATTCATAATGTTTACTTCGTCGATGAGGGCCTTGATGTTGGCAATATAATCTTCCATGAGTAGTCCGAGCAGCTCATTGCCTTGGTTGGCGCGCAGTTCGGTAAGTGTCTCGATGTAGCGGTCGAGGTCGATTTTCTGAGAGCGCACGACGATCTGGATTGGGAAATGTAGTGAGTTCAGGAAGCCCTGGTAGCTGTACTCGACGGCGTCTTGTTCCTGGCGGCTCATCAAGTCGAAGTTGATGGCGCTTGCTAGCACTACGGCCCGCATAGTGCCGTCCTTGAGTATCACAATCCCATCCTTAATCTCTGAAATAAGCATGCTGTTTTGCGTGCTTTTCAGCTGACTATTTGGATTGCTGGCAATCTTTTGATTAGTTGCTGCCATTATATATCTCCACTTTCTGACCTTCTTCGAGTCGTCCGTAGCGCTGGGCTTGAGCCGCAACTTGGCTAACCGTTAACTCCGAACTACTCATCGCTTGTCTCAGTATAGCATTAGAAGCTTGCGGGGTCATTGCTCCGCCGCCAGTTGTTGGGGCTGGATGGTTGGCTTGCTCGCGCATCTTCTGCATGGCCTCTAGGCGGACGTTGGCCACGCTGTCTTCGATGAGCTGATCGAGGTTTTGGGCCGACGGGTTGTTTTTGAAGTCTAGAATGTCGTCGGCCACACTAATGTCGCTATTAATGTCGCCAACCGTTACGTACTCCACCGAGGCTAGGCGGTCGTCGGTAGTGAGATTATCGAAGTACGTGGAGTCGGGCTCCTGGATGTCAGGCTGCTTGGCCGCCCAGCCGCGAGTATCGATGATCTGGGATAATTTCTCGAGTTGCCCGTGGACTTGGCGGGAATCGACGGCAGGGGCCTCCTCCACTGGCTTGGGGGCTTCGATCATGAAGACTTCGGCGATTGGGTCTTTGAGCCATACGCGCTTGCGCGGCTTGACCGTGAAGCTGACCAGGGCCAGGAAGAGGGCCTCGAAGGGCTGCTTATCGCCTCGGGGAGTGGCTAGCAGGGCAAAGAGCAGGGCTGGCGGAACACCGGCAATGTAGACGAATGGCAGGTACTTGCCGATGAGGTAAGTCACGACAGCCACCCCGACGGCAATGATGGCATAGATAAACTGCTTGAGCGTCAGTGGCCCAAGGATCTTGTCTTCCGCCTCAACGTTTTGTGGGACTTTGTACTGGCCCATATGTCTCCATTATAGCTTAAGCAGGATGAATCATGAATCCTAATTACGAACCATGATTGCTTCTCTGGCTGCTCATCCGCAATTGATCATTGTAATACATTAGCTGGGGTGCTGACTAGTTGCCGTATTGTCGGGACTATGGAGTCGTTGGTGGATCGGCCGGAGGGGTCTCATCTGGGGAGGCTACGGTCGGTCTAATTATTTCACCGAGTGAGGGGCGGCTGGGTAGCTCCGTGGAGTTGATGTCCAGGGTCGGGCTTGCAGCTGCTGGGCCGCTGTTTGGTTCGCTGGTGGGCATATTTGTTGGACCCGCGACAGGCTTGCTTGATGGTGGCGTGGCTAGAGCTGGGGCTGGATTGGCCATGCCTGCTGCTGGGCTACCAGTTGCGCTGCTATTCCCTGTACTAGCTGGCGCTCCTGCGCTGAATGGTACTGCACCTGCTGTCGAGGGGAGGACTGTTGCTGAGCTCGGGGCTTCGACCTTAACGTCGATATCCGGGTTGCTTATGCCTGATCCGGGGGCATAGTCTGTGGTGGTGCCAGATGATGCGCCCGTTGGGGTTGAAGTAGCGGCTGCTGCTGCAGCTCCTGCATCGGCTGCCTTTCTTGCTGCAGCTGTAGCGTCGAACACGCTTCGCTCAACACGTTCGGCTAACTCTTCTGGTGATGGTGCTGACGGGCCTGATACGGTAGGTGCCGGGGCGCCGGAGCTCGGTGGGATTACTAGCCCTGAGCCACTAGCTGTCGGTGTCCAGCCAACTGAGCTCGGTGGGGTAATCCGGGAAGTATTTGGGTTGGCACCGGGGTTTCCCGGTGTGCTGCTAACGGCTGAGGCCGTAACTCCTGGACTGTATGAACCGCCGCCGCCTGAAGATCCACTGCTACCAAGAACGCCGCCAAGTACACCGCCAGAACTGGAGCCTCCAACGGAAGCCACCTTACCGCTCGCGGTCGGTACTGGAGTCGCGACTGGGGTAACGCCACCTATACTTGGGACTGTGCTGCCGACTGGTAGGCCGCCACTTGGCGGAGCCCACGCGCTGGCCGCTGAGCCACTAACACCGCCGGCAGTTGTTGTGGTAGTTGTTGTTGAACCTGCCGGTGTCCCTACAGTGGCCCGTGCAGCTGCCCTGGACGCAGCTACTGCATCAATCGCCCTGTTGACGGACCCAGGGTTGTGAATTACGCCGGCGTCGTCTTTGTGCGTGCCTGCCCCGGCAATAATTGCTTGCTGAGCAGCACCAATACTAGGGCCGCCTTCGTTTGATCGAAGTGAAAGGAGAAGCTCGGCATTCGAGCTACTGGCATTGGCGAATTCGTCAAGGATACCGTTATCGGCCATAGATTGAATAGCCGGTTCACTGAAGCTTGCCCAGGTGGCTTGATTCTGCTTAGCCAGATGACTCTTAAGCCCTGCTCGATCAATTACCGGCTTGCCTGCTGCATCGCTCTCCAGGCTTGTAAACATAAGCTGGGGATTAGAGTTTCGTGCAGTAGCTGCTGAATTAGTCCAAAGTTGCTGGGCAAACTGGTCCTTGCCGAACCGGTCAATAATGTTTTGTCGGGTACTGTCGTCGACTAAGCCATTTGAAGTGAGGTTTTGTTGAGCAGCAAGAGACCTCGAACTACTTCCCCAATACTTCTCGGTACGGTCTCGACTGGCTTTTAGCTTAGACTGCTTAAGATCTGCCTCTGCCTGCGTGAGTTCACCTGATTGGACTTTCTTTTTGAGATCGGCGGTCTGGCTGTCGTAGTAAGTTTTTTGGCCCATCTGCATTTTATAATCATCCGCCGTCCAGCCTTCAAGTGCCATTGCTTCCCCAGCTGCCTTTGCAGCAGTATTACGACCTCTTGTAGCATTATTCTTGGAAGTCAGGGTAGCTATACGCGCAGCCCCAGCTGCGGCCCTACCCAGCCTGGAGTCACTGTTTAGGATAGGACTAGAACTTAGTGGCACCTTAAGCCCACCACCAGCTTTGAAGTTTGCAACCCGATTCGTAAGCCCGACTTTTGCGTCTCGTCGCACGTTGGACTTAGCGATGCGCGCTTGGGCCGATCTAGCCCGCTTGTTGACTGCATTGCTAAACAGCGACATCGCACCGCCCGCCCAGGTAAAGACTTTTGTGGTAGCGTAGAAGGCTACAATTGGCAAAAGGGCGGCCATAACGCCCGCCATCGCCTTATCGAGCCCATTATGCAAATTAGAGAAATTTGATCCTACCGTAAGTAGGCCGCCTACCTCGGCGAAGGCGAACATCGCCTTGATAATTGGATACATGAGCAGCAGTCGAATAAGTGTCTTCCACCAGGTTTTAAAGTAGCTCTCGGTATTTGGTAGGATCCAAGCCACAAAAGCTAGCGGCGCAATTGCCACTAGTATGGAAAGCAAGAAAGAACGTATCGTAATGGTAAAGAATACTGCCATGATTCCGAAGAGGGCCCCAACTGTAAAGAGAAGCGCTAGGATCAGGAGCTCAGGAAAAAGTACAATGGCAGCGATCGCCCCCCCGCCAATGCCAAGCAACCCGAAGGCCGTTCCGACTAGCGCAAAGCCTTTAGGTGTACTACCTGCACTCGGTACACCGCTACCTACTGCCAGACTAATAAGGTCACCGATCCCCGCTCCAACTGCCGCTGTGATATCAAATAGTAGGGTCATGATTACCCAGGAAAACTGAACAAGAACCGCTGCGGCAACGAGGCGTGGGAGCATCTTTTTAAAGGTGTAATTATCAATACCTATTGAGAGAGTGTTCGAGAATATGATAATCAGGAAGATTAATACAAAGAGCACATTGGCCAAATTGCGCATATTCTGCCATATAAGAAATACATTGCTACCACTTTCAAGAGACCCTAGATCGAGTAGTTTGATGACTTGGTCGCTCAAAATCTGATAGAGGTTCACGGCCATGCGAATTACTGGACACAAGAACCATCCGAGGACGCCAGCATCACAACTAGCCTTGCCTGATCCGCCTGGATTTACTGGATTACCAGGGGAGGTACCGGGATCCGTCGTATCGTCTTTATGGGTAGCGTTAGCAATAGTAATATCTTCTGGCGGATCGTCGTAGATACAGTGCGGTGGAGTTCCAGCTGAGTTTCCTCCGCCATGATATCTTTTGCCTTTAGTACCATCGGCACTAGGTACGATATATTCTTTGCAGCCATCATGGTTTGTATCCGCCTGCCAAACGTAGGAGCCTACAGGGAATTTGGGATCAGTGCTATTTAATATCCAAGCCTTCTTACCATTCGTGGAATCAATTTCGTTTTTCCATTTCCAGGCATACGCGTCAGTTGATACAGAGGCATTTGTAAGCTCAATAGGCTCTTCAGCTTGAGTCTTGCGACACTGGATATAATAGCTGATTGGTACTGACTCACTACCTTTTTTACTATTAAACTGAGTCTGTGTTAATACTGCACCGTTATTATTGACGAGAAGTCTTGCATATACATCATAGTTGGCTCGATCATGAGCATCGTTTATATCGCGAATTACATAGAATGGGATGCCGTAATTTGTACTAAAGTCGCTGTAAGTTTGTCCCAGTTGCACAAATATCTTATCTCCATCCTTAACACAATAAATATTATTATTGTCGGATGTAGGAATATCGACACCTTTACTATCTTTGGCATACACAAAAGAGCCAGACCCGTCGCCAGTTTTGTTGATGAAGGTTTTTGCATCAAAAAGAATGGCAGAATCATTTTGCCAAACACCTTTTCTAAGTGGGGCGGCCAGAGCGCCTTCAGAAATCAGGAATGGCAAAACTAGCGACAGCCCCAATGCCGCTAACCAAGCCTTTGCTACACCTCTTCTCATACTAGTTATGGTACTACATCGGCGGGGCAAAAAAAATAGACCGCTGAGAATGGGTGGTCTATTTAAAAACGTGACGGTGAATCTATGAGAAATCGAGAGTATCAGCGCTCGCTTTGGATTGGTCCTTTTGGGCCTTAGTAAAGGTCTTGACCGTATTTTTGTTGTAGCTTGAGAAAGTTCCATTGATTCGCACGGCTGGATCAGGGTCGGTTTCAGCGAGAATTTTGCGTACTAAGACGTCCTGCGGGGCAGCCAGGCTTGGACCACCCTCTAGGCTTGTTGCTCCAGTAAGTGTTTTGCGCATACCTTCATCTTTTGCTAATTCATGCAAGATGCCGGTTTCTGCCATGTGATGGATGGCATCCAGCGAGTAATCAGCCCAGGCTGTTTTATTCTTCTTTTGAACAAACTTGTAGAGCTCAGTGTTGTCAATACTGCCATCAACATTCTTATAAGCCAAGTGTACATTAGTCTTTCGTGCACCTTCTTTTAGTTGCTCCCAATTCTGGGTAGCGAGCAACTTACCGACTGTTGAGCCTCCGTCCATACCAGAGTAATTTTTAAGTGCATTCAGGTCGTCCTCACCAGCTACATCGATGTCAGAAAGGTGTTTAAATGCAGCTACACGGGCGGCGCTGACGCCCATATAGCGGCTTGCTTCCAGCTTTGCCCCTTGCATGGAGCTAACTTCACTAAGAAAGCCGCTGTGCTTGCGTGCCTGGCTCGTGGAAATTGCCGTCTGGCGGGAAGCTTCGCTATCTTGCTGGGTGGCTGTTTGGCTGAGTTGCGTTGCGAGGGTCGTATTGCCCGCGGCTGTTGCTTGTTGCGCAGCTTGGCGAGAGGCTTGAGCAGCAGCCGTGAAGTTCGCAGCAGTTTGAGCAGCAGTTTGCGATGATGTAGCAGCAGTTTGAGCTTTGCCATTAAGGTCAGTTATTTCTTTGTCGGCCCACTTATTGCCTCTACTTAGTACGGCATAGGCATTGAAGCTTAAGCCTTCTTCTTCAAGGCGTTTAGCCCAGGCGTTGCGTTCTTTCATGAAGTCAGAGACAGCCTTGACGTCTTGGTGCGAGCCAGCATAAGGAACGCCCTTGAGGCTTGCCCGCGCGTGATCGGCCCCATACGAGAGTAGGCCTGGCAGACCCTGAGCTGTTAATGTCGTGAGGCTATTGCCCGTAATTGCGTCGCCTAGTTTCTTGGAGCCCAGGAACTTAATCTTATTTCCGCTAGCCAGTTCGGTGCGGCGCTGGTCTGTACGGGCTTTTGCCCGCTCGTAAACTCCCGATCCCTCGAAGGCTTTGCGGCTACGGCCATGGACTGTCTGCATGAGGCCATCTACTGTTGAGAGCGCGGCACCGGCAAATTTGAAGGCGGCAGGGATTAGGAAGAGTGGAATAACGCCAGCGACGACACTTATAAGGGAACGAATTGTGTCATTACCTGCGCCACCACCGTTGGCTGCCACTGTAACGGTACTAAATATTTTGCCGCTCACAAACAGTAAAACGACAATCGGGTACATCACTAGTAGCCGTGTCAGCGATTTGCGCCACATAGTGAAGTAATGGCTAGTATTTGGTAGCACCCAAGCAACGAAGGCCAAGGGAGAGAGTATAAGCAGTAGTGTCACGAGAATCTGCCGTGCCACGAGCGTTAAGAATACGCCCAATACTGCGAAGAAAGCACCGATTAATACGAATAGAATGCCACCGGTCAGCACGCCACTAGCGAGCGCCAAGGTAGCGGAAATACTACCAGCGATGCCGACGCCCCAGAGGCCCGCCGCTACACCATTACTAATATGGGTCTGCTGGGCGACCTTGAAGGGCGTCATGACCAAATCACCTAGGCCAGAGCCAACGATATTGGTAAGGTCGATGGCCAGCCCAACGATTAAGTATGAGAACTGCACCAGGATAGCCGCGGCTACAAGCTTGGGCAGAGTTTTTTTGAGTGAGTAGCTATCAAGTGACAGCGAAAGAGTGTTGGCAAATATAATGACCAAAAAGGCCAAGACAAAGACGACGTTTGCTAGAGTACGCACGCCTTGCCAAATGGCATACCCGGGGTTGTTGGCGTCTCCAAAGACCAGCGGGTCTATCTTGAGGAAGGGTACGATGACGTTTTGTTCAATCTGGTCGATTGATTTGAGTATCCAATCATAGAGCGAACATAGAAACCAAGTAAGAACTCCACCATCACATCGCTTGACGGCGGGTCTGCTTGTCGCGGGAGTCCCAGCTGCGGCAGTCTGAACTGTCGGCTTGGCAGCCGCCTGGGTGTCGGCTACAGCTATGGTGGCATCGGGGGCGCTGGTATAGCAGCTGGCGGTGGCAGCGTCGACTGCCAAGCTTCCGCTGCCGTCGGTTTTTTTGGCCACCAGTGTAAGCGTCGAAGTGGCCGGTTTGCTGCTGCAGGTGACGGATTGGGTAGCGGTATAAGTCCTGGCATCAGCAGTTTCCGAAGCTAGCGTAAAGGCTGTCGGTTTGGCGAAGACGCCGTTTTGGCCGACGACGGTGTTGAAATTGGAGCTCGGGCCATAGAAATAGCTTTCGCTGGCCGCCATTGCTTTGGCCGGGCTCAAAAGGACTGCAACAGCTAGCGCCACGGCGCCAAGGCCAAGCACAAGGGGTGTGTGGCTAAATTTTTTGAAGAAATGTCTCATGGCTAATTAGCGTTAGTTTCTGGCGCTCACGAATCTCGTATTCTACACTATTTACTCCTGTTTGTCAAAGCAATTTGCTTACGCTGGCAAATAGGGCTTAAAGATAGTAAAAAGGTTGAATTAACGGCTTTGCTTGGAGTCTACTCCACAGCCCTCCCCTTGCGCTTGCAACCTGAATTCGGCTACAATCACGGCAATGAAACGTTTTTACAAATTTGTGTTAATGCTTTCGTTTGGGATATTTCTCCAAATTATACTGGGTTTAATCGGGCTAGCTCTTCAACCCTCCTCCGTTCCCGTAGCTCGAGCGGCTGCGCTTTGCCCGGATGGCGTGACAGTTATTCCAGAGAACGAGATTAAGGATGATGGAGGCGTTGCTTACTGCAACAGCCACACCAGTACCGCAGTTGGCAATAATCCTGCACAACCTGATCCATACACCTGCGATAAGGTTACAACTCCCGGCCTAACACTCAACTGCACGAATAAAAACCCCATTTTCGCCCTCTTAGAATTCGCCATCAACTGGTTGTTTGGGATTATTGGCGGGTTGGCGGCGCTGGTTATTATTGTGTCGGGGATACAGTTCATTTCCTCCCAGGGCAGCCCGGATGCTATCAAGAAAGCCAAAAACCGCATCGCCAACGCCGTCGTCGGTCTGATAGTATTGAGCCTAATGTTCTTCATTCTTCGTTTAATAGGAATTTAACCAATGATTCTACGGTCACTTATAGCTACTATTCCCAGACTTTTGGCGGATGACCCCGTGCCAAACTCGCTTTTCCAGAATGTTGACCCAAACAACAGTACGACTGGCGGCTTGTTCGCAGTGCAGCAACTCATCCACAATGTCGTTGCCCTGGCTCTCTTCATCGCCGGCACGCTGTCGGTCATCTTCATAGTGGTCGCCGGCTTGCGATATGTTCTATCGGCTGGTAGCCCGAGCGGTACTAAAACTGCCAAGGACACCTTGCTCTACGCGGTAATTGGGCTTATTGTAACGCTATCGACCTGGGCGATCCTGGCCTTTGCAACGACACTATTTTAATTTCGGAAAACCACTATGCACCACATACTCCCCTTCTTGGCTGATATCACAGTTGGTAACACTGGTATTGTTGATAGCGGCCCCGGCTTCTTTAGCGGCTCACTTTCTGAAGTAGCAGTAAAGATTGTTAACACTTTGCTGCTCATTGTCGGCGTCATCTCGGTAATTGTCCTTATCGTAAGTGGCCTTCGTTATGTCATATCGGCCGGTAATTCAAGCTCTGTAAAGAGCGCCAAGGATGGTATTCTGTATGCTGTAGTAGGTATTATTGTGGCCGCTTCCGGCTATGCTATCTCGTCCTTTATCTCGGGCCGTTTCTAAACCACCTAAGGAGACAATCATGTCTGTTCAAACACTCATCAAAAGAACTCAAGCCGCTGCCATTGTAGGTTTTAGCCTCGCCCTGTCATCCCCGGTATATGGCGCCATCAAAGCCGTGACCGACGGCATTGATAACACCAAGCCGGCTGGCGCCAAAACAGAGCTATTCGCTCCGGGAGGCGTGTTTATGGCCGTGGCCAATACGCTAGTATTCATTGTCGGGGCCGCCTCGGTGATTATGCTCATTATTGGTGGTTTCCGCTACGTCCTCTCCAGCGGCAACTCCAGTGCGGTGAGCGGGGCCAAGGATACGATTCTCTACGCCATTATCGGTTTGATCGTAGCCAGCATGGCCTTTGCAATTTCGCATTTCATTGCCGCGCGTGTGTAATCCGGCTTAGTCTAGCTTGCATTTGTGCCCTGTATGGTATGATAATGCTAAGTAATCTCATAAATTTATTAGACGCATAGGAGAAAACGTGAAAGTAAGCACTATTAATAATTTTGCGGCGAAAGCTACAGCAGTAGCAACCTCATCGCTCGTGCTGGCCGGTACAGCAATGGCTGCCCCAGATGACCTGATTAACGGCATCAATGGCTCACAGCCAAACAACGCCACCAACGTACTGTTCGGTGCTGGCGGTATCTTCAGCAAGGTTGCAAACACCTTGATCTTCCTAGTAGGCGCCATCTCAGTGATCATGCTGATCATTGGTGGTTTCCGCTACGTCCTCTCCAGTGGTAACTCCAGTGCTGTCGAAGGTGCCAAAAACACCATTCTCTATGCTATCATCGGCATCATTGTTGCCTCATTGGCATTTGCCGCCGTCACCTTCGTCGCCGGCCGCGTCTAAGTGCCGGTCGCGTAGGTTGCGCATATCAGCGTCGAACCTTGCGCTCCGCACTCACCGTACCGTGAAGTACGCCTCACTTACGGTGCTCGGTTCTCCTTGATCTGCATCAACCTACACAACCGGCAATGCTAGCTCAATTAAAAAGACCCCATATGGGGTCTTTTTAATTCCTGGTCCTAGCCTGTAAGCTGCTGTAGTTCGATGCGATTCAAGAAAGAGCCGAGCAGCGGACTGAGGCGTATATGCAATACGGTGAAGGAGCAGCGCAGGCTCTGCCGCAGAAGCGCGCGAAATACAGCAGCTTACTAGCCTACGCGGGGCGGACTTTGATTTTCTTGACCTTGTCTTGAGCAACCTTAGGAATAGTGATAGTCAGAACACCATCACGTAAGCTTGCTTGTGCTTTCTCGGCGACTGTCGAAGTTGGCAAGATGACTGAGCGGGAGAAAGATCCCCAGTAGCACTCCTGAACGTAGTAGTGCTCACGGTCAACTTCACGCTCTTCAATCCGCTCACCACGGAGCGTGACTACATCTTCAGAGACGCTGATATCGATGTCCTCGGCTTTTACGCCGGCGATTGGAGCCTTAATAACTACATTTTCCTTGGTTTGGTAAACGTCGACAGCCAGTTGGCCTTCAACTTCTTCCATCCAGTCTTCGCTGGTTCCAGCCGATTCATCTAGAAATTCATCTTCCAAAACATTCTCCTCATTGTTCCCGCCATTTTTCCTGCCTGCCATCGGGCTCTCCTCCAACTTTCCACTTATTTGAGGCTTGCAATCCCGTTACGTTTGCAATGTCTGCAGCCTTTTGCCTATTATAGTCAAATATATCACACAATAGCAACACTCGGTTGCTAGCTAAGGGGGACCAGGAGTTGTTTGGTCGGGTCATAGACTATATCGCGCCGCAGAGTTGCCAGATCTGTAGTCGGCAGGGTGGACGACTATGTATGGACTGCTTGAGCCGGTCCATTGTAGCCAAGCAGCCGGTCTGCTACTTGTGTAATAAGTTAAGCCCTGAGGGGAAAACGTGCCCGAGCTGCCTGGGCAAGACGGCGCTCTCTGGCGTTGTAGTCGCCTCGTACTATGAGGGAGTAGTCAAGCAATTAGTGGCTGGCCTCAAGTACGAACAGGCTACTGACCTTGCCGTGCTTGGGGCCGAGTTGCTAGTGCCGCGGATTGATGCTTCGCATTATGACCTCCTGGTGCCAATCCCGGTCACTGCCACGCATTACGGCTTCCGGGGCTACAATCAGGCGGCACTGCTAGCTCGTGAGCTCAGTACGCTCTGCCACCTGCCGGTCGTTAACGCCCTTGGCCGCCTAGGTAATACCAGACAAGTTGGGAAATCGCGCAGTGAGCGCCTGTCGCAGGTCGAAGGCCAGTTCTATGTCCGCTATCCCCGCCTGCTACGTGGCACACGCATTTTGCTCGTCGACGATGTCATTACCACCGGCGCCACTTTGGCCGAGGGGGCGAGAGCGCTCAGCCTAGCCGGTGCCAGGTCGGTCTGGGGCGCCACGATTGCCCAGCATTAGGCTATAAAACGACAACTGCTTGGTTGGTGAGATTGCCGAGGGAGTTCATATTGGCTAGCAACTGGGCAGTAGACCAGTAAATGGCGGTTCCTGTGCCGGGGTCGTTGAGGTAAAAGCCGAGCGGCGCGTCAGCCCGGCCAACAACCCCAAGCACTACCCGGGTATGCTCGTATTTCCAAGCAGACACCATGCCACTCGTGGTGTTCCAGCTCTCCATTATTGGTGTTCTCGAACTGCCCCAGACGATGACAGGGTTGCCCGACAAGACTTGGCCGGCGATAAAATTGGCTGTTACACCGCTATAGGCAGCAGCGCCTCGGCCATAGGCGTGGGCGGCCGCGGCAATCGGAGGGCCATAGACGCCATAGCCGGTACTGTTTTGGGTGCCATTGACGTCGCCAACGAACATATCATAGGGGTTGTCCCAGCTATTAGTGGCGGTATCGCGAGGCCGCGGGTTGTAGCCGACGTGCGTTAAGATATCCATTTCGGAGGCACTAATACCGCGGTAGGCCAAAGCCATACTCAAAGCCGCTTCCTCGCAGCTGAGTGGCAAGCTTTGTCTATAGAGCGGCACCGAGAGTTTAATGACTTGCGGTTCGGTGTCGAAAGAGAGGCTAAAGATTTGGTTACTTGGTAGTCCAAATATGGGAGTAATACCTGCGCTCAGGCTGGCTGTGTAGCTGGTCTGATACTCGAGGCCACTTGGAGTGAAGGTCATGGTGCCAGCGCTCCAGCTAAATGCTCCCGCGGCCCCGGGCTGGAGGCTGAAATGTCCCTGGGCCGAATTGTGGTCGACGGCTTGGTCAAAGCTAAAGCGGATTGGGGTTGCGCGGCTAACATTGCTGCCAGTGGGACTACGGCTGGTAACGACCACTCGGCCAGGCGTTGAAACTTGGAAGGCGTGATCGGCTTGGGTCTGCCCGCCAGCTACCGAGGTAGCGCCTTTGAGCACGCTATAGCCGTAGGTGGTGCCAGGCTGAATCCCGGATGGCGTGTACTCAAAGGTTTTGGGGTTGGTCCAGGCGCCAATGCCGCCGATATCAAATTGGAAATGCGTTTCCAGCGGTCTCATGGGTTGATCGAAAGATATCGCCAGCTTTTCATCGGGCTGGAAATAAGCCCTGGCAGTTCCTGTGACCTTCGGTTCGGCGACTGTAGTGAAGTGGCTGGTGGCTAGTTGTCTGGCGGCTGGGTCAGTAATATTCTGGTCTTGTACCACTATCTGGTAGCTCGCGCCTTGGGTAAGCGGGACCTGAAACTTCCAGCTAAAAGTTTGGTCATCGCTAGCGGGGAGCGCCGTCGTCTCGACCTGAGGTGTCATCACTAGGATTAACTTTCGCAGCCCATGGTTCGGTGAGGTTAGTCGAATAGTAACGACAGATGAGACGGCTTGGTCCGAGCTACCGTCGGCCGGGGCGATCGAAGCTATGTCGGGCGCTTGCTCGGTATGAAAGCTAATAACCTCAGTTTCGGCGATCAGGCTGTGACTGTAGGCACGCCGGAGGTGCCGCAGAGACATAGTGAAATTTTTACCAGCCGGCAGCGGGCTAGCTGGCACGAAGGCTACCTCTCGAACGCCAAATGGTCCCGATATCCTCTCCCAGCGTCCTGCGGGTGACCCCTCCAGCTCGGCCTGAAAAGAGCCGTCGATCTCTTGGTTAAAGCTCACTCGCAACGCATTAGTGACCCGCAGGTCGGTTGTCTCGTGGCTCAGCTTGAGTGGCGCCTGAGTGCGGCTGAGTAGGTAGCCGAGACCTAATAGCGCCAGTATCAAGCACAGCGTCGCTACAGCGATCAGAATCATACTTTTCTTGGACATGCACACCCGCTTAAACATTAGTAGTATAGCATTGGCTTATGCTTGCTGGTGACCAGTCGATAAGGCATAATTAGGAGTATACTTAAGCCCGGAGCGGAGGATACTTGTCCAATTTCTATGCCCGTATCAGGCGTATTCTACCCAGGGCTATGGTGATAACAATCATCATCTTCGAGCTATCGGCTATGCTGGTCTCTTGTCTATCAATGGAAAAGAATCAGCAGTTCAGCGACCTGGCCGAGTCTCTGTTGCATGGCAAAACCTATTTCCTGCACGCCCAAGCATCGCAAAATGATCTGGTTTTATTCCAAGGCCATGCCTATTGGGCCCTGGGCCCGGCGCCCATTCTGCTGCTGGCCCCTTTTGTCGGCCTCTTTGGTATCTGGCACGCATACTTCTATCAGGGTTATCTGCAGGTCGTATTAATTCTGCTCGTCGGCCTGCTTATTATTCGATTGGCAAGGCGCTTTGGATACGAGACGTTTGACGGATTAATACTTGCTGCTGGCTACATTTTTGGATCGCCATTTATCGGCGTCGCATCTGCCAGTTGGAGTTACTTCTTCTCGGAGATACTGGTGAGCTTTTTACTTTTTTCCGCACTATCGGAGTATTTCGGCAAGAAACGTGCCTGGTTGCTCGGTCTTTTAACCGGCTTCGTGCTACTTACTCGAGTTAGCGCTGCTCCCATTGGTCTCTTCTTCGCGCTGGAATATTTTAGGGAAAAGGCCTCTTGGCGTGTTCGCATAGCTAAACTGACCCAGCTTTCGTTGGCTGCTTCGTTGGGACTGGTTGTCCAACTCGCATATAACTTTATGCGGTTTGGAGCGTTACTCGAGCAGGGCTATTCTGGCCAGTTACTCAGACCAGTCTTTGCTCAGGCCCGGGCCTACGGACTATTTAGTCCCCTACATATACCTGGTAATTTGTATTATGCCTTCTTCGCGACGCTGCACCCAGTGTTTCGGGACGATATCTCCCATGTCCTAAAATTTCCTTACGTACGCTACGATATTTGGGGGCTAAGCTTATTAATTACCTCGCCATATCTGTTCTACTTATTTACGCTGCGTCGGCGAGATATTACGCCGCAGCTGCGCAATTTAATTGTTGCTGCGGTGATGAGCGCGCTGGTTGTTTTTTCCTATTACGGAATTGGAGCTATCCAGTTCGGCTATCGTTATGGGCTCGACTTTCTGCCCCTGGTCTTTGTAATATTTATGCTGACCTACCGCAAAAGCCACCAATTGATAAGCTGGCCAATGCGGACAGTTATTATTCTCAGCGGGGTGTTCAATCTTTTCCTACTGACGGGCGTGAAGTAATGGCACAAAGAGTGCGTGTAGTTATGCCGGCTTATAACGCTGCTAGTACCATAGCGTCGACTATTGACGGGCTCCCGCAAGAGCTGAAACCGGGCGTTTTGGTTTGTGATGATGCCAGCACAGATACTACCTTGGCTGTTTGCCAGGAGCTGGGGCTGGACGTGATTTCTCATTCCGTAAATCGGGGCTATGGTGGCAATCAAAAAAGCCTCTACGATCGTGCCCTGGCTGAAGGAACCGAGTTTGTAATCATGCTACATCCAGACAACCAGTATGATGCCGACAGCCTGCCTGCAATGATCGATGCGCTTGCTTCGGGTAAGGCTGACGTTGTTTTGGGGACACGGATGAAAAATGCTCGCGCCAACGGTATGCCTTTGTGGCGCTTTATTTCAAATCGGGGGCTTTCTTGCTTGCAACGCCAAGTTTATAGACGTAATCATAGTGAGTTCCATACTGGTTTACGTGGCTATAGCGCAAAAATCCTGAAGGTCATGCCCTACCAAGTGTTCTCAGACAAGTTTGTTTTTGATAGCGAACTCTTGGCCTGGTCGATCGCTCAAGGCTACTCTATCGCCGAAGTGGACACCAATTGCTACTACGCCAAACATGTGTCGTCGATCCGATTCTGGCCGAGCGTTCGCTATGGGCTAGAAACCCTAGCGGTACTGTGGCGCTATAAACGTGGCGCATACACCCGACTTGGGGAGCGGGATTAGCTGCTATTCTGGGAACCAGTGATGGATGGCGCCGAGATGGAGCCGCTGCAACCCGAATGCCTGACGGATAGTGCGAAATACCAACCAGATTACGATCAGGGCGATCAGTATGAGGCTGCTCAATAAGAATGGTAGTGGCAGCAGTCCGACGACAATCAAGACACTAATGACAGTCGACCAAAACGGTTTGACAAGCAGGTAAATAATCGGCAAGGTCCAAATGAAGTACCATGGTGCCAGCCAGGGAGTCGCAACGAGCAGCAGCGGCCAAAAGCCGAAAGCAAATGCTAGCTCTGATTTTCCCCGCCAAGTTGCATAGCTGAGGCCGATCGCCGAAACAAGTACGCCGATGATCCGTAGCGTAAGGACCCGAATCCCTAGGCTATAGATGAGTAGGTAGCTTGGAAGGGCGATGGAGGTGTTACTTAGGCGCTGCGACCCCTCATTGAACAGTGCCTCAAATATCCTATGGTTTAGACCAAAGGGTAGGTAGAGCCCTAGGCCCAGTACGAGCAGGGTGGCTGAAAATAGTAACGGTTGAGCCAGCCGAGCGTGTATCCGCCGATGATCATCGATCCAAATCTTTTGGCACCAGGCTGTGATGGGTATGACAAGTAATAACCAAGGAACATACTTGATGAAGCCGGCAGCAGTAAGCGTAGCGATCGATAGCTTATAACGCTGCCTGGTATGCGCGAGGTATGCAACGTAGATGGCCAACATGATCAAGCAGTCGCCATGAAGATCAATAATACAATACTGCAGCAATACTGGTGAAGCCAAAAATAAGGCGAGCCTGTATTTGTTTCTAGAGTTATCCCTGGCGAGCGCAGCATGGGGCTGGATGCGGGTTATGGCGAGAATCATTAATAGGCCAAAGGTCAGGCGCAGCCAAACCAGGAGACTGGTAAGGCTTGTAGCCGCAAAGACAAAGGGACTAATCAGGAATATCCATAACGGTCCATAGGTCATACTCAGCCAGCGCCAGCCAATAACCTGTCGCGACCAATCGATAAAGGCCAGTTGGCTCGGGGTATTCAAGTACGGGTTTCTCCCGTAGGCTACCCACCCTTTCACGATAGTCGCGTGCCAGTAGATGTCCTGGCTACCGGTTGGTCGCATGCTCAGAACCAAAAATGTGGAGACTGCCAAGTTAATGGTTGATATACAAAGGAGAGTGTTGCCACTAGGAGTTTTGAGCTGGCGATAGAGTAGCGATTGTATGATGGCCATGAGACACAAGAGCAGCAGCCAGCCAGCCATGCCCGGTCTAACAGTGAGCCCAGCTAGATGAAGGCTCAACCTCTGTCCTTCAGCTAGACGGTGGTAGTAAAACACTACCACCTGAGTGAGGCTGCTGAACAAGCCGCAAATCAGCAGCTCGTATCGATATCTAGGGTCTTTAAGCTTTACCCTCAACCGGTCGATGGCCTTCATGAGCCCATGCTTCTTATCTATCCCGCTTTCTGGCAACTCATCCCTCATTTCGACAAGTATAGCAGAGCGCTGTCGGTTAGGCTTGGTACTTCCCTGCGCTTCTTGTCCCGCGAACCCCGCGAGAGTCCGAAGAAACTCTATCCTCACAATACAAAAACCCAACCTAAGTTGGGAATTTGTATTGGTGCGCACGAAGGGATTCGAACCCCCGACCCCCAGCACCGCAAGCTGATGCTCTATCCAGCTGAGCTACGTGCGCCCGTATTGAACTGAGTTATCC
>JAYUFZ010000017.1:0-13507 GCA_043767845.1 bacterium | reverse complement strand
CGGCTACACGGCCCGCCGGCCTCAGCCACCGACGACTTCTCCAAGGGAGTCACTGGCCACGATGCCGCTATTAAGATCGAGTAACCATTCAATCACCCCCGACGGAAAACCGTCGGGGGAATTTGCATGATTACAGCGCGCCAATCTGGACGGTCTGGCCAGCTAGCTTGTCGGTGAAGTAGCTATCGTGGGAGATGTAGATTATGGCCCCACCAAAGCTGGTGAGCGCTTTTTCGAGCTCTTCAATTGAGGGTAGGTCGAGGTGATTGGTTGGTTCGTCGACAATGAGGAGGTTTGGATTACCGGCCAACATAGCGATGAGCTGGAAGCGGGCCTTCTGGCCACCGGATAATAGATCAATTTTTAGGTTGTAGTCGGCTTGTGGGTCGAAGAGGTATTGCGATAAGAGCTTTCGGACAGTTTGGTCGTTGATAGTCATTTCGGCCGCTCGGTAAACATCGGTAATAGCCTGTCCTAGCGGCATTTCCAAGTATTTGTGGTGAATTTCCTGCTCGTAAATACCGATCTTAGTGTTTTTGTCGATAATGATCTGCCCACCGAGTACTTTGGCCTGAGTGGAGCCCAATCCAGCCTCGGCGAGGATTGAGCGAACTAGCGTGGTCTTACCGGCGCCGTTACGGCCGCGGATTTGTAGGCGATCGCCAAAGTGGATTTGGGCGTTCAGGCCATCAAACAAAGGCTTGTCGTAGCCCAAAGAAAGCATCTTGAATTCCATGAGTTGCTTATAATGCCCTGTCCCCTTGTCGGCAGCGATCCGGATATTCTTGGCCTTATATTTGTCATAGCGATCGGCGACCTTGTCCTGGAGTTGCTCGATCGAGTCGGCGTCAATCCAAAACGATGGCTTGACCATGGTGGCCTCCAGGGCATCATACTCTTTCTGCAAGCGACGCTCGAGAATAATAAATGGATTTGGCGTCTTAGACGATCCGGCTTTTTTAGCCTTAGCTTGCTGGATCTGCTCGCGCAACTTCTCGAGTGTCCTTTGGGCGACTTCATACTGAGCCATAGCAGTAATGGTTGATACACTGTTTTGCTTGAGGTACTCATCATAATTGCCCGGATAGCTAACGGCGCGCATTTCTTTGATTTCGATTATGCGATCAACTTCGCGTAACACGTCCCTATCATGACTAATGACGCAGACGGACTCTTTGGCCGTCCGAAACCACTCTATAAAGCGCTCTTTGGCCACGTAGTCCATGTGGTTGGTGGGCTCGTCGATGAGCGCCAGGTGGGCTTTGGAATGAGTCACCTTGGCCAGCTCCACAAAACGTTTCTGGCCACCCGACAAGGTGCTAAACGAGCCGTAGACTAGGTCACGATTTAAGCCGTAGTCTCCCAGCGTGGCGACAACCTCTTCTTCAACTTGGTAATAGCCGAGGCTATTGAAGCGATCGAGGGCTTCGCTGTAGACGTGGATCTTTGCCATGTCGTCACCCATGGTGTCTGGATAGGTATCAAGGATATGCTTCAACGGAGCATACTCAGGCAGGTTCTCGAGCACATACTCGATAGGCGTCACATGCGCTGGCACATTGTGCTCTTGCTCGGTTGCGACCACAACGACGCCGCGGCGGAAATCGATATTGCCGGCATAAAGCTTATCCTGGCCGCTGAGTACACGAAAGAAAGTCGTTTTACCGACGCCATTTCGGCCAATGACTGCGACTTTCTCATTATCCTGCAGATTCAACGACAGGTCCCGCAACAATTCCTTATTACCAAGCTTTTTGCTTTTTATATCGACGGAGACAATCATAAGGCATAACTATACCCCATTTTGAGACATTAAGCTATAGGGCTTTGTGTGACATCGATCATAGACAAATGTCAGTATTAGTAGTACAGTATTGTCCGCACCTTCGACCAAAGGATTTGATATGCCCAAGAGAATCGTTATCGGCCTAGCTTGCCTGGCCGTCATAGTTGGCCTGGCGCTGACCGAGACGGGAGCCCAAGCTTTGACATCCAGCTGTACCTACAAACGCAGCGTCACCTTCCAGAATGGCAATCGCCAGTATGCGGGCGACGAGAGCCATATCCGGTTGCTGCTCGCCCCGCTGGGCTCAGCCATCACCTTCTCGGGTAATGGCGGCACCAAGATCCAATCGATCACCGTCACCTATGCCGACCGCAACGGCAGCAACCAAACGGCCTACACGCTGTCACGCATTGAGCTCAAACTCCACATCTGGGCCGCGCCAATCGGCAAACGCATCAGCAGAGCCGACGTCTGTAGCTCGTAGCCCACCCTCACCGGCCCTCGACCCCGCCATCCGGCCACCGCCGAAGGCGGGGTCGCTTCATTTTGATTGTAAACAAAAACCCAGCTATCTGCTGGGTGGTGGTCAGCCCTGAGGGACGATATTTGAGCTGTGGTAGCCGCCGTCCACATAGAGGTTGGTGCCTGTAATGTTGCTGGCTAGTTCGCTCAGCAGGAAGGCGACGGCGTTGGCCGAATCAACGGCCTTGGTGTCCTTGCGCAAAGGCGCATACTTTCTATGATGGTCAGCCATTTGATTGAAGCCAGGTATGGCAAATGATGCGAGCGTCCTAGTAGGCCCTGCAGAGATAGAGTTCACACGAATGCCTTGTGGACCCAGCTCCCAAGCAAGTTGCCTTACAATATGCTCCAGCGCAGCTTTGGCTGTACCCATAACATTATAAAACGGCGTCGCCCGCTCGCTTGCCATATGGGTGAGGGCCACAATCGAAGTATCTTGGGCAGGCGCAAGAATCGGGAGCGCATTGCTTACCATCGTCAGCAATGAATATGCACTGATCATCATCGTCTTCTCGAAGTCAGCCTGGGTAGTCCGCACATATGGCAACTTGAAGGTATCAAGCGGAGCAAATCCGATGCAATGCACCAAGCCGTCAAGTATTCCGCCTGCCCAGTCGGCCATGACATTGATAGCCGCACCTAATTGCTCATTGCTCGTGACATCGCATGGCTGCAAAAGAAACGTCTCATCCCGGTTCAAGTGAAGGTCATCGAGATCATCAAGAGCGGCAATGAGCTTCTCAATCTTTGCTCGTAACTTCTCATCTTGGTAGGTAATGCACACCCTACCGCCAGCCCCGGCAATAACCTTCGCGCATTGCCAGGCGATGCTGTCTTTATTGGCAACACCGGCTACCCAATACGTCTTACCACTGAGGTTAATCATGATGTCAAAGCCTTTCAGTCGAGGAACTGATTCACTATAGCAGATCTATCATATATGTACATCTGTCGGCTAATACTAAAAAACCACCCTGTGAGAGGTGGTTTTTTAGCTAAGGGTAGATTAGTACCGGGCGAAGTGAGCAAATGCCTTATTGGCTTCGGCCATCTTGTGGGTGTCTTCTTTCTTCTTGATGGCATCGCCGGTGTTGTTGTAGGCGTTCATCAGCTCGTCGGCTAGGCGCTTGTCGAAGCTGGAGCCGGAGCGGCTGTTGGCTGCGGCTAGGATCCAGGTCATGGCCAAGTGGACCTTGCGGTCGCCACGAACTTCGATTGGGACCTGGTAAGTTGCTCCACCAATACGCTTGGCCTTTACCTGGACTGCTGGGGCTACGTTCTTGATAGCAGTCTCAAAAACTGTTGCTGCTTCTTCCTTGGTCTTTTCGGCAATGATAGCAAATGCATCGTATACCAGGCGTTCGGCGAGGCGCTTCTTGCCGTTCTTCATGACTTTGTTGATAAGCTTACTGACCATGACATTCTGATACTTAATATCAGGCAGGATATCGCGCTTAAATGAGGTTGTTTTCTTACGGGGCATTTTTCACTCCTTTGAGTTACTCCTGACCACGCCCAAATGAGCGAGGCAGTTAGCATGTTATTTATGATCTATATGTATCTAATTCTAAGCCTAAGAAAGTTTAGATTGGGATGAGCTGCTAGGCAGATCCGAGGAGCACAGCGAGGCGTATATAGTAATACGTTGAGCGCGCACCGCAGGATCTAACGCCGCAGATCGCCCAAGCTAAGCTTTCTTCACTTTCTTGGCGCCGTATTTCGAACGACCTTGCATACGCTTGGCTACGCCGGCGGTGTCGAGAGCGCCACGGACGATGTGGTAACGAACACCAGGTAAGTCCTTGACACGACCGCCGCGGATCAGTACCACGGAGTGCTCTTGCAAATTGTGGCCGATGCCTGGAATGTAAGCCGTGACTTCCATGCCGTTGGTCAGACGCACACGGGCGATCTTACGCAAAGCCGAGTTTGGCTTCTTTGGCGTAGTTGTGGAAACCTTGACGCAGACGCCGCGCTTGAGTGGCGAAGACTGAGCAGTTGTCTTGCCCTTGAGGGCGTTGTAGCTGCGGCCTAAAGCCGGAGTCTTGGACTTCGAAGCTGGGTCTTTGCGTGGTTTGCGGATTAATTGGTTGATTGTGGGCATTGTTTTCCTTTATAAGGCCTCTGGCTCGAGTTATTCGTGGTTGTCCAAATAACTCGAGTGCAGCGACCTGTGACCTATACAGTTAAGCAGGTTTTACCCTGTTCGTCAACCTTAGGCGGCTAATTCGACGTCTTCAGACTGGCTGACAACCGGCGTGGCTCCAGCTGCAGCAGCTGCTTCAGCGGCTAGCTCTGGACGAAAGCCGGTACCGACTGGGATCAATCGACCGATGATCACGTTCTCTTTCAGACCACGAAGCTTATCAAGCTTACCGCGGGTAGCGGCGTTGATCAGCACCCGAGTGGTGTCCTGGAAGCTAGCAGCCGACAGGAACGAGTCAGATGAAGTTGAGATCTTGGTGATACTGAGCAGTAGCTGGGTGTAGGTAGCCTGGACTTTGCCGGCTGTTTCGAGCCCAGTGTTCTCTTCGACAACGCTCATCTTGGTGACGATATCGCCAGTTACGAATAAACTATCGCCTGGCTCTTCAACCATGACGCGGCTAAACATCTGGCGGATAATCACCTCGATGTGCTTATCGGCGATGGCTTGGCCTTGTGAGGCGTAGATGGACTGGATTTCAGCTACGATGTAGCGCTGGACGGCGCCTTCGCCGAGCAGTTGCAGCATTTCCTGGAGGTTGATCGAACCTTCGGTCAAACGTTGGCCGACAGTTACCAAGTCGCCAGTTGAGACAGAAAGGTTATGGTAGTTTGGAATACTGTATTCCTTGTCGCCAGTCCCCTCTTCGGTCAATTTAATCTTAGCCTTGGTAACGTGAACGGTTCCGGCAGCCTTGGCTTTAACAGCGTGCTTGCCTTTTTCGTCTGTAGCCAACACATCGCCAGGAGCGACCTTCATGCCGGTTTTGACAGCGGCAATCTTACCTTCCAAGTCGTACTCGGTAATTTTGAGCTCAGCAGGTGTAATCCTGATAAGGTGCTTACCTGGAGCTTGCTTGACGGTAACAACACCAGTGGACTCAGCAAGAGTTGCTTGGCCCTTCGGATTGCGGGCTTCGAAGATTTCCTCAACGCGGGGCAGACCGGAGGTAATATCCTCACCAGCCACACCACCCTTATGGAAGGTCTTCATAGTCAGCTGAGTACCAGGCTCACCAATTGACTGGGCAGCGATAACACCAACCGGTTCACCGAGCTTGACCATATTGCCACGAGCTAGGTCGAGGCCGTAACAAGCCTGGCAGATACCCCAAAATGTCTTACAGTGCAGTACTGTACGCACACGGACTGCGTCGATAGTACTTTTCTCGATGGCAGCGGCTTGAGCATCGGAGATCATAGTATTCGCTGCTACGACTACCTTGCCACCATCCTTGACGGCGTCGGTTGTGACGCGGCCGGCGATGCGGTAAGCGAAGCTTTCACCGATTGACTCTGATTCGTGACGTGACAGCTGGCTGCCATCTTTATCGCCACAGTCTTCTTCGGTAATGATCACATCTTGTGAAACGTCGACCAAACGGCGGGTCAAGTAACCCGATTCGGCAGTTTTGAGGGCCGTGTCGGTCAGACCCTTTCGAGCACCATGGGTAGAGTTGAAGTACTCAAGAACCGAGAAGCCTTCTTTGTAGTTACTCTTGATCGGCAGCTCGATGGTACGGCCACTTGGGTCGGCTACGAGGCCAAGCATACCAGCGATCTGGTTGACCTGCTCGATATTACCGTGGGCGGCACTGTCGATGAAGATCGAAGCCGAGGAGTTGTCGGACTTGAGCGAAGCTTCCAGGTCGACACGGATGACGTTATTGGCCTCTTGCCACAACTCAACAGTGCGTTGGTAACGTTCTTCGTCGGTGATCAAACCTTGGTTGTACTGGTTGGAGATTTCGGCGACTTTCTTCTCGGTAGCGTGAATGATATCAGTCTTGGTTTTAGGAATACTGAAGTCATCGATACCGATAGAGATACCGGCCAGGGTAGCGTGCTTGAAGCCCAGGTCCTTAATATCGTCAACTAAGCGGGCTGTCTCTTCTGAGCCAAACTGCACGAATACTTCGGCAATTGTCTTCTGGAGCATCTTCTTGGTCATTGGCTCGTTGCGGTAGCCAAAGCCTTCTGGCAAGATTTCGTTGAACAGCAGGCGGCCGACAGTAGTTTGCAGGCGAGCACCTTCGACTGGCACCATAATTGGTGTTTGCAACTTAATATAGCCAAGCTCGAAAGCATAGATTGCTTCGTTGATATCACTATAAGCATGTGGCTTTTCAGCGGCCTCAATCTTGTCGTAAGTCATGTAATAGCAGCCGAGGATCATATCCTTTGTTGGGTTCACGACTACAGCGCCTTCAGCAGGCTTCAGCAAGTTCTTGGTGGCTAGCATGATCTCGCGGGCTTCTTTTTGAGCGGCTTCAGATAGTGGTACGTGGACGGCCATCTGGTCGCCATCGAAGTCGGCGTTGAAGGCAAAACAGACCAGCGGGTGGAGCTGGATAGCCTTACCTTCGATCAGCACTGGCTGGAAAGCCTGAATACCGAGACGATGCAGGGTGGGGGCACGGTTTAAGAGAACGTATTTGCCCGTGATGATCTCTTCTAGCGTATCCCAGACTTCCGTACGGCCACGCTCGATCATACGACTCGCACTTTTAACGTTATGAGCTAGTCCTTGCTCAATGAGCTGGCTAATGACGAATGGCTTGAACAATTCTAGGGCCATCATCTTTGGCAAACCACACTGATAGAGCTTGAGGGTCGGTCCAGTAATGATTACCGAACGTCCCGAGTAGTCTACGCGCTTGCCTAGCAGGTTTTGGCGGAAACGGCCCTGCTTACCCTTGAGCATGTCGGACAGGCTCTTGAGCTTGCGGCGGGTGCCAGTGCTTGATACGGCACGTTCACGGCGAGCGTTGTTGTCGATGAGGGCATCAACTGCTTCCTGAAGCATGCGCTTTTCGTTGCGGCAGATTACCTCTGGCGCGTCGAGCTCGATCAGGCGCTTGAGACGGTTGTTGCGGTTAATAACCCGGCGGTAGAGGTCATTGAGGTCGGAGGCGGCAAAACGGCCACCAGCCAGCTGCACCATTGGGCGCAAATCTGGTGGAATAACCGGTAATTCGGTCATAACCATCCACTCGGGGCGAATGTTGGCGCTCTTCATGCCTTCGAGCATCTTAAGACGCTTGTAGATCTTCTTTTTCTTCTGGCCCTGGCTGTCATTAGCCTCTTTTTGCAAGGTTGCGACCAGGTCATCCATATTAATCGAGGTCAGCAGGCCACGGATAGCTTCGGCGCCAATCTCAGCCTTGAAGACGTCACCATACTTGAGGTTAAGGTCACGGTATTTAGACTCGCTCAGTAGTTGCAGTTTGCCCAGGCTTTCCAGCTCGGTCTTGGCGTTAATGTAGCTGTTTTCCAGCTCAGTCATTTCAGCCGACTGGGCGCTAGCCAAGGTTGTTGCTACAGCGTCAGGCTCGATAGCCTTCTTCTCATAGCTCTTGGTGACTTCATTCATACGGGTCTTGTAGTCGACTTCCAGCTCACTGAGGGCGCGCTTGCGGCTCTCATCGTTCACATTGGTAACAATGTAGTTGGCAAAGTAGACGACGCGCTCCAGGTCGCGGATGCTCATATTGAGCACGAGACCGATAGAGCTTGGTGTACCACGCAGGAACCAAATATGGGTTACTGGCACCGATAGGCTAATATGGCCCATGCGCTCACGGCGGACGATGCTGCGGGTAACGCGAACACCACACTTGTCGCAGACAACGTCTTTATAACGGATGCGCTTGTATTTACCACAGTAGCATTCCCAGTCTTTGGTAGGTCCAAAGATTTTCTCGCAGAAGAGGCCGTCTTTTTCTGGCTTTTGGGTACGATAGTTGATAGTTTCAGGTTTGGTAACTTCACCATGTGACCAGTCCAGAATTTGCTCAGGGCTAGCTAGCGATAGGCGGACAGCTTCGAATTCGCTGGTCTGGGTATCAAGGGTGATGTCACGGTCTAATTTTACTTCGGGATTCATCTCTAGGCCTCCATCTCATCGATTAAGTCACTGGCGCTGACTTCAGTCGTTTGAGACTCGTCATCTAATACTTCAAATTCATCTTCAGATCCAGCTTCGGCCAAGTCGACCAGTGGCATATCGGCTACGACTTCAGTGCCACTCATCAAAGCTTCAGTACCTAAGTCGGTTACTTCGGCGTCGGTTTGAGCGCTTATCAGCACTTCAGCGTCGAGTTCGACTGCGGCATGGTCCTTGTTGGTTCGGATTAGGTCTACCCCCAGGCCGAGGCTCTGGAGTTCTTTGACCAACACATTGAAGGACTCAGGAATACGTGGTCCGCGGATCGGTTCGTTCTTAATGATGGCTTCGTAGGCCTTGGAGCGGCCGACAACGTCATCGGATTTAATAGTTAGGATTTCTTGGAGGGTATGGGCGGCGCCGTAAGCTTCCAAGGCCCAAACTTCCATTTCACCAAAGCGCTGGCCGCCCATTTGGGCCTTACCACCCAGCGGCTGCTGAGTAACCATAGCGTATGGACCAGTGGAACGGGCGTGGATCTTGTCGTCGACCATATGGGTCAGTTTCAACATATACTTGTAGCCAACGGTGGTGCGTTCTTGGAACGACTCTCCGGTCCGGCCGTCGCGCAGTTGGACCTTGCCGTCTTCTGGCAATCCAGCTTTTTTGAGCTCAGCCTTGATCTGCTCGATAGTCACACCATTAAAGACTGGTGTTGCTACCTTGTAGCCAAGAGCTGTGGCAGCCCAACCCAGGTGGGTTTCAAAGATCTGACCAATGTTCATACGGGCACCGACACCGAGGGGGTTGAGGATGATGTCCACGGGTGTGCCGTCTTCCAGGTATGGCATATCTTCGACCGGCAGGATACGGGCGATAACGCCCTTATTACCATGGCGGCCGGCCATTTTGTCGCCAACGCTGATTTTACGCATTTGAGCGACTGAGACCTGAAGTTGCTCATTGACACCTGGTGGCAGCTCGTCGCCGTTTTCGCGGCTAAAGACCTTCACGCCGACGACCTTACCACGTTCGCCGTTCGGCATGCGTAGTGAGGTGTCTTTGACGTCGCGGGCTTTTTCACCGAAGATGGCGCGAAGCAGCTTCTCTTCGCTGGACAGCTCCTGCTCACCCTTTGGTGTAATCTTACCGACAAGGATGTCACCGGCAGTGACTTCAGCACCGATCCGGACTACACCGGCTTCGTCGAGGTCTTTGAGGCTATCTTCGGACACATTGGCAATATCGCGAGTAATGAGCTCGGCGCCAAGTTTGGTGTCACGGACATCGACCGAGTAAGTTTCAATGTGGATAGAGGTAAAGCGATCATCTTTGACCAAGTTCTGGGAAAGTACGATGGCGTCTTCGAAGTTGTAACCGCCCCAGTTCATGAAAGCTACCAGAATGTTTTGACCAAGGGCTAGCTCGCCCATCTCGGTACTCATGCCATCGATCAGCACATCGCCCTTAACGACCTCTTGGCCGCTGACGGCAACAGTGCGTTGGTGGATCGAAGTACCGACATTGGAGCGGACAAAGTTGAGTAGTTCATAAGTTTTGGTGCCAAGTTTCTTGTAGTCAACCACTACAACGCTGGCGGTAGCGCGGGTAACGACACCTTCGTCTTCGGCAAGGATAACCTGGCCGGAGTCGGTGGCTACAACGCCTTCGATACCAGTACCAACGACTGGAGACTGAGGACGTACCAAGGCTACGGCTTGCTTCTGCATATTGGCACCCATCAGGGCGCGGCGTGCGTAGTCGTGTTCCAGGAATGGAATCAAGGCCGTTGAGACCGAGACGATCTGGCGGCTTGAGACGTCCATGTAGGAGACATTGTTGGCATCTTCTTCTTCAGCTTCACCAGCACGACGAACTGAGACACGGGCGTTGGCGAAGTAGCCATTGTCATCGAGTTCAGTATTGGCTTCAGTAATAACCGAGTATTTCTCATCGGCGGCATCAAGGTAAACTACTTCTTCAGTAACACGGGCCTTAATGTTTACTACTTCAACACCGTCTTTAGTAAGCTTGGCGACATCGGCTTCTTTGATGATTTCACCAGCTTTTACGATAACAGCACCGCTCTTGTCTTTGATGTTACCACGGGCAATCATGCCTGCGGCTTTGGAAGTACCAATGGTGTTTTTAACCACGCGGTAAGGAGTTTCAATGAAACCATACTCGTTGACTTTGGCGTAGCTGGCTAGGTTGAGCACGAGTCCGATGTTCGGACCTTCTGGGGTTTCAATCGGACACATCCGGCCGTAGTGGGTCTTGTGCACGTCGCGGACTTCGAAGCCAGCACGTTCTCGGGAAAGGCCACCAGGCCCCATAGCATTCAAACGGCGTTTGTGGGCGATTTCGGCCAGCGGGTTTACCTGGTCCATGAATTGTGAGAGTTGCGAGCTGGCGAAGAATTCTCGGACGCTGGCGACGATAGGTCGGACGTTGATCAATTGTCCGGGAGTCACTGTAGTAATATCGTAAACGCTCATGCGGTCCTTGACGATGCGCTCCATACGCAACAAACCGATGCGGAACTTGCCTTGGATGAGCTCACCGACCATTTTGAGGCGGCGGTTAGCCAAGTTATCGATGTCGTCTGGCGAGCCACCGGTATTGTGTAAGTTAATAATCTCGGCAACGATAGCTACCAAGTCATCGCGGCGCAAGACGCGGTTTTCAGCAATGTTTGCGACGTCGAGGTTTAAGCGCTTGTTCAGCTTGTAGCGGCCAACTTTGGAGAAGTCGTAGCGTTTGAAGTCAAAGAACATGCTTTCGATAAGGCTCTTGGAGTTCTCGACTGTCGCTAAGTCACCTGGACGGATGCGGCGGTAAACTTCCATGAGCGCTTCGCTCATGTTGGAAGATGGGTCTTTGTCGAGGGTTTCTTGGATGAATTTCATCTGGCCGGTATCGACGTCCTTGAACAAATCCTTTATCTCTTTGTCGCTTGAGTAACCGAAGGCACGCAAGAGCGTAGTCACAGGCAGTTTGCGCTTACGGTCGATTTTGACCGAGATAACGCCCGAGGCGCTGGTATCAAGCTCCAGCCAAGCACCACGGCCTGGAATAACTTTGGCGCCAAAAAGCTCCAAACCACTGGAGGTATCGGAGGTAAAGAATACACCTGGTGAACGGACTAGTTGGGAGACGACGACACGCTCAACACCATTGATGATGAAGGTGCCGCGCTCGGTCATCCAGGGATAGTCGCCTAAGAATACTTCTTGTTGTTTAATTTCGCCGGTCTCTTTGTTGACGAGCTCAACATTGACCTTGAGGGGAACTTCATAAGATGCGTTTTTGAGCTTGGCAGTCTTTTCGTCGTACTTTGGTTCTTCGAAATGGAAATCCTTGAAGTACAAGGACAAGTTCTTACCAGTGAAGTCATCGATAGGATTAACTTCGTTGAAGAGCTCGGTCAGCCCTTCGGTGATAAGCCAGTCAAAAGACTGGGTTTGAATCTCAATGAGATTCGGTAGACTCTGGACTTCGCGGGTGGAAGTCAGGAATTTGCGTTGGTCTGCGCCGGACGTGGTTTTGGCCAAAACGACTGCTCCTTATGTTAGTACACGTGCGTAGGGATCAGCTACGATAGGGTTAGTGTGACATGAAGGTTTTTCTAAACACATAAAACTGGGGGCAAAGCACTCCCAGCTGTATTAAATTTAAGCATCCTCTTAAATACCAGTTTATAGGTCTTATTAGTCACCTGTCAAGACTATTAATTAGAATTGTCAAAACTGGCTGGCGAGTCGTATGTTAGGCCTCTTTGAGCTGTTTGTTCTCGATAGGCCAGATAAATTGGGCGACTGCGCCGAGCCCAAGAACGACGCCGATGGCGGTTATGACGGCTGGAATGCCATAGAGGTCGGCTAGGCCAGCGGCGACTAATACCGGTAAAGCAGCGGCTAGGTTCATTAGCATATTGAGCACCCCGTAAATTTTGCCGAGTGTTTCGGGGGTGGCTCTTGTCTGAAGTAAGGTTTGGGCCATGGAGGTCATGACCGCGTTGAAGACACCCATGAAGAAGATGATGACTGCCACAATCAGATGTTGGGTCAAACGATCAGGGTGAGCGCCACGCCCAAGCATGCCCAAGGCGACTAGCGACAGGGTCAGAAACAAGGCCGAAGTGCGGATCACGTTGACACGGCTAAATCTGGCCGTCAGCTGCCCGACCCCAATCGTGCCTACTATCATCCCGAGACCAGCCGGGATGATCAAGAAATGGCTCACTTGAGTGAGTGGAGCCGCGAGTAGTGCCAGGGCAATAGCCGGTGCAAGTGTCAAAATGACGCCCAATACCGCTTGGGACAGCGTTAGGTGAATAATCGGGATATAGAGCTCATGGTGGCCGAGGATTGTGCGCCAGTTTTGGCGTAGCTCATAGACTGTCGTTTTTGCCACCTCACCGAGGTTGTCGGCTGCCTTTTTAGTCGCGGGGATAGCCTCCAATAGCAAGCTCAAACCAGCGGCGATGGCAAACATTAGGCTAGTTATGGGATATATGGAGCGGGCACCGAGCAACAAAATTAATGGCGCGGAGACCGAATAGCCGATCACAAAAGTAGCGTAAAAGCTGAGCACAAAGAGCGAATTGGCTTGCAATAGCTGGGCCTTATCGACAACCGCCGGGATACTAGCCGCCTCGGCTGGCGTGAAAAACTGGGTGGCCGTGGCTATAATAAAGCTCACGATCAGCACCATGACTAGGTTATGGTCGACTATCAGATAAAGCAGCACGACCAGCATGCGCAAGCTGTTCGAGATGAGCATGACCTTGCGCTTGTCCCAGCGGTCCACATACACGCCAGCAATCTGGGCGAATAACACCGACGGGATGCCATATGACAAAACGTACAGTCCGACGGCGATATTAGCAAAACGCGTACCCTGGGCCAGGTCATAGATCCGAATGATCAACGCAAAATTGATGAGGTGCTGGGCGGTAGCTGAAAACATTTGCGCCAACCAGAGCTTGGCGAAACCCGGCTGTTTGATGACCTCACCGTACTGCAATCCTGAACCCTCCGACTAATTATTTGGCCTGTGGCTCAATTATATAATCAATCAGCCCATAGTGCTTGGCCTCTTCGGCG
>JAYUFZ010000016.1:0-67997 GCA_043767845.1 bacterium | reverse complement strand
TTCTTGGTACCACAAGGTAATCGCAAAAACAGCAAGGATGATGGCGATTAGAAATATCAACACCAATACTTGGTTGAGCATCTCAAACTCCTCAAGGTACAAGCCCGTGGGCTATTTGGGACGATCCCAACCAAGGGGTTTAATTGATTAAACACTTTGGTTGGGGCTGGATCCGAGGATCCAGCGTATTACAGGGACGTTTCTTGGTAGACGGTCCAGCGTCCTTTGACGGTCAGCTGGATCATGGCCGAATAGGTAAAGAACTTGTAGTTGCGTGTTTCCGGTGAGTCGGCAACAGCGCCGATGCGATGCAGATAACGCAGACTACGGCGCAACAAGTTCTCATTCTCGCCCACGGCCTGCTGCAAATCTCGAAAGGAAATAGGCTCAGGTGTGAAGTAAAGCTGCTCGACAATCGACGTCGACAGTTCTTTAGCGGCCATCTGCAGTTTTCGCCTATTGGCAAAGTAGCTCAGCATAGACTGCCTAAGTGATCCGCTTGAGCCGCAACCGCAAACCATTCGATCATCGTGCAACCTACTTCCCGAAGAGCAGCCAGAAGAAGATACGCCACAAGCCATCTTCGGTGGAATGACTAAGTGCCATCCTACGATAGATCTCCTGGAATTCGACCAATGCTGGCAGAGCCTGGATTGGTCTGGCCGGAAGCATTGCCGATCGACCAATAGTAGCCAAGTCGAAAAAGCTATATGCCAAATTCAGCACGGCGTGGTCACGCATCAGCGACCAGGCTATCCTTTGCCGCTCGTCGCTCACGGAAGATACCCGTGACCTCAACGCCCTCCAGTCGAGGTTCTCGAACACTTTCTTTGCGTCCTCGCGGAAGCTAGTCCAAAGCTTGGATAGCTCGGCGTGGCTGGCGAAAGTGAAAGATTCTGCAATGTGGCACTCAGGATAGTGCTTGAGGGTGTAGGGATTGACCACGGCGTAAGTCTTGGGCCCGTCACCGTGATCGTGGATCTGTGTGACGATCCCGAAGATCGGTGCGAAGATCCCCTCGGTCATCACAAGATGGCCGACAGATAGCATCGACTTGGGAAGCATGAGGTGGGTCATTTGAGACTCCTTGGTTGTCGGGGTACGAGTTTTGCAACTAATTCTGGCTTGGAGCCAGCCAAAGGCTTCAATCCGCTCGGAGATTAATGGCTTTGGTTGGGGTTTGTCTCGGGTGAGACAAACCGATGTATTGGTTTAGATTCCGTGTCTAGGAGACCTTGTAGTCACGCAGGCGACCATGGACCTTGAACACGTCATCGACGAGGTTATGTAGCTCGCTCAGATCGACGCGGATCCTCGCATGACGAAGCTTCATGTCGATATTCAGGGCTTTTGGTCTCCAGATCAATTTGTGCCTGGTGAGACTACGACAACCCCGCTGAATGCGCTGGACCTGTGCGTCTATGTCAGCCCGTTGCTTCACCGTGCAGGTAATACCCTGGTCCTCCAGACGGGAGAGGAGGTTGTAGGTGCGCGCCCGATACCCCTCGACCGCGTCTTCTGCCTCGATGTAGATCGAGAAGATTCGGCCCTTACGCAGGGCGAGGGCATCGCGGAGATGAGTGCCAAGCGTGGGCATCAGGCCTCTTTCGGAGTAGCGCCCAGCGGCGCCAGCATCAGCGTGAACGGATAACTGAGTCGCTCATGACAGACATAGCCAGCGTCATTTCTGATCGGGCAGCGTGTGCCCTTACGGCTCAACGGATCTCTGCCCAGCAGAGATGACAGACCGTGCCTTGGGCATTCCTGAACAAGCCAACGCCTGTCGGCCTCTATGGTGGGCATATACGCCTCTTTCTACAGGTTCGGCCGGCTACCCAGCCAGCATTCGGATCCAAAAACTGAATGTATTACCATACCATATTGCTCCGGATATCGCAATAACTTCATATGGATATGTGATTCTGCGTATTAGCCATTTCAAAGCAGAAAAGTTCTGACCTTTTCAAACAAAAATCGGGCTGTTGTTACAACAGCCCGGTAAGGGTTTGGCGAGCTTAAGGGTTTATGAACATACCGCAGGAGGCGGCTACATCGAAACCGACCCGCGGCACGACCTGGATCTTGGCCTCTGGTAATTGGTCGGCGATCAGCCGCGCGTTACGCTGCACCACCGCCTCCTCTGGCTCGGCGCCAAAGGCCTCGGCAAAGGGATTGTAACGGACGATATTGAAGTCCACCCGCAGTCGGTGAGCAGCCACCGCCCGGCAGATGCCCTCAATATCAGCCTCCCGATCGTTCTCGCCGGCAATGAATGCCCAGTGCAGAACCGGAATCTTATGGCTGACCTGCTGCCAATCCGCCAGTTTGCGCAAAGCCTCCCCCGCCCCCATAGCAAACGGGAGCCAGCGCCGGCGAAAAGCCGGATCGACCGAGTAGATTGAGTAGTAAATGTCTGGCTGTGAGCAACGAAAAATGTCGACTAGCTTCAAATCAGACATCCGCTTGGGCATGATGGTTGAGAACTTGAAAGAAGGCACCAGATCGCGAGCCATCGCCAGATCAGCCAACTCCCCGATCAGCTGATCGGCAGCCACTAGTATATGCCGGTTGGCGAAAACCTCACCGCGAGCCATGAAGTTGTAGTGCACGATATCGGCGGCCACGCCCGACTCGTCGTAAAGGTCGAATACCTGCCCAGCCTGGGCGATGAGGCCCGGTAAATCAATATCCTCCAGCTTGGTTTGGCCAGATTGGGTTAAATGACACATCCGGCAACGCTGGGCGCAGCCGGATTGCGATGACAAATAAACGAGTACTTCTTCTGGGCAGCGCCGCACGTAACGCGACTCGATCATGCCGGGATAGTCGCCGGTCTCGGTAATATTGATCGAGGCGTCGAGCGTGCTGCGCAACAGATGGCGGTTAGACATTATTCTCCAATGGATGTAGGAAGCTTCCACTCTGAATAATACCGTACATAATACGAACAGTTGTTATGCAAAGTTGCTAAATATTGCCCAAATTAGGAACAAAATTTCTACAATCCTTATGCTGTAATGTCGAGGAGATCTGCTTCTATGGTTTGACGGGTAACCTGATCGAGCTGATGAGCCTGATCAAGATCGAAAGCTCCAATAGTCGTCCGTCGGAGGGCGCTCAAGTAGGCGCCAGCCCCAAGTACCGCTCCAATATCTTCGGCCAGGCTGCGGATATAAGTGCCGCTTGAGACATTTGCAGTCACCTGAATGATCGGATAGTCATAGTTATCAATAGTAATCGAGTGAACCACCACCTGTCGCGAGGGCATATCAACAGTTTTACCGGCCCGAGCTAATTTATACGCTTCTGTACCATTAATCTTGATTGCCGAATACTGCGACGGGGTCTGGGTGATTTGGCCGATGAATTGTTTGACCACCGATTCTATCTGTTCACGGGTCGGCTGCGCGTCGGAGACCACCACCTTCTCCCCTTCCCTATCGCCGGTAGTCGAATTGGCGCCTAAGGTAATCTCGGCTACATAGGTCTTATCTAATCCAGAAAACTCGCTGGCCTTTTTGCACGTTGGACCAAAAAGCATCAGCATCAGGCCAGTGGCCAGCGGATCGAGCGTCCCAGCATGACCAATCTTCTTGAAGCCAGTAGTCTGACGCAAGCGGCGGATAATATCAAAAGACGACAGGCCTTCCGGCTTGTCGACAAGCAGCAGTCCGTTCAGCTGTGGGTCGGCAGTATCCATGTCTCAACAATCGTTCATCTGGCGAGGTCTGGCAAGTATTTAGGCGGCTGCAAGAGAGCCGAAAGGATCGTTCAGGGCTTTGCCGCTGGCTTCATAGTAAGCGTCATCATCATCCGGCAGGTTTGCCAAAACGCTTCCGTGACCCTTAAAGAACAGGTGCGGTTCGTCGGCATCAACGAGTTGCGGCCGGTTCGGGACCGCGGCAGCGACTGTCTTTTGAACAGTTGGAGCCTCGGGAGTCGCTAAGGGAGATTTGAGCTCAATTACTGGCTCAGTTGGAGCTTCTGGTATAACAACGGTTTCTTGCTTGACCTCGGACGGTGTGTTCACGACAGTTTCGACAGCGGCTACGGGCTGGACAACTTCAGCTGGGGTTGCTAACACTTCCGAAACCGTGGTGATGCTTGGAGCAACCACTGTAACAATAGGCTCACTTGGAGGGGGCTCGGTAGCTATTGGCTGGTAGCTAGAAGGGGCATAGGGGTTTGAGGCACCACTACGGTCGTCGTGGCCTGGTCGCGGGTCGCGGCCACCACGGCTAGGGCCACTGCCGCCACGACCATCTTTGTCACGATTGTTATCAGAGCGGCTTTCGCCAGACTTGTACAGACCCCTGATCACGGTTTGTTGTTTTGCGCCTATAGCCATCATCTGGGCAGCGACGGTTAATGCCTTGGGCGTGGTATGCGCGGCGGTGAACCTATCTGTAGAGGCAATAATGCCCGTCAGCAAAGCAGTGGCAATTTCTTCGTCAATCAGTCCGGTTTGCAGTGACTCACTGAGTGCGACGAGCATTTCACAGAGTGAGGCGGCATTGGTATCAATCAGATTGACAGCGCCATACAGCTCGTTCGAGCGATGAAAATCCAGATTGATGAGTGGGATTTCGGTTATGATCTCGGGGTTCTCACTAAATACCCGGTCAAGCCGCGCGCGCGTCGGCACACCCAGAACTATAGCCACATCATAGTGATAGGCGCCGTAGGCAAAGGTCACGTCGCTGGGAGCGTAACCACCCTGCAGTGGAGTAATGTGGACATTCAGAAAACCGTCTTCGACGGTGTATTTTAAGCCATCAGCTTGAGTGCGTTTCTGGCTAATCTTGAGGATAAAATCCCGCTGGCCACCCAATGTTTTATCGAGTCCGACAGTCGACAGAAAAGCAGCTTGAGTAGGAATTTGGTCGCTTACAATAGCTGTAACTTTCTTGCCTAGCTTCCGAAGGATTTGAGCCAAAGCCAAGGTAGCCGCAACCTGATCAACACTCGGGAACTGCCCGGTGCTAATCAGAATGTTTTCCGCTTGGCGAACGGCTTCGGAAGCCTGCTGCTTAGGTGTGAGAGCGTTGATATCCATACAAACCACTTATAAAGTAATCAAGTAATTTAGATCAATTTTGCTCTTTTGTCAAGACAAGTGATCTGATAATGCTTGTGCTCATAACTCCCGGCATGAAAAAGCGACTCAACGTTAGGCGTTAAGCCGCTGTGGCGCCACTGATTCGGCGCTGGAGGGCACGTGACCTGCGAATCTTACGACGCTCGCGCTCGCTCAGGCCACCCCAGATCCCAAACTTCTCACTGTTGGCCAAGGCAAACTCCATGCAATCAAGGCGCACCACGCAGCCGCGGCAGATCTCCTTGGCCTCGCGAGTACTGGCTCCCCGTTCTGGAAAGAAGAGCTCTGGGTCGACCCCCATACAGTTGGCCCGGCTTTGCCAAGCCCTGCTCTCAATACCGCTGCTATACCTACCGGAGGCGGCAGGGGCTGGATCGCCCACGCGGCTCTCACCCGCTCTACTCATTGTTGCTCCCTTGCACTCGTCGGACAAAGCTTAGGCCTACTGTAATCCAGATTATCAGATCTGCCAATACTTGATTTGGCTACGGCTGGTGGTGGTATAAAAGGGTTTACAGAACGGGGTAGATAAGGTATATTCCATTGGTATTAATTACTTTTGCGAGACTCCAAAAGATGCCAATCATCCAATCAGCTATCAAGCGCGCTAAGCAATCCCAGGTTCGACGCAGTCGTAACCTTAAGGTTTTGGCTGCTGTCAAAACTGATGTCAAAGCGACCCTCACAGCCGCCACTTCTGGCGACGCTAAAGCTGCCGAGCTCGCTTTGAGCGCCGCTTTCTCCGAGATCGACCGCGCCGTCAAGAAGGGCACGCTGCACAAAAACACTGCTGCCCGCAAAAAGAGTCGCTTGGCCAAGAGCGTGGCAAAGACTGTTGCTGCTGCCCCTAAGGTTGCTAAAAAGGCCGCCGCAAAAACTGAGGCCAAGACCACAACTACTAAAAAGGCCGCTACTAAAAAAGCAGCCCCGAAGAAATCAGCTAAATAAAGAGTCGCTGCCAAAAGGCCGCCGAAAGGCGGTTTTTTTGTTGCCGGCCTCCCCTATCTGATACGTGACAACTTGGGTATACTAAGGGTAATGAAAAACGACATCCTCGAAAAACTGCGCGCCGAATGTATCGAGCTGTGCTCAGATACTACCGAGCACATCAAACTGCTTCGTGACTACGCCACAACGCCTGGCAATGCTTGGCTAGCCAAGGGTGAGTTAAGTAAGATTACTGGCCTGGTAAGTGACCTAGACACACTACTGGAGCAGATCAAGCGCGCGGAGTCTTAGTCCGGTTCTCAATTCGGCACTTGACTGCTATACTCAGTGCCAGCCCTTGTCCTCCGAACGATTGGACGCCCATGTCCCATACTGCTACACGGCTGCTGTTTTACAAACCGCTGATCTTTAGCCGGCCCGAAACGGCCGGCTGGGTCCAGGCTGTCATCAGCCTACGTGACCCGAATCGCCCCGACGAATTCAACTTCAGCGTCCGGGCCGCCGAGCGCGACGCCAACCTCGCCGAATTGGCCGCGCAGATCGATTTTGAGCCCAAACTGCTTGCCAGTCCGTTAGGGCTACCGCACTCCTCTGGGCTCAGGCCAGTTCTCGGGCCAGGTGACATCACGCCCTGCCCGAAGCAGCCCTTTGATGGCCTCTATACCGTTGGTGCCTCCGATCGCCTGGCGCTGGAGGTACGCTCGGCCGACTGCCCAGTGGTGCTGCTGGCCAACCCGGCTACACACCAAGTAGCGGCAATTCATGCCGGTTGGCGAGGAGTGGCTGGCGGAATCCTGAGAGGCACACTCCTCGACTTCTGCCCGCTTGACCAGCGCGGTCAGCTGCTGGCCTACATCGGACCAGGGGCCAAAAGTTGCTGTTATGAGGTTACCCTGGAGTTCCTTGATCACTACCCGAGCGATGAGTGGCCACACTTCAGGAGCCACCTCCGCCAACGTGGAAAGCAATTCTTCTTCGACTTGCAAGACCTGGTAATTGAAGAGCTGATACTGGCCGGTATACGACGTTCAAACATTGAGGCTCACACTCCGGGCTGCAGTATCTGCAACCCCCAGTATCACAGCAACCGCCGCCAGATCGCCATCGCCCAACCAGGTGGTCTCCGCCAAATGGCTGCCCTCATCGGCCGCTTCAACTGAGCTCCAGTCTCTCGATTGGGGCTTTTTGCTTGGCTATTTAGCTGCCGCCGTGGCCACATCGAGTATTAGCTTCTCAACGAGCACATCGGCCTTACCGTAGCCACTCTTTATGGCAAAGTCGGTCTCAATAGTGCGCCGGTAGGCATTCCCGATCATCTCCAGCGATAGCCCGGCTTGTTTGCGCAGCATCTTCTCGGCCACATAGGGGCTCATGGCTGCTTTTTTGGCTAGATCGCGGGAGGATATTTTGCCGGCCGACTTGGCTAGCAAGAGGTTACGCAATTGCCAAGCTATCATACTGAGAATGTATAATTCGTTGGCTTGGGCGGCCAGTAAGTTGCGATAGCTTTCAATCGACTTACGCTGGTCACCAGCCGTCATAGCATCGACCATATCAAAAATAGTGCTCGTGGCGCTGGTAGTAACGAGAGCACGGACGCTTGCCACATCGATACTCGGTGTATAGGCTGCCAGCTTGGCTATCTCACCGGAAAGGCGCCACTGATCATCGCCGCAAATCTCTAGTAGTTCGCTGGTAGCCTGGCGGTCTATTTCGGCGCCAAGCTTAGCCGCTTCGCGACGAATCCAGGTCTGCAGTTGGCCAGGCGTTAGCATCTCGAACTTTACAGCTTTTGACGCGGCCAAAAGGCTTTTGTACCAAGTAGTGCGCTGGTCGGGCTCAACTTCGTAGAATATAACCACGGTCGTCGAGGGCACCTTATCAAGCACCTTGAGTACCATCTCGCAAGCTGGTTTATTGGCGCTTAGCTGGTCGATAATCACCAGCCGTGAGTTGGCCAAAAAAGGTGCCGCCATCAGCTGGGTGGGCAATGTCTTGGGGTTAGCAGCCGGCCCATCGATGCGCTCTAGACCAAAATCCGATCCGGCTTTAGCCAAATAGGCTTCGCTCATCCGCCGCAATTCAGCACGCGAGGCATAGGTATTAGGGCCATAGAAGAAGAGGATCATAGCCTTAGTCTACGTTGAGGATAAGGTGAAAGTCTATAACAGATTCTCCAAAAGCAGAGCATTTTACATCAGATAAATATTGACTTACCGTGCAATTATAGTATTATATGTCAGATCTAACCGGCCTCTAGCCGGAGCAAGAAGCACCCCATACCCTCCCAGCACCGAGGAAGTCTATATGCCCACCGCCTATATTGGTATCGGCCTGCCTGGCAGCGGCAAAACCACCCACCTCAAGCCCTTTGCCGCCAACAAAGGGGCTGTCTACATCTGCCCGGACGATATTCGGCTGGAGATGACCGGCGATGCAGCTGATCAATCTCGAAACTCCGAAGTCTGGAGCCAGGTCTTCCGGCTTATCCATGCGGCGCTCGCCGAAAACCGTGACATCGTTGTCGACGCCACTAACGCTAAGCGGCCCGAGCGTCTACGGATGATCAGGCACTGTAGGGTCAAAGCCGATAGGATCGAAGGCCGCTACTATGTCGCCCGGATCCCCGTCTGCCTCAGCCGCGTTCAGGCACGGGCACGCGTTGTACCCGACTACCGGATGGGCTTCATGGCTGGCTGGCTCGATGCCAGGCCGCCGCACAAGGAAGAGGGCTACGACAAACTGGTCAAGATTGATACCTCCAACATGTAGCTGCCGAGCTAGGATTCGTCCACGTCACCAGACCCTGGTCAGACAAATGTCTGGCCGGGGGCAATTCTCAAGCCTACCAACCTGGCAGGTTTAGGAATTGCTCAATCGTTGGCACTTCGGACAGGTATGCGTCCCCCGACCGGCTACCCGCGTTTTGATGATAATCGTCCCACACCTGGGGCAGGGCAACTTCTCGCGCCGAAAAACCTTGGCGAAGTCGATATAACTCCCCCGCTTGCCCTCGGCGTTCACATAATTACGATCTGTAGAACCACCTTTTTCGATACTCAATCGCAATACTTCAAGCAACCCAATATACAGAGCTCTCATCTTCGCTGCTGGGATGTCTTTGACCTTCGTCTCGGGGTGGATTTTGGCCGCCCATAGCCCTTCATCGGCATAGATATTGCCGATGCCGGCCAGCACAGTCTGATCGAGTAAAACAGCTTTGATACCCGAATTTGACCGTTTCATAAGCCTGTCAGTAAACACTTTGAGCGTAAAGCTCGGATCAAGCGGTTCGGGCCCGACTTTGAGAAAAAAGGGCATTTGCTCGACCATATCGGTCGCTAGTAATTTCATCCAGCCGAACTTGCGTTGATCATTGAAGTACAGATTGGCATTATCAAGCTCGAGTGTGACTCTAGTCGAACGATCCGGTAGGTCACCAATCAAGCTCTCGTTTGGGTGGCCAGCACCAAAACGTTGGCCATCGGCCTTGCGGTAGACCAGCTGCCCGGTCATCTTCAGATGGGTTACCAGTGTATGGTCACCTTCCAGGTCAATGAGCAGTACCTTGGCCCGCCGCCGCACTGCTATCACCTTTTTGCCGACAACTAGTTTCTCGACTGCTTGGGGCTCATTGGGGAAGCTTTTCGGGGTATCCGAAACAACACGCAAAACAATATGGCCTACTAGCAATTTTGCTAGGCCAATACGAACGGTTTCAACTTCTGGTAGTTCCGGCACAACACTTCCTCAACAGATACAGCTATCATATCACGGCCAAGCGATCGCACTCCGTCTAAAAGTTCTCCTTACTATATCGGTGCTGCTCCTCGACCCACATCCCCCGCGTACCCTCAATCATCTCCAGCTCGGTTTCGAAGCTGGTGAACTTTGGATCGAGCTTGCGGGCATCTTCCAGCGACAGCCAGCTATTGCGGCCACCCTCGAAGCGCTCGATCAGCTCCCCTCTGGGATTGGTACAGTGCACCACAAAGAACATTTTGTCCTCCAGTAGCTCATTGGTCTCATCCATGAAGGTATGCTCGTGGTAGAGCCCCAGAATGCGGTAATCAGCTTCTAGGCCCGTCTCCTCCATCAATTCCCTGGCTGCAGTCTCCGGAATAGTCTCGCCCCAACGGATCTTGCCCGAGGGGAAGCCCCAATAGCCAAAGTACGGATTCTTCAGCCGCTCCTGGAATAGCAGTTGGCGCTGGCCATTATCAGATCGCTCGACGGCAAGCAGCACCGCTACTTTCGGCTGCCGCTCAATGGTTTTATTGTCGGTATCAAGCTTATTGGCGTACTCTTTGCCGCGTGGCGTCAGGTGATAGCGCCCTTTATCCGTTTTTTCGACGAGTTTTAACTCCACCAGCTTAGAGATATGAAAGTTGAAGTGATCACTGGTCAGTCCAGTCGGCTTCTGTAGCTCGGAGTACCCGGAGTCCTTCACGAACAATAACTCACGCAAGATACTGGTCTGCGCCTCGTGGACTTTTACCTCAATACTCATCATAAACCCCTGTTACCTAGATTATACGGCGCGCTTACCCTTAATCTAAAGCATGAGTGGAACGGATACTAGTAAAGTCGACTTCAGTAGAATCTGTGCTACAATCGAGCAATCCACAAATTGAGGCTACGGCCTCCGGACCGAAGGATAGATATGGTATTCGCTTTGCTTCTCATCCCAATAGCCGCCGTGATCATCAAAACCATGCGCAGTGTCGGCAAAGAGGCCAAGGTCGCCGCAGCTGACCAAGCCGCCAACGATGCCTGGGCTACGGCCCACAAGCGCGAAAAAGCCTACGGGCGCAAGTAACGGCCCAATGACCTCTTCGCCGGATCGGAGCAATCTGATCCGGCCGTTTTATTCTTGGATTATTGCTACTACCCGGGCCGGCGCGCCATCATTTTCCAGTCTGATAGGGAATGCTACCACGTCAAATTGCTTACCTTCGAGCTGATCGAGGTTCGCCAGGTTCTCGATAATTAAAATATCGGCCCCCAAAAGGCCTTTGTGCACCGGAAAACCCTCGGCATTATCGGCGCTTCCGGTATCAACACCCACCATCTTGGGCCGCACACTGGCTAGATATTCGACGACCGTATCTGGTAGAACGGCGAATGACTCATAGTAGTCGGCATCATAAAAACGGTAATAAGCGCCGGTGTTGAATAAGACGATGTGATCGGAGGTAATGCCTAAGGTTTTGATCTTTTCCAGGTCAAAACCGTCTTTGGCGTCGACGTAGATACCCGGTCCGAAGAAACGCACCGGCCCATAGGCCTCCAGCCCCTGGCCGCCTTCGATCATATGCATCGGGGCGTCAATGTGCGTTCCGGCGTGAGTGCCGGTGGTCAAAAGGTAGTCACAATAGCCCTCGGACTCCAGCTTGGAATGTGGCACCAGTGTAGTAGCCGGGTCCCCCGGGTAAACTGCCGTTTTGTCATTCATGACATGCGTCAGGTCAATATACATCTTCACTACAGCTCTCCCCAGTTCTTGCCCACGGCAGTGTCTACTTCGATCTTCACGCCCAGATCATAAACTGATTCCATAGTGTCTTTCATAATCTTGGTCACCGCATCGGCTTGATCGGCCGGGACTTCAGCTATCAATTCATCGTGTATCTGGAGCAGGAGCTTATTTTCACCAGTCAGCTTCGGAGCTAGGGCTACCATGGCTAGCTTCATAATATCGGCGGCGGTACCTTGGATTGGCACGTTCACAGCCATGCGCTCAGCAGCGTTGGAGATCAAAGAATTGCTAGAATTAATCTCAGCGCAGGGGCGGCGGCGGCCAAAGAGCGTCTCAACGTACTCGTTTTTACGGGCGTCGGCCTTGATCCCCTCGATGTAGGACTTCAGCTTCGGCCGCAGTTCATAGTAGCGTTCGATGAAGCCAACCGCCTCCTCTCGGGTCATCCCGGTAGCCACGCTCAGCCCGTGTGGGCTCATGCCGTAGAGCACCCCGAAATTGATAGTTTTGGCGTTGTAGCGCTGCTCCTTAGTCACCTCTTCAAGTGGTACTCCATAGAGCTCGGCGGCTGTCTGCTGATGCAGATCAATACCATCGGTAAATGTCTTAATCATCGCTTTATCACCAGATAGCGAGGCAGCCACGCGCAGCTCGATCTGCGAATAGTCGGCGCTAATGAGCACTTTACCCTTCGGGGCCACAAAAGCCTTACGAATCTCGCGACCAAGCTCGCTACGCACCGGAATGTTTTGCAGGTTGGGATTGGTCGATGAGAGTCGGCCGGTTTGGGCAATTGTTTGGTTAAAGCTGGTATGTACCCGGCCATCCTCGCCAACCATCAACGGCAAGGCGTCGACGTAGGTGTTCTTGAGCTTGGCTAGTTCGCGGTATTCAAATATCAGATCAACGATGGGGTGCTGGCCCTTAAGCTTCTCCAGCTCGCCGGCGGCTGTCGACATAGTGCCGGTTTTGCCTTTTTTAACCCCTATTGCCGTAAGTGCTAGCTTCTCGAAGAGAATGCGCGACAGTTGCGAAGGCGAGGCTATATTAAAGCGCTCCCCGGCGGCCTCGCAGATCAGCTCATCGAGCTCCAGAATACGCCTGGAAATGACCTTATTGAACTTAGCCAAGAAGTCCGAATCCAGCTCAATACCAGCCATTTCCATGTCGGCCAAAACGGGAATAAGCGGCCACTCGATATCGCCTGTCAGCCGTTCATAGCCGCCTTTTGGGATCTGTGGCGCAAGTAGCTCGTACAATCGCCAGGTCATATCGGCATCCTCGGCAGCGTAGGTCGTCGCTTGCTCGATAGAGACATTAGAAAAGTTGAGCTGTTGCTTACCGGTGCCGATCAGCTCCGAGATCGGAATCATCTCCACCCCGAGTTCGCTGGAAGCTAGGTCATCGAGCGATTGTGTACGGCCCAGCGGATTGACGATAAAGGCGGCCACCATAGTGTCGAAGGCCACATTGCCCAGACGAACTCCCTGGCGCAGCATTATCTCGAAGTCGTACTTAATATTGTGCCCCACCTTACCGATGGCTGGATTCTCCAGAATTGGTTTCAATGCTTGTAGCACCATTTGTTTGGATAATTGCACCTGATCACTGCCAGCATGCCCTACAGGCACATAATATGCCTCCTCAGCCTTGAAACTAAAGCTCATGCCCACCAGATCAGCGGTGAGGACATCCAGGCCGGTGGTCTCGGTATCAAAAGCAAAGACTTTTTGCTTACTCAGCTCAGCAGCCAGCTTTTCCAGATCAGCTTCGGTAGCTACGGTATGATATTTGGCGGTCTTGAGGTGTGGGCGGTCGCGTACCACCACTGGAGCATCACCAAACAGGCTAGGCATACCGCTGATGACCGATGATTGGGCGCTAATAGTCGCTAGCTCGGCCTCATCGGCATGGATAGCAGAGGGTAGCTTAGCTAGCAGGCTCCTGAAATCAAGTTCCCTGAATAGCTCGATCAGCTCTTCCTTCTTGGCCGTTCCCAGCCGAGCCTGCTCCATATCCAGCTTCACCGGCGCGTCCAAAGCAATCCGAGAAAGCTCAAGAGATAGATAGGCCATGTCCTTTTGGTCGAGCATCCGTTCCTGGAGTTTGCCCTTCAGTTCGTCGACATGGGCATAGATATTATCCAGGCTGCCATAGGAGGCCATCATGGTCATGGCCGTCTTCTCGCCAACGCCAGCTACGCCCGGAATATTGTCGCTGGAGTCGCCCATCAGCGCCTTCAGGTCAATGAACTGTTTCGGGGTCAGGCCATAGCGTTCCTGCATCTTTTCCAGATCGTACTTGATAGGATCGGTGCCCACCGGCCGATACAAAAAGACTCTGGTTTGCTCGTCTATGAGCTGCAGCTGATCCTTATCGCCTGTGATAATGATAGTCTCGAGCTGCTCTTTCTGGTGATGAGCCTGCGCAGCGAAGGTACCTATGATGTCATCGGCTTCATACTTGAATAGCTCCACGAAGCTAATGCCGAGGGCCTCTGTGACAGTTCGAGCGTATGGCATTTGGGCCTTCAGATCGTCCGGCGTGGCACTACGGGTCGCCTTGTACTGGTCGTAAAGGTCATCACGGAAGGTGCCGCCGGGCATATCCCACGCCACTACGGCGTACTTAGGCGACAGATCGGCCAGAACTTTCAGCAGGATCATGGTAAAGCCATAAATGGCATTGGTCGGCTGGCCAGCTTTATTGGTAAAGGTTGGCGGGATGGCGTGGTAGCCGCGGTGGAAGATAGCGCTGCCGTCTATAAGGACGAGAAGTGGTTTTTTACTCATGCGTTAAGTATACCAGCCCAGCAACTCGCTGAAACCCGAAAAAAGCATTATACCAAACAAATACCGAATGTAAATAGAAGGTTACCTTTCTTCTGCGTAAAAAGGTAACCTTCTATTCGAAATCGGTAAAACGATGTATTTTCGTACAAAACAAAAAAGAGATGTGCTTACCCTAAAAGCCCATCTCTCTTGTTTTTGAACCTAACCCCCGCTTCTGCCTAAACCTGCCCTAATACTTGATCGTAATTATGTGGCACTGTGCTGAACCGGAAGTTATATGGTTTTTCTCTCGCTTGCCTAGAAACTTCGAACCCGTAAAAGATTTTTGTTACTCACCGCTAGCCCGAGTCATCCCATAGCCGTTGACACTTTTTGGCGCTGCTCACAGCTTTGTCGACTCGTAATTGTTCCATTCTGTCCCTCCTCTTTGACATTTTTTCTTTGAACTGATTGTAGATTATCACGTCTATAATTTTGTGTCAACACATTCTGTGTAATATCTTAAATCATTCTAACTTCCTATCCGTTGAGTAATAGTTTATTAGCGTCAATGAATGCCGACTAAATTACTTAAATTTGATCCAGTTATCCACAGTTCATACAAATTGTAAGTGAGGTCTGCGCAACAAGGCAAACAAAAAACGCCCAGAGGCGTTTAGGTATAAAGATCATAGATTGGGGGCGCCTGGCCGGAGGGGTTTGCTGCAAGTGAGCTACTTTCCTACCGGCCAAGCGGACCATTTTGTTGCTGATCGCGATGGGCGATCGACGATGGTTTCCGCGGCACAGCCGCGTGTTGTGGCGCTGAAAACGCCTTTTGGATTGCAACCTTTTCAGGCCACGTCGTATCTGTGAGTCGGGGTCCTCCTTGGTAGAAGCGATCAGGCGCCGCTTACAGCAGCAGTGTCTGGGCGGTTATCCGCCTCCGGACCGTACACGGTCGATGTCGACCGACCCGAGTTTTTGGGCAGCTCGGGTGCCACCTACTAATTGGAATCCATTAGTCACCAGGAGTAACTAACCGTCGCCTTACGGCTTACACCAGGACTTTCCGGGTGCATCTGTCGAGCTTCGCTATCAAAACAATGGTGCGGACATCTACCGCACAAGCATCAGGAAGACAGCAACTGCTTTTAGAAACGGTGCTCACATCCTAGCATAAGATCGATTTTCTGTCAACTAGATGTGACAGTTTTTACTCAGGCTTATTTTCCCAAGCCAGTTCAAATAGCTGGCGAAGAGCACCGACAATCTCTTGGCTCTCTATGACAACGGCAATAGAATCGACACCTCGATAGGTAATAATGGTTGCGCGACCAGGAGATAGGGAGATATCCGCCTTTGGAGCGGCAGCCAGCTTCTTGACCTCTCGGAGCAATTTCGGATCCGAGGCTAAACCCTTGCCCTTAGCGTAATAGAAGGCCTTGCTTGAAACCTTTTTCTTGAGACGGGCAGCAGGTGACTTTTTACTGTTGTCGGGGAGTATCTTTGCTGCTTCGTCATTATCACTAAAGCCATATACCACGTCGCCTTGTTGTCTTTTTCGCCGTGACTCTTCAAGAACACTACTAATCCCATCGCGGCCACGGTAGAAGCGGATCACGGGAGCATCACGTTCTTCAACGCGCTGCGCTTGCTGTAATTCGTCGGTGAGCGCTTCGAGCGACTTGCGGCGGGTGGCCACCAGGGCTTCTTGGTCGGCAATCCAACGCGCCAGACCTTCTGGGCCTTCAGCGATGTAGACAGTCTTTTTGGCCTCAGTAGATTCACTGACCAGGCCCATCTCCTGGAGTTGACCCAGAATCACGTAGGTTGTGGCGCGATTAACACCCGCTTGCTCGGCAATGCGCTGCACAGCTGCTGGCCCCAAAAACAAGCTGGCAACATAAACACGGGCCTCCTTGTCATTGAGGCCTATGGCTTGCAGCTTGCTGGCTAATTCGGGTATTTGCATACAGGTATTATGGACTATTTGTCAGAACTTTTCAACATATTGCTCGCTTATACCCACTTTAAATGAAGTAGCCCTCCCAGGAAGTACCCGGGAGGGCCTAGAAAGCCGCTATTTAGACGGCCTCGCATAATTGATCGTCCGGATCGTCAGCTAGCTGGTAGCGTCCGAAGCCGTTGGTTTCGATGGTGCCCGTATCTGTCATGAGCTCGAGTTGAGCCACAATCTGATCGCGGGAAGCGGATTTGGCAAAAGCGTGGACAATACGGGCTGTCCGGCGCATACCAGGCACTTGACTATAGCGGCGCAGGTAATCGGTGATCGATTTCTGCAATGCCACATTTCTTGCAACGGGAGTACTGATTGGCTTCTCCACGCTTTTCACCTCCTCAGGATTTGTGCGTGTACATATCCACTGTACTCATCCGCACGTCCAGCGTGCAAATGAATGGGTCTCGTTCCAGAGCGATCGAGCCATCCGAGCGTTAAGACGCGCGTTGAAGAGTGCGTCCCAGCTGTAACCCAATCGCCTGAGAAGGGTCTGCGCAGTGCCGCCATCATTGAGCTGGAAGAGACCAAGGTCGACCGTGATCTTGCGAACGAGCTTTTTCTTGCTCTTGCCAATCCTGATCAAGACCGCCTTATTTACATGCCGCGCCTTCGGATTGAGGGTAGACTCGCACTGAGCAACGCGAATAGCCTTACTCCCCGCGCCTGTTCCTGCAAATTCTTCTAGGATGATCTGCTTAATGCCAGCTGAACCACTCCCCTTTAGAAAGGATTGCGACTCTATTTTTCCAGGTGGGCTGATCTGGGCTGCTAGCTCAAGTGTGGCCTTGGTAAAAGGTACTTCTGGCTCGGTGAGCGCAGGAGTTGGCTCGACAAGCGCAGCTAGTTCCGCATCTTGGCTACCATGGAGGCCCATGGGTTCGGGCCGAGCAAGGACCGGGCCGACAGGTTGGGATACCGCTTGGGTAGCCGTTGGCTGTGACTCGTCTACATAGGCTTTGGCCGGAGAAATACCCAGGCCGGTGAAGCTGATGAGTGCTGCGAGCAGCACGCTAATCGACCAGAATCGCTTCTGGCCTTGTTTGAATTGTATTGATTGCCGCATCATTCTCCTTAGAGATATCGTTGGAGCAGACGCTTTGCCTACTCTCTAGGTGGATTGGTGCGGGCAACCGGCTTTATATGTCTAATCTGAGCGGTTTACTGCAGATTTGAAGCCGGAAACCCTAGTTTCGTGGGGTCATATACTCCTCATGGGTATGATTTGCGCCAGGGTGACGAAAATAATGCTGAAGTGAGGTTAACCTCCCTATGTCGGAACGAACTAGATGGACAACCTATATGACCGTAACATATTTATCGGATTAATGCAATATTTCTTACTGACAAATTGTAGATAATGTTGACACTTAGCACCGAATAAGGCACTATCGAGCTGCAATCTGAGACCTCCAGAGACACGGGTATGAAAGAAGGACTGTGACAGACCTGGCCAGTAGCACTCGCACCCAGCACATCCGCATCAGTTTTCAGATCTCTAAGCGCTTGATCGCCCCCATCGCTCTCGTGGTTATCTTGAGCTTCTGGGCAATTCTCATCGCCTTCAGCCACACACCAAGTGATCACCAGCTCACGGAGCCCAGCGCTGCAGGCCCGACGTCAACCAGCCAGATCAAGATCGACTGCACCAGTCTCGAACAAGGCGTAGGCCTCAAGATAGCTCTCAGCTATAGCGGCCCGGGAGCACACCAAACCGCCCAACGCCTTTCGCCCAGCCTCCAAGCACTCTCGGCCACGCTCTGTGACCCGCCGCCCCATTAGAATCTAGTGGGGCTTTTTGTTGACTTCAATCGAGAATGTTATTGACTTTATACTACTTATGTTATTGTATATGCGTTCTATGCACCTGGACACAATGCCCAGAGACCGCCTACTGCCCTTGAAAGGTTCCATGACCCCCGTCTTGTTCCGCCCAACGCTTCGGCCGCACCACACCACTCCGAGACCACAAACTGTGGGTCGCCCTCTACCAGGGCGAAACATACGTGGCCATGGCCAAGCGGTTTAACCCCGAAGCGCCGCCAATGCGCCGGATGCCGATCGACATCGAGACCGCCCATAGCCTACTTGGCGCACTAACTGTACCTTGTCCGCACAACGGGCAGAATGCCGTTCTGGGCCGTTTCAAGTAAGGCTGGCACGTCTGGGACAAGACCATCGGCTAGGACTGCTTCGCCCGCTCCGAGTGCAGCGTCTGCGGATGCACCACCCACGAGGATGGTAACCCCAACTACCAGAAACACCGTCCACCCCGTCCACCAAGCCCCGCCATCCGGCGGGGCTTCTGCTTTGTAAAGACGACCCGGGTGACGGACCTAGTAAATTATGCTATTATCGCCCCACCCGATCGACAGATAGGAATTTGACATGACAAAGCTATGGAAAGTGGTCCGTGAGGCCGCCTACTACACTCTCGACTGGCTGATTGTGCCACTCGTCGCCCTGGTCATTATGACCGCCGGATGGATCTTGGGAGTTAGCCAAAACGCTCAGGCCAAGCCCGAGACCTTCCCGACCAAGACTGTGAGCATTAGCCGAGAGTATTTCAGCAGCAGGCTGGGTATTCCGACCAGCGGCAAGCAGGACATTTCGGTCGGCACTATCGGCGGTGGATCAAACCCCCACTTGCACCTGTTCAATGCCAAGAATACTGGTATCGGCTTGTCCGATAACCTGATCCTGATGCTCGAAGTGAAAGGCCAGATTACTGAGCTAGAAATCAGCCGAACCGAACTGCAATGGAAACAGGGCAATTTCCAGTCCAACCCGGTACTGGAGTTTGTGCCGACTCGCAGCAAGCCCCCATATTGCACCGATATGAAAGCACCCTCCAGTTTGTCCACCGAGCAACTGCAAGCGAAGTGCTGGGATTCCAACCAGCTCTACTCGTCCAAAGAGAGTGAGGAACAGCGCAATATGGGTCTACTGGATACAATCTGGCAGTTCTACACCCTGCGCATCACCATTTCCCCACAAGACCTCACCGCCGCGCTGACCAGCTAGCCCAACGGATAGGAATTTGACATGCCAATCACCCTCCCCGACCCAGACGAACTACTCCGAGGGCTCTGGTACCAGCACGGCACCAATGTGCGGACTTGGAATCCGGCAGCTACCCAGATGCTACTTGAGCATTTCGCCACCGAAACCATGCGCCCGCCAAGCCTGCGCAGACTCAGCGGCCATGAAATCGATCTAGAGCCATTTTTCGGCACCGATCTCGATCATGTCGAGAGATGGGCAAAGAGCAACTACGGGTATAATCGTCCGGAGTGGCGAGAACAACAGATCGGTGACCTCATATCCATAGCGCCAGGGCTTGTCTTCTTGCAGCCCTACAACAACAATGATGGGCGCATACGCTTCCTCTACGAGAACCTCGGGGGAATGATCGCACCAAGCGAAAAACCCAACTGCCTTGCCGAACTCCACCATATACCCGGTGCCGATGCCACGCTTGTCCTGAAAAGCCTCGAGCTCAGGGGTCAAACTTACGGACAGGTAGTCATCTCTGGCTCATGGCTTGGCCAACGCCGCATGAAGCTGGCCATCGCCCCGGAGCGTTGGGGCAACCTCTCTGCCTGGCTGAAGCAAGCGCTCATGATCCCCTCCTAGCCCCACCAACCCGGTGGGGCTATTTTTCATTGCAACGCAAAACCGCCTACCCGGTTAGGGGTAGGCGGTTGGTGGGCGGCTGGACAAGAACTTGCTAACAGTCTTTGGGATCCATCCGGCAATAGCCGGTAAGGCCCAAAGCACGGACCCAGACGTGGTAGCACAGATGGCGCGGGACCTTAAGGAACAAGGCCAGGGCGATGGCTTCGGCCATGTCGTCCATCTGCTCCTTGGGGGAGTCGCTGTCAAAGACCCGCAGGGCATCGTCGGAGGCCACGATTAGGGTGACTTCAAAGTCTTGGCCACTGATCGAACCGCGGGGAGCCGAAATGAGGTCGACGGTGAGGTCCTCAAGGTCGAGTACGACCGGCACCTTCATCATGAGGTTCCAGCCCACAGTGTTGAACACGCGGCGGCCGATCTTGGCCAGTCTCTTGGAGCTGACTGGATACTTCTTGCTGACGGGCTTGCGGCTCACAGGGTGGACCGGGATGTAGCGGGTGACGGTGATGTAGGCCACGGAGGCCTCCTTTGGGTAGAGGGGCAGATTGAGAGATCTGGAACGCGCCATTTCTGACGATAAGTATACATTATACACTATTTCGCTGTTTTGTCAATTTTAATAGCCATCTCGCCTCTGGGAGGAGACCCATCTCGATAGCTGCGACGCCGTGCGGCCGTCTTCCATGCCTAAGCTCGAGCCGGAAGAGGTTTGGATTTAGCTGAAATAAGCCTTGTCTTTAACCCATATAACCACCAATAGGGTTATCGGAAGTGAGGCAACTAAGTAGGATTGGATTGTATATGGGTTAGCGGCGAGTGTCTGGATACTATTAAGCGACACTAACACCGTGTAGATAGTCAACGCCCACCGTTTTCCGGAATGGATTTTGTTTATCAGTACAAAGCCTAAGATGCTAATGGCACCAAGGCCGACAGATAGTATTGGACCAAGGAAAGCAAAAAATACAGTTGATAATACCAAGCCGAAGATTAACCCTATTATTCCCAATGCATAGAGAATCTGAACTGATATAGGAATGGACTTTTTCACTGATACTTGCTCAATCATTGTTACAATTCGCTTAAAATTGTTCTAAATTTACCATAAGTATTCTCTGTAAGCATTAGTGTTTGCAATCCTAGCTGTACAAAAAAGCCCCTTACGGGGCTTTTTTGTGTGGAAATCTCAAACTTAGCTTAGATAGTCGCGCAGTTTCTTACTTTCGCGGTGCTTGCGCAGCTTGGCCAGGGCTTTAGCCTCAATCTGGCGGATGCGTTCGCGGGTGACGCCGAACTCTTGGCCGACTTCCTCTAAGGTATGGCTACGGCCGTCTTCGAGGCCGAAACGCATACGAAGAATTTTTTGCTCGCGGGGAGTCAGGAGCGCTAATACCTGATTAACATGCTCTTTGAGCAGCTGGTAAGTAGCAGCTTCGGCTGGGGTTTGGGCTTCTTCGTCTTCGATGAAGTCACCTAAGCGCGAGTCATCTTCTTCACCAACTGGGGCTTCGAGAGAAACGATATCTTGCTTGATCTTGATAATATGGTTCACCTTATCGACATCCATTTCCATCTCAGCAGCGATCTCTTCGGGCATTGGCTCGCGGCCAAGCTCTTGCACCAGCCGACGCTGGGTACGGATCAGCTTATTGATTGTCTCAACCATGTGCACGGGGATGCGGATGGTGCGCGCTTGGTCGGCAATGGCCCGGGTAATAGCTTGGCGGATCCACCAAGTGGCGTAGGTCGAGAATTTATATCCCTTGGTGTAGTCGAATTTTTCAACGGCACGCAATAGGCCGGTATTGCCTTCTTGGATAAGGTCTAATAGGTCTAGACCGCGGCCAATGTACTTTTTGGCAATGGAGACGACGAGGCGCATATTGGCCTCGGCCATAGCGTCTTTGGCAGCCTTGTCGCCGGCTTCGATACGTTTAGCAAGGGTAACTTCCTCGGCGCTGGTCAGCAGTGGGATCTTGCCGATCTCGCGCAGGTAGAGACGCACCGAGTCGTCGGCGATATCTTTGATGTAATCGTCATTTTCCGGCTTGCCGGTTGGATCATCTTCATCGGTATCCCAGATGAGGCGTTCTTTTTGGTCGGTTAGCTCGATGCCGTTTTCGAGCAGCGCGGCGTAGAGATCATCGAGATCTTCCAGGTTTTCTTCGGCGTCAGGAATTGCCGCGGCAACTTCTTGCTGCGTGACGAAGCCTTGTTCCTTGCCTTTGGCGATTAAGCGTTCAATTTCGGGCGTGTACCCCGGGGTAGTGGTTTCTTCACCTTCGGGAGCGGTGGTTTTCTTGGCCAATTACTTCTCCTCTTTGATCAATGCTTGATATTCGTTGAGTAGCGAACGTATTAACTGCGCGTCACCAGATGCTTCGGCTTCGCGCAATTGTTTGGTTAATTGTTTCATGCTGGTCTTGCTGGCTAGCTGCCTGAGGGTATGCGCTAGGGTAAAGGCTTCGAAGCTCCGGTCCGCCGGGGCCACATTGGCATATTCTTCTTCGCCCTTTAATGAAAGGATTTTGACATAATCAGCTAGTTCTGGCAAGTCTTTTACAATATCGGCCATGGTGGCCTTCCGGCCGCGCTTTGAAAGGGCCGCAAATATTGCCTGATGCTGCTCAGATTCAAAATCGTCAGCGCTCATGTCTTCGAGGCTCAGGCGGGCTTCGGGGGTGGTTAGGTTGAGTGCTAAGAAGGAGGTTTCCAGGAGACGTTGCTGGGGCATTGATTGCCGAGTGGCTGGCGCGTCTTCAGATGCCGCGATAGGCGCCGAGGCATTGGCCGATGAAGTCGGCGACGAGCTGCGGGTCGGTGAAAACTTCTCGTCGCTGGAAGCAATAGCGGCCTCAAAATCGCTGGCATCTATACCGGTCTGGCCGGCCATGTGCTTAAGGAACACTTGCTGCTCGTCACCTGAGTAAAGCGCGAGTATTGTGGCCATACGCTTCACGAACTGGATTTTGTCGATGCCAGACGGATTATCATCGATGCTGTATTCAAGCCGAGATCGCTCGTACCAGTATTCCCTGATCTCCTTGGCCCCAGATATAGCCTTCTCCCAAAGCTTCACGTCTGTGGTAATCAGCTCATCTGGATCCTTGGCATCTTTGATCTCGACGGCGTAGAGGTTGAGGCCTAACTTTTGAGCGAGAGGAATAGCCCGCTCGGTGGCCGCCATTCCCGCCCGGTCGACATCGAAAGATAACTTAACCTTCTTGGTCAGGTGGCTGAGCGTTTTGAGCTGATCGAGCGTCAAAGCCGTACCGCTGGCAGCCACCACCTGCTTAACGCCAGCTTGATGGCTAGCGACGACGTCCATGTTACCTTCGACCAAAATGACCTCGTCTTTGGTCCTAATAGCCTCTTTGGCCAAATGCAGGCCAAATATGGCTCTAGATTTGTCGTATAAGACAGTTTGAGGGGTGTTGAGGTACTTTGGGAGACTATCATCGAGTACACGACCCGTAAAGCCCACACACCGTCCCTGGGGGTCGTAAATGGGGAACATGAGCCTTCCTCTATAAAGGTCGTAGATATTGTCGCGGCCGGACTTTTGGCCGGCCAGCCCAGCCCTGAGCAGCTCATCGACGCTAAAGCCTCGCTTGCGCAGGAAATCGGTTAACGCATTCCAGGAGTCGGGTGAATAGCCAATGCCGAAGTCTTTGACTGTCTGCTTGGTGAGTTTGCGCTTTTTGATGACATACTCGAGAGCTGTGGGATTCTTGACCAGGCTGGCCTGAAAGTATTTAACGGCCAGTTCTAGCGCCTCGTACAGCCGCTCATTGCTCTGCTTCGGGGCTCCCCCTCGGCTCTTGAGTTCAACCCCAGCTCTTCTGGCTAATAGCTCAAGAGCACCCCGAAAATCCAAGCCTTCCATCTTCATGACGAATTTATAGATATCGCCGCCCTCGCCGCAGCCAAAACAATGGTAAATCCCTTTCTCGGGGCTTACCATAAAGCTAGCCGACTTCTCCTGATGGAAGGGGCACGGCGCCTTAAGGTTGCGGCCAGCTTGCTTGAGCTGCAAGTATCCGCCCACCACCTCGGCTATTTCGAGCCGGCTTTTAATTTCCTCTACTTCGTCCATATCCTTAGTATACCAGTGCTGTACAGTATACCAAACAAATACCGAATGTAAATAGAAGGTTACCTTTCTTCTGCGTAAAAAGGTAACCTTCTATTCGAAAACGCTGAACTTGGGCTGCTTTTCAGGTTCGAGGATGAACTTGAGAAGGTAACCTTTGTTCTGCGTGCTGAAAAGCAAAGCGCCCCTCGAAGTGAATCGAGGGGCGCGCAGTCCGGAACTTCCGGAAGCTTGGGACCCTTGCGGGTGATGGACAGTGGACGGGGTTGGGCGGTGGGCTAGGCGGCCCGGCTGAGTGCGACCACGATGGCCGTAAGCTGCAATTGGCCCTTGAGGGCCGGGTGCAGCGACTTGTGGCCGGAGGTGATCTTCTGTTCGAGGGCGGCGGCGAAGAGCAGCAGGAAAGCTACCTCGTAATCCTCAGGTGTCTGGTAGACACGTTGGTGTGAGATCACTCCTGCTTGCCGAGCATGCTCAGCGGCGATGCTGTCAGCCACCGGGCAGACGTACTGCATTGGAAGGCCAGTCTTGGCGCTGAGCTCCAATGGAGCTTCGGCGACCAGTGCGTTGATCACAGGCTGCCCTGCAAGGGCTTCTGCTCGCCAGTATCGGGATCGTAGGTCGGGTAGTCCGGCGGTCGTCGGTACGAGCCGGGCAGCCGGCTGCGATCCTGTGGTCCGGTGAACACCGGCGCGGCAAACAAGTCGCCTGCCAGCTGAGCGCCGGTAATGCTGAACGGCTTGTCGCCGCCCGATACTGCTTCCTGCATAGCCCCTCCTGTGGGGGTGTGTTGGGAAACCCACGATAGTTTCCCGGAATAGCACCACTTAGTTGGGTTAGCTCCTCCAGTACAAAACATGTTAGTTTTGGACGATGATCCGGATGAGATAAAAAGCTGCTTTTGCGAGCAAGGCATATATGGGGTATATGGCGAGCGAACAAAACAAGTTTTTAGCCATTCGGGCGCGTACAAAAAAACAGGATTTGTACTGGAGGAGCTATAAGTGGTGCAATACCAGGAAACTAAACCGAGCCTGTAAGGAGCGTCAAATTAAGTTACCTCAACTTGAACGAGAAGTATTATACATTATACTTATGCTTTTGTCAATACTTATAAGCTTTGTGGTCTACTCCAAACCAAAAACATCGAGTGCTAACTTTAATACTTCAGGTACCTCAGCCAGCAAAACATTGCCGAAGTGTCCCCTACCGGGCAGCAGTATTTCCGCGGAGTCGAGCTTACTGGCCAACTCCTTACTGCGCGCCGGATCGACTATCTTATCATTATCACTGTAAACGCAAAAGGTCTTTTTTATCATGCTCTTAAGCTTCATAAAATCGGGTTCGGGGCCAAAGAAATTGTCCAGGGCGGGTGTTGCCAGCTCATAAAAACCAGCCACAAAAATAGCCGCCGGAATCTGGACTTCCTCGCGGCGGCGCAAAAGTCGCCGGGCGACATGCGTCAAAAGTCCCCTCGGCTTCACCTGGTACTCGCTTAGGTAGCGCAAAATTGTCGGGCAACCCATGGAGTGGCCGACAAAAATAGTATTTGTGTCGAGCGGCCCGACGAGCCGAGCCAGCTCTGCCACCCAAACCGCTGGCTTAGGGTCGTAGCGGTCCGGCAACTGCGGATTGATGACCTCAATCCCCCGCTTTTCCAGCTCAGTACCGAGCGACTTGAGCCACCCCTTATCCGGACGACCACGCCAACCGTGAACTATTACCACCCGCCTCGGTGCCTGCTTCTTCATTTGCTGCTCAGATTAGACCAGTGAGTGTCGAGCTTGTACTTCTCCAGCAAGCGCGCGGTTTGGCCAATGCTCTGCTCGGCCATTTCCTTGCGGTCAGTCACAAAAAACTTATAGTCTTCGGCAGTGTGGGCATCAGTGCCGATCGTTTGCAGCCGGCCGTAGGCTTTGGCCAGGGCAGCTAGCTCGGCCGACTCGGCCGCCGCTTCACTCCTATTGGCATGGTTGAGGTTGGCCAGCTCCACGCCATCGAGCCGGTTGTCGCGCAATATCTCACCCAGCAAATCCGACTTCAGGTTTTTGGCGACGGTGAACCAATGAGCTATCACAGCTACCCCACCAGCGTCCCGGATCAAGCTAACCGTCGTATCCATATCTGTCCAGTAAGTGTAGTCAACATAAATATCCGGAATAAATGCCTCACCACTGATCAGCATTCGGTAAATCCACTGCTCGATGGGCATGACGATCATATCTTGGTAGGTCTTGGCAAGTTCTGGATCTCCCTCGGCCTCCAGCTTCATTTGCTCGGCCAGCTTCTCGATAACCGGCACGTTCTCCGGGTGCATCAGGATAGCCGCCACAATATGCGGCCGGCCGACAGATTCGCCGCCAGAAGCCTTGAGGCAATCAGCCTCGCTGATAGTTATGCCAATCTTGCGTAAATTTGCCACAATATCGCGCATTCGCTCCAACCTGGCGATCCCGGCTTTTTGACAATGCTGAAGTAGCGGGGTGTTTGTCGGATCAACAAACAGCCCAACGATATGGAAAGTGCCTGCCAAGTGCCCACCCAATTCCTTGGGCAGCCCGCTCGATAGCTCCACGCCTGTTAGCCATTTGACCGGCCCCTCGTAGGCCTTGAGTTCACTCAGTGTCCGCTCATCCGGCAGCGCGTCGTGATCGGTAAAAGCAATGACCCGAGTGTGGTTTTCCTCAGCGGCCTTGAGTGATTGGAAGTAGCTAATTAAGCCATCGGAGGTCGTGGTGTGATTGTGCAGTGATTCGTAGCGTAAGTCGGTCATTTTGTAGCTTTTCTCCATACAAATTTTAAAGCGCTCCAGCTGTCGTCGACGGCACAGACCTTGGTATCCACCAATCCCTGCGGCAGGAGTGTGTCGCGCAGTACCTGCTCACCTAGATCACCGGCCAGTGGAGAACCCTGCTTTGGCCAGCTCACCCACAGCATGCCACCCTTTTCGAGGTGATTTTTCAGATCTGCTGCATCTGAGACGAACTGGCTGCGGCTAGTCGCGAAGTAATGAATAAATTCATAGCTTGGCTCGCTCAGATCGCGACTTATAGAGGAGCCAACTGGCCAGCCGCCGATCAGATCATCGTAATTATCTGGCGCGTTCAGGATTGCCAGGTTAGTGTCAATCTTAATACCGAGCTTATCCACTAGTGGTTTGCCGGAGTATCCAGCTGCTCCCATCTGGTCCATTACTGACGGTCCTGGGCTTGTTTGATAATTTTAGTTATTAGCTTGCGTGGTAAAAACCTGCTGCCAAAGATCATCGCCTGGTCGCGCCGGCTCGGAACGATCAGACGCTGGCCGGCGAGTAGTCCCCTATAGCCGGCCTCTGCCACCTGCTCGGCGGTCATCAATTTGCCCTTAAACAGTTTGGATTTGCTCATTTTGGCGGTGCTAGCAAAGGCCGTAGCTGTAGGACCAGGACAGATTACCGAAACGCTCACGCCGCTACCCTCCAACTCTTCTGCGATTGCCTCCGAGAAACTCAAGACGTAGGCCTTGGTAGCATAGTAGACGGCCATAAGAGGGCCGGGTTGGAAAGCGGCTATCGAGGCCACATTGAGCACATAGCCCTGCTTACGCTTCTGCATTGGTGGCACAAAGAGTTTAGTCATTTCGGTGACAGCCGCTACATTCAGTTGGATCTCAGCAGTTTCACGATCCGGGTCGATCAAAGTGAACTCGCCGTAGGTGGCAAAACCAGCGTTGTTCACCAGGGCATCAACCTTAATATCGGCCTTACGCAGCTTGTCGTAGACTATCCGGGCTGCGCCAGGTATGGTCAGGTCTTGGCAGACGGATACCACAGTTACTTGAAAATCAGCTTTCAGTTGGGCCACAGCCGCCCTCAGCCGCTCCTGGTCTTGGGACACGAGCACCAGCTTCCAGCCATCGGCCGCAAAAAGTCTAGCGAGGGAAAGCCCAATACCGCTTGAAGCACCTGTAATGAGGGCTGTCTTACCAGAAAAGGGCAGGTCGGAAGCGGGCGTGGGAGTATTATTCATAGCCTCATTCTACCTTAGTTGGGCGAGAAATGCTGGCTTGAGACATGAAAAAGCCGACCTTATGGTCGACTTGGCGGAGCGCCAGCTGTCTTGCGACCACGCAGCCACCAGCTCAGGCGCATGACCAGGTGAACTGGATTCCATGGGCGGAGGTGCTTGCGATTGAAGTGTTCATTGGACAGCGCCATGAGTGTGTTTCGATCACCACCACTGCCACCACCTTTGTGGTATACCTGAGCAGTTGCTTCATACCAGGCATAGCGCCCGGACCCAGAAAGACGATATTGTAGGTCTACCTCTTCGTAATACATGAAGAACCTCTCATCAAACCCGCCTTGATCGATGAAGTCCTTGCGGCGTATGAGCATACAGGCTCCAGACACCCAGGCCACTCTGCCGCTATGAAAACGTCGCTTCCACCTTCCAAAGGCCGTGACGGAGACAACAACTCGGTTTATTAGCCCTTCAATCTCACCGTGATCCCACTCGGCCAGGTTGCCGTCGAATCCAAGGGTTTGGGCCCCGGCAACGGCGCATTCTGGGTGCTCCCCCAGTGCTCGAAGCAGTCCGTCGACAGTGCCTGGCGAGCGGATTTCGCAGTCCGGGTTCAGTAGCAGCAGAAAGATGGTCGCCAGGGGGTCTTTCCTAGCCAAGAGATTATGTCCGGCACCAAAACCGAAGTTGCGGGGCGTCTCGTAGACGGCGAGATCGAGCGTAGGAAACTGCACTTCCAGATCGGAGAGGTCATCGCCGGAGCCATTCTCTAGTACTTTGATCATATAGCCACAACTTGGAGGATGTTTTTGGATAGATCTAAGTAAGTTGATAAGCAATTGCTTGCTTCGGAAATTGACGATCTGGATGATCAGGGTGTAGCTGGCATCGGGACGCATCGGGGGCTCGTTTCGCTCGAGGGCTTGGAAGTACCGTGCGGCACTTCCGCGTGGCTACTATAGGCCGCTAGAGGTCATTTATCAAGGCTAGCTACGTCTCAAATGTTCCGGCAATACAAACTTCCCATACTCGGCAATAATCGTCTTCCCGCTCATAAACCGGCTCAAGGCCTCGGCCTCTTTTTTAGCCACTTCTAGTCCGTTGAGCGGACCGGTTCCGGGCTCAAGGCCGACATATTCAAACACCATCGGGGCGGTAATGCCCGATGCCCCACCGTGCTTAGGCATCTCCAGCTGGCGGCGGTAATAATCGGCATAAGCTAGGCTGTGCAGATCGACAGTCCGGCTGCCAAACGGCCAGCCCAGGTCGTATTTGCGGCAAGCAGCCTCCAGCATGGCGTAGTCGAAGGCTGTGTTGTGCCCGGCTAAGGTGCGCTCTGGGATCGCAATCGCCCAGTCTAGCCACTTTTCCAGCGCTTCTTTCAAAGTCGGCTTACTTGGGTCGACAATCTGCTCCTCCGTAAAGCCGTTCACCTCGAGGGCCTTAGCCTCGACTGCCGCATCAGGATCCACCTGGCACTCGATGTAGAACGTGTTCCCGGAATGCTCAAACTCAACGGCCCCAATGCTCAATATGGAGTGTTTACGCGGGTTGAGCCCGCTGGTTTGGACATCGACAACAATCATAAGCTTAGTTTACCCCAGATAGCGACCGGCCAAAAGAAGGTTACCTTCTCACGGGGAGAAAAGGTAGGGTTCTGGGACATAGGTGGGCCGAAAGGCCCCTTCGCGGGGGCCTTTTTTTGTTTATTGATCTGATAATTAACAGCCCCTAAAGATTTGAATCTCAAGGGGCTTGTGTTGTATGGATCAGATCACTCGAACAGCGCGGTCAGCTCGGCGCAGAGGTTGCGGCGGGCTTGGGCTTCGAACTCGATACGGAGGACTGGGTCGTGGAAGATGAATGGCCGGTCAAGAAAGCTCTCGATGAAGGCCTTGCGGCCGATGCGCCACTGGAAGCCAGAAACGTGGCTGTACTCGCGGCGGATCTTGGCCGTATTGGCCTTGTAGGTGTCCGACTTACAGCCGAGTGAGAGCAAGTCCAGATCGCAGAGCATCTGGCTCGCGGCGTCAGCCGGCATGTGCCCAGCGGTCGTCAAGATCAATGCGCTAACCTCGGAAGCGAACGCCTGGCTCTCGCCCAGCTCTAGTGCGAGTTTCTCGGCATAGGTGGCGCTATCGGCCTCGTCTTGGCCTGGAGTGCCGTTGTAGATGACGTCGTGCAGCCAGATGGCCACCAGAACACTCCGGGACGCATCTGGAAAGTACTGACGCTGCGCCTCAAGCATAGGGGCAATGTGCACCAGCGTGTGATAATACCGGCCAGGCTCGCCGTAGTAAGCCACGACGTCCCGATAAGCCTGCAAACTCGCGTCTACCGTTGCATTCGGGAACAAATCCACCCAGTGCTGCATGAGATTGATCTTAGCCATTACTCCCCCTTGTTGAGCTACTTGTGAAAGAACACTGCCATCATAGATCTAGCCGGGCAAATAGTTAAGCATGTATAATAAGGATTAGACACATGATTGAACCACGCGCCCTATTAGCCGCATTAGACCTCACCGAAGCCGAAACCGAGGTGTATTTGGCCATGCTTGGTGGCGCCTTGGCGGCCCGTGACATTGTAGCCGTGACTGGCCGCAGCCGGCCAACTGTCTATTACGCCCTCAGTTCGCTTGAACGGCGTGGATTGCTGAGCAAGACCGGGCTGGATGATGGTAGTAAATTCAGATTAGAGCCGCTCAAACGGCTGCAAACCATAGTCGCTCAAAAGCAGCATCAGATCGAGAAAACTAAAGCTGATCTCGACCAATTTGTCGCCCAGTTCCAGCTGTCGCCAGCCGGCGACCATAAACCGCAGGTGGCCTTTTATGAAGGGGTCGATGCGGTCAAAAACATTATCATGGAGAGCGCCTACTGCCACAGCCGCAGCATCGACACCCTCGTACCAACGACGAACTTTTTCTGGCAGCTCGGGGAGGAATTCGTGGGCCGCTATGTGAAACTGCGGCACGATCTAGGGGTTAGTACCCGCAACCTCTGGGGCGTGCCGATTGACCCGAAAATCATCGCCGCCCTCTACGACAAATCCCAGATACGGATGATGCCCAGCGGCCTCGGCGACAACTTCCGCAGCACGGTGTTCATGTATGACCAAAGCGTGCTCTATATCTCTTCGCTGGCTAGTGGCTACGCGCTGTTGGTGAAGTCCGCCGAGCATTACCAGATGATGCAAGCTCTCTACGATGTGATCTGGGCAAGCTCTAAGCCGCTTACTTGATCTGGTAGTTATCCGAATCAAGCGCGATCATGCCCTCAGTCATCAGATCCGATAAGACCTTGATCAGCCGGTCATCTTTGATCTGGAGCTGCAATTGATCGAGCGACTTCGAATCAGCTAATAATTGGCGCAAAACCTCACCGCGTATCTGGCGGGCCGAACCTTGGAACTTTGATTGCTTGGCGTAATGCTTGCTGCGGCGGTTGGGGTTGGGCAGCTGGGTCGCCAGATGGGATCCGTAATCCATCAAAGCCCAATACCAGATGCGCGGTTGCTGATCGGATAGTGATTTCTCGATCAACGGCCGCAACTGGCTGTCATCAATCCCCTCCTGATCCTCGAAAAAGTGATGGATAAATACGCGGCGGATGTTAGTTTCGACGAATACTACAGGCACATTAAAGGCAAAAGCAGCTATTGACCCGGCGGTATTGGGGCCAATTCCAGGGAGTTTAACCAGATCGGCCGGATCATTTGGTAGCTCGCCATCATACTGATCAGCTACGGTCTTTCCAGTCTGAGCCAACCACAATCCTCGGCGGTTATAGCCTAGACCCTGCCAGGCTGTCAGAATCTGATAGTTGCTAGCCCCAGCCAAAGCCTGCCAATCTGGAAAATCGGCCATCCAGGCTTGGTATTTGGGGATTACCCGGCTCACTTGGGTTTGCTGCAGCATCACCTCGCTAATCACGATCGAATACGTCGACACATCAAGCCGCCAAGGCAGGTCGTGGCGGCCGCTTTGAGAATAATAGTCAATCACTAGTTTTTGAAACTCATCCATGTTTTTCATTACTCAATTGTAGCTGATTGCTCAGAAGGTTACCTTTTCACGCAGAAGAAAGGTAACCTTCTATTTACTTTCGGTTTTTGTTTGGTATACTGCTTTTCGTACAGCTGGGGTGCTACAATGAATTTATGCAAAACATCACATTCAAACTCGATTTTCGGATCTTAAGCGCTGGACTATTTGTCATAATTTTAATCATGTTGGGAGTGTGGCGACCCTGGACGGCAGCCTTTTCGACCAAGACTATCTCGATCACCGGAGACGCGACCATTAAGGCCCTGCCCGATGAGTTTGTTTTTAATCCTGCTTACGAGAAGAAGGCTGAGACCGAGAAAGAGGCTTTGGCCGCCGTCAACGCTGTGACAGCTGAGGTGATCAAAGGCCTGAAAGGACTCGGGGTAGCCGATAAGGATATTGCCACGTCTTCCAACGCTGGGAGTGGCTACTACCCCTTCCGTTGGGATGACACCACCAAAACCGGGCACGCTCAGGTAACAATTACCATTCATGATAAAAATCTGGCCACTCAGGTTCAGGATTATCTGCTCACTACCAACCTGACTGGCTCGGCCTCACCCCAATCGAGTTTCAGCGAAAGCCGCCGTAAAGACCTCGAGGCCCAAGCCCGCACCAAAGCAATCGCCGATGCCAAATCCAAGGCCGACCAGGCGGCCAGCGAATTGGGCTTACGAGTTGGCAAGGCCCAGAGCATCAACCTATCGGGCGGTTACGGTGGGACGATTCCCATGATGGCTAATGATAGCTCAGCCGGCGGCAAACCGATGATTGCCAAATCCGAAGTGGCACCAGTCCCCAGCCAGGTCTATACAGGCCAAAATGAGATCAGCGCTAGCGTCAGCATCGTCTATGCCCTGCGCTAATTGAAAAACCGCCAGCTGAACTGGCGGTCGGTTGGTCGATAGGAATTACTCAAGAAACGAGAGGAGCAACGCGGCGACTGTTTCTTGAACCTGCAGTCGGCCATCCTTGATCATCTCCAGTACATCAGCTTTGGTGTACGTCTCCACAGCGCTAATAGCTTCGTCGTGCTCCTGGCCCCCGTAGTGCAGGCCTTCGTCGGGCAAGCCCCTGGCCCGGATAATGAATTGCTTTCTATCCTGACGCGATGGCCAAGCCTGCAAGGTGGCTATGAGCTCCAAGGATTTGGCCCGAAAGCCAATCTCTTCTTCCAGCTCACATTGCGCTTGCACCAGTGGATTGACACCCTTTGGTAGCATGCCGGCGGGGACCTCGAGCGTTTCCTGCTCCAGAGGATAACGGAGTTGCCGAACCAAGACGTAGAGGCCGCTTATAGTAGTCGCCACCATGAATACTGCGCACTGCGGTTCGGCCACGATGTAATCGGTGATCTGGCCGTTCGGCATTTTGATAGTGTCTTCACGGACTGAGAAGCGAGGGTTATCGAGGATTACTTTGCTGGAAAGGAGCTGGGGCATAGGCGGGTTGTCGGACATGCCGGCTACTCTAGCAGATCAGGGATGATCCATCAAGTTCAGATGTCCGATAAGGCCTCACGACCCACTCTGGGCAGGCCACTTACAACCAGCTCATAGCTATGAGTGATCAGCCGCTTAATCTCAGCATCTGGTACGGTGCCACCAAGATCGATAGTATTCCAGTGCATTTTGTTCAAATGATACCCGGGGGTAATTGCCGGGTACTTCTGACGTAGTGAGATAGCCAGCGTCGGTTCGCATTTCAGACTGATGGAAGTCGGCTTACCAGGCGGCGAGGTCAAGGCAAACATCTTACCGCCAACCTTAAAGACCGCCACTTCATCGCCAAATGGGTAGTCTTCGACAGCGGCAAGTTTGGTGAGGCAGTATTCTTCGACATTCATAACTTTATTGTAACAAAGAAGCCTACCTTCTTAAGGGGAGAAAAGGTACCCTTTTGCGACTGCTGTGAACCTGCCGTTTTGCTCGCTTCTCGATGTATCTATTGACACGTGATGAATTCTGTGTTAGAGTGGTGGCTCCTGTACATCGAGAGGCTTAAGGAGCTTCATTGAAAAAAGCAGTATCCACCATCGGCGGTAAGGCATCGACACATTCGGAGCAGCTGAAAGATGAGGGCTGGCTCACCTACGAAGAGCTCCGCCTGCTCGTCCGACGTGAAACCGGGGTCAGCCCCACTACGCTGGCCAGTTGGTTCCGGACTCCGCTCCAGCGGTTCGTCACCAACCTGGTCGAGCATCAGATGATCTGCCAGCCCGACAACTGGACGATGCATCGCCTCTACCACCCCGACCTCGTCGCCTTCTTCTCCGCCTACATCAGGCAGCGCAAGAAGCTCCTCGGAAAGGGCACATCAGTGGTTCGCCGGACCGAGCAGTTCATCGAGCTGTTCAACCAGAAGGAGAACTTCGAAGGCGACCAGCAGGCCAGAGTCATCCAGCTGCGCCGCCGCAAATCGGCCTAGCCGAGTCCACCGCCCACCCAGTGGCCCCATCTCTCCGGAGGTGGGGCCACTCTCACATTTAGGGGCATCTAACGCCAACTCGGCAGCCACATATGCCAGCTGAGGGCCTTTTCGTTGAGTGGCAGACCATAGCTCAATGGCGCGAAGAACACGAAACTCAGGCCGCAGACAACTGCCAGCGCTATCACCACTTTGCGTTTCTGCGGGATCTGGTCAACCAGCACCGCAAGCATCAAAATACTAAAGATTAAGGCCGTGAAATAGTGGTATAAAAACATCACCCGGGTAATGAGCATAAACGGCAACCAGCTCACCAGAAAGGCACCGGCTAAAAATATATTGACCAGTTTGCGCTGCTTCTTCTCATCGAATATCCGCCACAGCATTACCACGGCAGCAATCGTCGCCAGCCACCACAGCAATGGGTTACCGAGCAGGTAAATGTACTGCTTGCCATCGACGTAATACCAGATGGGCCGCTGCAGCAGTGGCCAGCTGTACCAGCGACTACCGTAGGGGTGCCCACCCGTAATCGACTTATTCGAATCAAACATCTCCCAGTTCAGCTCCAGGAATTTGTCCTTGAAGCTGAGCTTTTTGTAGCCTGACTGGCTAGCGTAATTATTGCCAACAAGTGTATGCTGGAAAGCCGGCGACATGAAGGCATCACCGGTACCGGTCTTAGTCAAAAGCGCAAAGTGGACGGCAAAAGGAATGGCGTAGGCGGCCAAAGGCGCGATCACGAGCCCCACTAAGCCGTGCCAGATAACCCGCGTGTGGCCCAGTACTTTCCTATTGCGCCATAGATACAAAAGCCCCATGAAGGCCAGGAATACCAGGCTGGTCCACTTAATGCCAATAGCCATGCCAACAAGCACCCCACTGCCCACAAGCCAACCAAAATGCCCGCGCTTCGAACCCTTGAGCCGGATGTAACGCATGAAGCACAGCAATGCCCCAAAACCAAACAGCAGCAGGAAGCTGTCGATCAACACTAGCCGACTCTGGGTCAGCAGAGCATTCTCGAGTACAATCGCCCCGCCAGCAAACCCAGCGCCCACGAGCGACAACCCCAGTTCCAGGGCTAGTAAAAAGATAATGATCGGCAAAGCCACACCGGCCAGCGTAGGGAGCAGGCGCAGACGAGCGTAGTTGGGCTGAGTGCCGGTGTAACGCTCGCTCTTGAACTGCACATCGGCCGGGATTCCCTGGGGCAAAGCCGAAGCAGCTATCAGCAATTTGCCGAGTGGTGGGTGAATGTCAAAGTAATACTTGTGGGTGTAGTAATCTTGAGCGTCAGTCGTGAAGTAGATCTCATCAAACACGGCCATGTCTTGACGGCTATAAAAAGCAAAGTGGGTAGTGAAACTGGCCAGCGTAATGAAAATGAGCAGACTGGTTTTTTTGTGGGACCGGATCAATTCGAGGGCGCGTTGGCCTAAGTTTTGCATAGATCCAGTGTAACCGATCGCGGTTATATCCGGCCAGCCAAATAATCTTGGCGGGTTGGTTGGTCAAAGTGTTCAATGCTGTAGCGCAAGGCGGTGCGCGGCATAGTCTTGTAGCGCGTCGACAGATAGTCGATCAGTTCCTCCCGACTCACCCGCTTCCCCACCTCGCGCAACATCCAGCCCACTGCCTTTTGTAGCAGGTCGTGCGGATCATCGATCAAGATATCGGCGATCTGGAAGGTCCACTGGCTGCGGCCGGCCATAATCTCGGCGTGGGTGGCAATAATAGCAATGCGCTTGGCCCACAGGGAGCCGGACTTGGCCAACCTTACTAGCACTTCTTTGTCCCTGTCCAGCAAGTAAGCGCCCACTATATCCCGGGCGCTGCCATCGACAAGATCCCAATTATTAATCCAGCGGGTGTTGGCCAGGTAGGCATGATAGATAGCCTCACGCCCGCCCTCATCAAGCTTTGGGAATTGATAGGTCCAAATCATTAAGGCTACTGAGCGGAACTCGTGCTCGGGCGAATGCAGTAGTTCCAGCACTTCATCTACGCTCATATCCAAGTGTCGCTTGGCAATCGTGCGCTGCTGTGGCACGGTCACCCCCACAAACACGTCCCCTTCTCCGTACTGCCCCAGTCCCGTCTTAAAGAACCTGCTGGAGGTCTTAGCTTTCTCGGCCGAACCCGAGGCTAAGATCTCCTTTTTAATATCGCCAACTTTACTCATCAATTCCGATTTTTAACGCATCCAACATTGAAAACAGCGGATCCAGGCCCTTGGTGAACAGATTGATAATGACGCTGCTAATAAGTACAAATAGCGCCAATGGAATTGACCAAAAGCTTAGTCCGGCGGCTACCATAGCCATGACTACTGGGAAGAAGCTGCGGATTGAGCCGTTGCGCCGGTCGCGCAGTGTCCAATTGCCAGCGGTTTCAATATTGTCGGCTTTGTCGGCGTACTTACGGGCGGCCATGAGAGTGAGGCCCAGCATTCCCAGGTTTATACCATATATGATGATCCCCGCCCGATTGCCAATGAAGCGGCCTAGCAAGTTGGTCGAAAACGGCACCAGCGATACGAACAGCAGAAAAACCATATTGATGGTTATCAGGTTCATATCGAGGTTCTTGGTGTATTGCGAGACGATCACATTGTGCGCCCGCCAGTAGCCAAAGAGTACCAAAAAGCTCATCACGAAGCTAAAGAAGAGGGGCCACAGATGGCCGACGGCGGCCAGCAATTGGCTCGTCGAGACCACATCACCTTGTTCCGGGATTTTGAGGTCGAGCACCAGGAGGGTCATTACGATGGCGAAGATGCCATCGGCTAGGGCGTGTAAGCGATCGTGTTTCATTGGTAGCTCTCTCCAGCTGCTAGATGGAAGTGGCCGATGCTTTCGCGGTCGGCGATACGGTCGACCCAGCCCAAGGTAAATGTCAGCCCGTCTTCACTCAGCAGCGAGTCGTGCGTCGAGAAAATCTCCTGTGGCTTGACGTCGATCATGAATTGTAGGGCATCACCGATCTTGAGCCAGGGTCCAGATATAGGTAAGGCTAGGGTTTTGACAGGTTTATTTGGCTTGGTATAGGAATCCCCAGGATAGTAGAGTGAGTGGTTGACCATGACGCCAACATTCTCGCAGGGTACAACTTCGAAAACAACAGCATGGTCGTGGCCGAAGAATTCCAGATTAAAACCACCGACCTGCTCGGTCTGGCCGCCTTTGGCTAAGACCTTTTTGGCATCAATTTCTTGCAAAGCCTCAAGTGCCGCCGCGTCCGCATAGATGACCAGGTCAGGATTAGTAGCCACTAGCTGCCGGATATGTCCAGGGTCCATATGATCGCCGTGGATATGGGTGAGCACAATCGCCTCGACGCTCAGGTCAGTGGGTAGCCTACTCACTAAACTACCGGGATCAATAACGAGCTTCTTACCATTTTCCTCGAGCAGCAAACAGGCGTGTTCAAACTTAGTAATCTTCATTTTGGCCTCCACTTTTACTTATTTTAGCATGCTCAAAATCAGCCGCGGGTCATTATACCAAACAAATACCGAATGTAAATAGAAGGTTACCTTTCTTCTGCGTAAAAAGGTAACCTTCTGATTGAAAACGCGGATTTTGGCCAATTTCTGACAAATGAAAAACCCCGCCGATGGCGGGGCCAGGTGGACGATGGGCGCGACTCAGACGATCTCAAAGCCAGTTTCATCATCGAAGTTATCGCCGAAGGTTCTCAAGTAGAGCTGGAGCGAGGCGTAAGCTGTAGTGACAATACTGAACACTACCAGCGACAGCAGGGGGATGCCATAACTGCGGACGCCGTTTTCCAGGTATGTCCAGATACCAAGCGTGGCAGCTGCCATCGTATACTGGATAGTGATCATGAAGCGGTTGGAGGTCACAATGACGACCATAACGGCCAGAGCAATGTAGGCCCACACCAGGAAGCTGTAGAACGTGCTGTGGAAGTGATAGGTGGCTCGACCGAGGGAGTCGGGCTGGCTGTTAGAAGTGGCCATGGCCACCAAGAGTAGCAATGGAGCGGTAGCGACGAAGGCGCCCAAGTACATAATTGCCTTCGGCAGAGCGATAAGCCAGTCCATATGCCTATCCATAGCTTCATCAAAGTTCATGATTCCTCCGGGTGCTCGGGCACTGACGTGCGGGTGAGTTATTTATACATTATTGTAGTATTTTGTCAATGAGCTCGTATTTACGGCTAGACAGGCATGTGCTATCCTATGCGCTTAATGGCAATCCGCTAGCACCTACGATCGAGGACTACATGACAACCACCACGGCCAAGATGACCTTCGAGCAGGCCTGCGACATCCTGCGTCCCAAGAAGACGCCCGAAGCAGTCGCAGTGCTGAACTGGGACAAATGGGGTTCAGATGAGCAAAAGCGGGCGTTAAAAGCCTGGAAGTCCGGCAACTTGCCCAAAGCCCAGTCGCCAACCGCGGCACCATCCGAGAACCTTGAATCCCAGCCAACGAGACCGCGTTTCGACCTGTCCGATTTTGAATCATTCATGAATCGTGATGACTGGACCCATCTCGCCGACCGCATCAACTACCATGTTCGATCGGTACCGGGCGGCTTGGAGGCACAGGCCTTCGACAAGCTCGACTACGACAGGCGTATGGCGATCATCGATGCCTGGTCGTATTACCCATTGAGGTCGGCCATTCAGAATTTCTATGACATCTACGAGCCCCTGGTCATTGAGCACCTGGTTATGGAGGCTTGGCTCAATCCCGAGAGCGGCCTCTGCCGCTTCATCAAGCAGGGACTGACCGCATATCCGACCGAAAAGCAGCTTCTATTTCGCACGCCGCCTGACAGTCTCAACCCTGGCACCCGAACCGAGCTCATCGCCTTTCTTTCTAACGAGTATGAGGCCATGCAGCGTGGTGTTCCTCGTGCGCATGTGAGGGGTCGACGCAAGCGCTAGTCCAATCCACCCAAGACGGACAAAACTCCGTCTTTTTTGTTACCAAGAAAAAGCCCCGGCTACCAGATTGCTCTGGGCCGGGGCGGTTGAGTGGGCGGAAGGAACTAGAGAAACTTCACGATCTGGCGAGCTTTTTCGAGCGCCGCCTGGGTCTTTTGGCGGGCAGTAGTGAACTCGGTCGGAATCTCGGCCTCCGGACGCTGCCAGAAGTACAGCCAGCTATGCTCAGCCGGGTTAACCAAGGTGTAGTCATTGGTATCACTCCCCTGACCATGTACCGGACGAGTCGCGCCATAATACGTGCCGCTCTTCACATAGCCTACTGACTGCAGAGCCTTATTGGAGCCAGTATTGGCCACCAAGGCGTGGCTATCGATGGCAAGCATCCCAAGCTCGTCGAAGGCAAACAGCGTGCGAGCGAGGTGCGACAAGCTAGCAACACCAATATTCCAGAACTTGCGATCGAAACACAGGTAGCCACTGGTGGCTCGAGTGTGCATGGCTGGGTTCATGTATCGAAGACTGGTGCTGCCTGTGAGCTTCCAGTCGTCGCCATCGGCCACATAAACACCCCAGATTACCTCCTCCTTGTCATCACTGACTCGCTCCCACCATGCCTGTTCACCGACTTCGGTCGGCGCGCCAGGCGTTCGGCCCAGGTATTTGGTAACCTCGTAGCTCTGCATCCCCCAGCTAGCCTCCTCGGCGATATAGCGGGACATGTCCTCGCGCCGAATCGGCCCCATACGCAAGCTGGCCTTTTCGCCATCAATCTGCATCCAGTGTCCAAACATCTTTTGCTCCTTCTTGTATGTACTACCTAGCAAGTTTTGCTAGGCGAGAAGAGCCTCCGAGAGAAACATTTCGTTCAAGTCACTAAATCAAAAGTCTCCGTTGTCGGAGACTCGTCTGGTCTAACTAAATTATAGAATTAAGCAGTACGAGACAAGTCACACGCGAATAGATCGCCCGACATATAGGCGGGGCAATCGGTCAGAATTTTATGTGACTTGAACTGAAATGCTTTCAACATGCACATACTATAACCCGCATTGGAGCCAGCGTCAATAGTTTTATGCTTATGCTTACGGCGATTAGTACGCGCGGACTTTTTTGAGCAGTTCGGCTATCTGATAGAGTTCTTGGCAGCTTTTGTTCAGATAAATGTAAATGTCTTTGCCATTATTCAATCGCACAGTGGAGCGAAGGTCATACTCGCCGGCTTTAACATCTTTGAGCTTGGCATAGGCCAGTCGAATACCGCGCTGGCAGGCTTGCAGCTTGGGGATCTGTCGTATTGCTTCCTCGGTATTACGCGCAGAGTACATTTGGGCTTCATTGCGGCCTTGTACTTGTCGGCTATTAATGAGGAGATAATTGTCCTCTGGAACATAGGCGTATAGCAGGTTGGTAAAACTTGAATCACTGGGGACAGATAAACGTGCCTGCGGAAAGTAAATGTCTCCAGTCTTGAAGTCAACGGGTGCTGCGCTCGTGAGCGTGCTTGTAGCATTGAGTACTATGGCGCTAATACCAAGCGAGCTCGCCTGCTTGGCTCCCTGGGTCGCGACAAAGAGCAACCCTCCCACATAGGCAACAACGCCAAGCGAAAGCATGATTGCAATCGCGATAAAAGCTGTCCGATGCGGCTTAGCCGTCAGGTGATCTATGAGCTTGGGCTGTGTTTTCTTCTTCATACTAAGAAGATTACCTGGCCAAGCACAAATAATCAAATTGCTTACGCTTAGATCAGATAGCCGTTGGAATTATGCTGCAATACATGCAGAACAGATCCAATGGCGGAGAGGGAGAGATTCGAACTCTCGACGAGATTGCTCCCGTGCCGCCTTTCCAAGGCGGTGCACTAGGCCACTATGCGACCTCTCCAAAGACGAAGTTTAGTGTAGCCGATTTGGCCTTCTAAGGCAATTCTAGAGCCCCCAAATTCTGTCACCAATCGAGGGCAGAATATTATCTTAGCTTTCCAGAGCCATGTTTAGGGGTATTGACAAACTCAAATGTATGTCCTATAATGACTTTACAATTAAATAAGCTATCGGTATCGACAATGTCCCTTTGACCCCGGCGGTTAGCCTAAACCCCGGCCAGTGTCTCGGGGCTTTTTTTGTCCCTTGCTTACTTACTCTCCTATCGCCGGGAAACTTGAATTCATCCCGGCGACGGGGGAGCAACCTCCTCCGCAGTTAAGCGACTGATTCGCTTTGTACCCCAAAACTTAAGGAAACTTCATGAAATACGACAGTGATGGAAACTTTGTCGATATGAACGATCGCGAGATCGTAAGTACCGGCCGGCGTTGGGCAGTCGTCACCCTGGTAGTTGTGCTTCTGCTCGCCGTAATCGTGCCCGTTGTGGCATGGCAGCTGCGGGTTAGCACCAGCAATATCAAGGGCAAAGGCGATGCCGCAGTCATCAAGAACAGTGCCGTCAACCGCATCCAGTCGCAAGCTCAGTTCCACAGCGATTTCGAATCGGTCCGCGCACTCGACCTCAAACTGGATGATGCCTCTGCCGCGCTGAATAGCTTCAACGCAGCTCACCCCAATGTTGGCAATGGTACGGCCTTCGACCCGATGGCCGAACAGCAGAGCAATCTGCAGACCTCGGTCAACGGAATCCAGCAGCAGTGCCGCAACGTTGTAGCTCGCTACGACGCCAGCACCGAGCAGTACACGGCCCGCGACTTCCGCGACGCCGACCTACCCTACAAGATCCGGTCCAACGACCAGGTCTTCACCAGCGGCCAGGAAGACTTCGCCGCCTTCGACTGCCTCCCCACCACCTCCAAGTAAGGAACGTAACCATCATGAAATTCACGAGTATCCCCCGACCCATCCGCATCATCGCCGCGGTTGTAGCTGTTGCCGTTACCGTAACGGCCTGCACCCAAACAGGCCCAACCGAAGCCGACAGCCAGACCCAAAGTGAGAACGTCGTCGAGACCTATCAGCAGTCTGCCGAACGGGGCGCACCATATCCCCTGGCGGCAATGGTCAAAGGCGGTTGGCTGGAGCGTACACTGCTCACCGAGAACCTGCTCCGGCAGAACGATCGCAACCGTCTGGCTTACGTCATCTTGATGAACAACGTCGGGCAGCCGATCATCCAGTACCCCATCCAAGGAATGGTCTTCTCGCTTAACAGCCAGCTGACCGTCGAGGATAAGATCAACTACAGCGACTGCGGTAGCAGCTGCGGCAACGCAGTAGCTACTAAATCGCCTGGCGACAATGGTACCTGGGGTCCAGAACCTGACGGCATTGGTTTCTTCACCACCGAAGGTGTCGAGATCAAGTGGAATGGCCTCTACCTAGAGTCCGATTCACCACAAAACCTCATCACCAAGCCGCTCATCGTTTACGATGCAGCCAGCGCCAAGCCTAGCGTCACTGCCGGAGCAGTCAATTCGACTGCCGATGGCGGGATCAAGGTCTCACATGATGCCCCACCAGCCGCAACGCCTACCACGAAAGGCTAGTCCCTAAGGAGGCCCTTAAGTAACATCCACCCTTCGCCAGTCGGCGGGGTCGAACCCACAAAGTTCGGCTCCGCCCTGGCCCAACCCCTAAACAAACGTCAAAAAGTATTGACAATTTGCCCAAATAAAGTTATTGTAACTGATCTATTTCCATGAAAGCTTCATGGACTCTCCTGCCCCTTCTTTATATAAAGTAAAGCACGGTATTGAGGGTAATCTACCTCACGGCGCAGCGAACGATTCGCTGAGTACCACCGACAACAGAAGGAAGTATATGTACGTGCTACTAGGCATTATCGCTGCGGCGATCATCGTACCCATCGTGCTCTTTAAGGCAACATGGCGCGTCGCCGAGCCAAACGAGGCACTGATAATCTCAGGCCTCAATGACAAGGGTGAAGCCACCGACACAGCAGGCGATCACATGGGCTTTAGAATCGTCACCGGCAAAGGCACCCTTGTGATGCCTGGTGTCCAGAAGGTTCGGCGCCTCTCGCTGCAACTGCACCAAGCCGACCTCTATGTGGAGTGCCCGACCGAACAAGGCATCCCCGTCCAGGTCAAGGGCACGGTCATCTACAAGATCGGCGACGACAGCGCTAGCATCACCAACGCCGCGCGACGCTTCCTAGACCAGCAAGACCAAATGGACGCCCGCGTCCATAACGTTTTCGCAGGCCACCTTCGCTCCATCGTCGGCAGCATGACCGTTGAGGCCATGATCCGCGAGCGCGAACAGCTCACTGCCAAGACGCGCGCGTCATCAGGCGAAGAGATGGCCAAGCTCGGCCTCATAGTCGATTCACTCCAAATCCAGGAGATTGATGACCCCAGCGGCTACATCAAGAATCTGGCCATGCCGCATACCGCGGCCGTCCAGAGTCTCGCCCGAATCGCGCAGGCCAGTGCCGACCGTGAAGCCACCGAACGTGAGCAAGAAGCCAATGCCCTCAAGGCCGAAGCTGAACGCAACGCCTCGATCAAAGAAGCTGGCTTCCAAGCAGAGGTCGACAAGGCCAATGCTGAAAGCGCCCAAGCCGGACCTCTGGCCCAAGCATCAGCCCGCCAAGCCGTCGTTGAGCAAGAGACCTCCGCCGCCCGGCTCGAAGCAGCCCGCCAGGAGCAAATCCTGGTCGCAACAGTCATTCGACCGGCCGAAGCGAAACGTGATGCCGACATTGCTTCGGCAGAAGCAACCAGCCGTGTCGCCGTCCTCCAGGCCGAAGGCCAGGCTCAGAAAGTTGAGCTGGAGGCCAGGGCTGAGGCAGCGGCTATCGAAATCAAGGGCAAGGCTGAAGCCGCGGCTATCGAAGCCAGGGGCAAGGCCGAAGGTGCAGCTATCCAGGCACGTGCCGAAGCCCTGGCCGCTAACTCCGAAGCAGTCATCATGCAAGAGCTGGCCAAGCAGTGGCCAGAGATTGTTGCGGCTGCGGCAGGAGCTTTTGAGCACGTCGACAACTTCACCGTCCTCAACGGCGCCGAAGGCGTCAACGCTGCACTCATGCAGGTCGTTGGCACCGCACTCAACAGCTTCAATTTTGCTAAGAGTATGTTCGCTCAGAACAGTGCCCCGGCAGCCGCCCCAGCGACAATCACCAGTGTCGAACCGACCGCTCCGGCAACCCCTGAACAGCCGGCCGACACCGACAGCTCAACCGACAACGCAGATGACAACGTCTGATAGCAGCCTCGTCGGCAAGACAGGCCGAGTTACGGGCTTAGTCGGGCCAAACACAACAGGTGAAGTTGTCGTCTCAATTCGAGGTGGTAGCGAGCACTACCTGGCCCACCCCTACGACGGTCAGGAGGTTATCGAGAAAGACTCACAGGTCGTAATAATCGAGGTATCTCCTCCCCGAACCCTGTACGTCTCCAAGTTCAACATCCACTAACCCTGGGGAGACCCAGCCCTCGTAGCCACAAGCTACGGGGGCTGCCCCAGGCCTCATACATGCGCTCAATTTAGCAATTGAGCATATCTATGAGGGTAATCTACCTCACGGCCCTGGCGACCGACTCGCTAGCACCTACAACAAAAGGACACCAATGAGTTACTGCGACGAACTGTTGGCAGCTTTCGCCGAACTCGAGAAAGCTTTTCCTGGCTATGACACCATCATTGAGGGTACGCTTTTGGGACTATTGACCCGTGAGCACGTCCTGTTGATCGGTCTCCCAGGTTCAGGCAAGAGCCAGTTTGCCATGTCGACCTTCGGCATGTTCCACGGCGCGCCCATCTTCAAGAAGAGCATCTCCCAAGAAACAATCCTCGACGACCTCTTCGGCAACCTGATCATCAATAAGATCATCACCGAAGGCCGAAATATCAGGAACAAAGAAGGTGGCCTGCTTACGGCTATCTTTGCCTTCCTCGACGAGCTGCTCGATGGACCGGACATGGTCCTGCGCGGCGGTTTGCTCAATGCCCTCAACGAGCGGTCCTATATGTCGAAAGACGATTCGCTGCAGCACATCCCGCTGCACAGCGTCATCGCCACAACCAACTTCAATCGCGCCACCCAGGCCCTCGCGGCTGTGCTGGACCGTTTCTTGATCAAGGCCTTTTCGCCGAAGCTCAGCGACTACACCGAGAAGTTTGGCATGTACGACTCCTACCTCGAAGAGCGGGTCGGACAATTGCCAAGCCTCGACTATGGCGGGCTGGCTGAAATGGCCGACCAGGTTTCTAGGAAACCTTCTGAGGGTGGTATCCAGATCAGCAACGGCTTTCTGCTGCTGCATGCCTACGTGCTTGCCGAGTTTGAGAAGCGCCGCCAGATACTCTGTCACGAGCAGTTGGCCAAAAAAATGCGCCGTGATCCCACGGCCGAAGAGTTGGCCAGCGCTGTACCCCCGCTTTCCCAGCGCACAGAGAACCGTGAGTTCGATCTCAGCCGAGCCGTGGCCGTCCTCCGTGGACGTAGCGCGGTCGTGCCCAGGGACATTGGCGCCTATAAGTATGGCGTCCTGACCCTTGGCGCCAACCCGGCGCTCGAACAGCTCTGGGACGAGGTCTGCGCCGAATGTATCCCGACCACCGAGAAGGACCTAAGGAATATCGAGAGGCTGGGAGATCTCACTCAAGATATGCGGGTGATGCGTATCGAAGCGCCGCAGAATGGCCACCTGGCCAATATGGTAGGCGCGCGTATTCCGACCGCGAGCGTGTTAGGAATGAAAGAATTCCTGGCCAAGCGCCACAGCTCGCACGCCACCGTCCAGGCCATCATCGCTCAACTTCGCATCGAAGTGGAGAAGATTGATGCTCCGGTCAGCCCCACCTCGCTGTCGCTCAGCCACGATTGGCAGGGCTAAGCAATGACTGTCATCCAAAAGCTTGGGCGTCCACTGCGTATTGCCAAATGGGTCGTCAAAAAACCCTGGCCGACAATGCGCAGCGGTGGGCCTTTCGCCCTCTTCGACAAGCGCGCCAAACCAGTTGGTTTTTTCAAGACCTACGAGGAGGCCGAAGCCGAACTGCGCGATAAGCACCATATGGGTGGCACGATCTTCGATGTCACCACTCACACCAATGTCTCTCCCCAAGAGAGGCTGCGGTCTAGGTTAGCACACTTCGTGAAGTTCAAGCCCCTGGTTGAGCACCCCGACTTCTCGGGAGGCAACTCTGGTGGCAAGCAACCGGGCGGAGGCAGTACGCTGGCACACAGCGGCCCGCCAATGCCAGGCCGCATGGATAGCGGTACGAGTGAATTCGTGCAATCACTATCAGCTATGAGCGGAGCGACTATTGGCGAGCTATTGGTCCGACCTGACCACGAGTTGATCGCCCGGTTCATCGAGCAAATCAACAATTTGCCAGGGATCCCGGTGATCGACTACTTCAACAAGCTGAACCCGGACTTGACCAAGGAGGTCATCATCCAGGTCCCCAAGACCATCACCAAGTATCGATCAATCGTCGTCCAAAAAGACGTCGTCAAAGTGGTTGAGGGAACCGAGCGCCAGGAAGTCCAGTTCCCGACCGATGATGCCGTCTCCCGGCCCATCCGCGGCTTCAGCGAGATCAACCGACTCGATCCAAGCATTCTGGCCCTCCCCGTGGAGGTCTGGGCCAAGCGGGTCGTCGAGCGTGAGATCCAGGTCAACGACTACTACGAGCAAGTGCCCGTCCCAAAAGAGGTCGTCGTCCAGGAACCGAGAACCGTCCAAGAGCCCTACGAGGAAACCATCATGGTTCCCAAAAAGGTTCGCGTCCCGGACGAGAAAAAGGGGCAGGTGCTCTACATCCTCATGGACTGGAGCCCCTCGACCTACACCTCGGGCGGATTCGATTGCGATCCAAGACGGCTCCCCGCCGAGATCGCCCTGGCCTCCGTGGTCGTTGGCTGCCACTTGGCCGACGGCTCGCGCTACCTCTACCGCCCCTTCACCCAAAGCCTTGGTTCACGGATCGAGGCTCACGACAGCGCTGGCAAAATGGGCCTCATAACCCATTTTGCCGAACCCCAGCTACTCGAAGGCGGAACGGAAATCTTGAAAGCCGTAAGGGTAGCGGCCAGCGAAATTCGCGACTTGGTCCAAACCGCCGATGATGTGCCCGAGGTGCTACTCATGACCGACGGCCAAGGCGTCGAAGACAGCGCGGCCATCCGAGCCGCCCTAGCCGGTGATGTCATCCTACACACCGTCATCTTCAACGGCTCAAACCAATCCTTGCGCAGCTGCTCCAAGACCTACATCGAGCTGTGGGCTGATGCGCGCAACAACTTGCGTATCCAACACTAGCCAAGACCACCCGCCGCCAGCCGCGGACCGAACCCTCAAAGTTCGGCTCCGCCCTGGCGGTTTTACTTTTTAGAGATTATTTATAACTACATTGATCGCGCCTATAGCCATTTCTAAACTCGAGGCGCTTACCTCAACCCAGCGCCCCTTGGCCCACAGCCGCAATTCAGTTAGTTGATTAGAATTGTTGCTAGCTTTGTTTTTATCCGTTGGATCGGTGTAGAAGCCATCGTAACCGCTGACCCTGATAGGCTCTTCTACTGCAGCAAGATTGGTGAAGAAATCTCGCCTCTGAGCAGTCTGGGCGGCACTGTTCTTCGGATCTGAGACCTGGATAATCAGCGAGGCAAATCCGATGGCATAGCTACAACTGCTGACTATTTCATCGGGTGTATCGCTTAATATTCCATCGTAACGAATCTCCCCTGACCCATACTGCCGGGCATTATTCATTACCGCTTTGCTGCCCAGTAGCTTCTTTGCTGACTCTAAAGGAAAGGCCTGGCAAGCGTGACTGGGAGAGGTAGCTTGGGCGACAGCCGAGGCGACGATCGAGCGATTCTCGCTTGGGGAATAGAGCGTCGAGATCGCTAGCAGGCTCAGCGGCACAGCCATCAACCCGACTGCCACCAGCGGCCAGGCTTTCTTGATCCAGGCATTACTCCGGCCGCTCTTGGATCTCAAGTACAACGACCAGCCTATCAGGTGCTTGGCTATAAGATAAACGGTGATCAGCGGCAAGGCCAATTGCCAGATCAGGCTGAAGTTTCGGTCGACCGAGAGCTGGAAGTAAGCATCGTGAAAATGGAAGTAGCCGAAAACTGGCACGGCAAAGAATGGCGTGAGCACAACCAAGCTAGTAATTACTATCCGGCGCACGACCTGCCTTGGCCGCCGGGCGATCTGTGTACCATCAGCTATCAGCCTTTGGTAAGCGATACTAGCCGGTAGCTCGGCGTAGAGTTTGATCATTACTCCGATGCGATCTATGCCGGCGGCATCGGAGATCATATCATCGGCCGCCTCGATCATCTGCGATCCATACTGGCGCTTGAAACTGGCGGGGTACAAATCCAGCAAGCTTTCATAGATTCCTAGACTTTTTGATAGGTTTTTCACGAGACGGTCCCTTCATTTGTTTTAATTATCAGATTCCTCTGCTCGGCAATTTTGACTGTTTCCCGGAAGTAAGTAATTTCTTGCTGCAGCCGGCCGCGCCCTTTGGCCGTTAGTTGGTAGTAGCGGCGGCGTTGCTCGCTGGTGGTGGCGGATAGCTCTTCGATAAGGCCAGCTTGCCTTAGTTCTTTAATATTGCCGTAGAGGGCGCCAGGGCCGAGCTTAATCCGGCCTCCGGAATCGACCTCGATCTGTTTCATCAGTTCATAGCCGTGCCGCGGCTTGAGGCTCAGGGCTAATAACATACAGAACGAAACTTGGGTGAGTAATTTTTGATTGTGCATATGCTTACTATATCAATTTCTGATATATCGTCAAGTGATATAGTACAACGAATATTTCAGACATGTGCAATCGTTCCACTCCTGATACTTTTCAGTTTCTGAGAGTAAAAGAGTACAATAGATACATGAATGTTATCGAACTCCGAAATATCACCAAACGCTTTGCTGACGCCGCGCCAGACGAGGCGCCAATCCTTCAAAACATTAATTTAAGTGTCGCTAAAGGCGAATTCGTGGCCATCATGGGCCACTCCGGATCTGGTAAGTCAACACTTATGAACATTATTGGCCTGCTCGATGTAGCAAGTTCCGGTGAATACCTACTCGACGGCGAGCTGGTCTCCGGCATCAAAGACGCCGGCCTGGCCCACATCCGCCGCGACAAAATCGGCTTTGTTTTCCAGAGCTTTAACCTACTCACTCGCCTGAGCCTAGTCCAAAACATCGAAGTGCCAATGATCTACGCTGGCCTTTCGGCCACTGCCCGCCGCAAACGCGCCATGAAACTGCTCGACCTAATGGGGATCAAGGAACAGGCCAAGGCCCGACCAAACCGGATTTCCGGTGGCCAGGCCCAGCGCGCCGCCATTGCCCGGGCACTAGCCAATAAGCCCAGCCTCATACTGGCCGACGAGCCGACCGGCAATCTTGATACCAAGTCCAGCAAGGTGGTTATGGACAAGCTCCATGAGCTCCATAAAGCCGGCAATACCATCGTCATGATCACCCATAACCCGGAGCTCGCCGAGCAAGCCCAGCGCACGATCGTGGTCAAAGACGGCCAGATTATCGGAACCGCCCCCAGATCACCGAAAGCTAAGATAGGACGACGACTATGATGATTTACGAAAACATCAAAATGGCGGCTATGAGCATCAAAAACTCCAAGCTACGCTCCTTTTTGACCATGCTCGGTATTATTATCGGCATTGCCGCCGTCGTCTCGATCAACGCCGTGGGCGAAGGGGTCAAAAAGTCGGTCTCCGATCAGATCACTGGCCTCGGGACAAATATTATTACTGTTACTAGCGGTAAAACCATCTCCACCGACGCCAAGGGTAAGAAGCAAACCAATTTCGCCTCCGGGGTTGGCGCCTCGACCCTTACTAAGGCCGATGTCACGACCATTGGCGCCCAAAGCCATATTACCCGCGTAGCCCCCATGGCGATCATTTCTGGCGTAGTCTCCTACCAAAGCACTGTGGCAAGTGGCACGCTCATTCTGGCCACAACTCCAGATTACAACCTGGTCCGTCAGCAGAAATTCAGCGAAGGCCGCTTCTTCTGGCCGGCCGAAACAACCAAAAACCTGGTAGTGCTCGGTAGCGACGCCAAAGACGAGCTCTTCGGCGACAAAAAGGCCGTCGGCGAGAAGATCAAAATCCGCACTACCGACCTGACAGTCATTGGCGTCATTGCTAAAACCGACACCGGCACATCATCGCTCACCGGCGGTGGTCTCGACAACGTCGTCTACATGCCGATCGACACCGCTACCACACTGACCGGCGGCAATGTACAGATCATGCGTATCGTCACCCAGGCCGACAGTTCCGACCAGATTAAGCCTTCAGTCGAGCGCGTCAAAAAAGCCTTGCTGCTAAACCACGGCGGCCAGGAAGACTTCAGTGTTCTGACCCAAGCTGACCTGGTTTCGACAGTTGGTGGTATACTAGACCTGTTGAGCAGCTTTGTGGCGGCAATCGCCTCCATCGCCCTCATTGTGGGCGGGATTGGTATTATGAACATGATGCTGGTCACCGTCACTGAACGCACCCGTGAAATTGGTATCCGAAAGGCCCTTGGCGCCACCCGCCTAACTATCGCCCTGCAGTTCCTCATCGAGGCCATAATGATTAGCCTCTTTGGTGGTCTGCTTGGTATCGCGGCCGCCTATGGCCAAGGAACATTAGTAGGTCGCCTCGCTGGCGTCACGCCAGTCTTCACCGTCCCGACAATTGCCCTGGCCTTTGGCGTTTCAGTCGCCATTGGCATCATATTTGGCCTGGCACCAGCCATAAAAGCAGCACGTAAACGGCCAATTGAGGCTTTGAGATACGAATAATGATGCAGCTATTCCGTCCACCCATCTTTGAACAATTCCCTAAAGTCACTGCCGGTCTCAGCCTGCGTGACCCCAAAAGTCGCCTCCACGACCAAGTAAAACCTTGGGACTACCCGCGGGCAATCCAGAACCGCACGCTGATCGCCGAAAACCTCGGCTTCAAGTACGGCCAATTTATCATTGCCGAGCAAACACATGGTGCCGCCATTGAGCGAATCGATGAGTATGTGGGTGTCCGGAGTAAGACCGAGGTTGATGGGCTGATTACCGACAAGCCCGATCTGTTAATTGGCGTAACAGCGGCGGATTGCGTTACCATCCTCGCCTACGACCCCAAAACTGGCGCCATCGCCGCCACCCATTCGGGTTGGAAAGGTACGCTGGCTGGCGCCATCCCTGCAATGTTTGCCGCGCTGAAAAAAGAGTACAAGGTCAACCCGGCCGACTGTTTTATCTACCAAGGTCCTGGCGCCTGCGCCAAATGCTACGAATTCGGCAAAGAACTGGCCGCTCCCTTCGCTGCCAAGTACAAAGCCCCCCATCTCGACCCGACCAAGGTCTACATCGACAATCCGCTAGCTGTTTATGATCAAGTGCTGGCCGCTGGCGTCCCAAAACAGCAGATCGAGCGCGACCTGCGCTGCAGCATGGAAGACGTCAGCCTACACAGCTTCCGCCGCGACAAAGCCGGCTTCGGTCTAATGGTCGCCGCTATTGGCAAGCGGGACTAGCTCGCTAGGCCTTGCGCAACATCCTAGCATAACCGCCAAGAGGTCTGACCTTTTCCAATCTGATAGCATAAGTGTTCAACAGATTAGAGGATGGTAATTGTTATGCTGAACAAGATCAGATCTTTTCCACCCCAAAACCCCCGCTACCAGCGGGGGTTTTGGGTGTCTGTGGCAGGGCTGTACCGAAGCTCTAGCCGAGATCTTTCTTGAGTTGCTCTACGAGCTTTACCGGCGTCGGGTCAATTCCATTTAGGAAAGCCAGGTAGGCGCTCACAAAATCCCCTAATAAAAGTGTCCAGAGCATTTGCTCTAGCTTGCTCTCACCTATCGCCTGCACGATGATTGGCGCCGGCATATGGCCGCTCAGTAACCTGTTAGTAACCTCGAAGCGCTTCTTGATCCGATCATTATCAAACGATGATTGCAACTCTACAACTTTAAGCTGCTTGCGCTCGGGGAATATCCAACCCTGAAACTCATTATGGTCGAGCTCGGACAAAATATTGTAGAAGGCCACGTTCTTAGCATTTTCATTGATATCGATCTTCCACTTCATGGTTGGCATAGCTAGGCTCGGGCCACCGTAAACCACGACTGGCGAGCCAAAGAGGGCCTGGGCGATCTGCTTGGCCACATTGCCAACAGCAGGAGCCGTAGCCACCCAGGTGTCTATGTGAGCCTTAGCCCACTCGCCACCGGCCATCAGCTCGTCTGTAGCGCCCTTGGTGAGCTCAAGTGTATCAAAGAGCTGGCAGAGGGCTTTCACGCCGTAGAGAACCGCTAGACGCGGCTGGAGGCCACTTGGTGTGAGCAGCAGGGGGTAATTCTTCTCCTTTGCTATCTCTTCTTCCTTACCGCCAGCCGTCAGGATGACAATATGAGCCTTTTTGGCAGCCGCTTGCTCGAGAGCCGAGATGGTTTCCTCGGTGTTGCCAGAATAACTGGAAGCGATAAAGAGAGTATTCTCGTTCACGAAACCCGGGTCATTGTAGTCGCGGTCAATCACGAATGGCACAGGCAGGCGATCAGATAACCACGACCGAGTAAACTCCGCTGCTAATGCCGAACCGCCCATACCAGCTAATACAATGTTTCGAACCTCAAACTTCTCAATATGGCTGGTGTCGTAGTCCTGCGTAAGCTGATCTGGCTGGCCGCCAATAATCCCCAGCGCGTTCGATACATCGTATTTGGCAATAAAAGTCTGATCGTCTAACATGAACCCTCCTGTTTACACCAGTATAGTCGATGAGCCCCCGCTTACACAAAAACAACCCCTAAGGCCATAATCTTATGTTACGTACTTAGGGGTTGCCCCGACCACGCACTTGCGCATGTGGTCGGGGGTTCTCCCAGAGAGTGGCGGTGTTATTTGCCGAGGTGTAGCCGGGGCTACTTCTTCTTGCCGCGAGCCGCCAGCTGGGCGGAGGTCTTGCCGGCATTGGCAACTGCTCGCCCACGCTGAGAGGGGGTCGAGATGACCCGCTGGGGCTTGGCCACCGCAATGCGATCCTGCTTGCTTCAGTCGACGGTCTTGGGAACCACCTCGACCGGCCGCGCCGGCTTGCGGTTCGACATCTTAAGCACAAAGCGCTCCATCTCAGAGATGATGCTTTTCAGCTCAAAGAGATCTTTGACTTTGCCTTCTTCGGCAGCGTTCCAAGCGTAGTAGAGCCGAGTCCAGAGTGCGGTGCTCATTTCCTGCAATTCGTGCGTGAGCCGGGGATCGCCGGCCAGTTCGACCAGTTGATCAACCAGCTTTTCGGATTGGGGTTGCATGCCCAGCAGCTCGTTTTGAAGATACTCTGCCTTGTCCAGCTCATACTGGCGAGCTTGGAGGATACCCTCTTTGACCCGTGCCAACTTGTTGTGGACGAGCTTGGAGCAAACGAGAGCTGGGTAGCTGCCGGTGAGGTTGAGTCGAGCCGCTTCGCAGCGGATCAACGCCTCGGAGGCGGTCTTCAGTTCTTCGGTGGTGAGCATGAAGCCTCTGAAGTCTTCCCAGGCGATAACCACCCGGTTGAAGGCTACCAGTGCAGCGTGGAGCTGGGTGTTGGCCTCGGCGACGAAGGTGTCCCAGGTGCTGATCGTGTTGTACATCCGCCCGTCGAGCTGATCGGTCAACTCGCGAACGAAGGCCCGGTGCTCCAGCGCCATCTCCGCGCCTTTGACGACGTCCTCATGGGACGCGCCGTTGCGCACAAAGCGCGAATCGGGGAAAACGTCGGTGAAATTGAGCTTCTGCATGTATTTCTCCTCTGGGAGAGGGAGTCCCTAGCGGACTCCACAGTACTGGGGTGTAGGTGAATACAACCCAGAGCAGTGGAGGCTAGAGACCCGATGTGAGGTACAGTTGAGTAACGCGCTGTATATTAGCATATTTGCCTACTTTTGTCAATGGCTTTAAGATTGTAATGGTTTAGGCGGGTAACAAAAATCCCCCGCCATTGGCGAGGGATTTTTGAATAATTGCGGAGGGGAGACAAGACAGAGAATCCCAGCATGGTCGCAAGCGACGTGCCCAAGCTTACCAGCTTGCCCCCATCCTGACGAATATTCGTCGCAGCACTTCAAACGCTCAGCAGTCAGGGTTGAATGTCCCTTGAATCGGGCAGATGGCTTGCTTCTAGGCGTGGGATTGGGGCGAGAGCGCCCAGCCAGCCTGACGAAGTCAGAACTCATGTGGACCCGCAGGTTGCTGCTGTCAGCTAGGGTTACTGCGTATTCGTCACGAGATGCCCCGGGCTCCGGTCAGACGATTCTTCTTGTCGTCTTTGCGGCGGGGCTACTGCATCTCCTGCATTTGATACTCCTTACATTGGACACTTGCTTCATAGCTTACCGCGTGATTGCCGGGTCACTACTACGAATTGGGTGTCAACGGACGGCGACGGTGTTCAGCTCGGTGGAGCTGGGGTGTTGCGGCGGATGAGATGGGTGTTCGGTGCTCGTGGCATGATTACCTTTCATCGGGGTGCTGCAGACCTTGTGGGTCGCCGGCGGCGCGGAGCTCAGAACTTGTAGGAGTGGAAGGTGGACATGTCGTGCATGCATTACCTCATTCGTTGGGAGCTGGTGTTTCCAGCTTCGGATCGCTATTTCAAACTGATTTGAAACACTGATCCGAAGCCGGGGATTTCTCTGTCTTGTCAAAAATCGATCTCGTAGTTAGGGCCACGAAACTGATGCTTACGATCGTATCAGGCTATGTTATTTGTGTCAATAGGTATTTACAGCCTTATCTAATGCGGCCGATTTATCAGATAAAAAAGAAGCGCTCCGTACCGGTGAAGGCACGGAGCGGACGGACGGGGTAGGCCTAGGCGGCCGGGGTGTAGTGAGTTGCTCGATCGGTACAGATCGGGCAGGAAGCAATGTGCGCTTCCATGAGTGCTCGTTGGTCGTCGGTCAGCTCGCCCTGGCTGGTGGCCATCAAAACGGTGACGACTTCGCAGATGAGATCTGCGGGGGCTTCGGTAGCAGGCATTAGTTGCCTCCTTTCAGCTTTTGAGCACGGACAACCCGTGCGTAGCGATGAACTATTACATTAAACACCATAACTGTCATATTGTCAAGCCCAATTCTTGCGCTACTAACTGCTGGATGGTCTCTGCGTAGCCAGGCTTCGGGTCGGTATCGATCAGTTGATTTGAATCCAATCTGAGAATAATCCGATCTGGCTCACCCTCGCGCGCTACTCGCTCTATAGTCTTCTCTTGTGGCAACACACTGTTTTTAACGTCAAAGCCGATTTCTTTGCCGCTGATATCCTTCACCCACAGGTCTTTACCGACCAGATCATCATCAACACTGCCGTACTCCACGCCCACCACACCCTTGACCCCAGAAAGGATCTTTTGAGCGGCGACCTCGCCAAAAGCGCCCTTGATGGTGCCGACCAATGAAGTCCGGTCGTAATCCGGGTGGTCTAACCAATTGGTTACGCTCGATATCGACATAGCGTGTGGGTTCTCGGCCACTAGCTCGCGAATACCGTGATTAAAACCAACCATTACCCGCTTATGCCGGGCAATCTTGAGCTTGTTTTCGGTCCGTGCCTCATCGCGCTCTTCTACTGGTAGCTGTTTTATGGCTTCTTTATCGCCCTGCAGCTGTTGCAGGGCACGGTCGACCGGTCCGACGGTCATGGAGCTCAGCATTAAGTCTATTTGGAGAGCGAGCTGCGGATGGCCGCACTCGGCGCGATAGGCTAGCGCTTTCTTGTAGCCCTCGGCCAGGCTGCCGGCGCTACGAGCCGCTTCGATCATATCGCGGACAACCTCAAAGTTAGCCTTGAAGCTCTCGCGGTCAAGCTCAAAGGAATCCTTGTCTACAGCAGGAATCCCCTCGTGGCTGGGGCGCTCGCCGTCCTGCTCACGCTTGGATTTGGATAAGGTGTGTGTCAGTGGTATTTCGGGTATCATTAGCTCTATCATACCAAAAAGAGACCCCTAAGGGGTCTCTTTTTTCAGATCAGACGGAATACGTGAAACAGCGAGGTCGTACTAGTAATCCATGCCCATGCCAGGCATCCCGCCACCAGCGCCGCCGCCAGATTTCTCTTCTGGGATCTCAACAATGAGGCTGCCCATGGTCATGGCTGTACCGGCAACAGATACAGCATTGGTAATAGCTTCGCGCGTCACCTTGGCCGGGTCGACGATTCCGGCTTGCATCAGGTCGATCAATTTATCTGCAGCATTGACGTCGAAGCCCCAACCTGGCTTACCTGATTCGAGCACCTTGGCGAGCTTTTCTTCTTGATTCAATCCGGCGTTAAACATCAGCTGGCGGAAGGGGTGTAGCAGCGCTTCCTTCAGTATTAATGCTCCAACTGCGCGGGAATCTGTAGCCTTAGCGCCTTCAAGATCAATAGACTTGGACAGATCGACTAAAGTCACGCCGCCGCCAGGGACAATACCTTCGGCCACGGCTGCTTTGGTAGCAGCTACGGCATCATCGACGCGGAACTTCTTTTCCTCGATCTCGGTCTCAGTAGCACCGCCGACTTTGATAACGGCGACCTTGCCGGCTAGCGCCGATAATCGCTTTTCCATATTCTCTTTGTCGTATTCGCTGGTAGCATGCTCGGCCTGAGCCTTAATCTGGGCAATGCGGTCATTGACGTCTTTCAGATCACCGTAGCCTTCAATAATGGTTGTGTCATCCTTGGTAGCAATGATCTTACGAGCGCTTCCCAGTACTTCAACACCGACATTCTCAAAGGTCATGCCACTTTCATCACTGATAACCTGGGCACCGGTCAAGATGGCGATATCTTCGAGGATTGCCTTGCGGCGGTCGCCAAAGGCTGGAGCCTTGATAGCTAGGGCATTAAATGCGCCCTTTAAGCGGTTCAAGATTAGAGTCGATAATGCATCGCCTTCTACATCCTCAGCAATAATCACCAATTCCTTCTTGCCGCCTTGGGCGACTTTCTCGAGTAACGGTAAAATCTCTTGAATGGAGCTGATCTTCTTATCGGTAATCATGATGAGCGGCTTGTCGTATACGGATTCCATACGGGCTGCATCAGTGACCATATACGGGCTGACGTAACCGCGGTCGATCTTGAAGCCTTCGACAATCTCCTTCTCCATACCGAGCGTTTGCGATTGCTCAACGGTGACAGAGCCTTCGCCGCCAACGGCTTCGATAACGTCGGCGATCAGTTCACCAATCTCGGAGTCACCTGCTGATACGGTAGCTACCTGGGCGATTTTAGCCCGATTGCCGGCAATCTTCTCGCTCATGCCTTCGATCTGTGCCAATACTTCGCTGGAAGCGTGATCAAGGCCTTTTTTCAGATCCATCGGGTTGTGGCCAGAAGCAATTAGCTTATTAGCTTCTGCGAGAATACGATACGCAAGCACAGTCGAAGTCGTCGTTCCATCGCCAACCGTATCATTTGTCTTTGAAGCTGCCTGGCGGATCAGGTCGGCGCCGACATTGTAGCCCCAGGTCTTTTCCAGCTTGGGCGATTGCTCAATATCTACAGCTTTGGCGACTGTGACGCCGTCATGCGTGACAGTCGGACCACCATAAGACTTCGAGATCACCACGTTGCGACCCTTTGGCCCCATGGTTACCTTTACGGCGTCATACAATTCCTTGGCCCCAGCTAGTACTCGGCTGCGGGCTTCATCGTCAAAATAAATCTTCTTTGCCATAATTACCCCTTTACCACTGCTAAAATACTTTTCTCTTTCATAATCAAAAGGTCCTTGCCATCGACTTTCAAAGTCTCCGGGCGATGGTCGTAATTCTCGGAGTAAACGACCTTATCGCCGACCTTGATCTCTTTCACATCAGCGCCAACAGCGATAACTTCGGCGATCTGTGGTTTTTCTTTGGCGCTTTCTGGCAACAAAATACCAGAAGCGCTCTTAGCTTCCGCTTCGACTGGCGTGGCTATAATCCGGTCTGCGAGTGGCTGCAATTTCATGTAAGCCTCCTTATTATTCAAACTCTATACATCAATATTAGCACTCTATTATGCTGAGTGCTAATTTATCCTAGCGTTATGATTTTTGGGCGTCAAGAGCAGGCTATTTGTGGTGGCTGGCTACAATACTATCGAGATCTGGAATTAGCGCCTTGATTTGGTCTACAAGTGCAGCCGTACGCTCATCGCCCTTAAATAAGCACAGATCAATCGTGTATTTAGTTTTGGCAGTATCAGAATGCGTAAGAACAATTGAAGCCCATGGGCCACCAACAGTAGTCGTGCAATCGAGCGCGTCAGGCTTTACCTCGCTTTTACGGCGGTCCGCTAAGTCCATGGCCAAGGCCGCAATAATCTGCTGGGAAGCGGCATCATTCTTTCCTGTCGTATGGTAAAGCGGTTTGTTGGCAGTATCTTCCATATTGAATACAGATCCGTTGCAGTTGAGTGCAATATGGTAAACGTATCCGTAAGGTGGCGGGGTTGACCCTCCGCTATAGCTGTATTCGACTTGGTTTACGTCGCCCGCCAAGTTCGAGGTGCAAGCTACGAGCGATGCCGGCGCTGTGGCCTTATGTGAGTAAGCTGCGGTTATAACCAACAATGCTACAAGCCCTACTGCTGCACTGATAAGTAATTTCCAGTTCCTTTGAAGTGCCTGCGTACCTGCTGTGGTAGCTCTATTTGGAATAGGTTTTGTGACTGCTTTGGCAGTAGGTTTTGCGGAAGGCTTGGTTGCTTGTTTTTTCATGCTCTAATTTTAGCACAGCGTAAGCTTAATAATCAGGCCGATTATTTTGGTCGTTTAGCTGATACAACCCGGTAGAGCGTAAAGCGATCTTTGCCACGAGCCGGCAAGCGGACTTCGATCTCATCTCCCACTGCCGCACCCCAGACGGCTTTGCCGAGTGGTGATAGATACGACACTGCTAATGCGTCTTCTTGCATAAGCTGTGCGCCAGCTTCGATCGGGCCGGCGAGCCAAAAGCGTGATTGATCGCCATCGACGGTCTCTAGATTAAAGACTGAGCCGAAAGCTACGACGTCGGCCTTGGTTTTCTCAATGTACAATTGCGTTTTCTGGATAAGGTCGCGCAAGTCGGCCTCCTGACGCGGCAAGGAGTGGTCGATCTTGGCAATGAGCACATCGTAGGTGGCGTTCTCGCGTAAGTCGGGATAATCTTTTACCGTCTCGCCTATCTCATAGTCGAGGCGTTTTCGCTCGGTCTGGAGAGCATTGGTTTGGAGCTTCAGCTGGCGCAAGCCCTCGGCCGTCGCCAATACAACCTCGCCACTAAGCGCCAATTCGCGGACTTTCTTGTGCCCAAGTTTTGCCACATTTGCTGTCATACAGTTATATTACCGAACAGTGGGCGAACTTCCAACACAAAAAGAAGCCCGATCAGATGATCGGGACAACGGGGCACAAGCGTCAGGTCAAGGCCCGATGGATCAACGCGCCGATACTGAACCAGAAAAGGACGACGATTCCGACCGCGATGAACGATAGTGCGATGTTCACCAGCGAATCATCGTGCTTTGATCCGGTGCTGTTTGGCTGGCGATGCAGCAGATGGGCTGCTATGTAGAGCATGAACGGCACGTTGACCAACCAGTAGGCGGGCTGGCGCTGTAGACCAGTCAAGAAACCCAAGGCCGCAGCCAACATCCACATCCGGGCGAGAGCTCGTGGGAGCGGGACGAACCGTTGATTCAAAGCAGCATTCATGCAGGGCCTTCCGTAGTAGGAACAGCCTAATACTATGCCCGCCCGCATAGGCAGTCAATTAGCCTCGGATCAAATCGAGCAGCTCGTCCCGTTTGGCAATCATTTCGGCCTCGGATTTGGCTTCAACATTAAGTCGCAGGAGAGGCTCGGTGTTGCTGCCACGCACATTGAACCACCAGGTGGGGTAGTTTACGGATAGGCCATCGAGGCGATCTTGATTGCCGTCCTCGTATTTTTTTACCAGCTCCTCGATTTTGCCAGCTGGATCCTCAACCTTGGAGTTAATCTCGCCTGACGAGGCGTAGTGGCTATACTCGGCAGCCAGTTCAGATAGCTTCTTACCAGACTTAGCGAGCACATCGATAGCAGCCAAAGCGCCGATCAATCCGGAGTCGGCATAATAGTTGTCGCGGAAGTAGTAATGCCCCGAGAATTCACCACCAAATGGTGCGTCGGCCTCGCGCATGACAGCCTTGATATTGCTGTGGCCGACTTTGGAGATTACAGGCTTACCGCCTAGTTCAGTTATTACTTCTGGAACTGTGTGTGAATTACGGGCGTCGTAGACGATATTGGCGCCAGGGAACTTAGCCAAAAAGGCAGCGGCTAGCATGGCCGACATTTGCCCCCCGGTTACGAGGTTACCTAATTCGTCGACCAGAAAAGCTCGGTCACCGTCGCCATCGAAGGCCACCCCGAAGTCCAGCTTATCGGCTTTGACTCGAGCGCGCAGGTCGGCGGTGCCCTCGGGCACCAATGGGTTGGCCGGATGATTAGGGAAGGTGCCATCTAGCTCGAAATACATCGGCGTGACTTCAAGCGGTGTTTTGCCGTGCAGATGAGGGATAATTGCTCCAGCCATGCCGTTTCCGGCATCGACTGCAATCTTGTAAGGGGGCCATTTGTCGACATCGACAAAGCCTAGGGAGTGATCAACCCAGGCATCGACGATATCTTTTTGGGCGATCTGACCGATACGAGTGGGTTCTTTGAAGTCGTCGGCGGCAATGGCGTCACGGATTGTTGCTAGCCCCGTCTCAATTCCGATTGGGCGTGCGGCTTTGCCGCACATCTTTATGCCGTTGTATTGGCCGGGGTTGTGGCTGGCAGTTATCATTGCTCCGCCGGCCAGGTCGTACTTGCCGACGGCGAAGTAGATCATGTCGCTGGTGACCTGGCCTATGTCGACCACATCGCGGCCCTGGGCGATGAGACCAGCCCGGACATGCTCGGCCAGCTCGGCGGAATCGGGGCGCATATCACGGCCGACACCCACGGGGCCTTCATCTGGCAAAAAGTCGGCCAATGCCACACCGACACTATAGGCCAGCTCGACGGTTAATTCATCTGGCACCAGGCCACGAATATCATAAGCTTTGAAAATATGTTGGGCGAATTTCATAAGAACCCTCCGGATTAGCGATCTGTATACTTTCATTATCTGATACTTTTGGCGATCTGGCCATCCGTTAGCAATAGAAAAGATCAGATCATTGTTACCCCCTGACAGCAAAAGCGTAATAGCGTTTTCAGGTGTATCCATGAAAAAGGTCTGATCTTTTCAGTATGAAAAGATCAGACCTTTTTCAAACGCTTATGCTCTATGAAGCAGCATACGGGCCTTCCTTGATTGTCATCCTCAAAATTGCTAAGCTAGCGGTCATGATAAAAACAAAAATTGCTATCCAAGGCCAAGAAGGTTCATTTCACGCCGAGGCTGCCACGCGACTCTTTGGCTCAGATGTTGAGCTTATTGGCTGCCCTAACTTTACTGCCGCCTTCAAGGCAGTTTCAAGTGGCCAGGCCGACCACGCCGTAGTGGCCATCGAGAACTCACTCTACGGCACCATCAACGACACCTACGACCTACTCAGCGAACAGCACGCCTGGGTGGCCGGCGAAGTATATCTAGAGATCCACCACCAGCTCATCGGGCTCCCCAGTAGTGAGCTATCACAGATCAATGAAGTTCACTCCCAAGCCCCCGCCCTCGGCCAATGCCGAGCCTGGCTAGAACAACATTTGCCCCACGCCAAATTAATCGAGGAGTCTGATACTGCCGGCAGCGTGGCCTTGGTCAAAAGCTGGAACGACCCCGCTAAAGCCGCCATCGCATCCAAGGCAGCCGCCGATCTGCACCAGCTCCCAATATTAGCCGCCGATATCGAGGACCATCACCGCAACTACACTCGCTTCATCCGCCTCGACGCGCAGCGCCCCGCCAACCTTAGCCAAGCCACAAAGACCTCGCTTGCTCTGGTGACTGATCACACGCCCGGCTCACTAGTCTCTGCCTTGGCCGCCTTCTCCGATCTCGGTATGAATATGACCATGCTACACTCCCGACCCATTCCCACCGACGCCTGGCATTACACCTTTTACCTAGACGTTGAAGCTGGCATCGGGGATACTAGCCTTAGTAGAGCGCTCGAAATCCTGAAAACCCAGAATTGCCAGGTCACAATCTTCGGCTCCTACCCCAAAGCCAATCTATCAAGCTAAATGAGCTCCAACGTGACCGACAAAGAGATCTCCAAACACTACCCTATCCGCCTTGGCAAACCCACCAAGGGCGCCAATATCCTGATAACCCACGACGAGCACATCCTACTGGTGCGCAATTGGGTTGGCTTCGGGCATTGGTCGCTGCCTGGCGGCGGCATTGACGACGGCGAAGACCCCAAGTCGGCCGCCCTACGTGAAGTATTCGAGGAGCTACGCCTCTCGGTTGAGATCCACGACGAGCTTGGCTATATCGAGAATACGAATAATTTCGGCCGCCCTGGCAATCACGTTTACCTGGCCAAAGCCACCAAACGCCAAATTCGCGTCGACCACATGGAGCTGCGCGACGCCAAATGGTTCCACCCCGACTTTCTACCCGAGCACCAAAGCCCATTGCTACTCAACGTGCTGAGTCACCCCAGGTTACCTCGCAAATAAACAAACCCCAAGCTTAGCTTGGGGCGGGTGAACTACTTATCGGGCTGTGGGTGAAACATGCGCAGCGGCTTATTATTGGCATCAAGCCAGTATATTGGCCCCCGGGGAGTGTTTCGAGCAATTTGCACCGGCAGGGCATCAGCTCGCAACAGCTGAACCGGATCAGACTCGGCCTGGACTACCAAACAGATGTGCGCCACGACCTCTTCCTTCGATAAATGCGACGAATCAATCGCAATCGCACCATCAGCCTTCTTCATCGGCGACGTTGTTCGCTGCGCGTCAATTCGGTCGCGCTCCAAGATCTCCTCGGTTTGAGCAGCCAACTGATCGGCAGGAACGCCTCGCTCCATCTGCATCAGCCGGATGCGCTCTTCACGCATTGCCACATCAGCCATCAACCAGAACTTGTATCTGGCGTTCGGAAAGACCACCGTGCCTATATCACGGCCTTCAAGCACAGCACCAGGAGCATCAGCGACCATCTGCTTGGTCAGCTCGGTGATCGCCTGCCTGACCTTGGGCAGTCTGGCTACGAGTGGCGTCTGCATGCTGATCTCTGGGGCTCGAATCTGCTCGGAATACTCAGCGTTGTGTACGCGAACCCTGTTTGGCCCAGGAATGGTGATTCTATGGGCCAATATCAGTTCGACCAACGCCGTCTCATCATCAAGTGGAATGGAGTGGATACCAGCCATTACCACCACTGTCCGATACAGCGATCCGGTGTTAACAAACAGCCAGCCGAGTCGCAGCGCTACCGCGGCCGCCGCTGTAGACTTGCCGACGCCAGCCGGGCCATCGATGGCAACCACCTCATCAATTGCGTTGTCACTCATGGTACGCCCTTCGTCGGGGATGGATTGAACAGAGCTAGACTACCTACCAAAAAGAGCTAGGTCAAGCACACCGCAATGCATTATACCAAACAAATACCGAAAGTAAATAGAAGGTTACCTTTCTTCTGCGTAAAAAGGTAACCTTCTATTCGAAACACGGCGTAAGCGGAATCTCGCGTGCTATCATCAAAGTAATGGGTATCTTAGGCTTTTTCCGCGGCCACCGCGACCAACCTGAATCAACAAACGCCGACTCCGCGCAAACCGAGAGTAGCGCCTCTTCGAGTGCCCAGCTTGCAAGCGAGCTCGAAGACATGCTGAGTAAACGCAATGAGGCCGAGCCGCACAACCTCCTCGAGGACATGCAGCACGGAGATTTCTCGGAACTGGCCGAGCTCCCTCCAGAATTCGAAACCCACCTGAGCCCCACCGAACAAGAGCTAACCGAACTGCCAATTGGACACGTAGAAGCACTGGGTGGTGGCGTTAACACGACCCAGATCATGCAGCTCATCGGCGACGGCGCAGCGGTCTTCAAGCCGGTGAGCGGCGAATACGACCACTACCGAGTGGGGAGCGCTGAAATAGGCGGTCAATGCCACCGTGAACGAGCCGGCTACTTGGTTAGTAAAATGCTTGATTTTGATCTTGCGCCACCGACCGTCATCCGCACCATTAATGGGGAGACTGGCAGTCTGCAGGACTTCGCAGAGAAGGGTCGTGCAGTCCTAAGGGCTCAGGTCAGCGAGCTCGAATACCAAAAACTTTGGCTTTTTGATTGCTTGATTTTCAATACTGATCGCCATACCCAGAACATCCTGCAGGAGGATGGAAGATTAATTGCCATTGATAATGGTATGGCTTTCCGGGAACGCTTCGGTTCGGAACAGCGCACGTTTAACCCCCTCCACTACCCCGAATCCGAGATTGACCCACAATTTCGCCAGGAATTCTTAAAAACCATCGGAGACGGTAAAAAAATGCAGAGCCTTCTGAGAGAACTTACCCTGCTTTTACCGGAGGACGAGATTGCCGATTTCCAGAGCCGTACCGATTGGCTACGGGATTGCCTCAGCGACCCAAACGGCAGTGCCCGTCCATGGGAGGAATTCCGTGGTAGCCCTTATGCCCGCAAATATCAGCCCTATTAATCCAGGAGCAAACTATGAAATATGTCGAAATCTATCGCCTTGGAGCCGACTACAAGCAATCTATAGCCGCCATCTGTACGCTCGGTGACGATAATATAGTGAGCTGCAGCGGAGACCCTGATCTAGTATCGAGTCTGCAGTCCGACGGCGTTATGAATGAAATGCGTAAAGCAGGCCAACCCAAAACGTATTTGCCCAGTGATGGTATTAAGTTCCTGGAGCAACTCAAGTACTACTTGAAGTCCGGCTACCTAAACGCCTCCGAAGTCCTGGAGAAATAATTCCTACCTAATGTTTTGATCTATTCCGGCGATTGCCAGATCAAAACCTTGGGTTGGGGCAGATACTTGGGAGCATCTGCCAAATTGTAGATTCACGGTTTCCAGATACCGTTGTGGTTACAGGTCGGGGAGGGTTAGTCCGAGCTGCTTCAGAGCGGCCTGAACCTGGCGGTGCTTGGCCGGTCCGTAGTCTTTAATCTCACGAAGCCGCTTGTTGTGCATAAGATCACCCACATTGTGAATCCCTGCATGAGAGAGCAGATCCTTGATTCCTTGATCAATCTCAAGCATCAGGATCGGCCGGTACAGGGGCCATGAACCCTGTTGCTCCCAGGATCGAGTTACATCGATGCGCGCCAGGCCATCACGCAGATTGGTAGTAGCACGCGAGTGAAGCCTGCTGGCCTTGCTGGCAGGAATGCCCAGGCGCTCAGCGATCACTTTGAAAGTCTTGAGCTTCTCACCTGTGATACCGAACCACAGTATCACGACGCTCAACTCGAGCGCATCGAGATTATCCACCAATTCCTGCAGAACGACCGGCTCACGAACTAGATCCAGGCGCTGCTGTCCCAACGTACCCCAGGAATCGGGCCGACCAAGGCGGACTTGGGCCATACTGTGCTGCAGAAGGTCGAGGGCTGTTGGATCAGGTTGCTCCGGCCAGGCAATGGTCAGCTGAGGAGGAGCTTCTCGGGCAAGGACCCATTTGGCGAACTCCACTCTCTTGGCGTCGGTGAAGCCGGCATCGCCGAGTAGCTTGTGAAACTTTATGAAGTCAACTTCGGTAATGGCCACTTGGGCTCCTTAGGGTAGCAGGATTTGAGCACTACAATATCAAAGAACCGAGAAACTATACCATAAATGTATTATAATTACAACTATTTGTGCTGGGCGAGGGCATTTTCGGCTTCGGTTGCTTCACTCCAAGCAACCTTATCCTTGCCAATAACCCGGTAGCTCTGGTGGCCAATGCCAGTAAGCGCCACGATATCGCCTGGCTTCAGATCAGATACGGCTTTGATAATTGCTTCCTGGCGATCGCCTATCTCCGAGTAATTCTTGCGGCCTGATCTGACGATCCCCTCGATCACTTCTGATCTAATTGTCGGGGCATCCTCGGTATAAGGGTCATCATCGGTAACATATACATGATCGGCTAATCTGGCGGCGATCTCTCCCATACCTGGCCGCTTGGTTTTATCACGGTCGCCTGTAGCCCCCATAACTATCGACAAGCGCCCCTTGGTCAATGGCCGCAAGGCCGCTAGCAGCTTTTCTAACGCGTCGGGCGTATGGGCGTAGTCAACGACCGCCCGGTACTGTCCGCTATGAACGACCTGCATGCGCCCTGGCACGCTTCCTAGAGCCTCTAAACCCTCCACAATGGCCGTTAAAGGCACGCCCAGGCCATGTGCAATGGTTGCGGCCGCCAAAGCATTGTAAACATTGAACTCACCGGGCAGCTGGATAGAGGCCGGATGCGAGACATTGCCAATTTCAAGCTCAAATTTGCTCCCCGTCGCGCTTAGCTTCAGCTTGCTGGCAGTCACATCCCCAGCTTTCAACCCGTAGCTCAGCTTCAGCCGCGCCTGGAATTTATTAAAATACCCATACCAAGGGTCATCAGCATTGAGCACCATCACTAATGGATGATCCTTAAAAAGCCGCGCCTTTGCCTTGGCGTAGTTCTCCATCGTCCCGTGGTAATCAAGATGGTCTTGAGTAAGATTCGTCATCGCAACAGCCTCGAACCTGAGGCCAGCCGTTCTAAACTGCGCCAAAGCGTGAGATGTAACCTCGATAACGCCCCACTCACACCCAGCCAGTACCATTTCCTTGAGCAGCTTTTGCAAGCTAGCTGCACTGGTGACAGTCATATTGGTGGCATTTAGCCTCTCCACCCCGTTGATCCGGTAGATAGCTGTCGAGCTAATCCCCACCTTATAGCCAGCCGTCTCGAGAATCGCCCCCAACAGGTTGGCGGTGGTCGTTTTGCCATTCGTGCCAGTAATCCCGATCAGCCGCAGCCTTCGGGCCGGAAACCCCTCCCGCAGATTCGCCAAACCAGCCTCCGCCAAATGGGCATAAGGCGAAACCACCTTAAAAGCCTGCTTGGGTATAAATTTCTTGAAAATTTGTCGATCCATGGGGATATTGTACTCCGGCTAAGTTTAACTGTCATTGCGAGCACAGCGTGGCAGTCACAATATGCACTTGCTACTATTGACTTATTTTACTTGTTATGTTAACATAATGCAGTTCATCGTTCCATGGCCTTAGCGCTTACTCCTCCAATGAAAAGAGAATAATGTACTACTACTTTGTCTCTTTCGTAGCAGACTCCAGTTCAGGAAACGCCGAGGTAATACGAAGGGAGCCAATCACCAGCTACGCCGATATCCAGAAGATTGAAAACGAGATGAAACCGCGAGTAGGCACTTCCGCGGTGGCGATCACTAGCTTCATCCTTCTCCGGCATGAGCCAGATACCGATTAGAGCATTTCGACCGGCATACAAGACTAAGCTCCAACCCACCGCGGCTCCGCCGCTTCTCAAGCCTCCGGGCGAAAGAAGCGGCAGGAGCCGCTTTTTTTTGCGATAGCCCTACAAACTAGCAATGCTTAAAATCATTGACATATCGTAGTTGTTATGCTATATTA
>JAYUFZ010000015.1:0-5341 GCA_043767845.1 bacterium | reverse complement strand
CGGTCTGAGCCGTAGCACTCTGCCCGAGTTGCACAAAGCCACTTGCAGCTATCCCCTGCAGCTTATCCGAGTTCAAAGCGTAGGGTGAGGCTGTAAAGCGGACATACGGATTCATCTCCCCATCACCACCACAATTGGAGTTGAAGTTAGCTGTAGTACTACACGGTGTCCCGCTACCAGTGTTACCTAAATCTACGGTAATCCACATGGTATCTTGGTTGAAGTCTACGGCTGAGTTGACATTACCGACACAGGTACTTCCAGCTAGGGTACAGATTGAACCGAGGTTTACCTGGAAGATACCGTCGGTGACAGTTACACCCTGGGAGTTGGTATTGAGCCGAGCTTCAGCCCAGATACTTGTCTCGGCTGCTCCCGTATTAGTCCCATCACCATCTTGGTATATTTGGAAGCGCATGTTGTAGGTACCATTGGCTATATTTGTACCATTGGCATTAACCATCTTGCCTTGGAAGTTGATGGTCTTGTTGAGACCGGTGGCGGCAACTGCATTTGGTGTGGCGATTTGGCTGGCCAGAGATGAAAAGCTCAAAATCAAGCCAATAAGGACTATAAAAATACAATTTCTTAAGTAACACAAAAAAGATGTTTTTGGTTCAAGGGTTTGTTGGTACACAGTTTTAACTGTGCGGACTCCACTTGTCCTGGTAAACCTCATAAAAACATCGTTACATGTCTTATTCTAGCATTAGCGGTATGTAATAGGCAAGGCTTTTGATCTGTAAATTGCCTGAGAGCGGATATGTAAAAAGCACAACAAAACCGCAGGAGGTGAGTAAAATAATATACACTTCGAGCCCCTGGTGAAGTATTTTGTAATCCATTCCAGGAACACAAGGGCTTTGAAAAGCGCTTATACTAGACAACACAATAATTTGTGCTATAATTATTGCAATATTGTTTCGATGGATACGAGCCTTGTTTGTTTCTCGACCATTCATCCTGCAATTCAGAGAGAAATAAATCAAGGAATCTATATGCAACAACGACGCTCTATGGGCTTGCCCCAAAGCCAACGTTCTGGCCGTGTGTTTCGAAATAACCGTTATGGAAGTAGCGGATCTAATAGCTCCAGCCGCTCTGGCCGCCGCAATGGCCAGCAGTACATCGACCCAGCTAAGTTTGTGAACGCTGCTACCCCGATAGCTGAAGAAGTGGCTTATGTGCCAGCAAACCAGTTCGATGGATTCGGTTTCGACAACCGCGTGCTAGCCTCTATTAAGGCTCGTAATTACGGTAACCCAACACCAATCCAGGACCAATCAATCCCACACGTTTTAACCGGGCGTGACTTGATCGGGCTGGCCAATACTGGGACTGGTAAGACTGCCGCTTTCTTACTGCCGATCCTCCATAAATTCTTATCTGGCTACAATGGCCAGGCTCTTATTATGGTGCCAACCCGTGAGCTGGCTACCCAGATAAACGACGAATTCCGGGCTTTTGCCAAGGGACTACCAATCTACTCGGCCATCTGTGTCGGCGGTACCAATATTAATCCTCAAATTGCCGCCTTGCGTCGCAATCCGCAGATTATCATTGGTACGCCAGGTCGCTTAAAGGACCTGATGAACCAGAAGTATCTGCACCTAGGCCGGGCTGGTATTCTGGTACTCGATGAGGCGGACCGCATGCTAGACATGGGCTTCATAAAGGATATCCAATTCATTATTGCTACCCTACCGCAAAAACGCCAATCGTTGTGCCTTTCGGCGACTATGACGCCAGAAATTGAGCGCCTGCTGCAAGATATTTTGACCGATCCAATAACTGTTTCGGTGCGTAAGCGCGAAACCAGTGCCAACATCAATCAAGATGTCATCAAGGCTGCTACTAAGGAAGAGAAAATCACTATCCTTGAAGATTTACTGCGCAAAGACCACTTCAACAAGGTCTTGGTCTTCGGTGCCACCAAATTCGGTGTCCAGCGCCTAGCTGATCAGCTGGTAAAAGACGGTTTTAAGGCTGAGGCTATCCATGGCAATAAGAGCCAGGGTCAACGCCAACGGGCCTTGAATTCCTTTAAAAGTAACCAGGTTCAGATCCTAGTCGCGACCGATGTTGCTGCTCGTGGGCTCGACATCCCAATGGTTTCACATGTTATCAACTTCGACCAGCCGAACACCTACGAAGAGTACGTGCACCGTATCGGCCGTACCGGCCGGGCCGGCCAAGCTGGTCATGCTCTGACGTTTGTAGATTAATATCCCAGCTCATACCAACAAAAAAACCGCCCAGTGAGGCGGTTTTTTGTTAGTTGCTAGCTAGGCGTTGACTAATGCTTCGACCTGGGTTTGGCAGGCTGCGCTGCAGGTCCGATCGGGATTCCAACAGTCGCTGCAGATCAGACTCAATTTATTGCAGGGTTTGTGGGCGCAATTGTGATAGTCGTTGGTTTTGGCCTCACACACTACGCAACTACCAAGCAGTTGGGGCGTTGAGGAGTAGCGCACGGCCATTCGTTCGTCAAACACAAAGAGATCACCTTCGAAGGCGCCGTCGGGGTATTTCTGAGCGTACTTAACCATGCCGCCGTCGAGTTGGTAGAGATCGCTAAAGCCAGCTTCTTTCATGACCGAGGTTACTTTTTCACAGCGGATTCCCCCAGTGCAGACGGTCACAACTTTCTTGTCCTTTATATCTTGGTACTGGTCAAGAACGCCTGGGAGCTCGCTAAAGAGGCTAATATCGGGAGTTACTGAACCCTTGAAGCGGCCGATAGCTGACTCATAGCTGTTGCGAGTGTCGAAGATTACCACTTCTGGGTCTTTGAGCATAATGTTGAGTTCGGCAGGTGTGACCTTTGTGGCGCCATTTCTGGGGTCGGCTGCTACACCTAAGGTGACAACCTCATCACGGGCTTTTACGCGAAGCTTGCGGAATGGAACTGTTTCGCTCGGATCAACCTTGAAATCGATCCCGCCGAATAGTGCATGATCAGCCATAAACTGCATATAGGCTTCGGTGGCCGCTGTATCCCCTGAAACAGTTCCATTTATCCCCTCCTGGCCAATCAAAATCCGACCCAATAGACCAAGCTTCTGGCAGATCTGGCGCTGCTCAGCGACAGCCGCAGTCGGATCCAAAACGCTTATGAATTTGTAATACAGTAAAACTTGCTTAGACATGGCTAGCATTATAGCAAATTGTGGCTGCTAGATCTATAAATCCATTGATTTCAGACTCAGCTCTTGGATGGGTCAGGCTCTCAAGGAGCCTGATAATGCTTGACAAAATAGCGCTTATGGTGTAGTATGTCTACTTATGTTCAGTCTTGTTCCGCAAAAGCGGGGATAAGCTGAATGTTTTTGTTTAACCAAAAGGAGTTATGAGGGTAACTTACGCGCATTCTTGCGCGCCATATGCGTATCATCCCCCAATTGCTCGTGTCGGCACTCATGCTGACCAGCCAGGTAGCTAACGCTTTGCCCCAAACCGCTACCGCCCAGTCGCAGGCTTCGGCTCAGACTGAGGGCATACATTCATCCATAGTCTTAAACGTCGCTAGCCCCAAGGCTCTCGAGCCGTTGGTTAAACCAGCGGATGTCGAAGCTGAAATGCTAGCCCCTATCCGTTCGTACCAGGCCCAGCAGGCTCGAATAGCAGCCGAAAAGGCTGCTGCTGAAGCCAAAGTCAAAGCTGCTCAGCTGGCCGCCGCTAAGGCTTTAAGGGCCAAGCTTGCTACCACAAGCACCACCGGCAAGCTAACCAGCTATGCCACCGGTCCACTATCGAGTGCTCAGATAGAGTTTCTTGGTAAGTGCGAATCTGGTATGACCTGGAATCGCAACAGTGGTAATGGTTTCTACGGCGCCTTCCAGTTTACTATACCTACCTGGAATGCTATGGCTACTGGTTACGACCGGGCCGACCACGCTCCGCTCGAAGTGCAGATAACAGCCGTTCAAAAGCTGCTTTCGCGCTCTTCAATCTACAGCCAATTCCCTGGCTGTGCTAAGAAAATGTCCGCTGCCGGTTTAATATAAGCTAGCATGACTGCTAAAAAGCCCCTAAGGCATACGCCGGACGGGGCTTTTTAGTTAGAAGAGACCGGCTTGGTCGGTGCTAACATGGCTAGGGTCGGGGCGTTCGAGTGGTGCAATGGCCTGACGATACTGACAGTACTCGCAAGCGGGCGTGTAGTCCGGTAAATCGTTCGAATCCATACAGCGTTTGGCGGCCATGACGGCCGACTCGACCCAGGTGTCGTCCCCGGTGTATGGAATCAGACTTACCTTAAACTCGAGCCTGGAATGAAACGCGTCCAGGTCGGCTCGCCCATTGGCGTAGACGAAGTAGCCCGTGTCGGAGACGCGAAAGCCAATACCGCGCAGCAGGAATTGGTAGATTTCCATCTGGCGCTTATAGGCGTCTTTCCACTCATCGTCGAGGCTGACCTCTCCTTCTTTACTCGTTGACTTGTAGTCTACGACGATCAGCTCGCCATTAGGGCGCGCCCACAGGTCGTCGACGGCGCCAAACAAGATGAGCCCGGTCGCTGGGTGGGGGTATTGTACGCCGGTAAAGTTATGTCGCCACTCGCCAAGCTTAGGGTGGGTAAAGGGTACCGCGTCTAAGCCTGCCTGCTCCATAATCGGGTGCGGTTTGCCAGCAGCCCGGTAGCTATCGAACTCTTTTTTGAAGAGGGTATCGACAGCATTATTGAGCGTATAATCGGGAATCGAAGGCTGGCCGATGCCGAGCCGGCGGTCGATATAGAAGCAACGCTTGCAACGCAAAAAGTTCTCCAACTTAGAGCGGCTGAGCTTGAAAGGCTCTGTCTGGTGCGGATTATAGATATTGTACTTGCGGGTGACGGCCATGCTAATTCCTGAATAATTTTATCAACGACTCCGGGGTGATGCGATGGGGAGTGAACTTGAAATAATAGACAGCTGCAACAATCAGCAAAACCGTGGCTACCAGCAGTAGATTATGGCCGACACTACGCTTGCGCTTATAGACATCAAGCGTGCTAAAGCTATGTCTAGGCATTTTTCTGCTGACTAGTAAGCATAGTGAGCATTGTTTTGACCCGTGCCTGGCGTGTTTCATCAAGCTTGGTACCGAGCACCCAGAGTATATATTCGCGCTTATGGCTGTGGCTGAGCCTGTCGAAGGCTAGCTTGGCAGCCAGGTTAGTTTTTAGTCCATCGATGATTACCTGAGGGATATCAAGACTAGTCGACTTCGGTCTTTGACGCGCTGATGAGCTATGCATGGATCCATTATAGCTGATTTTCGGCTTCTTAGTGGTACAATGAGCACCGTGAAAGAAATTATAACTTTCGAAAAGATAGTTCCTGGTGGAAAAGCGCTT
>JAYUFZ010000014.1:0-14373 GCA_043767845.1 bacterium | reverse complement strand
AATTGGCTGTAGAAGCCGAGGCTAAGCTCCAAACACACTTTGGCAAAGTGTTCTCCAGCTTAGACCCAACAGCCACTATGGTTATGATGCAGTCGATTGACCGCTTGAGTAGCGCCTTACGCTAAATTAGTAACTGTAGATATATGCACAACATACTTATCAAGTATCCATCCGTTAAATATCAATTGTACGTACTAAAAAAAAGACCCTTCCGGGTCTTTTTTTAGGAGGAACTAATGTCGTTTAGTTAGTTGCTGCCGCAGGAGTTGTTGGTGCGCCTGCTGGCATATCACCGTCTAGGCCACCATGACCGTGTCCGCCGAAGCCGCCGCGCCCGCCACCCATGTGCAAGTATTGCATTGGGATCTTGTTGTCGGTTGCCCATTTCTGGTCAGCCTCGCGTTGGGTTTTCATTGCGGCTTGGCGCTCGGCCTGAGTCTTGTCCCTTAAGCTATCCATGAAAGTCTTGATTTCGGCTTGTTTGGCGATGATCTTGGTTTCTTGGTCGGCGGTAATCTTGCCGTCGGTCACCAGTTGATCGAGTCTCGTTTTTTCATCAGACATGCGAGCTGCTTGGTGCTCAGTCCTGTCTTGGTCAAAAACTGCTTGGACATCGGCCTTCTTCAGATTGAATTTGGCGACGAGTTTGTCTACCAGGCTGGTGCTGGTTGTTGTATTTGCGGCTGATACAAGGCCTACGCCGAGCATGGCGGCCAGGCTTAGGCTAGCAATACCCGCACCGATAAGCTGTGATTTCTTCATAATATTCTCCATTAAGTGTCGATACTGGCTAGTCACTGCTGCTGCACACTTATGCGGCGCCGATGCGCTAGTGCATCTATCAGCCCAGTGGGCGAGTACGTGGGCCACAGTCGACTGTGGCTTACTCATAATAACTGGTCTACTTGAGAGCCAGCTGAGGGCGTATACTTGGTGTATGAAGATACTTGTACTATCTGGGGGCACATCCAATGAGCGGGAGGTCTCACTACGCTCAGGCGTAAATGTGATGGCTGCTTTGCGTGAGGCAGGCTTTGATATCGTCGAGGCCGATCCGGGCGCAGAGGGCATCGATTTGGCAAAATTAGTACAGGGCGTAGACCTAGTAATCCCGATCCTGCATGGGGCTGGCGGTGAAGACGGCCAGCTGCAGGCCGAGCTGGAAGCGCTCGGAGTACGCTATCTTGGATCGGATTCCAAGGCCTCGGCGCTAGCCTTCCATAAGCATAAGACCAAGCAGCATTTGGCCAGCCGCGACATTATCACACCGTGCGGCCAATTGGTCAGTCATGACCAATTCCACGCTTCGGAGCTGAAGCATAAGCCGCATGTCCTCAAGCCAGTAGACGGCGGCTCAAGCATTGATACGCACATTGCCCACCATCCGGCAGCTAGTCGAGCCGAACTACTGGAGCCACTGTTTGCTAAGTATGGGCAACTCTTACTGGAAGAATTAATTGTCGGCCACGAAATCACCGTTGGTGTCTTAGGCGATGAGGCCCTGCCGATTATTCTGATCGTACCACCCGCCGGAGGGGAGTTCGACTATGAGAATAAGTACAACGGCAAAACGAGCGAGATTGTCGCGCCACTGGAAGTATCTCCAGAGCTGACCAAGCGAGCTCAGCAGCTGGCGCTCGACGTGCATCGTGAGCTAGGCCTTAAGCATCTTTCTAGGACCGATATGATCATAACTAGCGAAGGCCAGATCTATGTGCTGGAGGCCAATACCATGCCTGGCATGACAGAACAAAGCTTGTATCCAAAGGCCGCCCAGGCTGCTGGTATGAGTATGGCCGATCTGATGAAGCGGCTTGTCGAATTGTCAATGTCATAGCTTGGCTGACGAACTATATGCATCGTTCGCTACTTGTTCGGTACACGTATTGCTGATATAATTGATCTATGATTATTCCATTGCTCATTCTATTGTTCCTTGTTATGTTGGCCGGTTTTGGTTTTGTAGTATATGTAATGAGCCAGAAGCTGGCCGAATTAAAGAACGATTCCGGCGTTAGCTCGCTCAAGCAAGACTTGCAGGGAATGGGTCAGATAATCGCCCAGACCCAGGCTCATATGAACGAGCGCATGGATCGCTCGAGTGCTGCGGTGCAGTCGACTATGATGAAGCAATTCGGCGAGTCGGCTAAGATTATCGCCGATGTGACGCACCGCTTAACCAAGCTCGATGAGACCAATAGGCGAGTGGTTGATGTGGCCGACGAGCTCAAGACACTACAAAATGTGCTGCAGAACCCCAAACAGCGCGGCGTGCTGGGTGAATACTACTTGCAATCTGTACTGGAGAATGTCTTGCCGCCAGACAGGTTTGAGCTCCAGTATAAATTTGCCGATGGCGATATCGTGGACGCAATCATTAAGCTTGATCGTGGGATGTTCTTGCCAGTAGACTCGAAGTTTAGCTTGGAGAACTATAACCGGCTAGTAGAGGAGACTGATAAAGGTCGCAAGGAAGCCTTGATTAAGCTTTTTAAGCAGGATCTGAAGAACCGTATTGACGAGACCTCCAAGTACATCCGTCCGTCAGAGGGGACGATGGACTTTGCTTTTATGTTTATTCCCAGTGAGGCTATCTATTATGACCTGCTAATCAACAAGATCGGTACGGCAGCCACTACGGCACGGGATTTAATAGAGTATGCTTTTCGCGATAAGCGGGTCATCATTGTATCACCGACATCATTCATGGCTTACTTGCAGACGGTTATGCAAGGTTTGAGGTCGTTGCAGATAGAGGAGCAGGCCAAGGAAATCCAAATACGCGTCGGTCAGCTCGGGCAACATCTAGTGGCTTACGACACCTATATGCAGAAACTTGGCAACTCCCTGGGTACGACGGTAAATCATTATAATACAGCGCATAAAGAATTGAAAAAAATTGATAAGGATGTTGTAAAAATTGCATCAACAACTCCCGCAATTGAACCTCTACTTGTCGATAAACCCCAGCTGGATGACTAGTCTCTCTTGACCAGCCGCCAAAGCTTGGCGCGACAGGGGAGGTAGTGTAAGCTGTAGGTATGAAACGTGTGCTGTCAGGAATTAAGCCATCGGGTGACATAACTCTAGGGAATTACCTGGGGGCTATGCGCCGTTGGGCGCGTGAGCAAGATGGGCGGGAGAACTTCTACTTTATTCCGAATCTCCACGCCCTGAACGGCCGCCCCGACCCTGATACGCTGAAGCACAATAGCTTGGCCGCCGCCTCGTGGTTATTGGCTATGGGTGTTGATACCGCTAAGTCCAGTATCTTCATGCAGTCGCAGGTCTCGGCTCATAGTGAACTCATGTGGATCCTAACTAACTTTGTGACCATGGGTGAGCTAAATCGAATGACTCAATTCAAGGATAAAGCTAGTAAAGCTGGCTCTGAGGGCCAGCTTGTGGCGTTGTATGCCTACCCGGTGTTAATGGCCGCAGATATTCTGCTCTACGATGCTGATGAGGTCCCGGTCGGCGAGGATCAGAAGCAGCACGTAGAGCTGACCCGTGATATCGCTACCCGCTTTAATAATCTCTACGGGCCAGTTTTCAAGGTACCAACCCCGACTATTGGCGAGAACGGCGCCCGGATCATGGACTTGCAGGATCCAACCAAGAAAATGAGTAAAAGTGATGCTGACGCCTCCGGCTGTATTTTGTTATCAGATTCCCCCCAGCTCATCGAGCAGAAGATCATGCGGGCTGTGACTGACTCTGGGAGTATTGTGCAGGCCTTGGGTGACAAGCCAGCTATCACAAATCTCTTGACTATTCTTTCCTTGGTCACAGACACATCGGTTGCCGATCTGGAGCAAACGTACGCAGGTAAAGGTTATGGCGACTTTAAGAGAGGCGTAGCCGAAGCAGTGCTAGCTGAACTCGAGCCTGTCCAGGAAAATTACCGTAAAATCTTTTCTGAGCAGTCCATGCTTCCGGCTCTTGAAGACGGGCGGCAAAAGGCCTCAATGCTCGCCACTGCTAAGCTGCAGGAGGTCAAAGCGGCTCTAGGTATCTTATAACTTAGCCCTTAAGGTCTTAGATAGCTGATCGCGATCAGCTATGGGCATAGGATCATTGCTGTAGGTTTTTGGTAGCTCTGGCAGAACGATGGGTCTGCCCCAGCGGGCAGTTTTGTTACGTCCATAAATATGGATATGGAAAAAAGGCTCGGCACCTGGCAGGAGTCCCCAATTACTATTGGCCTGAATATTAAACCATGGGGCTAGCCCAGACTCTCCGACTATTTGGCAGGTCAATGCAGCCAGCTTAAAAGCCCGAGCAGTCAGTTCAGGGTCTGTCCAGGCATTGCTTACCTCCTGTCTGGGAGCCAAAACTAACTGAAGTCCCTCTGAGTAAGGCAAGTGAGGATTAAGAGGGGTTCGGATGGTAAAGCTATCATCCTCCCAGAGCGTGTAGTTGTGTGCGCCATTCATGCAACAAGTATATCAGCGACACTGCTCCAGGTCGATGAGCCAGCAATCAAATGTAGCGATAATAAAGGACAGTGAGGGTGAGCACATTTGGATAAATAACATGCAGCAGACAAAGCTTTTGGCCAGAAAGTCCGTTCTTGGTGTATGTGCAGTCCAGACTATTGCTGCAGAGAGTGGATCGCTACTGACGGGATAGAATTGAGCCAACGGGTTAGCTATGGCTAGCCACCAGCCAATATTACTGTTTTGAGTAACTTTTTTTAGAAAATAAATAAAAACAGCCAACGGATTGAGAAGTGTTGATAAGAATTGTAGTTTTTACAACAGTCAAAATACAAAATACAAAAAATGCTTTATATAAAGCATAATAATAGTGTTAGCGAAATAGGGAAGTAAGCATAATAGTTATTGACACGCCATACCCCTTATGCTAAACTAGTATCAGTTCAGTACAACGCAACTTGAAAACAAACCAACCACTCACCCCAAAACCACCTGCAATCCGAGAGTAGGGTCAATCCCGATTAGAAATATCCCCCTTATTTCTAATCCGGGTTCACCCTACTGTCAGAGTACTGAGAATCAAGAATCAAAACAGTACGCCGGAGCATTACAAGAGATCATCCATTACAGTTACGAACGTAAACGCTACCAGACAGATGGTGGGGACAGAATCTTTCTCACGTTAGTGAGATTGAACACCCAAGTATCTCTTTGGTATAGCACCATTTGGTTCACCTTGAACTAAGTAACGCTGACCTATAGGTACAGCGGGGCGACAAGCGCCAATTACTTAGTAAATTTGGGCGGGTTTGATCGCCCCGTTTTTCATTTCTTGCCACAAAACACACTCCTACGGTGTGTTTTTTTGATACCTAAGGATAATGTTTGCTACATAGCTCACCTTTTGAGATAATCAGGCTAGTCGCAGGAGAGTTATGACCGAGTTAGCAAAGCGTTTGGCCGTGGTGGCAAGCATATCGTCTGTTTCACTTCTCATAGTTGTGACCAGTCTTTTTATTACCAACCCGACAAGTGCTGGGCCATACGGTGTTACCGCCTGGTTTGTTCTACTATTTGTGGGACTTTGCGGCGCCATTGCGTTAGCACTTTACGCTTTCAAGACTACCTTGGCAGTTGGCACGACTGACAATTGGCGCTTTTTTGGATCTTTAAGGCAGGGCGCGTTGATCAGTGGCTGGGCAACCCTCACACTAGCGATGTCGAGCCTACGCCAACTTGGCCTACGTGATTCCCTCCTAACCCTGGCCTTAGTAATATTAATAGAGTTATATTTTAGTTTAAAAGCATGAATACAGCAGATAGTATCAAACAAATTGAAGCAAGTACGTCGAGTGGCGAGCTTGAACAGTTGCGCCTTAAGTATCTGGGGCGCAGTGGCGAGCTGACCTTGGCTTTGCGTGGGCTTTCCAAGCTTCCCCTCGAGGAGCGGAAGTCAGCTGGCGCCGCGCTAAACGCAGCACGGGCTGAGATCGAAGCGGCCCTTGATCTCCAGACCAAGGCCTTGCGTCGCCAAAGCCTTACCAGGGCTGGTGGTCAGGTTATCGACCTGACGGCACCAGCACCAATTCCGGAACTTGGCCATGACCACCCAGTGACCCAGGTCATGGACGATTTGATACGGATATTTTGGCAGATGGGTTACACTGTAGCCGATGGTCCTGAGGTAGAAAATGAGTGGTATAATTTCGAAGCTTTGAACATTGGCAAAGATCATCCAGCTCGTGATATGCAGGATACTTTCTATCTGGATGGAGGTAATCTGCCACGAACACACACATCTGGAGTTCAGGTTCGTTATATGGAAAATCACCGACCACCGATTCGGATTATCGCTCCAGGCAAGGTCTATCGCAACGAAGATGAAGACGCCAGGCATGTCTGGATGTTTCATCAGATTGAGGGCCTGGTGGTCGACAAGGGGATTAGCCTGGGCGACCTGAAGGGAACACTGCTGGCCATGATGCAAGGTTTGCTTGGTGAATCTACTCAGATCCGTCTACGACCGAGCTTTTTCCCATATACCGAGCCGTCGGTTGAACTGGATGCTACTTGCGTGGTCTGTCACGGTAAAGGCTGCAGTATGTGCAGTGGGACTGGCTGGCTTGAGCTCGGCGGCGCGGGCATGGTCCACCCACAAGTGCTTAGAAACGTGAATATTGATCCGGCGATATATTCTGGTTTTGCCTTTGGATTTGGTCCAGAGCGGGTCGCGGCTATCAAATATGGGGTGCCGGACCTTCGTGAGTTTTGGCGACCAAACCTAAAGTTCTTGGAGCAGTTTTAATGGCCTCAAATATGAAGTTAACAAATTGTGTCTGTGTTTTTCAACAAAAAAAGCCAGTAGGGAAGTCGGCTTGGTTGCATTCATTTGGTTTGGTGGCCGGCTCCATGCTAGGCACTGCAATAGCGAGTTGTCTGCAAGAAGCTTTTAATCAACAACCAAATTGGAGTCTATTATGAAAGTCAGTACCAATTGGCTGCAACAATATGTAGGTCGTACAATGTCAGCCCGCCAGATGGCTGACTCTCTCGAGCTTGCCGGTATCGAAGTTGAACAAATAATTTCGCCAATAATCTATGATAAGCATATCGTATCCGCACTGGTTAAAAAAGTTGTTCAACATCCGAATGCTGACAAGCTTAGACTGGTAACTGTCGATACAGGCCAGGCCGAACTAGAAATTGTCTGTGGCGCTCCCAATGTGGCTGAAGCACAGGTTGTTGTTTTGGCAGGCATAGGCTCCCTACTGCCCGATGGCACCCTCATTGCAGAGGCTAAGCTGCGGGGGGTTACATCTATGGGCATGCTCTGTAGCCCGAGAGAATTAGCTATGAGCGACGATCATGCTGGGATCCTAGTGCTCGAACCTGGAATCAAGCCCGGTACAGCGTTGTGCGACATAGTAAAGAATAGTGAAATTCTGGATATAAGTACGCCTGCGAATCGTTTCGATATCTTGTCATTGGTCGGCTTAGCCCGCGAAATAGCTGCACGAAATGAAACTGGCATCTTATTGCCCGAAAGCAGTGCGCTACAATACGGCGATGGCGGCCCGGCTGCTAGGTTGATGGTGGACAGCGACTATATTCAACGCTACACGCTGACTAGCTTGTCTATTGCTAGCCAAAAACTCAGTAACGATCACATTCAGCAACAGCTAAAAGACAGCGGCATGAGGCCTATTCAGGCAGCCGTTGATTTGACGAACTATACATTGCTTGAGACTGGTCAGCCGCTCCATGCTTTTGACGCCAGTAAAGTAGCCTTGCCCATAACTGTTCGCATGGCCCAAGCTGGTGAAAAGCTAGTTATGCTGGACGGTGTAGAGCGAACACTTAGTAGTGAAGATATGGTTATTGCTGACCAAGATGGGGCCATCGCCCTGGCCGGGGTGATGGGTGGTAGGCGCACGGCCGTTGGGATGGAGACGACCGATATACTGCTCGAAGCAGCTATATTTGCTCCCGGCCCAGTTCGAAAAAGTGCTGTCCGGCATGGAATTCGGACTGACGCCAGCGCCAGATATGAACGCGGGCTGCCAACTCAGCTAACTGACTTCGGGCTATCCCGCGCTTTGCGGCTTTTCGCTGATAACTTGGATGCTAAGCAGGTGGGCGACACGACTGACATTGCTCCACAAGGAGCTCTCGAAGCCACACTCCGTCAAATTAATATTCATCCGGACCGAATCTGTAATTTACTGGGAATCAAGCTATCTGCGGAAGAAATTACTAACCATTTCCAAAGCCTGGAGCTGAAGGTGGCAAGTGAATCAGACGCTAGTTTGAGCGTTGAGATACCTTGGTGGCGGACTGACTTACGGCTTGGTGAGGACCTAGTAGAAGAGGTGGTGCGATTGATCGGCTATGAGGCGATACCAGCGACTTTACCGAATTGGCAGCCAACCAGCCTGAACTTCGACCATCGACGGGCGCAATTGTGGAAAATGAAAGCGGCCTTAAAGGCTCGCGGTTTATTCGAGGTACTGACTTACTCATTTGTCAGTGCTGAACAACTTCAAACGTTCAGTTATCCGTTGGAAGATCATCTAAAACTATCAAACCCACTGTCCGTCGAGCAGGCTTACCTAAGAAGTAATTTGCTGCCGAGCTTACTGGGAGTGGTAAGCCGCAATGTGGGATATTCCAAAAAGTTTGGCGTTTACGAGATGAGCAAGGTCTTTCGTAAGAATGCCACCGGTGAGCTTCCTGCGGAGGACCTGCAACTTGCTGTTATGCTGCGTGGTTGGCCGCTGGGCTACGCTGGGGTTAAGCAGATTCTTGATGTCCTGGTGAGCGAATTTAGGGCGGAGCTGAACCTGGTGGCCAAGGATTACGATGAATTTCACCCGGGGCGCAGTGCTTGTATCGAGCATGATGGTCATGCACTCGGGCGGATAGGCGAGCTGCACCCGGAGATACTAGACGCTCATAGGCTCCCGAGCGGCCAGGTATTTTGCCTCGAGCTTGAGGTTGACGCCTTTTTGAACCTAGCACGTGAAAAGCAATACCAGGATATTAGCAAATACCCGTCGGTTTGGCGTGATCTGGCCCTAGTTCTTTCCGAAAAAGTAAGGTGGTCCGATGTGCTGGCCGAATTGGGTGAGCTGGCAGGAGTAAAGGTTACCTACTTGAACGAATTCCAGGGAGCAGATATCGCCAAAGGCCAAAAAAGCCTGGCAATGAGGCTAGAGATAACCTCCATGAAGGCAACCTTAACCGATAAGCAAGCCGACGATACCTTTAATACTATTCTGGCAAAACTTGAATCAAAATTCGAGGCTAAACTACGAGCCTAGAATAGTAATGCCCCGAGAGCCGACGTTTCGTTTGCTGTTGATGCAGCATAACCGCTATAATAGCTTCAATGGATCAGGAGTCAAATAGTCGGCCGCGGCGTGGCCAGAGAACCGTTCAAGTAATTGGGGCGGCTGGTTTATTTGTCGTCGGCTTACTGCTGGCTGCTGAACTGGCCTTTACCGGCCTGATGAGTGGCCGCGTTTACCCTGGTGTTGCGGCCGGTGGTCAGAAGCTGGGGCTAGCTACCAAAAGACAGGCAGCTGACATTTTGCGCACAGCTTCCAGTGGCTACCGATTGAACATCCAGGTAGGGGAGCAGCGTTTTGGGGCTACAGCCGATGAGATTGGTGCCCGTTTCGATATAGCCGGCACTGTCGAGCAAGCCTTTAGCGCAGGCCGTGGGCATTATTTGAATATACTAGGGCTGGTTGACATATATGGCCATAAATATGACCCGGTTACCTATAGCTACACCTTAAATCGAACACTACTCAAGAGTTACATCCAGGTTATTGTAGCTAGTGTTGGGCAGGCGCCGGTCGACGCCACGCTGACAGTCGCTGGCGGTGCTCCCCAGGTTTCCCGGGATAAGGACGGCAAGTCGGTCGAGGCAGCGCGCTTGGCCAGGTTGGTAGAAAATAGTTTGGGCGGAGGTGAGGAGCAGACAATCGCCGTTAAGCCAGTGCCACTCAAGGCAGATATCTCGGAGCAAGAAGCAGTGCGGCAGACCGAGACGGTTACGAAGATGACCGAAATGGCCATTGGCTTGAGTTATGGCGACAAAAAATACAAGCCAACGCCTGTCCAGATCGGTAGCTGGATAACAACCGAGAAGAGCGGTGGTGAAGGCAGCTGGCACTTGGTAGTCTCGGCCGACACTAGCCGAATCAAGGACTATGTGCAGGACTTGGCAGAAAATATAAACATTAAGCCAACCAATAAGAAAGTGACCCTCAAGAATGGTGTTACGAGCACCGAACAGGAGGGGGTGAAGGGGCTGGCCATGGATCAGGACGCGGTTGTCGGGGCGATCTCGCAGGCGCTGTCGAGCTTTGCCCCGCTGAGCATGCAAATACCGACCAAGGAAGTCGCCTTTAAGACCGAGACCAATCAGGTAATAACCCTTGATTACGGCAAGTATATTGAGGTAAATATTAGGCAGCAGCATATTTACCTGTACCAGGACCATAATTTGGTCTTTGACTCGGCCATGACCAGTGGTGCGAGTGCCTATGGTCTGGGGACACCCATTGGACTGTTTAGTATATATTACAAAACAACCAATACCCATTTGCGCGGCGGTTTCTACACGCCTTACTACTACGATATGCCAGTATCATACTGGATGCCGTTTAATGGACAGTACGGGCTTCATGATGGCGTTTGGCGCAATGGCCATTTTGGGGAAATGAACTACCCGACCAATGGTTCGCATGGCTGTGTGAACTTACCCCTGGATACAGCTGCTTTCTTGTATAATTGGTCGGATATAGGAACCCCCGTCTGGGTCCACCTTTAAGCTAACAAACGATCCATCTTGGCGGATTGCGTTGTCGCCAGCTGTGGTGCGCATTCACCGTACAGAGAAGTACGGCTCACTCAGCTCCTTGCCGTCTCCGAGCACTCCATCCAATCTGGGCCGCTTGTAGGCCAGAAAATGCCAGATATTGCTCGTCCATGATAAGGCTTAACGCAGTATTGATGTATTCCTTCAGACAAGAATAAGCAAGGCTAAAAGCAGGCCTTGGACGGGTTTAGCATAAGTGTTACAATGAGCCTAATGGATCCAAATACTCAGCCTCAACCAACCGTGAGTCCGGAGCGTTCACTAGATATAGTACCTGGCGGGCCGGCGGCTCAGCCCGAGCTGGCTCCCGCTCCGGCCACGAATGAAGTTAGGCCTGCCGCTGCTTCAGGCAATCAGGCGTCGGTCGCCTGGCCCACGGCTGTTGGTTCGTCTAGCGGAATTGCTGGCACAGCCGTGACGGTCGCCGGTGCGGGCTCGGGTGTAGTGTTGGCGCCTCAGATAGCCGACGACGTGGATGTTATCGAAAAAGAGTGGGTCGATGCGGCCGACCATTTGATTGCCACCACCAAGCATGATCCCTATACCGAGGAAGAAGCTGAAGAAAAGCTGCAAATTGATTACCTGAAAAAGCGCTACGGCATAGACGTTAAAAAGTTCTGAGGAAAAAATAGTGGGCGAGGTGAGTAGACGACAAGCTGGGACTAGAGAGGTATATTTATGTACCTGTTAGTTGTTGCCCTCATATTCTTGGTTTTCCTGGCGGTAACCGGGACGGTTTTTTTCTTCCTCTACCGGCGTAATTTGCGAAAGGCCAAGAATCTTGAACGGAGCCTGAAAATGGTGCCGCTGCTCATCCACTTACCGCCCTCAAGCGATGATACCGATGGCGGTAATCGCGACGTACGCGATGTGATGCGTGAGAAGATTTCGCAGGCCGAGGTGCTCTACAGTATTTTGGCTGGAACGGCGGGCAAGGGGTTTAAAAGCAGCTTTTATGGCCAGCGACATGTAAGCCTGGAAATTATTGCTTCAGGCGGTATTATCCATTACTTCGCGGCTGTTCCGGTAGCCCTCGAAGCCTTATTTGTGCAGGCGGTCATGACGGCTTATCCTGGGGCACGCATTGAGCAGGCTGAAGACCATAATATCTTTAATCCTGACAGTAAGATACTTGGTACTGCTGGTGGCGAGTTGACGCTCACGGCGCCAAGCTACTTTCCTATTCAAACCTTCAAGACTATCGAGCGCGATCCGATGGAGGCCTTACTCAATAGCCTGAGCTCGCTTGTCGCCGGCGAGGGCGCGGGGGTGCAGATAATGCTGCGGCCGGCTAAGCTAGACTGGATGCGGGCTGGAATTCGCTATGTGGCTAAGCGTCGGCACACGCGCGGAACAGGCGGGATAGGTATTACGCCAGGGGACTTGGTCCAGGCGGCCGTGCGTACTCCCGAGCAGCGGGTGGCAGACGCCCAGATCAACCAACAGAATGTTCAAATGAACGCACTTGATAAGAATATTCTAGAGGCAATTGAAGAAAAAACTCGCTTCCCTGGATATGAGGTGCTCATCCGAATGGTTGTTTCTTCGCCGGTGGCTAGTCGCTCGCAGCAAATGTTGCGCGATATAGCGACCACTTTTTCACTTTTTACTGCCCCTGGGCTGAACGGTTTTAGTTTTACGCCGTCGAGTAATACTGAAGACCTGGTGACGGCCTTCATTTTTCGATTTTTCCCACCAGAGCTAAACAATATGGTACTTAATAGTGTTGAGCTGGCGACTTTGTTTCACCTACCGGATGCGCAGTTTACGGCAACTTCACAAGTAACTCGGCAGATGAGCAAGCAGGTTGACGGTCCACCATCACTGCCGACCAGCGGGTTACTCTTCGGCTATAACGTCTTTCGGGGTGTTAAAAAAGAAATTCGGCTCAGTCCAGCCGACCGCGCCCGACACACTTATATTGTGGGTCAGACTGGTACGGGTAAATCAAAAATTTTGGAAAACCTAGCTGTTCAAGATATGCTAGCTGGCAACGGCTTTGCCTTTATCGATCCGCACGGTGACACTGCCGAAACACTACTCGGGCTGATTCCAAAGAATCGCGCAGAGGATGTTATTTACTTTAATCCAGCCGATACTGAACATCCGCTGGGACTCAATTTGTTTGAGTTTACCGACCCGATGCAGAAAGATTTCCTCATCCAAGAAGCGTTGGGAATGCTTTATAAGCTCTACGACCCCAATGGCCAGGGTATGATCGGCCCGCGCTTTGAGAGCTGGTTCCGTAATGCCGCCCTGACACTGATGGCCGACCCGAATGGGTCAACGTTTATTGAAATCCCCAAGGTCTTTACCGATGCCAACTATCTCAAGAATAAGTTTAAGTATCTGACCGACCAGACAGTTATAGACTTTTGGACCAAGGAAATGGGGCAAACCAGCGACTATCATAAGAGCGAAATGCTTGGCTGGTTCGCTTCGAAGTTTGGGGCTTTCCTAAATAATGAGATGATGCGCAATATTATTGGCCAGACCAAGTCGTCATTTGACTTGCGCGAGATCATGGATAAGAAGAAGATCCTGATCGTTAATCTGAGCAAAGGCATGACCGGGGAGCTGAATGCCAAGTTGCTCGGAATTATGTTTGTTATTAAATTCCAGGCGGCGGCCATGAGCCGGGCCAACATTCCCCAGGATCAGCGCGAGCCGTTCTGCCTGTACGTTGATGAGTTTCAGAACTTCTCGACTGACTCGTTTGCCTCGATCCTTTCCGAGGCGAGAAAGTATGGTCTGAACTTGATTGTGGCTAACCAGTTTATCGGCCAATTGAGCGACAATATTCGCGATGCTGTCTTTGGTAATGTCGGTACGGTTATTAGTTTTCGAACAGGTCCAGAGGACGCTGACTTCCTTGTGAAGCAATTCGCGCCAGTCTTTGACGCTAGGGATCTTGTGAACTTGCCGATAGGTAATGCCGCAGTACGCCTGCTGGTCGGAGGTCTGCCCTCACGGCCGTTTAGTATGGAGGCCTTGGCGCCGCTTACTAATTCCTTACCGGATATGACCAAGGCTATTGCCCAGCTTTCGGCACTCAAATACGGCAAACCAAAGGCTGAGGTTGAGGCTGCTATTTTTGCGCGCCTGAGCGGTACACCGGTGGCCGCGCCGATTGGTGCTGCCCCTGGTGCTCCCGTGAATACGGCTGGTGGTGCTACGGCGGCGACAGCGGCACCCGTTCAACCCGCTATGGCCCCGGTGGCGAGTGCAGCCCCGGTTGTGCCTTCCGCGGCATCTGCGCCACAAGTTGTCGCACAGATGCCGCCAGCGCCCGCAGCACCAAGGTTGGCGCCGGCTACAGCGCAGCTCGCCCCAAGGCCCGCCAACCTTAACCCACCGCTCAATCCACAGGCTGCAGGACCGGCGGGCGCACAAATGCCGGTGAACTCTGCCAGCGTGGCACCAAGTATGCCTGCCCCTGTGCCAAACGTTGCCCAACCAACCCCAGCAGCCCCTCTTGCGCCTGCCCCAACCCAACAACAAACTTATGCAGCACCAGCACCAGCACCAGCACCAGCACCAGCACCA
>JAYUFZ010000013.1:0-14375 GCA_043767845.1 bacterium | reverse complement strand
CCAAATCTGCACGCCCTCTACGACGACATCCTAGGTCTCACCAACGAAAAACCCTTCGAATGCGTTGGCGAAGTAGCCGAAGCCCGCGAAGCCATGCGCCTGGCCCAAAAGACTGGAAATTGGCCAGAAATTGATCGATATCAGCTGGCCGATGAGGATTATGACTACTTAGAATTACGTGAATCGCCGATGCCTGATAATTACTCTGAGCTGTTGCGTGAGTATTTAGCAAACCCTTAAACCAGGTGATTTAGGGTAACAAATAGCCCGCACCTTTCGGTACGGGCGGGGATTAGACGGCGGGCATTGTATTGATACCAGCAGCCTTATCTTCGAGTGATCTTTGCGGTCCGAGGCCAGCTACCTCAGAGTCTCCGTAGAGCTTTTGGAGATTTGCTCGCCGCGCCGTATTCTGGGCGGTTAGATCGATTGCTTCTCTGGCAAGGCGGGCGGCCTCGATGCGGTCAGCATTGGCCTTGTCGGCGGCCTGCTTTTGTCGGGCTTCTTCAGGTATCATGGCGCTCAATTGGTGGAATACCGACGCAGCTTGGTTGTAGGCAACCAGAGCGGCGTCGATTGACTCATACGGCTTTCCTTGACCATCGGTGTGAGCCATCCTATCGAGAACCTTGAGGGTTTCGAGGTCGGGCCTGAATTGCCTATCCAGCAGTGTGTCGATCTGCCCTAGGGCTCTGCCGATGATAAGGGCCCTCGGGCGGTAGGCGATCAGTTTGGCTTTGAACTGTTCCTCAGCCTCACTCAGGCTGCGCCAACAACTCCTGCCATCGTACTTGCGGCGGCCATATTTCCAGCTTAGTAGCCAGAACTCTGTGAGGAATTGCCTTATGATTTTTGTTTCTGGCAGATCGCGACCCCCATCTGCGTTCCTGAGATTGCCATAGCTATCTGGAGCGAAGAAGGCGAAGATGGCTTCCAATATGCCAGGCAGTTCGAGTGTGCTCATCCAGGACTGCTCATGGTAATACTTATCTTCCTCAGTATCTTTGAAGAATCGCGAGCAGAGAATCTTCATGGCTTTCTGACTAATCAAATGCCGCTCTACTACTTGTGCACTCGACGCGGCCTCCGATTGGAGCGCATCCCGCTTGAGGAAATTCTCCCTGGCGGTCCAGCCATTGGCGTAGCGCAGATACATGATCACGCGCTCGGCGCGAAAGTCGGGCTCGGGAACCTCCCTTTCGCGGAGGCGGGTGGAGCGCAGGCGGATATTGAAGCCGTAATGCAGCAGTGCTTGGGTGCCGTCGGTATCACCAGCTTGCTTCAATCGCTCGAGCCACTGCTCCCAGCTTATCTGCCCTGGATAGGTACCGAGTACTGGGTTGGTGAGATCAACTGAATCTGATTGCTGGGGTTTTTCGACCTCTGCTTCGGTTGTCATGGTGCTTCTTTCTGGGTCAAGCCGCTTCATGCGCGACTGGGTTAGACGACCTAGTTATATAGATTTGGCGGTAAGTTTTCAAGCATAAGAAAAACCCCGCTCCGGCGACTGCCGGATGGCGGGGAAGGTTGGATGCTCAGGGAGTTGTAGCTATTCTGGCGTGACTCTACGGAGCTCAGTTGCCCTGGCCAGGGCTTGAGCAGCTGCGTCTTCGGCGGCTCTGGCATCAGCTTCTCGCTGGGCAGCAGCTCGCTGGTCGGCAGCGGCTTGTCGCAGGAGTGCTTGGCGCTGGCGCTCGGCCATGTCGCTTCTGAGGACCATGAGTACCCGGGCGGCCTTTGAGCCGGCAAGACTCGCTTCAGCCTCCGAGGTGTACCGCTCATTGGAACTCTTCTTCAGGGCAAGCTCCTCTAGTACCCCGATGCAGGTTTCATCGGGCTGGCGTTCATCCCACAGGAGGACGTCGAGCTGCTTCAGCACTGCGCAAATGCGCACGAAATCGGGACGCGTTTGTACCAACTTTGCTTCGAAGAGCTTCTCCTCATCGCTCAGGTATTGAGATCTTCCCTTGGAGTCGCGCTTCTGGCTGGCGTAACTCCATCCGAGTTGCCAGAAGCTGCTCAGGAAATCACGGACAACGACACGACACTCATCGTCGCTATAGCCGATGTTCTCGATGGTGTTGCCGCGAATCCGAAAGAAGTGAAGCAGTTTCTCCAGGAAACCTGGGTGTTCAACGATCGTAAGCCACGAGGGCTGCTCATAGTCCTCCGCAGTATTCTTGAAGAAACTCATGACGAGTACCTGGTAAGCCCGCTTGCTCAGCTCCTGCCTGAACTTGCAGGCATCGGGGCGGCGGGTAATGGTGGTCCGCTCATCGGGGGCGTCGAAGTTTGACTCGCTGAGCCAACCGTCGGCCATTGCCAAGTAGAGCAGCACCCGGTCGACACTTTGTTCGGCGGGTTCATGCCAGCCAATCTGGATGTCGAAGCCGGTATTGGTGAGGGCCAGAAGCTGCTCGTAGGTGCGTGCTTTGGCCAACTCGTCTCGCCAGTCTAGCCAAGTTTGGCGGTAGGGGGTCTTGTGTAGCAGCGGGTTGATGTCGACTTCCGTTTCGGTCGTTGTCATGGTGCTTCCTTCGGTTGTGAGGCAGAGTGAGGACGCCATAGTTATACAGATTTGCCGGTAAGTTTTCAAGCATAAGAAAAACCCCCACAGTGGCGGGGGTCGGTTGTTTAGGCTATGGCAGGTCGTTCCAGGCCTCGATAGCGGCTTTCTGTCTCAGCCGATCCTGATTTTTCTCGGCTATTGCCGCCTTCTGTGCCTCCTTGGCATTGATGGCATCAAGCAAGTATACGACCTGTGCTGTTGGCGAGCGGAAGAGAATTTCCTCTAGTGAGGCTGGCTGGTGATGGTTGACGCCGGTCGGCCGAAGGGCGTAGTTGCGCAGTGCTTCGAGCATTGCCGGGTCGGGCCGATAATTGCCCTTGATGAGCTCATGCAACTCATCCAGTTCCTCGATGAGCGGGATGAGTTGGGGGCGAAGCGTCACCAAATGCTCGCGGGTAGCTTTTTCCTCATCGTTGAGCCAACGCGTTGTGCCATTGGCGCTGCGTGGCATCCGGCTGCCGTCGCCCAGTTCCCAGAACATTCTCCAGAAACTGCTGGCAAAATCCGTCAGGGCCGCCAGGATAGTCCCATCCAGGTCGCACCTGACGCTATAGCGGCTGTGCAGGAATTGGATGACTCCGTTCTGTGGCGCGTAGAGTCGCAAGATCTTCTCGGCGATACCTGGCTTGAGGCAGAGGGCGGCCCAGCAGGGTACTTCGCCATCACTCACCCGCACGCCAAAGAAGTGTTGGCAGAGTTGTCGCATGGCCGCAGTTGCGATAGCCTGGCGGTTTCGAGCAAGGATCATCTCGGGAGTTGGGAACAGCGAGAAGGCGGCCGCATTGGGTGGCAGGAAGAACTTGTTGTCGTACCAGTGGTCAGCCAGATCAAGCAGCAAGGCGATGAGCTCAGTATGTGTCGTACTTTCACGAAAGCTGAAGACCATATCGAGCATGCCTAGACGGTGCTCAGCAACGTAGGTTACTGGCCAATGTTTGAGCCAAACATCGACTGTCGATATGGAACGCAGCTGGAAGTCCTGCAGTGGGTGGTTACGGGGCTCTGCTTCGGTTGGTGAGCTGGTGATTGTCACGGTACTTCCTTGTGGCTAGTCGGAAATTAGGGAAAGGATGGTGTAGTTATACAGATTTAGCAGGTGCTTTTCAAGCGTAAGAAAAACCCGCACCAATGATTTGATGCGGGGCGATAAGCGAGGCTAGATCAGGCGGCGCGGCGGCTGGATCGGACAGGCTTGATTACGGGTTGGCTGGTGGCTGCCGCCTCGGCACGCAGTTTGGCGGCCTCGAGCTTCGCAAGCCGCTTGTCTTCGGTCATGATCGGTTCCAGGCAGTAGGCGACATGGGCGGCGACCCGCCCCTCGTGGAGTGCCAGCTTGAGGCTCTTGGGCTTCTTGCCGTTGCGGGTCTCGAGCGCCATGGCGCGCACAGCTTTGCAGGTGGCCAGATCAGGGTGATACCTCGGCGACAGCAGGCTGTTGAGTTCGCCAAGCCTTTCCATGAGTGGCAAGAGCTGTGGGCGCAGGCTCGTTATGTGCTCGAAAATGACTAGCTCTTCGCTGTTGGGCCGGCGCCTGTTACCTTTGTGGTCGAGGAAAGTCTCGGGGAGCGTCCAGAACAGCCGCCATAGTTGACTCCCGAGCCTATTGAGACGTTTTTCCAGATCTTCATTAGTTATTACACTAGACTGCCGGTGCGGTCCGTGGATGTTGCTGCTCCTATCGAACACCGGCACACGGGTAAACCAGATCAATTTCTCCGGCATTCCCTTGATCAGCAAGAGCCAAGATAGCCATTCTTTGACCTTGTAATCCGGCTTATCAAGCAGGGTCTGGTGGAGCACTTCCGCAGCGCAGATGGCTATCTGATGGCGTTCATTTCGCAGCGTGTCGGAGTTTGGCCCGTGAAGATAGTAGCCTTCGGCGTCGTATTGCTCGAGATTGTAGGTCGAACGGAAGCCGTCGGCGACATCGAGGAGCAGTGCTATCTGGTTGGCGTACTGCTGGTTGGTGTGGGTTTTCACGGAAAAGATAGCCCGGAGCAGGGCCATACGCTGGAAGCCATACTCGGCCTCATCCCAGAGCTTGAGCCAATGTCCCCAGTCCTGGAGCGGTTCGGCTTTCAGATCGAGCAGATAGTGGCGCGGCGGGCGGGGGATAGCCGGTGAGGTTGTCATGGTGCGTCCTTTGGTTGGGTGCGGTGGGTCGGAATGATGTAGTTATACATTTTGCCCGTCTCTAACTCAAGCATAAGTGGGGTAGAGGCCACGGGAGTTACATAGACAGCCGTTAAAAGTAAGTGTACAATCGAAGTGTACATAAGGAACTATCATGAAACTCACAACCATCTCCTCAACCAAGCTAAGAAGTAACCTGGCTGATAGCTTAGATCTGGTTGCCCAAAAAAACACGCTGCTCATTACCTCTCGTGGTAAAGCGGAGGCTGTTTTGATTGATGCCGGTAGCTATGAAGACTTACTGGCCGCCAGCGACCCAGCTTACCGAGAGTCGATTGCCCAGGCGCGACGTGATATTGCCAGTGGAAATACGCAGGGTCTGGAAGAGGCCTTCGCCGGAGTTTAAGCGTGCAGATACAGATTACCGCTACCGCGCTTAAAGACATTAAAAAGCTTGATTCGGTGACTGCCAAGCGCCTCCGGAAAAAGCTAATTGCGATCCAGCACAGTCCCGATCCACTAGCCACCGCCAAGAAACTAACATCACCTTTCGACGGCCAATTCCGCTACCGGATTGGTGACTTTCGGGTGGTCTGCGAGCTCGCCCAACAAACGCTCTACATTCTTCGGGTGCAACATCGTCGGGAAGTGTATCGATCCTAATGTAAGAAAACCCCGCCGGGTGGCGGGGAGCTGCGGTCGGTGAGTGGGCTAGTTGGAGGTGCTGAGGCTATTGATCCAGTCTCGGTCTTTTTCGGCTGCTGTCTCGGCGTCGAAGGCATCGACGGCATCAACTACCAGCAACACCTTGGCAGCTTCGAAGCCATACTTTGCTGCTTCGGCGAGCGAGGTGACTGGCTGATTGTCTTTTCCCGGAGTACGTGCCGCCTTGGCCCAGCTTCGGAGCAGTTCCTTGCAGGGCTCATCTGGCCAGTAGCGCGGGGAGCTTAGTAAGGGCAACTCGCCGAAGTAGCGTGCTAGATGCAGCAGCTGTGGCCTGGCCGCTACCAGCAGCTGGCTTGTTTTGGCGTCGACACCACTCCTACCCCACTCGGAGTTGTGATTATTGGGGTAATCCCAGCAACGCTTCCAAAGCTCAGCTGCAAAGTAACGCATCCGGGCCGGGGCTCCGGTTACGGCTTCGCTATCCCAGCAGATGCCCTTGTGGGTTCTTTCGTCGAGAAGCCACAAGGCGTCACCAGCCAAGTTTGGTACGCCTCCACTGGGGGTCGGCCGAAGGAACCATATCAGTTTGCCCAGTACACCAGGCTCCCCGAGCAGCCACCAATGCAGGGTAACTGGCTCCTTGTCGCGAAACAGCATACGATCAACCACTACTGCAAGCGCCTTGCAGGCCAAGGCACGCCGGTACATTGCAGTATAGGCGTCACCAGTTTGATCCTCGGCGAAAAGCTTTGCGTCACTCCAGCTGTCGGCTACGTCGAGCAGCCAAATGAGGGCTTCGGGCCAGCCTGATTGGACGATTTCGGAAAATCCCTGATCGAAGAGAGCGAGAAGACCAACAAAACTGGTCGAACTGTCCCAAGCCGAAATCAGGGCATCGAGACTTGTGGGCGTACCGATGACTCGTTTTGTGGCGAGCGGGTGGCTGACTGCGGGCGCCTGGGGGCTTCCTGGGTTTGTCATGGATCTTCCTTTGCTGGCGGAGTGGACGCCATAGTTATATAGATTTGGGACGAACTTTTCAAGCATAAGCGGCAGAGTAGGGCTTATGCTAAAATAGCTACATGAGCCGCAAAGACACAGCAGATCAAAAACAGCGCAGTTTTCCGGGCCAGCATGAGGGCGAGGAGGTAGAGTTGGTGTTTCATCAGCACCCCCTGGTAATGCGCGTTCCATTAATAGTTGGACTACTGGCTATACTGGCGAGCCTCATGATTCCGCTCTTCTGGCCGCTACCGACTTGGGCCTGGTATCCGGTCTGGTATACCTTGCTAGGCGTGGCCGCCTACTGGTTCTACGCCTGGATTGGCTGGTATTACAGCGTCTACATCGTGACCAACGAGCGCTTGATCGAAATCAAGCAAAAAGGCTTTTTCAATCGCCGCTTCCGTGAGTATGGCTTAGACAAAATCCAAAATATCAACTACCACATCAAGGGTTTCCAGGCAGTCATTTTTCAATTCGGCAATATTGTGGCCCAAACCTATGTGGGTGACGTCGAAATGTTGATGATCCACAAACCGGTCGAAATCCATTCAAAGTTTGTCGAAATCTGGCATACCGTCAACACCGTGAACGCGCCGGGACTGCGCGACGATTAGCTGGGGCTACCTGAGTGAAGCGGCATATGATAAGATGGTCGAAAGCTTTTGCCTGTGGGGAGGGGCTTCAATAAAAGTCTGATTGCAAGAAGGAGTCCTATTTTGGCAGAAGATGATAAGTCGGTAGAAGTTACCGCGCATAGTTCAAGTGAGTCGAGCGAACACAAAGAACCAAAGAGCACCAAAAAACGCCGACGCATTCCGCGGCCAAGTTATTCGCTGAAGGGCCTCATCATGAGCCTGACGGCGGTCTTGATTGGCGTGGTCATATTCGTGGCAATCTTTGGAGTATTGGTCTACAAATACAAGAGTGATTCACCGATGGTTTACGCCGTATCGAAGTACATCCCGTACCCGATTATGCGGGTCAACAGCAGCTTTGTAAGCTACCATGACTACATGTTCGAGGTAAACTCCATCAAGCATTATTACCTCAGCCAGCCTGGCCAGGACGGTAAGCCGGTCATCGACTTCAAGACGGCTGATGGCAAGAAAAAGCTGCTTGAGCTCGAAAAGCAGGTAATGGATCAGCTCAAGACCGATACCGTTGCTCGCCAACAAATAGCCAAAGATAAGATCAAGGTGACCGACAAAGAGGTTAATGACCAAGTCGACACTTTGGCCAAATCAGCCGGTGGCAACGACAAACTCAAGGAGGTACTCACCAAGTACTACGGCTGGACAGTAGCCGACCTTAAAGTGAAAGTTCGCTTCCAGATTGCCGAAGAAAAACTTACGACCAAGATTTCCAACGACGATGCTACCAATGCTGCCGCTAAGGCCAAGGCTCAAATGGTGCTTGATAAGATCAAGGGTGGTGGTGACTTTGCCGAGCTAGCCAAACAGTACTCCGAGGACTCCAGTGCGGCTAACGGTGGCGACCTAGGCTACTTGCCTAAGGGCCAAACTGTACCAGAGTTCGAGGCCGCCATGTTTGCCCTGCAACCAGGTCAAGTCTCAGACCTAGTCAAAACCAAGTTTGGCTACCACATCCTCAAGGTTTACGACAAGAAAGATGACACGGTAAAGGTCTCACATATTTTGATAAAGACCTTATCTTTCGAAAACTATCTCGCCGGACTCGTGAAAAAAGCCAAAGTAAGCACTTACTATAAAGTTTAAGTAGTTCGTCTTAGGCCACAAAAACTCCGCTCCGGCAGTTGCCGGATGCGGGGTTTTTAGTTGGGTGATTGACAGATCAGCCACGTAGAGTAAGCTTAAGAGTAATAGAGGAGTGACGGTGCGCAAATTATTTGTATTCGCTTTTGCTGTTGCGCTCGGTTTGCCAGTGCTCGGTTTAGTCGCCAGCCAGCCAGCTTCGGTGGCTCTTGCCTGCTCTGGCCCTAATATCAATATAGCGAACCCGCCGTCTGGGGCAACCCTCAGTAATAGTATCATCATTGAATCGGTAACCTCTGCCGTCGTTGCCGGTGTGGAGTACAGCGTCCGGCCGTTGCCGATTAATACCACCGTAAACCCAATTATTCTCGGACAGGCTACGAGTGAGCCTAGTGATCCGTTGCGCTGGCGGCTAAGCTGGGCGACCAATGGCTTGCCGAATGGCCAGTATTACCTCTACGCCAGGGCAATTTATCCGACCGGCAGCACGGTGGCTGATTGTTTAAGCAACCCTACGAACATCTCCGTTGCCAACGGTGCTCCCACAACTGCGCCGGTTCTGACGGTCTCTATCCAGCCCGCTAGCTGGGAAGGCCCCACCAACGTCAGTGTTTCCTTCAAGGCCACGGTCGCCTATAAAGACAGCGCCGGGCAGATAACGGACGTCAGCACCGCTTCGGTCTTTGGCTGGTCGACGACTATTGGTAGTATTGGTACTGGCGGCCATACCGTTGGCTACTATAGCGGACCACAAGATGGTACCGGGCAGCTGAATTTGAGCGCCCACTACAATAACCTGACAGCCACGGCTTCGGCGGCGCTCAAGATTAATCCTTCAAGCAGCTATACGACACCTTCGCCTACGCCTAATTCGGACACTGGACCCAGCCCTTCGGTCGCTCCGGCACCGGGTGCGACCACAGCTGGTGGGCCCAGCCCTTCCCCGACACCTCATCCAACGACGCCGCCGATATCGGTTCAGCCCGATAGTAAGGAGGCCGGCTGTCTGGAGAAAATCCTCGGCACCACCCGCTTTAAAGATATTAATTCTGGCGCATCCCAACCAACCGCCGAAGAGCGCCAGAAAGGGGCGGTCTGCTTTGGCAACGGTAGCCTGGTGCCATCGCCACTCGCTCCAGTGGCACCTGCCGATGTGAAGAATCTGCCAACTGATTCGACGAACAAAATAACCGTCGGTGAAGCTAAGCAGGAGAGCAAGCAGGACTCGGCCGGCAAGGAGCAAAAGATTATCAAGCTGTCTGGTAAGGCCGCGCCAAATACCGAGGTTTACCTCTACATTTTTAGCGAGCCACTGGTACTCAAGACCAAGGCCGATGGTGATGGTAATTGGAATTACACGCTGGAAAATCCCCTCAAGCCGGGTAAACACGAGGTCTATGCCACAACCGAGAAGGAGCCAGCCAGTTTCGTGCGCTCGCAGCCATTGTTTATAAATGTTGCCCGGGCTTTAGCTAGCGAGCAGAACCCTCAGGGTAATAGCCTCAACCTAGCCCAAGCCTCAAGGCTGGAGTTTATTTTGTACCTCGGCGGCGGTATTCTATTGATCCTGGTCGGGATTCGGCTACTCCTCCTAGTACACAAACGATTTAAAAAGAAACCGCTCGATAGTGAAGTTACCCCAATTCCGCCTACAGTTTAATCGCGACAAAATAGAATTTGGCTACTCGATAGCAATCATTGTTTTAATTCCGGCTTTGCTCATCTTCAATACGCTTTTACTGCTCAATAAGACTAAGGGCAATTTTGATTTTGAATTGCGGCGCAAGGCCAACTTGGCCAATGAGGTCTTTGGGGCGACGGCCAGCGATCTTTTAAACAATGGTGCCGGTTCAGCGGCTAAGTTGCAGGCTGCCATAGACCGCTTGCAGCGTGATGCCAGCGAGGTGGCTGACGTGTCGGTCTACGTAGCCGACGGCAGTAAGTTCAAGGTGCTGGCGTCGAGCAACTCATCGACGGTTGGTACCGCGGCCGACAACTTGCAATTGCAGCTGGTCTGGTCGAGGAACCAAGCAATTGCCCAAGAGGTTGAGGACCAGACGGCAGCCCTGCGCTTCTGGCGGGTACTGACGCCGATTACCGACAGCCAGGGTGTGCAGCGGGGGATTACCAGTATGAGCGTCTCACTGGCCTCGGCTGATGCTCTTATCGCCAGTACCAGTCGCTTGTCATTGATAGTGCTCGGTGCAACTGTCTTCTTGGTGCTTCTGCTTCTCATCAACCACTTTCGGTTTGTGGAGTACGCCGGGCTGTTTGCTAAGCAAAAAGAACTCGACCAGCTCAAAAATGATTTTATTAGTGTGGCGACGCATGAGCTGAAGGCGCCCATGACGGTTATTAAGGGGTATATATCGTTGGTTTTGGAAGGCGATAGTGGTACGGCTGACGCTGAGGCCATGAAGACGCTACGGGTAGCCTTTGAACACACCGAGCGGCTGAACAGGTTGGTGACCGACTTGCTGGATGTATCGCGCCTGGAGCAGGGGCGCACGCATTACGATATGAAGCCGGTTGATGTGAGTGAGACACTCGGCCAATTGGCGACTGATTACGTTGAGCGGGGTAAGGCCAAGGGGGTGAGCGTTGAATATCGCCAGTTATCGACAACCGCCCTGGTGCTGGCTGATGCTGATCGGGTCAGCGAGATATTTACTAACCTAGTGGATAACGCCGTTAAATATAGTGAAAAGGGAGCAGTTGTTATAAGCCACGAGCTGGTGGCTGGTAATCTCCTAACACGAGTTCAGGATCACGGGCTGGGCATGTCACAGGCCGACCAAGCCCGGCTGTTCCAGCGCTTTTACCGGATCAAAACCGCCAAAACTGCCGATATTCCAGGTACTGGGCTCGGGCTATGGATTATTAAGCAATACGCCCAGAAGATGGGTGGCGATATTACTGTCGAGAGCGTTGAGGGACAAGGGACGACGTTTATCGTGAGGCTGGCTCTTGCTGCGAGCGCGGCTCCAAAACCTTAGTACCAGTGGTGCGCTTGCCAAAAAGCCCAGGCGTTGTTCGGGGTGCCGTAGCGGCTTTTTATGTAGCTGAGGCCCCAGTCGATCTGTCCGACAGTGCTCATGTCGGGTATTTTGCTACAGGGAAGGGCTTGGGGGATGCCGCAGGCGCCACTAACCCTGTTACGGGCATTAGGGTTAAAGCCAGATTCGCGCATCCAGATATTTTTGAGGGCTGGCCACTGGGCGGCTCCAAAACGGGCATTATTCATGGCTTCGGCGATGGCCATAGCGTTACCGGATCCGGTTGGTCCATTTGGCGGTAATAGCAGGGAGGTGGCTACTTGTGGCGCGCTAGACTGCGAGGCAACTGCCGCGACATTGCCAAAGCTTTCTGGGGTAAAGGTAGAGTAGTCGGTAAAGTAGCTGGCGAAGCGTTTGGTGGCGTCGGTTGACGATTGGCTGAAGGCTCGGGTGCCAGTGTCGTAAAGGCCGAGCGTCAGTATGACAATGAGGCCTGCCCAAAGGATTATTTTGTAATTACGGCCTCTGCGCACAAATAATGTGTTCATTTGTTATCTGATTAAACGATCGGCAATCATACCCTCATGTACCTTATTATGCAAGCATAAGCGGGTAGGCCAGCGGTCAACTCTCAAGTATGCTTGCGAACTCAGCCCCGAATTTAATTAGGGCATTATACCAAACAAATACCGAAAGTAAATAGAAGGTTACCTTTCTTCCGCGTAAAAAGGTAACCTTCTGCGTCGTAAGCAATTTAAAAGGGCAAAAAGAAGGCCCCCGGGTAAGCGGGGGCGGGCTCTGCACCAGACGGCACAGGGCGGGGTGGATGGGACATGTTGCGAGGGCTACTCGGTGAAGACCCAGTGGGCGGCCTCGATGGGGGTGAAGGTAAGCGAGAGCTGCTTGCGACCCTCCGGGAGAAGGTCGACGAGAGCTTCCTTGATGGCCTCCAGCCGTTCGGTGATGTTGACCATGCGGTCCGGGTAGCGGAAGGCGCCAACTTCGACTTGCATGTCGACGCCGGACTGGCTGGTCTCGGCATCGTAGTCGAACATCAGGAGGTCGATCTCGGTGACCGGGTTGAGGTCCGTCATGACCGGCTCGTCTGCTGTGTTGAAGCAGTTCATCTGGGTGGCTATGACCCGGGCGGCGGCTACCCGGAAGGCGATCTTGGTGGCCTTGTCCGGGAAGAGGCCGGTTGGCTGGTAGGTCTTGACGTCAGGCATTGCTGCTCCTTGTGGGGTGCGAAGCGGGGACTGCCGCTACAGATCACATAAATGATGAGAATAATAATAGCACAAAAAAACTGTATTGTCAAGTATTCTCCCTTATTGTCAACAAAAAACCCCGCTTTGCAGCAGGGCCTGTACTAGAAGAGAATGCCCAGCATGAGGCTGCTGGGCGATTGCCAGTGCCAGCGTTGTGGCAGTGGGCGTAGCTGGTGGATCTCGCGGCCTAATGGCTCGATCTGGAGCATATCTGGCGCGGTTTTGTTGCCACTGGCGTCACGCGTGGTGACAATTGCCATGAGCTCGTAGCGTCGGCCGTGCAGGCTGAAAAGGTCGCCGACGCTGGCTATGGGATAGCCGAGCGCGGGAGCTGGGCCCTGGTAGCGCTCACTCGCTGGTGGCAGATACAGATGGATGGTTGGTAGCGCCCGATAGACGGCTGCTGCTGGTGTCGTTACCAGTAGCCATTCCACGGCAACAACCAAGAAATTCTGGCCATTGATACAGGCTAGCGAACCTTCGTAGGGCGGCGGCAGGCGGCAGGCCTCGGCTGGCGACCTCGGCCGAAAACTGAACTCAACCAGCATTGGCCGCCACAGGCACCTGGAGCCACTTGGTGAGCCAGGCGCAGATGGTCTCCCAATCGTCGTCGGTGATCATCAGGTGGCAGGCATCGGCCGGACTTTCGATGACATGCACTACTTCGTTGTAGAGGCTTTTGGGATTGGCTGGATCCCGGCCAACAAAATTCAGCATACTGCCAGTTCGAGCTCCAATCTGGTGCACCTTGAAGCAGTACGGATCATCTGAGGCTTGCTCAATGATTCCAAAGATATCAAAGTCGAGCGTAAAGTCCTCGGAGCAATCAAACAAAATAATGCCCGGTGCTACTACCGTGAGTAGGCCAATGGCCTGCTGATAGTCAGTGGGCGTTCTTGCGTCTTCTTCCGGGCTTTCGTCAAAGATCCACCCAAGTAGCGTGCGACGGCTTAGTGGCACTCCACGATGCTCACCAGTATTCCAGCTGCCATACTCCTTATAGAGCTGCTTCTCGGCGTGCTCAGTCCAGTATGTCCAGACAGATGCCGGGCTATATTGTCCAGCCAAAATCTGGAGTATTTTTTCGAAGTCGGGGTGCTTTTGCACAAGGGCCTTTCAAGGAACGAGAAGTGAACGGGGCATAGCATAACCTGATCTGCCAGCTTTGGCAAGCTTAAGAGGCTTACAATACAAAACCCCGATCAGTAGTCTGATCGGGGTGGGTGAGTCTAGGCTAGATACCGGCGGCGGTGCAGAAACCGGCCAAGACTGCCTGCCAATCTAGATCGGGCTCATCCAGGTTGGCCAGCAAGGGGGACTCGGCCGACTGGCCGCGGCTTTTCCAATGGTAGACCAGCAGTGGCAAAGGTAGCTCGGCATCGGCTGCTGCAATTGGGTTGCGCGAGACAAATATCCCAGACTGGCCGAATGAACCCATATCGAACGGCCAGCAGTGGAATCGTTGGCAGTAGAGGAAGTTGTTCTCTGCTAACAGAATTACCCGATAGGCTGTGGCGATGTTGAAGCCCCGGCTCACGGTATGCGGGGGATAGCTCGGAGGCTCGATGAAGCCATCCATGATCTGTTCGCCCATGGTCATGGCAAAGCCACTTTGAGCGCAGCAGCTGGTGGTAACCTCCTCAAAAGCCCAAACTGGGGCACGCATCAGGTAGCCGCCGGTAAAGGCCGGGATTTGCGGGGGAGTATCGAGGGCGCGGCGGACGATTTCAAGGTCGGATTCCATGAGCAAGAGCTTAGCACGCCACCTGGCAATAGTAAAACTAGCCGAACTCCCTTGCCATCCAGGTGACAGCAGCTATAATAACCGCAGCGGAAAATATCCGTTGAACCTTCAGGTTCGGGCCAGGTTTGGAGCCGGCACATGATTGATAGATACAGCTTGCCGGAAATGGCGGCTCTGTTTACCCTCAAGAACCAGTGGGAGCAGGCCTTAGCCGTTGAGCTGAAAGTGCTCAGCGTGCGCTTCAAACTTGGCCAGATCCCC
>JAYUFZ010000012.1:0-14493 GCA_043767845.1 bacterium | reverse complement strand
TAGTCTCTTTCAACCAAGTTATGATAAAAAAACTATTTTCATTTAGCTCTTTTAGAGCTTTGATTATCGCTGTTGCTGTTCTGGGTTTGGCTCGTAATGGGCTTGTGGCTCTGGCCTTGATTGTGCTCATTCTGCGCGACCTATGGCATGCCTACCAGGGCGATGAGGGGACATTAGCGAGCATCCTGCCACGGGCCGGCTGGCTGGTGACTGGGCTGAGCCTATGCCTACTTATTGCCCTAACAACCAGTCTGGCCGTCCAGATTGTCCTAGCCATCGGTATTTGGGCCTGGAGGCTGTTTTTGTACCCACCCTCGCATGAGCAACGCTCAGCGCTCCTGGCTTGCATTCTAGGGCAAACCTTGTCGATAACGGCGATCTTTACCGCTGAAGCCTTATGGCATTGGTCGGGGATTGTGGTCTTGCTACTCATCTGGGGTTGCAGCTTTGTTGTAGCCAGGAATTTAATGATTGCCGTAAACGAGAAGAACTACAAAGTTCTGGCCGCCGGCTGGGCCTTGATCGCTAGTGAAGTCAGCTGGGTGCTGACGCTCTGGATGGTCAGCTACATTATGCCCGGTGGGGTATTCATTGTGCCGCAGGCCACTATTCTGATCATGTCGATGGCCTACTGCTATGGCAGTATTTACTTGGCGCACCGTGCTGGCCGCTTGTCTCGGACACGCTTAGCGGAGTATGCCATAATTGGGCTGGGATTGCTTTTAGTCGTCGTCTCCGGCACCAAGTGGAATGGCTCGATCTAAGCCCGCGATCGTCAAACTTAATCAAGTCCCGGTAGTGGCCATGCCACTTAAGCTAATTCTCAGAAAAGACTAAGTATACTTACACAACAAATACGGAGGGTCTATGTCCGAACGCGCTACGAGCAAATCTGAGAATCTGCCAATGATGATGGTCCAACGACTGATCGCTTTAAGCCTTGTGGTCGGTATTATTGGTGGGGCTGGTGGTGGCTATATTGCTGCCAAATATGGCATTAAGAAAACCACCGTCGACCGCCACGAGCTGGTAGTCCAAGAAAGCTCGGCGGTTATCGACGTGGCCAAGAAAGTCGCCCCCAGCGTGGTGAGTATTACCTCCAAAACTACCTCGTATAATTTCTTCGGCATGGGCCAGACCCAAGAGGGCGCTGGGACGGGTATTATCATTTCCAGCGATGGCCTGATCATTACTAATAAGCATGTGGTCGACGGACAGGACTCTAACTACACGGTGATTACATCAGATGGTAAAGAATATAAGGACGCTAAGGTCATTGCTCGGGACAGTGTCAACGACCTTGCTTTTGTTAAGATCGATGCTAAGGGTCTGAAGGCTGCCGACCTCGGAGACTCGGCTAGTATGCAGGTCGGCCAGCAAGTAGTGGCTATCGGCAATGCCTTGGGCCAATTCCAGAACTCAGTGACGACCGGGGTGATTTCCGGCCTCAGCCGGCCGATTACGGCTGGTGACGGCGCCGGTAGTAGTGAAGACCTTCAAAACCTCTTCCAGACCGACGCGGCTATTAATCCCGGTAACTCTGGCGGCCCGCTGGTCAACCTTGAAGGCCAGGTAATAGGTATTAATACCGCGGTGGCTGGCAATGCCCAAAACATTGGTTTCGCCATCCCGATCAATGAAGCCAAGACGGTTATAGCGAGCGTCAAGGACAAGGGCAAGATTAGCCGCCCGTACCTCGGGGTGCGCTATGCTCTCATTACCAAAGATTTTGCCACCCGCAATAACTTAAAGGCGACCGATGGGGCCTACGTAGTCGGCGATTCACAAAATCTGGCAGTTATTCCAAATAGCCCCGCAAGCAAGGCCGGCGTACAATCGGGCGATATTATTACAAAGATCGCCGGTGACAAAATCGATGCCAGCCATTCACCGAGTAGCCTGGTCAGTAAACACAAGGTTGGTGACAAAGTTGACCTCGAAGTCATCCGCGACGGCCAAACCAAAACACTGACTGCAACGCTGGAAGAGGCGCCTTCGCTCTAGGGACTGCTAGCTCAAACTTTCCAAATGCTCAAGCAAAGCTTGGGCATTTTTGGTATCGACGGCGCTGATCTGCTTGCCGTAGGCTTCGACAATGGTACCTTCGTCGGTCAATAAATAGTGGCGGCGGGGGTTACTGCGTACGGTTATTTCTGCGAGCCAATGGTAGGGCGGACGGGCGGCGCTGGAGGTCAGGTTGATCTCAGTCTCGATGTCCTCTAGCATGAAGCTGGCCTGGTGCATAAGCAAAGTTTTGGGGTCGAGGGTAATATCGCCGGCCGTTTTAGCATCGATGTGCTTGGTATGCTTCGATGTGGCGATGAGGGTTTGGGTGCGGCCTAGGAGTTGGTTGTAGAGATTGTTAGTCGGCATGCTGGAAACCCAATATGAAGTAATTATTTTTGGTAGCGATAGGTATCATCTTATATTTTGCGGCTTCGGCAATCAAGTGCTCGTGCTGCCAAGGGTCGGACTCGGTGAAGAGGATACCACCTGGTTCGAGGTGGCTAAGCAGCCCAGCTAGAAAGCGGCGATAGAGATCGAGCCCGTCGCCTTGGCCGCCAAACAGTGCCACGGCGGGCTCCTTTTGGACCTCGGGCATCAGCTCGGCACCTTCGACCAGGTAGGGGAGGTTGGTTACGACTGTCGCAAATTTGTCATCTACGTTGTCCCACAGGTCGCTTTGTACAAGGTTGATCTTGATCTGGTGGGACTTAACATTTTTAGTAGCGATGGCTAAAGCCTCAGTTGTCACTTCTGAAGCGGTGACATCCAGGTCGGGGCGGTGTTTTTTGATGGCCACGGCCAGTGCGCCAGAACCCGTGCCAATGTCGATCAACTTCGAGCTTTGCGGCGCTAACTCGATGGCCCATTCAGCCATGGTTTCGGTCTCGACTCGGGGTGTGAGCACGTCGGCATTAATATAGAAATCGAGGCCGTAAAATTCGCGCGAATGAGTCAAATGAACAAGTGGATGATGCAGGGCGCGTTTGGCGACCAACGACAAAAATAGTGTTGCTTGGTCTGAGCTCAATTCTTGTTCAGGGTGGGCCAAAATGATGGCTCGGTCGAGTGTTAAAACATGCGCCAGCAGCAGCTCGCTATCGAGGCGGGAGCTGCCAACGCCGGCGGCTGATAGATCAGTAATCGCTTTGGTTAATGCCTCACCGCTGGTCACTTGCCGGCTGCTTCAAGAGCTAATTTGAGGTCTTCTGCACGCAGAGCTTCGAGCATATCGCCAATATCACCAGTCATAAAACCGGGTAAATTGTGGCGCGAAAGGCCAATGCGATGGTCGGTTACGCGGTCTTGTGGGAAGTTGTAGGTTCTAATCTTTTCGCTCCTGTCGCCGGAACCAATTTGCTGGCGGCGAGCGGAGTCGAGTTTAGACTGCTCTTCCTCATGTTTTTGGGCTAGCAGGCGGGATCGTAATACGCTCATAGCCTTCAGCTTGTTCTTGAGCTGGCTTTTCTCGTCTTGGCAGGTTACTACCAGGCCAGAGGGGAGATGAGTAATGCGGACGGCTGAGTCGGTGGTATTGACTGATTGGCCGCCATTACCGCCACTGCGGAAGACGTCGATGCGCAAGTCGCCTGCATTGATCTCAATATCGGTCTCTTCGGCCTCAGGCAAGATTGCGACAGTGACGGTGGAGGTGTGGATACGGCCGCCGGATTCAGTCGCCGGGATGCGTTGGACGCGGTGTACGCCGGACTCGAACTTGAGCTGGCCATAGACTTGGTCGCCGTGGACTGTGACGATAATTTCTTTGTAGCCGCCGACATCGGAGGGGCTTTCACTAATCAGCTCAATCCGCCAGCCGCGGACTTCGGCGTAGCGTGCATACATACGATACAGCTCACCGGCAAAAAGGCTGGCTTCGTCGCCACCGGCCCCGGCCCGAATTTCAATAATCGCGTCTTTGGCGTCGGCCGGATCCTTGGGTATAAGGGCGATCTGCAGTTTGGCGTCGATTTCGGTGAGCTTTTGCTCCAGTTCAGGAATTTCGGCTTCGGCTAGCTCGGCTAGTTCGGGGTCGCTGAGCGCGCTTTTATTATCCTCGAGCATAGCCACTGCCTTGGCCCGCTCAGTATAGAGCTCCATGAGTGGTGTCAGTTCGGCTTGGCGCTTGGACAGGCGAACCATTTCCGGGGTACCAAAAAGTGACGAATCCATCATGCCCTGGGCATTTGCTTCGTATTCGGCGCGGATTTTGTGTTCTGACTCGTTCATAGCTAGACCTATTGTAAACCAAAAGACCAGGTCTGTGGCTAATTGCTAGCTTTAAACCTGGTCTTTTGGCAAGTTGGTTACTTTTCGGCTTCGGGAGTGGCGGCCTCTGTTGGAGCCTCGGTAGCGTCAGAATCGGTCTTGCGGGCCTTCTTGGGAACAGCTTTGGCCTTGAGCTCGGCAGCCTGCTTACGGCGGGCGTTGAACTTATCAACGCGGCCGGCGGTGTCTACCAGCTTTTGCTTGCCAGTATAGAAGGGATGGCAATTCGAACAGATTTCAACTGAGATTTCTGGAACAGTCGAATGTGTTTCCCAAGCAGTCTTGCAGCCGTTGCAGTAGACCTTGGTGACCATATATTGTGGGTGGATACTGGTTTTCATAACTGAACTACTGTATCAGATTATCGTAGCTTGATCAAGAGATAAATTACTAGAAATGAAACGAACCGATCGGTTGATCGGTTCGAAGGGGTTAGCGGGTGCGTACCATGAGCTTATGGCCGGCCCAAGAGCAAGTATGGCGTGAGGGGTCGTGGATAGGTTTGACTCCTTGCTGGATGAGCATGGCATCGACACACTCGCGGTAGAGTGTCACCAAGTCGTGATTGACCCACACGGCTCGTGATACATCGCCGCTTTCGGCGTCGTCGATCACTATTCTGACGGCCTGGATCATCAGCTCTGCTTCGCCGTCGGCCGGGAAGATGGCTTTGAAGGTTTCGGTGATCTCCGGGTCGTCAGTAGCAAACAGCCTGCAGGGCTCAATTTCGAGGGCAAAGAGCCAATACTCGGTCGGGTCGTTGCCGTTTTTGATATGGCGCAGCAAGGACGTGAGATTGGTGAAAAGCTCGAAGCGCTTTAGGCTGGAATCGGATTTGACTGCCAGTACTGATAACACGGGGCTCCTTTGGGGAAGGTACGATACTTACGATAAACTAACATCAATTATCCAATATGTCAATAATGTACGCTCACTTTACCCTTGCCAATGCCCGCATCTATCTGATACACTCACATGGTCATAAATTAAACGAAACAGCGTGCCTCGCCCGGCGTTAATAACCGGACAAAATCCTCCCTACTCAGGGATTAGGCGCGCGGTGTGAAAGGATTACTGAAAATGTCCGAAGTCAGCTTGAAAGAGCTTTTAGAATCTGGTGCCCATTTTGGCCACCAAACCCGTCGCTGGAACCCTAAGATGGGCCAGTACATTTACGGCGCCCGTGGCGGCGTCCATATCATCGACCTCACCAAAACCTCAGCCAAGCTGGACGAGGCACTGAAATTTGTTGAGTCGGTCACGTCCAAAGGTGGCGAAATCCTCTTTGCCTCAACCAAGCGCCAAGCTAAAGAAATCGTCAAGGCTGCGGCTATCGAATCGGGCCAACCCTACGTCGTCGAGCGCTGGTTGGGCGGAATGCTTACGAACCACCGGACTATCAATAACCAAATTGCTCGTCTCAAAAAGCTTGAAACACAGCTAGAGAATGGTGAAATCGCTGCCCGTTTCAATAAGAAAGAAACTTCTGTTTTGACTGAAGAAGCTCGCAAGCTAGAGCATGTCTTTGGCGGTATTAAGCACATGAAAGGCCTTCCCGCGGCAATCTTTGTCGTCGATGTGCCACGTGAAGAAATTGCAGTAGCCGAGGCTCGCGTGCTCGGTATTCCAGTTGTGGCCATTACAGACACCAATGCCAATCCAGACGGCGTTAGCTACGTTATCCCAGCCAATGATGACGCTATCAAGACTATCAAAGTTATTACTGGCGCGATTGCCGCCGCCGCTGCCCGAGGCGCCGCAATACATAAGACTAAGTCAAATAACCCAAGCGTAGTGGAAGGTGAGAAAAATGGAAATTAGCGCTAGTGACGTCAAAAAACTCCGTGATCTAACCGGCGCTGGTATGATGGACGCCAAGAAAGCGCTCGTCGAAGCTGCAGGTGACAGCGACAAGGCTGTGGTAATCCTGCGCAAAGCTGGCATGGCCAGTGCCGCCAAGCGGGCCGACCGTGAAGTTAGGAGCGGACTAGTAGAAAGCTACGTCCACAGTGGCCGGATTGGTGTAGTAGTTGAGATCAACTGTGAGACCGACTTTGTAGCCCGAACTGAAGATTTCAAGAACTTCGCCAAGGATATTGCCATGCATGTCGCCGCCGCCGCCCCTGAATACCTCACTCCTGAAGAAGTACCAGCCGAAGTCGTTGACAAGGAAAAGGACGTCTACGCCGGTGAAGTCGCGGGCCAGAACAAGCCAGCCGAAGTGCTGGAAAAGATCGTGAGCGGTAAGCTTGATAAGTTCTACAGCCAGGTCTGTCTTACTAAGCAAGCTTTTATTAAAGATCCAGATCAGTCTATCGAGCAATTAACTACTGCATTAATTGCCAAAGTAGGCGAGAATGTAGTTATCCGCCGCTACACTCGCATAGAACTGGGCGGCGCCAACTAACGCCTAGGAGGGTCTATGGTCCGAGAAATCGTTGCTAGTGTAAGTCCGAAAATGGATAAGGCGCTTGTCCACCTCGAGGAGGAGCTTAAAAGCCTGCGGACTGGCCGAGCTACAACTGCCTTGGTCGAAAATATTATTGTTGAACAATACGGCCAGCACATGCCACTTATTACCTTGGCAACGCTTTCCACGCCTGATGCCCGAACCATCGCCATCACCCCCTGGGATAGGGCTTCGGTTCCGGCGGTTGAGAAAGCCTTACGCGAGGCCCAATCGTTGGGGCTCAACCCCAATAATGACGGCTCTACTATCCGTCTCAATATCCCGCCAATGACCGAAGAGCGCCGCCGGGATATCGTCAAGCAACTCGGCCAGATGGTCGAGAATTGCCATATCGCCTTGCGCAACCTTCGCCATGAGGCACTTGGTGAAGTCAAGAAACTAGAGCGTGACAAAAAAGCTACAACCGACGATGCGAAATGGTCTGAAGAAGAACTGAATAAGAAAATTGATCAATACCGCCTGAAGATTGACGCTATCCAGAAGACAAAAGAACAGGAAATCATGCAGGTTTAGCTTAAACAAGTGCTTAGCCGGGTCATACCGGTAGCGCTATATCGAATTACCTAAATCCTATATAATAACCACCATATGGCCCAAGACCAACAACCAAGCAAGACCACTTTACTTGTTCCTCAGCATTTGGGGCTTATCCTCGACGGTAATCGTCGCTGGGCAAAGGAGCAGGGCAAACCGGCCTTTGAGGGCCACAAGGCCGGGTACGCCACACTCAAAACGATCGCTGAGGCGGCGCTTGACCGGGGTGTTAAATACCTGACGGCCTATGTGTTCTCGACCGAGAACTGGAACCGTACCGAGGAAGAGGTAGGTTTCTTAATGGACTTTCTGCACTGGGTAGTTACCAAAGAAATCGATGAAATCCACAACAAAGGCATCCGTATCCGCTTTCTGGGCTCGGAAAGTCGCGTGCAGCCGAAAATACTCGAGGCAATACGCAAAGCCGAGGCCAAAACAGCCGCCAATACAACCGGCCAGTTGGCGTTGTGTTTTAACTATGGTGGGCAGCAAGAGATATCGGAAGCAGTTGCCCGGATGATTTCAGAAGGCGTGAAGCCCGAGGAAGTGACTCCCGAGAAAATCGCTAGCTACCTGTACGCTCCAGACATCCCTGATATCGACATGGTCATTAGGACTTCTGGCGAACAACGGCTGAGCAACTTTATGCTGTGGCGTACCGCTTACTCGGAATTATATTTTGATAATACCAAGCACTGGCCAGATTTCTCAGTAGCCGACCTGGACTTGGCTTTGGCCGAATACGCCCGTCGCGACCGTCGGTTTGGTGGTAATTCTACTAAGTAGTTGGCGGTTGTTCGCGAGCAGCCAAGCGACTATACTTATATGGTAATGCTTCTAAACTGAGGGCCAATTATTGAGTATTCTACTTGTTGTTTTAATGTTCGCTTCCCTTGTCTTTGTGCATGAGCTGGGCCACTTCTTGGCTGCCAGGCGGGCGGGGATTGAGGTCGAGGAATTTGGTTTCGGTTTCCCGCCACGGATCGTGGGAAAAAAAATTGGTAAAACGCTCTATTCTATAAATTGGCTGCCGCTCGGCGGCTTCGTGCGGCTGCAGGGTGAGGACGGCGCGAATCGGCATGCTGGCAGTTTCGCAGTCGCTAAAACCCGCTCCAAAGTGGCGGTTCTGTTGGCCGGAGTTGGCATGAACGCCGTGACTGCCTACCTAATCCTGCTGATTCTGTGCCTGACCGGCCTGCCGCCAGTGCTTGATAACCAGTTTACCCGGGGCACCCCAACCTACGCCCAGCCAAAGCAGGTGACAGTGGTTGGCGTCGCTAAGGACTCGCCAGCCGAGAAAGCCGGTCTCGAGATCGGCGATCGGATTTCGACTATCAACGCCATCCCGATTAACGTTGAGCAAGACCTGTTTAACTTCACGAAGACGCATGCCGGCCAACAGGTGATGGTCGACTATTACCGCGACGGTAAGCTGGCTATGAAAAATATTACCCTACGCGGCGAAGAAGATGGTAAAAAGCTTGGCTTTCTCGGCGTCACGCCGCTGGTTACCTATAAACTGAAATATGGTTGGAATTCGCCGCTGGTGGCGCTCGGCCTGACCGGTCAGCTCATCTGGGCAACGCTAGCCGCCTTTGGCAACTTGTTTACCGGGCTGGTTGCCCACCATCAGGTTTCCGATCAGGTAACTGGACCGGTCGGCATCGTCGTCATGCTCGGCGCGCTTATTAAAATTGGCTGGGCCTACGTAGCCTTAATGGTCGCTCAGATCTCGCTGTCGCTGGCTGTGGTCAATGTCCTGCCGCTGCCAGCCCTCGATGGCGGACGGTTGGCCATGCTTGCTTTCCAGGGGCGGGTCTCCCAAAAATTTGAAGCTATATTGCATACCGTTGGGTTCGTGGCACTGCTTGGGCTGATGGCTATTATTACCTTTGTCGATATAAGGCGCTATTTCTAATGACAAAACCGACTTGGGAACAGGTAAAGTGGACGATAGGCGACTCAATAGTCGTATTCCTGGTTACCTGGATCGGCTTTGTGGTAGCGCTGCAGATAATGCTCATCAATGCCGAGCCGTACTCGGCAGCTATCCAGCAGTTTAATGCCGGGCTACGGGCTGGCGCCCTGGGGCAGAGTTTTGTCATAGCAGCGGTCAACGCCGCCTTGGGCCTAGTACTCGTCGGCTACTATCTGAGGCGACGCGGCGCCAGCTGGCGTGATCTCGGCCTTCGTAGGTTTAACTTTTGGCAGGCATTGATGCTGGTCTTTATCGTCTACTTTGGCTTTTTTGCCATAGTGGCAATTGTTTTTGCCGTCCTACATGCGCTGATACCGGGCTTTAACGCCAACCAAGAGCAGACCAATGATCTCAAGAACTCCACAACCAGCGCCGGCCGGGCATTGAGCATTATCGGGCTCGCTGTCCTGCCGCCGATAGTTGAAGAAATAGTTTTTCGGGGCTTTATGTTTAGTGTTATGGCCAAGCGCTGGGGGGCGGTAGTTGGTGCCCTGGTCTCTAGCGGCCTCTTCGCCTTTGCCCACTTGCAGGTTAATGTCAGCGTCTACACCTTTATCCTGGGGCTGCTGTTGTGTATGATGTATTACAAATTGCGCAGCATCTGGCCAGGCATTTTTGTCCATGCCCTCAATAACTACGTAGCATTAATGGTGAGTCTAAAAAAATGAAACTATCCAATAGCTTTATCCGAACCTCAAAGCAGGTTCCTTCTGATAGCGATACGATCAACGCTCGGTTACTAACTCAGGGCGGGTTCGTCTCGCAGCTGATGGCCGGCGTGTACTCATACCTGCCGTTGGGCCTACGCGTTTTGCGCAATATTGAGCAGATAGTGCGTGAAGAAATGAATGGCATCGGCGCACAGGAAATCCTGATGCCAACACTACACCCGAAGCAAATTTGGGAAACCACCGGCGGCTGGGATAACATTGACGTGCTATTCAAGATCAAGAGTCGCACGGGCAATGACTATGCTCTTGGCCAAAGCGAAGAGGAGGTGGTAACACCTTTGGTAATGAGCCGGGCAGTTAGCTATCGTGACCTGCCGGTAGCCGTTTACCAGATCCACTGGAAATATCGCGATGAGCTGCGGGCCAAATCTGGGATCATGCGTGGCCGGGAATTCTTCATGAAGGACATGTATAGCTTCCACGCTACGCAAGAAGATTTCCTAAAGTTTTATGAGGCTGCCAAAAAGGCCTACATCAGGGCTTACGAACGCATGGGTTTAGTCGCCAAGGTAACCGAGGCCAGTGGTGGCGCCTTCTCGGATAAGATTTCTTACGAGTTTATGGTGCTAACTGATGCCGGCGAGGATGATATTTTGTACTGCGAAAAATGTGATTTCTGCGTGAATACTGAGATTGCCAAGGTCAAGGTTGGTGATGAGTGTCCGAGCTGCAAGCAGTCGAAGCTACTGCAGGCCAAGGCCTCCGAAGTCGGTAATGTCTTTGATCTGGGCCAAAAGTATGGCAAAGATTTTGATCTACCCTTTGTGGATGCCACAAATCAGCGCAATTACCCCTATATGGGTTGTTTCGGGATTGGTATTTCTCGGGCTATGGGCGTCATAGTGGAGAAGTGCAATGATGAGCGAGGGATTATCTGGCCACAGGCGGTAGCGCCTGCCGATATTCACTTGATCGTACTCGGTGACGATCCGGAAGTCCGCGCTTCTGCTGATCAATTGTATGATGATCTGCAAAAAGCTAGTAAATCGGTAGTCTACGACGATCGTGACGCTGGTGCCGGGGCGAAGTTTGCCGACGCCGACTTGATAGGGCTACCGGTGCGCTTGACGATAAGCAAGAAAACGCTGGCCGAGAAGTCGGTGGAAGTGAAATGGCGGGCCAAAGAGGAGAGCAACCTCGAATTGCTCGCCGGTATCATGAAAAAGCTTGGTTAAATTCCTGCCTGCAATTCGAAACGCCCCGTGAATCACGGGGCGTTTTGGTTGGAGAGGCGGGGTTGCTAGAACTGGGCAAGATAGCTGGCTACCCCTGGGGAGCCAGCTTGTTGACCGATGTCTACCGTGGTGGCATTGAAGCGATGCCGTACAATTACGACCTCACCAAGGCGCTCGTCATGGGTCATGCAATACTGGTCGCGGCTGCCGGGGAGGAGTGCTAAACCGATATCGCCGGCTAACTCCACATAGGGTTGGGGCGCCCGAAAAACTTCGCCGTGATCAGGGTGATCATAGAGTGTGTAATCGCCTATACTGATTGGCTCACTGTCAGCCAGACCTCGAAGGGTTCCGCAAAGGTGACAGCGAATGACTTGAGCCTGCAAAAGCCCGATAGCTTGCAGTGTTTGCTCGGTTTTCAGGGGGCCAAAGGCCGCTGGTTTGCCACGCAGTGGGCAGGGTTCAAAATCGGCTCTTAGTACATCGGCGACAATCGAAGTATCGACCACGAAGCGCACCGCCAGACCGGGATTGGGGAACGGCGGTGGGCTTCGGCGGATGACGGCATAGGCTTTGTTACCATCGTAGGTAGCGTAGAGATGCAGTTTTGGTTGCGCGACGATACGGCCACGCGGGTAGGTCTCGCGGACAATCACGGGTTGCATAGGAGCTCCTCGAGCAGAGTAGGATAGGCTAAGAGTAACAAGAAAGCTCATTTTGTCAAACTTGACTACCTAAACTTTACAAAATAGCCAAAAAGTATTAGAGTAATTAATCCTAAGCCGGGGCTTTGCCTGGCAAGAGATTTTTGAAAACCCCAATATCTACAGCTTAAGGAGGCCGGTTTGTACCGGTACGAACGGCTCGGCTTGTCGCTGAGCATATGCTTGCTTTCTAGTGTGCCCTTGGCATTTTCTATCTGGCTTGCCACTAGGCAGAGTCTTGAATCGGCGCCTCTCGCTCTGTTACGCTGGGCTTTGGTCATTGCCGTAGGCGCGATCCTCTCGCTTCTGGTTTATGGTTTTGTGTCTGACTTTCGACATCGGCAGCATGGTGATGGCTCAAGCATTGAGGTCTACGTTACGCCCCGGACTAAGAACGCGCCGGACAATGCCATTATTCTGCTACCTGCTATGACAAACTCCGGCAGCTTGGTTTACGGACCACTGGTCCATGATTTTACCAAGTACGGCGACGTGTTCGTGGTCGAATGGCCGAGGCATGGCTTCGAGTCAGGTGAGATTTGCTCGCAGATCTTGCGACAGATCGACAGCTATGGTGCCTATCACGCGATTGTGGTGGTAGGCCAGTCGCTGGGGGCGCCACTTGGTCTGGAGCTTATCCAGACTTTGCGTGACGAGCGGGCCAGCTATGGCTTGCACTGGGCGCGCGTTGAGGCCTTTGTGGGTGTTAGCGGGTTTACCACCCAGGCCGAATTCGTCCACCGCTGCCAGCCTGGCTCCCCAAGCTGTTTCGTGATCTGCCCTTTGCCAACCACTACTGGGGCTGGGTTACTCGCCGAGCGGCCAGCAATAGCCGCGTCGTGGCCGAACCACACGTTGACCTGGACTCCATCAAACGACATATTCAATACCAGCGTGATTTTCCTTACGAAGGCACCGCCGCCCAGCGTCGCTTTTTGGCCAATCTGAGACCGCCGGGGGTTGGGGAGTTTGCAGGCATTCCAGCACTGCTGCTGCAAGTACCTGGCGATGTCTTGGTCCAGGAAAGTCTTGCTCGGGCCGCGCTACAGCTGACCTTCGGTTCTACGCAAACGGTAGATGTTGGCGGCCTCCACGCCAATCTTGTCGAGCGGCCGCAGGAATACCTGGCAGCCATTAAGGTATTCCTCGATCGGATCATATTACGGATCACCGTCCCGGACTCATGAGAGTTCTTCGCTCCCTAGCCTCGTGCAGGGAGTTTTTGTTTTGGTGTGGTGAATACGATAAAGCTAGACAAATACACTAACTCGTGCTATAGTATACAATCCTGTTTCAGATAGTTATCTGGATCATGATTCTTGAAATCTAGATCTGTCCATGTACCGCCCCACTACCCGAAGGAGGCCAGTTTGAACTGGCATCGCATTCGTCAATTGGCCATTTCGGCCGCAATCTTCATGGTCTCGGTCATCCCACTGGCCTTCGGCTCCTGGCTGATGTTTGCCGGTATCCCGAGGCTGGCCCAGGTGGGCCTTTTCAGCCTAGTCGTCGGATCGTTCATCGCCGTGATGGCGGCCCTGATAGCTACACTGCCCAGACGGAAAATCGGGCCATTGATTGCCGTACTTGTCGGCGTGCTAGGGCTAGTTTTCGTCGGTCTGCCGCATGGCCTGATGGCCGACTTCACCTATCCCTTCACCTGGCTGCTTGGCTTGCTCTCGACGCTCGTCGCCTATGGCTTCATTTCGGACTTCCGGCACCACCAGGAGATCGATGGAGTAACAGACTCGCGAGACGCGCTAATTGAGGTCTTTGACCGCGCGCCTGGTGCGCCCAACAATCTGCTCATTCTGGCGCCGGGCATTGCCAACCCTGCGTTCTATGTCTTTGGCGACCAGATGCTCGAGTTCTTTGCCAGCTACGGCGATATCCTCCGCATCAGCCATCCCGAAGAGGGGTTTGACTGGCCGGCTATCATGGCCGACATGCTTGATCCGGCAACAGATGCAGCCTACGACGGGTTCATCCTTGTCGGCCAATCGATGGGGGCTCCAATGTGCATCGAACTGATGCGTAAGTTGGAAGTAGACCGTGTAAGTGGCTTCTGCGACTGGCCACCGGTCAAGATCTTCATCCCAGACTCTGGGTTCACCGAGGCCTCGGAGACGATCTCACCCGTGCCCTACTTCTTGAGCTGGTTGTTCCGCGATTTGCCCTTCGCCAGATTGTACTGGGGCAGGATCACACGAGCCACCACTAAGCCAAGTACCCGGCTGGTGCCCGAAGAGCATGTGTCGGCCGATCTCATCGCAGCACACAACGCCTACCAGCGGGATTTCTCGTACTATGGTCTAGCCGCCATGGCCAGATTTATCTGGACGCTAAAGCGGCTGCAAGCCCGGGAATTCCTCAACGTTCCGATCTTGATCCTGGAGGTTCGTGGTGACGAGTACGTCCATGAGAACCAGGCAGGCGGATCGTTTGGCAGTGCATTCTTGGTCATCAAGACTGTAGTGCTCGAGGGTGTGCACGCCAACCTGGTCGAGCGGCCGAATGAGCACATCGCGGCCATGAAGCCGACGCTCGACGCCCTCGTCCTGTCCAATAATGTCCTTGTGAGCCGCTAACTCCGGCTCCTAGCCCCTGACGCTTCGTGCGTCAGGGGCTT
>JAYUFZ010000011.1:0-35224 GCA_043767845.1 bacterium | reverse complement strand
GATGCCGATGATGACGATGACGATCAAGAGCTCAAGGAGGGTAAATCCTTCTTGGTTCTTTAGCTTCTTAGTTAGTATATGCATGTGAATGCTCACCTCCTTAATTATGACAATAGACATGGCTCACGTGAGCTTTATCTACCACACATCATAACGAGCTTATGCTTAGTTAGTCAATCATTATCTTCACTGCAATGGCTTTCTGAACTGTATCAGCGAGCTATTAAACGGCGTTGGAAAGCGAAGAAATAGGTCCAAAGACCGAGATGACGATGAAGCCAACCATGCCGCCAAGCACTAAGATAAGTACTGGCTCGATGATTGAAGTAATACTAGCAATCACCGTATCAACCTCACGCTCGTAGAAGTCGGCCACCTTCAAAAGGATTGTATCGAGTTGTCCGGTCTCCTCACCAACTGAGACCATTTGCGAGACGATTGGCGGGAAGGCTTTGAGCTGCTTGAGTGGCTCGGAGACCGATTTACCATTTTTTACCTCACTGGCAATCTTGAGTAGTCCTTCGGAGAAGACAGTATTGTTAAGGGCCGAAGCAGTGACGGTGAGGGCATCAATGACCGATATACCCGAGCCCATCAGTGAGCCGAAGGTGCGGGCAAAGCGAGCGATATTAACCTTTACCAGGATCGGCCCAAATATTGGCATCTTAAGTAAGGCGCGGTCGAATTGGCGTTTACCGGCCTTAGTCTTAATGTAGCTGCGAGCCGCGAAAAAGAATGCGCCAAGGCCGAATGCGACGAATATTCCGTAGTGGACCAATGAGTTACTAATAAATAACAGCGCGCGAGTATAGATAGGCAATTGCGCGCCCATGCCTTGGAATATGACGGCTAGCTTGGGCACGATGACGGTCATAAGGAATACAAAAGCGGCGATAGTCACGAAGGTGATCACTCCTGGGTAGACCATGGCACCCTTGACCTTACTCTGGATCTCGGCGTCTTTTTCTTGCTGGGTGGCTAGCCGGTCGAGAATTTCATCAAGAATACCACCAGTTTCACCGGCCTTCACCATATTGATATAGACTGGCGAGAAAACTTCCGGGTGCTCGGCTAGGGCATTGGCAAGCGTTGTGCCGCCCTCCACTCGCTTTGATGTCTCACCAATAACCGTTTTGAGCTTCGCTGAGGTAGTTTGGTCGCGGAGTATGGCGAGTGACTGCACGATAGGCACGCCAGCGTTGATCATGGTCGAGAATTGCCTGGAGAACATGACCTTGTCCTTGAGCGTGACCTTGCCGCCACCACCAAAGGGCAGATGCAAGCCCGGGGTTTTCCCCATACCCTCTTTGATGAGGACAGGTGTGAGGTGTTTTTCGACTAAGTTGGCTGTAGCGGCGCTACGGTCAGCGGCTACAATGACGCCTTTCTGGATAGCTCCATCGGTACCGCGGGCAGTATAGGTAAAAGTAGCCATTATTCCCTCGTGACGCGCATTATTTCTTCTACAGTGGTGAGGCCCATAAGCGCTTTGACGAAACCATCTTGCTGCATGGTGAGCATACCGGCTTTTATGGAGGCTACTTGGATTTCGTCAGCTGTAGCGTGGCTGACGATCATTTTAGAAAGTACTTCGTCGACTTCCAGTACTTCATATATACCCATCCGGCCTTGGTAGCCGTTGGTTCCGCAAACTTCGCAACCGGTGCCGGCTTTGTACAGTAGGAACTCGTCGGCCTTGAGGTGCTTGGGGTCTGGTGGCAATACCGGGCGTGGCGTGGCAGCAGCAGTAGCTACGGCTTGGGCCGCGACCTGGGCTTGCACGCTTAGAGTCTGGGCCGCAACTTTGCTGCGCTCGACATCGGAAACTGAGCGGTTGATAATGTTGGGGTCGGAGGCAATTTTATCCAGGATTGAGGCCTTGGTCTCGAGGTCGCCGTGGAGCGGCTGTAGGACGCGCTCGCGCTTGCGGGTTTTTTCGTCCTTTTCCTTTGGAGCGTTATCGGCAATCGCAGCTGGCAGTGCTGGGGTGGCAACTGCTGCGGCGACGGCTGGTACGGGTACTGCTACGGCTGGTGGGGTAGCCGGTATGCCGGTCTTCATCTCACGGTAATGCCTCAGGCTGGCGTCAACTTGGAAATCTTTTTTGAGAGAATCAATCTCTTTTTCATCGGGTATGTACGGTACTCGGCAATTCTGACAAAGCCGTCGAACGAGGCGCTGGCCAATAACCGTGTTGACGGTCGAGGCGATCAGGAAGGGCTCAATGCCCATGTCGAGCAAGCGGGGGAGGGTGGTTGCGGCATTATTGGTATGCAGTGTGGAGAGCACGATATGGCCTGTAAGGGCGGCCTGGACGGCTAGGTCGGCTGTTTCACCGTCGCGTACCTCGCCAACCATAATCACATTCGGGTCTTGGCGCAAAAGCGCCCGTAGCCCGGAGGCAAAGGTCATGCCGGCTTTGGGGTTCACTTGAGTTTGGTTCACGCCAGTAATGCGGTACTCGACCGGGTCTTCGATAGTCGAAATATTCACGCCGGGAGTATTCATCATTGATAGTACCGAGTAAAGGGTTGTCGACTTACCTGAGCCGGTCGGCCCGGTGACCAGCGTCATACCATGTGGTTTGCGCAAGTTGGTTGTGATCACTTCGAGTCCCCGGCCTTCGAAACCAAGTTCTTCCAGCGTGAGCGCACGACTGGACTCGTCAAGGATACGCATGACTACCTTTTCACCGTCCATGATCGGCAGGGTTGAGACGCGTAGGGCTACCTGCTTTGAGCCAAGCGAGAACTTAAAGCGGCCATCTTGGGGGATACGGTGCTCGTCGATTTTGAGATTGGAGAGGATCTTGATACGGCTCACAACAGCGGCCAGAATCGGCTTTGGCAGGGTCATGGTCTCGCGTAACACTCCGTCGATGCGGTAGCGTACCTGGACGATTGTTTCTCGGGGCTCGATGTGGATATCGGATGCTCGCGATTTGACGGCGTATTCTAGGATAATATTCACGGTTTTGGCGATTGGCGCATCCTCGGTCAGGTCTTTGGCGCTGACTTCCTGAGTCTTTTCCTCTTCTTGGCTGGAATCGCGGATGGCCTTGGTGATTTCATTGTCGATATTGCCCTTGTACTGGTCGATGACAGCCAGCACATCTTGCGGTGTTGCGGCATAGATCTTCAACTCAGCGCCGACCTGTTTCTCGATGAAGTCTGCCGCTTGCAAATCTTCCGGGTCGGCCATGGCGATAGCCAGCTTGCTTTCCTCGGTTCCGAAAAGGACTGCCTGGTATTTGCGGGCAATCCGCTCCGGGATTTGCAGTAGCGTTTCGCGAGGAATCTTGATTTCACCTAACTCGACATAAGGAATATCAATACTTTTTGCGTATAGCTTGGTCAGGTCCTTTTCGGTTATGAGCTTGCGCTTGATGACTATCGACTGGAGGTTTTCGCCGGTCTGCTCTTGCTGTTTTATGGCCTCATCAAGAGATGTCGGTTTGATCTTATCCGACGATAGCAGTAGTTTTTTGAGCTCGACATCATTTAAACGCATAATTGCATAAATTATAGCATAACCACATTCAATAGCGTGCCATTATCACAGCAATATTGCCAATGTGCTTATGAGTGACTCGGCGAGCTGGGCAAGCTATACTTGGCATAATGGATCAGATAAACGGTTGGTACAATGAGCTCGCAAAACCCGGCTGGACACCCAGCCCTCAGGTGATTGGCCTTATCTGGGCGCTGCTCTATCCGATTATTCTTGTGTCGTTTGGCTTCGTGTTTACTAGGATTTGGCAGCGTCGGCTCAGTCCTTGGGCCGGCTTGCCTTTCATCATCAACCTCATCGCAAATCTGGCGTTCACCCCGCTCCAGTTCGGGCTGCACAGCCTGGTGCTGGCGACGCTCGATATCATCATTGTTTTCGCGACGATCATTTGGGCGATGGCCACTATTTGGACGAAGCATCGCTGGGTGGCGGTGGCCATGGTGCCATATCTGCTGTGGGTGGCGACGGCTAGTTTGTTACAGATCCAGATCGCTCTAGCCAACTAACTGGCTATTAAGCCTTCGTTTTAGGGCGGCGACGCAAGCGCGAAAGTAACTTCTCGCGCTGTTCGGCGTCATGCCAAATGCGTACTAGGGGCGGTAAAAACGAGGCTAACATCAATACCGCTAGCAGGGGCAGGATATATTGGTCGATGCCATGGATGCTATTGCCTAGGAAAAAACCTAGAAGGGTAATGGTGAAGACCCATAAGGCAGCGCCTAGAATATTGAAGACCATAAAGGGTTTAAAGCTCATCTCCCCCACACCGGCTAGGATCGGGGCTATGCTACGCACAATCGGCGTGAAGCGGGCCAAAATAACAGCTTTGCCGCCGTGCTTGGAGTAGAAGACACGTGATTTCTCGATGTGGCTGGCATTGAAGAGGAAGGAGTCCGGCTTGGAGAATATTAGCCCACCATAGCGCTTGCCAATGAAGTAGCCAGCGTTCACGCCAAGCACAGCCGCCACAAAAAGTGTTGGGATGAGTAAGTAGATGTTCAAAACACCGCGCGAAGCCAGGATGCCGGCAGTGAAGAGTAGGCTATCACCAGGCAAGAAGAAGCCGAGCAGGAGCCCTGACTCAGCGAAGATAATGGCGAATATTCCAACATAGCCGGCGGTTTGAATGAGCGAAGTTATATCCATAGCACTATCTTACATGGCGCATGCTCTTTGGCCAAATTGGTCTTGATATCTAGAAAATTCTGCTCATGCTTGCACTTCGGTCTTTGTTCGTTTAGCATCGAGCTATCGTTCAGGTGTGTCAATATTTTGAGGGTTAATCAAGGGGTTTTAGATGATTAGGCGTCTCGTACTTTCAGTTCTGGTTTTAGTTTTTTCCTGTGGCCTGCCTGCTATGAGCTGGGCAGCCGGAGCGTCGGTAGTGGTAAGCGAAATACAGACAGGTAGCACGACGTTGGCCAGCCAGGAGTTTATTGAATTACAAAATATATCGGCGGCGGCTGTCGATCTTTCGGGCTGGCATATTGAGTACAAGTCGGCAACTTCCCCAAATACAGCCAGTAGTTGGACCAAACACGCCGATTTGAGCGGAAGTTTGGCGGCTGGTGACTACTACCTAGTGGCTACTAAGGGGTATCTGGCGAATACTGATGCCGTTTGGTCAGATGGCTTGGCTTCCAGTGGCGGACATGTGCGTTTGGTGGATAGCCGCGGACTGGTCGTGGATGTAGTTGGTTATGGCAACGCCAATAGTCCCGAGACAGCCGCCGCCAGTGCTCCAGCGGCTGGTAAGAGCATTTCGCGTAAGGTTGACGCAGCCGGAATAGCACTTGATAGCGACAACAATAGTGCCGACTTTGACGCTTCAGCCACATCGACGCCCAAGGGCGCTACCGCGCTAGCTGGTCCCACCAACCCCTCGCCGAGCACACCGCCGGGAGCTTCGCCGACACCCATCTTGCCTCCGGCTGCTGGCACGGCAGGAAATTATGACGGCCTGCTCATCAATGAGCTCTACATCGACCCAGCCAGCCCGTTAAGCGACGCCAAGGACGAGTTCATAGAACTATTTAATACTTCTGGCGAGGCTATCAATATTGGTGGTCTCAAGTTGCAGTGTGGTAGCAACTTCCACGACAGCTACACCTTGCCTGCTGCGACCACCATAGTGGCAAGCGGATACTTGGCCCTATACTCGTCTACCACAAAGCTGGCACTCACTAACAGTGGTGGTGCCGCCCGGCTAGTAACAGCCACTGGCCAGGTGATCGACGCCTCTACCAGCTATAGCGCAGCACCCTCTGGGCAAACCTGGTCGAGTTTCGAGGAAGGCTGGCGTTGGACGGTCACGGCAACACCGGGTGCCACTAATATCTTTACTCAGCCGGCCAGCGCGGCTAAGTCCAGCGCCAGCTCATCAAGCTCCAAGGCTACTTCCTCAAAATCGAGTACTAGCAAAGTCGCTGCAGCGGCCAAGGCAGCAAAGGCTACGGCATCCAAAACTGTCAAGGATGTTGCCACAGCCAGTGCCGCCCTAGCAGAAAACCCAGCAGCCCAAAACAACGGGCGCTGGTTGCTCGGCGGACTCGCAGGACTTACCATGGGATATGGACTCTATGAATACCGACACCACATATACAATTTCATCGAAATCAGCAAGCGCTACCTTCGCGCTCGGCGTAAAGCTAGCTAAGCTATTGCGTGGCGGCGAGACTATCGAACTTGCAAGCGACTTGGGCGGTGGCAAAACTGTTTTCACCCAAGGGCTAGCTAAGGGCCTCGGCTATGAGGGGCAGCTGGCGAGCCCAACCTTTGCTATTAGCCGTGTTTATAAACTTCCTGGTGACTTAGAACTGCACCATTTTGATTTCTATCGTCTGCCATCAGGCGATATAGTGGCCGACGAACTGGCTGATGTGGTGGGTGATAAAAAGGTGATTGTGGTCGTGGAGTGGGGTGGCGCGGCCGGTAACGCATTGCCTGCTGACCGCTTGCAAATCCATATCAAACCGACAGCAGAAGATGAGCGGGAGCTCACTATCGTCGCGACAGGCCCAGGCCATAAACACTTGATCCAGGAGCTGCAATCATGATCCTAACTATCCGCACCGATACCAACCAAACCCAGCTTGGCCTCGTCGATATTAAGCACAAGCAAATCGCCGCCTATGGCTGGGAATCCGGACGCCAGCTGAGCCAGCAATTATTATTTGAAATTGATCGTTTACTACACCAGGCAAATATTGATCAATCAGATCTGAGTGGTATTGTCGTCTATCAAGGACCTGGGTCCTTTACTGGGCTACGGATTGGCATCACCGTGGCCAACGCTTTAGCATACGGTCTAAACATCCCGATAGCTGGCGGGCTAGGCGATAGCTGGGCAAGTGAGGCAGTCAAACAGATAACTAGCCAGGAATTTAGTATGGACCAAGTCGTCATGCCGGAATATGGCGCTGAAGCGAATATTACCAAACAAAAAAAGTGATCTAGAAAAAGCAAAAGGACCTTGATCCAACCCGGGTGGGTAGATCAAGGTCACAGTTGTTTCTGGAAGAGGTAGGCCAGTTAGCCGTTACCGTCACAGACTTGGCAATCGCCGCCGCCGTGACACTCGTCACACTGGGGGCTTGAAACGTGGGTCTGGATCTTTCCAGCACCCTTGCATTGCGGGCATTTGCCCGACCCACGGCAGTGGCCGCAGGCGCCCACAATGGCTGGCGGCGCAGGGTCGGTGGGGGTCAGGGGCGTGGCAGCGATCGGCCGTTCGAGTACTGCAGTTGCAGCGGTCAACTACATCATCTCCTTGGGGTGTATTTGCGGAAATTCCGCAGGAAGTGGTCAGATTATGCCCAGATACGGCTAGAATGTCAATAAGCAAAATCACATGGAAATGAGCAATTCTTGACGCGAGGCTTAAAATCAGGTTAAATAAGGTTACTTCACATTAATAGTTTATTCTGCCATGGTTCTGAAGTAATACTGGTTTCTCTGTAATTCTTTCTCGTTTTTCTCGTTTTAAACCAATGTTGTCCTCAGGCCATATATGGCACTGATAGAAAGTAGGTACAATTGTTACCGCTCCTTTATATTGGACTAGTCGCTGCCGGAAGTGCAGCCGGCTATTCTGCTAACCTGTACGTAACCAAGCGCAAGGCTAACTCTAGCGAAGCCAAAGCGCTGAAGGCCTTAGATAATGCCCAGACCAAGGCCAAAGAAATCGTTCTAGAGGCCAAGACAGAGGCTATCAAAACCCTCGATGCTAGTAAGAAAGAAGAGTCCGACCGCCGCAAGCAACTGACTGAAATCGAAAACCGTCTCAGTTCCCGCGAGACCGGCCTCGATAAGAAATTTGAAGAATTAGAAAAGCGCAGCGATCGGATGCGCAAGTCCGAAGACGAGCTCGAAGACATCAAGAATGAAGTCCGGGCTATTCGTGGTAAGCAGCAAGAAAACCTGGAAAAGGTCGCCAAACTAAGTAAAGAGGACGCACGCGAAAAGCTCATGCAAATGACTGAGCGCGATATCAAAGCCGACCTGGTGAAGCTTATTTCTAAACTCCAGAATGAGGCCAAAGAGGGTGCCGAGGACACCGCTCGCTGGATCGTAACCAGCGCCATGGAGCGGATTGCCAGCGACCAGACTACTGAGCGCACGGTGACTACCGTCCCTCTGCCATCGGACGAAATGAAGGGCCGGGTTATCGGTAAAGAAGGGCGCAACATCCAGGCCCTGGAGCGGGCTACCGGCGTAGACGTTATTATCGACGAAACCCCCGGTGCTATTGTGTTGTCCAGCTTCGACCCCATCCGCCGCCAGATCGCCCGCATTGCACTCGAGAAATTGCTGGAAGATGGCCGTATCCATCCGGCGCGCATCGAAGAAGTCGTTGAAAAGGCGACGAAAGAAGTCGACAAGATGATCAAGGAGGCCGGCGAGCAGGCTGTCAAAGAAGTCGGGGTTGTGGGCCTGCCGCCAGAGATCGTCAAAACTCTTGGCCAGCTGCGCTTTCGTACCTCATTTAGCCAGAACGTCCTCAAGCACTCGGTCGAGATGGCTCACATGGCTGGTATGATTGCCGCCGAAATGGGCGCTGATGTCCGCGTTACAAAAACTGCCGCTTTACTCCATGACCTCGGCAAAGCCGTCTCTCATGAAATAGAAATGCCCCATCACCACATATCCGGTATGCTCATCCGTAAGGCTGGCATGGACGAAGCTATCGCCCACGCCGCTGAGGCTCATCATGATGATATGGAGGCCAAAACTTCTGAGGCCATGATTGTGCGCACTGTCGATGCCCTCTCGGCCGGTCGCCCTGGCGCCCGTGGCGACACCCTGGAAAACTATGCCAAGCGCATGACTGAGCTGGAAAATATCGCTAACTCCTTCCCGGGGGTAAACAAGACCTATGCTGTATCCGCCGGACGCGAAATCCGTATCCTAGTGACCCCCGAAGCAGTCGACGACCTCACGGCTATCAAAATGGCCCGTGATATCGCCACCAAAATCGAAGCCACCCTCAAATATCCAGGCACAATTAAGGTCAACGTTATCCGTGAAACTCGGGCTATTGAGTTCGCCAAGTAGATGAACATTCTCTATTTGGGGGATATTATGGGCCCCGCTGGCCGCGATACGGTCAGGCGATTACTACCCGATCTGAAGCGCGAACTGGATGTTGACTTTGTCGTCGCTCAAGCCGAGAACATGGGTGACGAAGCCAAGGGGATCGCCCCGAAAGATGTCGCCGAAATGCAAAAAGCCGGGATTGATTTCTTCACCGGGGGCAATTGGAGTCTGCGCGATGAGGCCATACTGCCGATGCTCTCCGACCCTTCTCAGCCAATTATCAGGCCAGCCAACTATCCTGAATCTACACCCGGACTTGGCGCCAAAGTGGCAAAAACTCCCTTTGGAAACATCTTAATTGTCAGTTTACTGGGTCAAATCGTTCCCAAGCCCTTGGATTTGGACAGCCCGCTCGAGGTTGTTGATAAGATTCTTGAGCAGTATAAGGACACGAAGCGAGTTGCCACTATAGTTAACTTCCACGGCGACTACTCGAGTGAGAAGCTGGTCATTGGCCATTATTTGGCCGGCCGGGCGACACTTGTCGTTGGCGACCATTGGCACATTCCCACGGCCGATGCCCGTATTCTAGATGGTGGCACGGCTCATATTACCGACGTTGGTATGGTTGGTAGTCTTGATTCATGCCTAGGCGTGCAGCTGGATGTCATCATCAAGCGCTGGCAGACCGGCCAACTCAGCCGCAACGAGCTGGAGACTAACGGCACGATGCAGCTTTGCGCCGTTTTGGTAGAAGTTGCTACCATGTCCGGCAAAGCTACAAAAATTACTCCAATTCGTCGGTTAATTTAAGAGACTTTGTCGCTTGCTTAAGCCGAAATAGATACGCTACACTAGGACAAGACTTTTAATACTTTAAGGATAATGAGGACGCTACGGATGACCAAGCAGAAATTAATCGAAACTTTGGCAGCTGAAACAAATATGAGCAAACGCCAAGTTGAACATGTTGTCTTTACGATGGTAGGCATCATTGGCAAAACTATTAAAAAGGGCGAAAAAGTTACTATCACTGGTTTCGGAACTTTCGACCTAGGTAGGCGAGCAGCCCGTCGCGGTGTTAATCCCCAGACTGGTAAGGAAATCCAAATCCCTGCCATGCCTATGCCCCGCTTCCGAGCTGGCAAACGACTCAAGGACGGCGTTCGCTAATCCTAATCCCCGTTTGATTTTAAAAGCACCCGATCGGGTGCTTTTATATTGGGCTTGGAAAAGTGGGTCAGGGGAGTATACTTCTACTATCCCGATCTGATAGGAGCATACCATGGCTCAACGCGAACACATTCGACCGACTGACCGCAAGTCTGAACGAGTCAATACCCCTCCGGTCGCAGGTGCGGCCCAAAAGAATGGTGAAAAGCTAAAAGGTGAGCTCGATGACCTACTCGATGAGATCGACGCCGTGCTGGAGGCCAATGCCGAGCAATTCGTGAAGGATTATGTCCAAAAAGGCGGCCAGTAAACCACCGTTTCCTCGTAGAGGACTCAAACTCCTCCTGAGCTTGAGTCTTTTTCTTGCCCGACAGATACAATTAGGTTATAATTTGCTGGTTCTGTCCGCCAATTTGTATGATTAATGTTGCTCTTCTTCCCAACCTGAGCAATAAAAGCCAACAAATACAATTTGAAATCCAAGCTTGATCGTATGTAAGCCGAGCCAATCCAAGGAGGCACCGCCTAGGGGTGCCGACTGAATGGCGAGGCTAGAGGAATATCCACATATAAGCTGTAATCCCCGCACTGGCGGGGAAGCAAGCTGAAATGTGGTTATGACGACGGGGTGTGGCGCAGTTGGTAGCGCGCCTGGTTTGGGACCAGGAGGCCGAAGGTTCAAGTCCTTTCACCCCGACCACGGAAAAAGGAGTAAAAGTATTTACTCCTTTTTCCGTGGTCTATAGCCTGGAGGCCTTTCGACGAGTTTTACATTAGCAAGTATAAGCGGTATATTTAGCTAATATACGCCCTCAATAATCTAATAGGATAAAGCATGCAGAGACTACATAATGAAAGCGGATTTGTACCAATTTTGGAATTGGTTTTAGTTGCGGCAGTAGCGGCAATATTAGCAATCATTGGATATCGAGCATGGCAGTCCCGCCAGTCTGTTGCTCATCCTCAAATGACTCAAAGCCCTACACCAACAGCAGCACCGCAAGTGCCAAAATTGAGCGAGTATACAAACTCTGAACTTCAGGTTGCATTTAGCTATCCCGCTGAATGGGGTGTTGCTGCATTGGTTGAGGGTACCTTCATTGCTCCGCAGACCGGGTCCTACAAGCAAATCAATTTCTCAAAGGCTGATAAGGTCAGCATCGAATTGGTAACAGGCGCATATTCAAGCCCGCTTGATGGATGTGGTCTTACCAATCCTGTCCAGAACGCCCAACACGACCTCAATGCCGCTAAAGCTTCGGTAATCGGCTGGAATCCAAGTAACATTAAACGTTACATGACTGGTCAAGGCTTTAATGGACCGACGGTATACTTGGTGAATGCCAAAGCAGGCAGTAATGGCCCAGGCTGGACGCAAATTTCTAGTAGCGATAAAGTGCTCGTTTACAAGGATATTGACGATCCAAGTCGCAAAGTCAAAGCTGGAGCCGACAGCGTCTGCAGTACTATTACACAAGCACAGGCTGATGAGGCTAATGCGTTCATACATATCTATCATTTGGCAGTTAACTTCTCCACTACCAAAGTTAAGGGCATTAATGCACAATTTGATGCAAGGTCTGGTGATGACTCCACTCAACTCGGCCAACTAGTCACCGCTCTCAACAGCATAAAGTAACTGTTACCAAGAGTCATAATTCCGTTACAATACTATAGCTGTTCGTTTGGTCAAAGTAACTAAATCGAAATCAGACTATGGCCACCAAAATCCCTAAATCAGTCTACATCTTAGGCCTCGTCAGCTTCTTCAACGACGTGGCCAGTGAAATGCTGTACCCGGTCATGCCCATCTTCCTTACCCAAGTGCTTGGTGCCCCGGTGGCCATTGTCGGCCTTATCGACGGGGTAGCGGAAGGGAGCGCCGCCATATTTAAAACTATTTTCGGCCGCTGGTCGGACCGCCTAGGCAAGCGTAAACCATTCGTCTTTGGCGGCTACCTGACCTCGGCTATCTCCAAGATGATTATTGCCGTTTCAAATATCTGGGCCGTCGTGTTCGCTGGTAGGGTGGTCGACAAGCTGGGCAAGGGACTGCGCACCGGCGCCCGCGACGCGCTACTCCTCGACGCGAGCGACGATACCAATCGCGGAAAGGTCTTTGGAGTGCATCGCACCATGGACAGCGCGGGGGCAGTGGTCGGCCCACTTATCGCTTTACTGCTTATTCAGCTGTTCCATGGCAATATTCGGGGCATCCTCTATATTGCGGCTATTCCTTCGCTGATTGGCGTGGCCTTAATCGCCTTTGTTCGTGAAGTCAAAAAGCCTCTGGCTCATACAACCGCTGCGAAGTTAAAGCTAGATATCAAAAAACTACCCCGTGAGCTCAAGCTCTTTCTCATCGTTAGCGGTCTTTTCGCACTTGGTAATAGCTCTGATAGCTTCTTAATTCTTAGATCCAAAGATCTGGGGCTCAGCATTTCCTTGGTTATCCTCGCGTATGTCGCCTATAACGTCGTCTATACTTTGGCCTCCACTCCGGCCGGTATTTTGGCCGATGTTGTTGGGCCTAAGCGGGTATTTATTGGTGGAGTAATAATCTATATCTGTGTCTATTTAGGTTTTGCTATCAATTCTTCAAAACTTGGAGTCTGGGTGCTGTTTGCTATTTACGGCCTCTACATTGCGCTCACCGACGGGGTGTCCAAGGCTTTGGTAGGCCAATATGTTGATAAAAAGGATTCTGGCGCCATCTATGGCCTCCTGCAAACGGTTACAAGCATTGGTCTGCTCTTGGCATCAGTTATTGGCGGGCTGCTGTGGTCGGTAGTCGGCCCACGGGCTACATTTGCCTTTGGGGCCGGAGCTGCCGGCCTTGCGCTCTTGGTCTTCACCTGCTTTACAAACTGGTCCGACCAGCCACTAGCAAAATCTTGATACGGGCCGCAGCCTTGAAGTAAACCAGCAAATTCACTACAATAAGTGAGCTCTGTTCTACTGTGAACCAATGGTTTTAGCGAACCTAAGCCGAGCCAATATCGACGCGCGGGTGTAGTATAGCGATTATTATGCTAGCCTTCCAAGCTGGAGATGAGGGTTTGATTCCCTCCACCCGCTCCAAGAAAAAGACTGCTTTAATAGCAGTCTTTTTCTTGGAGCGCACATCACATCAACGCCCACTATTGTCACGCAAGCCTTGTGAGGTGGTTCTGATCCAGAAATTCGATCTAACAAATCAAAACCCCTGCAAAGCAGAGGTTGGTGAGTATGGGCTAGCAGCTACCTGCTGGCTCCCAAACAAAATATGTGGTCTTATCGGCCTGCTCCCCGCGGTAGCCATCGGGGTTGAAGTCGAGAGCCGGTATCAAGACTCGCAAAGTGTGCAGAAAAAACTCGGTAAGCAGCCCTGGGTAGCTGGGTGAAACCTTGGTTTCAGTGGTGACTACGGCTTCGGAGCTCGTGATCTTGTATCTGTGAACTCCAATCTCTTCAGCTAAAGACCGTCCTACGGCAGAAAAAGCGTCCTCGCCGGGTAGAAGCTTCTCGTTTACTGAATGAGCCATCCGTCTTTTTCGTACTCGGCCGTCTAAAAATTCTTGTCGATCTTCGACAAGCTTGAGGCGCCTACCTTTGATGATGGCGAAGACATCAAACTGCAACACGCTGACTTTTCTGATCAGTCGGCCACCGGTTTCGACCAACTGGCTTTCACCAGACTCGATTTCATCTAGCAGATGCTGGAGCGTCTTGGCGTCACCTTGGCCGAAATGGCCGACATCGACCCTGTAGGTATCGAGTAACGTCAGCAGCTGGTCTTCAGTCATGGCCCCTCCAATGGTTGCCAGAGAACGATTGAACGGGTATAATGATAAAACTATCTTGCAATTATGTCAAGGTAGCTAAGCACCCGTAGCTCAGCTGGATAGAGCAGTGGACTTCTAAGCCAATGGTCGCAGGTTCGAATCCCGCCGGGTGCACCACTAAAAATGACCTAGTAGAAACTAGGTCATTTTTAGTGGTGCGGGCTGGAAAGCCCCGTAAACTATCCGTTTTAACACTCTGTTCAATTCCGCTGCAGGCAGGGAAGCCTGCCGAACTAAATGTTTTAGCACCCTGTTCAACTCCGTTGCGGGCCGCAAAGCTTCAGCTGGAACAGCTCTCCGAATTCTCTGCTATCATAATCCAATGATCCATAGCCTCGCATTCATTTTAGCACTCCTCATCGGACCCGCCATCGTGGGTCAAATAATCCAGCGAATTTGTCGTCCCAATGGGCCATTATATGGCTTAAGTCTTACCTATCCATGGACGATTGCCGCCTTACTTATTGCCTTAATTGGTACAACTACAAACCATTTCATACCTAATTCAATTGCCTCCAACTTCTTTATGCATGCTGTTGGTGGCGGCGTAGTGAGCTTTTGCTTAACAATGTCGATAATACGCCAAGCAAGGTTCAAACTGTTATTGCCACAACTGCTACTCGTACTGCTGGCTGTCAGTTGCGTTTTAGGCGTAGCCAATGAACTCTTCGAGTATGCGGTCGAACTACTGACGCGTGGCCGCATATATTTCAGCATCGATACCCACGATACCTGGCGCGATCTATTGGCCAATACCGTTGGCGCACTTGGCGCGTTTGTGATCTGGTGGGCGACATCTGCAATGAAAAAAGCGACAGAATAGCCGCTTTTTCGGATCACATCCTGTTAAAAACGCTTACAGAATGGCCATGGCTAAAAAGCCGACCCCTATACCGATGACACCTACGCCAACGGCGCCAAGCGTACTTAAACCGACCGTAGCATGCAATAAGATGCCTACGCCAAAACCAGCAACTATACAGCCCACAAAGGCGATGCCGCCGGATTCATAATCCTTAAAATTAAATTGGTGTTCTTCGTGAAATTCTGGGGCCGACATATTCTTAATCCTCTTTAACATTAATAACTCCTTAAATATCTAGAAATTCGACAGGGGCTTCATCGCGGCTGTCGGCTTGATCAATCAACGTTCTAAGCGTTGTAGGCAACTTGACTGCCTCCGGGTCTTTGATAGTCGTAAAGACAATCAGTTCAGTCTGTGGAGTATATTCAACAGAATCGGTATACTTCCAGAAATCGCGTTGGCGCCAGAACTCGGGGTGTGGTGAGTCCAATACTTCGACGGCAATATTGTTTTTACTCGTTTTGTAGACCTTGGCTTGGAGCCAGCGTTTTTTGTCTTCGGAAAGGCCTGTCCACTTGAGCAAAATACGCCCATGGAAACGCTTTTCACTCTGTACACCCTTGGTACCTACTTGGACGCTAATCTCTTTCATGCCGCCAGCCAGTGACTGCTTTTTGGCCACAAACTCTTTCAGAGCCCGGGCAATAACTGATGAAAGCTTCTCGCCAGCCATTTCTTGAGCCAGGTCAAAAACCTCTTGATCTTCGTTCGATACGTAAATTGTCTTTGCGGGCATTGTGTTTCCTTACTATACGTATAAGTATACATATACCAATAATCAGTGCAAGTATTTTGTGTATAATCTAGCTATAGCAAGGATTAGACAGTATGATTCGCAATTTCGGAAATGGGACGTTTCCAGAGTACGGCCTAGATGAAGTCCTCAAACACTTCGATGTGTACTATAACGATTACGACGTGTTGCGTTTTGAAGTGATCACCCCCGACTCCTTTATGTGGCGGTTATTAATAGATGGGACGGTGTACTATCTTTATGCCGAAGATTACATCCCCTGCCTAGAGCACGTCCGACAGGTCTTTAATAGCTATCTACAGACAGAACGTTGGGAGTTCGTAAAAGCCAGCCAGCCCCATGAGTGGGATCAAGCGATGCCGGTAACCCATGCCACCACATACCTAGAGCCAGCCGATTCAGGCGAGATCATGAAATACGCGATCGAATCGGAGTATGATTTTGCCTTCCTGGCTAAATCCTCTGAGAATCCAGCCGATGCCTCCTTCTCGGATCATGCGCCCGGTGGCTATGCCCAGCACCAAAAGACAACCTAGCCAACCCCCTCCAAATCTGTTAGAATATGTCGGTTCGAGCTGTATTCCATGTATCCTAAGCAGCTAAGCATATATCCTTTTATATTTCGATGCAGACCGCGGAGAGGCGAGTACCGTAAACGAGGCGCACTTCTGGGTGCGGTGAGTACGGAACGCAATCAACGACAATGGTACGCGCGAAAGATAAAATGATGTCAATAAGGCGGGTGTAGCTCAGTTGGTTAGAGCGCCAGTTTGTGGTACTGGATGTCGTGGGTTCGACCCCCATCACTCGCCCCATAAAAAGAGTCGGACTTTGGTCCGGCTTTTTTGTTGTTGGGTAGTAAGTCGCAACATTGCTATAATCAGATTATGAATAAAGACATGACGTTCCGCGAGGCGGTCGAGTTGGCCGAAAACATTATTGCTCGTTTTGAAATTATCGAAGGCAAGCCTTGGGGAGCAGATGGCTCAATGATCGAAATGACCAAGCAAGTGGGGGGCTGGCGAAGCTAGTAATGTCACGAGAAGGCTACTACTTTGAAAGTCGGGCGGCTGAGAATAGCAAATACGTTGCGGCTGATGCGGAGATTGCCGATGAATTGGCAGATATACTCTATGCCGTCATACGCATGGCTCGTCATTACAAAATTAATTTGTTACAAGCGCATATTGACGCTCGAAAAATAGAGCAAAAATTTCTTGATAAGCGGAATTAGACACGTCCAGGGTTAAAGGCGTCGCTCACCAAGATTGTACCAGGTATTATATTGGGTAACTCGCGGGTAACTCGGATCCTATTTCGAGCTGTATTAATCCCTAATAATAAAGCATATATATACTGGCTAAAGCTCGTAGCGAATAGTTTTAACTATATTAAGAAACGATTGCTCGTCTTTGTCCGCTAGTGGTAATGCAATTGAGAAAAATACTACCGTTGTGGTCCCGGGCTTCGTATAGCTACCCGTAAAGGACCGGCTAGTAGCTTTGTCTGGGTCGTGGAAAATGAGTAAGTGCCCGCCATCGTCCGTAGTAGTCTTAGACACGAGTTTGCTGCCTTTTGATTCTATTTGCTTTATCGCCAATGGCTCGACGGTTGTCAGCTGCTCTGTGGTCTGGATGGCATTGGTATTATTGCCAATTACACTCAGTACCGATCTTTGACCATTCGAAATCTCACTATCTTTTGTTATATATAAGCCTTTATCGGCTACATTTCGTCCAACAAATCCTTCGGGTATATCCAATGCGAAATGACGCGAGCTATTGGTGTAATGCCCCGGCTTTATGGGAGTGTTTAGGGCATTTACAGCAAAAATAGCTATAACTTCAAGAATGAAAAGGACGAGTGCCGTCATGCCAAACCATTTGATTATTTTCATGGATATGGATTAAGCATAACTATAATAAATAGCTAATCCAAGGAACTATTTGATCAGGCAATCTTTAGGGAGCATGTAAACCGCTATTGACAAAATACTGAAATATGCTATCATAGTAACCATTCAATCAATTCGTGCCAAGCCTCGGAGGCAGCAATGGATGTCATGAAGTTCCTCGCCAAAAAGTCCGTCACCTACCAAGAGAAGTTTCTGGCGGCCGTCACAGCCCACCGCGATGGTGATACCGAAGAGCTGAACGCACTCGTCGATCAGCTTATGGAATTCCATCCAGTTATCGATGGGGATACAGATACCACGAAGCGATTTGTGCTTCAGCTCATCGACAATGCTACAGAGTCATCTCGCACCGATGAGATGGCAATGGAGTCGTACGCCAACTTCGGCCCTAGAAACTGATCATCGCCCACAATCCATACTCCACACCGAACGGAGAAACATGACGAAGCACGATATCGACTATGGTGGCGGCCTCACCAAGCTTGCCGATCCCAAGCCGGATGAATGGCTGGCCGACAAGAAGGCCATCATGACTGTGACCAAGGGTTCTCGCTATGATACCTTTGGCCCGGGCTATGGCAATTTCTGGGCCGACCGACCCTGCGAGCTCTTCCCCCACAAGTGGGTTGTTCTGGGGACGACCGACCAGCAAACAGGCTACCCCCGAGAGGTACGCCGCTGCCAGCGCTGTGGGTCGCAAGTCCACCAGTGGATCGCCACCCTTCCCCCAGCACGTGGTGAACTCTAGGCTCATCGCTACACCGCCCACCGTCTACAGTAACCCCGTAGACGGTGGGTTTTTTGCTTAGAAGCTGACGCGCCTCAAATAATGTCTCGCACTGAAATACTAAGCCCGTGTGCGAGCTTTCGTTGAGTAGGTATAGCCAAGCATGGCTAGTAATAGAGCGGCGTATACGTACCATACAATCTGATACCATCCGCCATGCAAGGTACCACCCAAACGTAGGCCGTGATAAACAATGCCAATCATGGCCGCGTCTGAAGCATAGCCAACATAGCGCCACCAAGACCGCTCACCATACCAACGATGAAGTTCAAAAGCCATAAAAGCCAACCAGCAGATTGTTCCAAGCATCACTACCCAAACGAGGCTGGGGGCCACATAGGAACTGTAGCTAGCCGGAGGCAGGCCCGCCCCATCTCGGTATAATTGCCAGATGAGCAGGCCAGGATGGAGGAGAATAAGTACCAGCACCATGTAGCCAGTCACACTATAATAGCTTTTTAAGGCTGTTTTATCAGCTTTGAGTTTGCGGCGCGCAAAACTAACAGCATAATGAGACCACATAATACTAAAAGCCAGAAGTCCCAGGACTGGAAACACTTGATACGTGCTCAGATGTGAGAAGCCCCAACCCAAACCCTGAGCCCAGGCTATAAGCGCTAAGCCGCAGGTCAAAATCGTAAGCAGCCAAGCAGTAGCTGGAAGTTTTAAACCGAATTTCATGCCTACATCGTATCAGATTAGACTATAATTCACAGGCTATTTTACCTCCCGACCCTGGACCATATCGGCAAACAATAAATTGCTAAACTAGTACATTGCCAGTAAATTAAGTTACAACACATGGTGGTAATGCTGGGTTAAGCTTATGGCATTACCAGACCTAGTGGCCTGGTGGCAAATTGTGCAAAAGACTACACTCATAAAATTAGGAGAAGACTATGGCCAAAAACCTCAACTGTGCCGATATGGGATACCAGTGCGTATTTTCGATAACTGCCGACGATGACGAGCAGGACTTGATGCTCGATACTGTTGAGCGCCACGCGCTGGCAAAGCACCCCGAGCTAACCGACCACAGCCACATAAAGCCAGAGATTAAAGAAAAACTCAAAGGTTTACTAATGCAGGTACATTATTTCGAGCACGAAGCTAAATCCAGGACTTAGCAAGACTAGCCGTTTCCAGATAAAAACAGTTGATTATTGAGCATATATATTATATAGTAGCTCGCGTCCGTGAGGTTGGGGTGCAGAAGCACGCTGGCCATCATTTTCTTTGACAATCTAGCCCTGAAAGGGGGTACATATATGCGGGTGACAGCAACCCACCTGGGTGTTCATGTAGTTGATGTTGGCGGGGGCCGCAACGCCCAAGCTACGGCGATGATTCGTCAAAAGCATCTGATTACGCTCGCAATGCTAGAGAGAGCGATCACTTTTCAGCCAGATCTACGAGTATTGCTCCATGGCCGAGACTTGCGCCGTGACAGTATCATTGCCATCAGATTTCAGATCACCCAAAATGACCGCTTGAAATGGGTTGGGCATCAACCTCAACCCTATCATGGCGACCAAGACGACTTTTTGCCCAACAGGCACTTGCTCGACCTTACGCGGTTGCGCACCACCTGGATTGGCGATTGGGAGTTGCGAGTTGGCGTGACGGGCTTTGGGAGCGACCAGATAACTGGCCAGGATCCTGCTGACGTCAAACTATTCATCGAGAATTTGCCTTACGCCGAATTGACGAAGTTCCGATGGCAAGTAGCCAGCCGGATAGAGGCGCTCATAACCTCGACTGGAGAATTTACCAGGTCAGTTAACCCTCAAGTATTGCAAGCAGTTGAAGTTCCACTCGACCAGATCTAGGAGGTCTGAAGTTGTCTGAAAACACTTGGTTCGCCGGCTCGATTCGTCGTGGTTGGCAACCCAAAGATGGTGGCTTGAACGAGCTCTTTAGCGTTCAAGTCCGTTCCCTACGTGAACGCTGCGCCTTAAGCAAAGTCAAAATTGGAGTCGAAGAAGGGAGGAGTTGGATCCTCTACGAGGACCTGCCACATGCCCGCTGCTCGGTTTTCGTGAAAGTCACCAGGCTGAGCTGGCTGGAATTCGACCGCTATGGCGGCGCCTACGACGGCTACCTGAGCCCGGTTTTCCGCTTGCAGTTTGAAATGGCCGAAGCAATTCCGCCTAATCGACTACAGGGTGGAGGTCGGGACTACGCTCGGGGCAAGACCTTCTACCAAGATGAATTCGAAATCATGTTCCCCAGTGACTACCCCTCCACGCCGCCAAATTTCCGGCTAGGGGGAGTACGTGGCTTCGGCCCATCACACGAGCATCATCTCAACCAAGGAGATTGGCTGTGCATCATCGCTGGAGCCCGAGACTGGAACGGCCGCTCGGACAATGTCGCGAGTGGACTCGGGCCAGCCTTCGATTGGGCCGCATGGCATCATCTGGGGTTCGGCGATACATCCGGCAACCGCCGGGGGTGGCTGCCGTGGAACCACTAATTCCGAAGATCTTCGTCACTGACAGCGTCATTGCGGCCATGTCCAAGGAAGTCCTCGCGCATCCGCACGAGGAAACAGCCTGGGGTATCTATGGCCTCAAGCTGGCCAATGGTGATTTGATAATTACCGGCGTCATGGAGCCTTCGCCGCACGATATTGTCCGCCGCTATGCTACTGCCTCTTTTGGCGGCGAGCACGCGGCGGCCGAGCTGACCTGGCTCAACGACAACTGGGACATGATGGTCGGACTTGGCCTGGCTCCTGAGGGAGCCCAGTTCAAGTTTCTCTACAAAGGCCATTCCCACCAACACCTCGACTACGCGCGCTACTCCGAGACCGACGAACAGTCCATCTTGGAAGCGGTACGCGACGATGAGCTGGAGGTGGCTATCGGACCATTGGCGATCTGCAATGTGCCCGACCCTCGTATCCTGAGACTCAAGCGGGGTGAGGGAATCTCATTCTTCACTAGCCAATATGTTCGCTTCGTCTTCTATTACATGGACAAGGCAATGGTGGCTCGTGGCCTGACCAAGCCAATTCTCATCCAGCCCGAGGTTATCCGCGCCACCGAGGTGCCCATGACCCCGCCCCAGGGCTGGCAGTTCACCAACCAGTCTGGGTTCGAGCGGGAGTTACAGCTGATACGCAACTACGGTTGTGACGTCGTAGCCAACTTCCTAGAAATTGAGGGCGGACCGCCCTTTGAGATCCAGCTAGTGGTTGGGCGTCCGACCTGGTGTCACTACTTGTTCATCACCACACACTGGGACCATCCCCGCACGCCGCCGGCTTTCAAGCTTGTAGCGAAGGGGCATGCCGCCGCGTCGACATTGCATTTTGCTTCGAGCAAAGCACTGCTTGAAGGTGAAATTTGGCAACCAGGCCAGTCACTACTAGAGGCGATTTTCCGCCTAGAAGCACGAGGAGAGCTATGACCACCCTGTACCGCGCCGATGGTTTGATTGATCTGGAGAAAGTCCAGAGTAGGACCATCGTTTTTGCCGGTCTCGGCAGCCTCGGTAGTGGGGCTGCTTCGGCATTAGCCTATCCTTTCGGACGCATCCACTTGGCCGATCCAGACGTTTTGGCCGTTCACAATGTCGAGAGGCATGTTCTGGGCATGTCCGATGTCGGGCGACCCAAGGTCGAGGCTATGCGCGACTACCTAGTCAACCGCGGCCTCGAAGCCTCACTGGTCAGAACCTTCCAGGGCCCGGCCCAAAGTGAGGCGTTGCTGGGAGACTGCCCCGACGACACTATCGTCGTGGCCAGTGTCGATGGTTACGCCGCCAGGGCAGCTATCAATGCTGTCTGCCAGGCGCGTAACTTTCCTGTCGTGTTTGGTGGGGTCTACCCCAAGGGCAGCGGTGGCGATATCGCCATACTGCCCCAGCCAGCAACGACTTGCTACCTGTGCTCCGGTTGGCTTACCATGCCGGTCTATAGTGGCCACCAAGGCCGCGACTACGGCATCGATCCGACTGATGTAGCAGCCAGCGCCACAAGACCGGCAATCCCGGCTCTCAAAGCGCCGGTTTTGGCAATTGCTGCCGACATGGCCATGGCTGTGCTGGGGATTATTGCCGGCAGCCAGCAAGAAGCGCGGCTGGTGCGCCATGTGCACGATTGGGAGGCCGTCTATGAGTTTGACGAACAGCCCGATCCCCGTCAACGTGTTGGACGGTTCATTTCGGCCATGGGCGACATGGGGTTCGACCCCGGAATGCGCCTCAATCGCCACGAAAAAGGCTTTACATGGGAGATAAGTCGTGGTATGGTAACGTTCGTGTTATCCACCTGGAGCGGTTGCCCCCTCCACAGTCCCAAGATGTCTGCAGAAGACATCTAGAGAAAGTAGGAACATTCACATGTCGCACCTCAAGTCACACGTCGACCTGCCGCCGGAGCTGGAAGCCTTCTACGACACGGTCAATGAGGCAGCAGAAGGCCAGGGCGTGCACCCCGGCACCGACGGTGTCAACGTCAAGGACATCTCCGACACGTCGTCGCTGGACGCGCTCGTCGCCGTCGGCGCCGCCACCGTCACCGACGGCGAAGGCGGACAGATCGTCCGCCTCATCGGCTCACCGGCCGACGAAGCCGCCGAGGAGCACCACACCCCGGGCGGGAAGGCCGTCGCCAAGGACTCCCAGTTCGCCGGCGCCGAGGCCTGACCACCACCTGACCACCACTCATCGCCGGCTCAGCTGCGCACTACAAACGCAGCTGAGCCGGTCCCACGCCCCACGTCCTGTCCACCACTGCGAGACATCTGTCTCGCTTTTTTGTTAGCCGGAAACCCGATGACGAGCTACAAAAGTCAGCCTTGGCCAGGGGCGTAAGATAACTTACAGCGACCAGTCTAACTGGCTATTATGATAAAAATATAAAGGAGTTCTATCATGATCATGACAATTGCCGCCGTACTCGTAGTACTATGGATCCTCGGTTTTATCGGCCACGTAGGCGGTGCACTTATTCACCTTGTATTGGTTGTTGCTTTGGTAGTATTCGTCTACGACCTACTCACAAAACGCCGCGGCGCATAACGCTCATCTTGGGCAAATGAGCTTGCTATGGTCTTAGTCGAAGTTTTTTACAGCTCGGTGCTCGCGAGCATAGAAAGTACTCGGTAGTATGCCTCTAATTCGGCACGCGGCACATGCTCAATAGCCTTTCGAATGCTAGCACGGACGGCTGCTTCGATCTCCGGAACTAAAGCTCGGCCCTTGGGCGTCAGTGTTACCAGCTTGGTGCGCTTGTCCTCGGGATGGGTGACGCGGTCGAGTAGGCCTCGGGCGACAAGATTGTCCACAAGTACTGTTGGATGTGAAGCCTTGCTTTTGAGCACGTGAGTAATCTCAGTCAAAGTCATTTGACCATGATCAAACACTACGCCCAGTAAAGACCACTCAGGTATCGTAATTCCATAAGGCTTCAGCCCAGCGCGAAAATGTTGCTGCAGCATTTTGTAAGCCTGGGCTTGGACAAGCCCTATGTGGTAAGTTGAAAAGTTAGATACGGTCATTGTGCCTCACATTATACCTGTTATTGATGCCACGTCACTTTTTAGTTGACACCAGTCAGTAAATAGATTAAGTTTAATATACTTAATTAAGTAACATAAGTAAAGGAGATTTTATGGATCAAATGAATCAACTCGATCATACGTCCGGAAAGAACAAGCTGGTAATGACCGCCGTAGTCACAGCTATTATCGGCCTCGGCCTGGGATTTGGCGCTGCCAAAGCCATGGAAACAAAAGATGACATGGCCGCAACACCTACACCAGTAGCTGCTGCACCAAGTACAGCCACCAAGGCTGCTGACCTGCGCGTAGTCCTTAATGCCCTGGAGCGCGAACACGTCGACCTCGCCTCACAAGCCACCCGCAATGGCTTTGACGGCAGCGCCGACTTTGCCGCTTCTGGCAAAGCATTAGACGACAACTCGGTAGCCATTTCACAAGCTATCGGTAGCGTCTATGGTGCTGAAGCCCAAGCTAAGTTTCTTGAAATTTGGCGCAGCCACATCACCTTCTTCGTCAACTACACAGTTGCCGCCAAAAAAGGTGACAAGGCTGGTATGGACAAAGCTGTAACCGACCTCGGCGGCTATGTAGACGCCATCTCGGACTTCTTTAGCGGTGCTAATCCAAACCTACCTCGTGAAGCTGTACACCAATTGGTAAACGACCACGTCGGCCTGCTCAAGGGTGCAGTCGATAGCTATGGTGCCAAGGACTTTGCCACTTCATACGCCAAAGAGCACGAAGCCAACGCCCAAATCGGTACTATTGCCGATGCCATCGCCGGTGCTGTTGTAAAGCAGTATCCAGCTAAGTTCTAGATCGAACCAATGCCGGGGACTCGTCCTCCCCGGCAGCATTAATCTCGAGTAAATTATGAAACTCAAAATCATTATCCCCATCATTGTTCTGGCCATCATTGGAGGCTTCATAGCACTTCGTTCGACTACACCTAAGCCGAAGCCTAATGCCATGGACATGACCACGATGCCATCAACAAGCATGGCACCACAAGCCGAAAACGCCGTATCAATTCAAAACTACAAGTTTAATCCCACGCCACTCAAAGTTAAGAAAGGTACGACAGTTACTTGGACCAATATGGATATCGCTAAACACACGATCACCGTTGATAGTGGCCAGCCTGCTGGCGGACCAGATGGACCACTATTCGGCAAAGGTGAGACCTATAGCTTCACCTTTATGGCAGCTGGCACCTACCACTACCACTGCGACCCTCATCCTTATATGCATGGTGTTGTCGAGGTCACCGAGTGAGCGTTGCTAAGCAAGTAATCGGCTTCATGGCTATATTGGCTCTGACTGCTGCAGTTGGATTCAGGGCTACGAGTAGCCTTGGCGCCCACAAAAGCCGTAGTATAGACGCAAGCCACGTGGTTAACCTGCTGAGCGACCACGCCGACCCGTCGGTCATCGCCGTAGTTAAGGGCGAGTACGTACAGTTCAACAGCAAGGATGGCAAAACCCATAACATCGGCCAAGGAAGCGGCGACGACGAAGTCCACCAATCCCTTGGAGCCGACCAGCACGACCATGCCGCCGAAGGCAAAGAATCAGGCGAGTTTAGCCCCAGCGAAGGCTACCGCGTTCAGTTCAACCAAACCGGCACCTACGCCTTCCACGACCACCTCAACCCTAAAATCTCCATTACGGTGGTAGTTTACGAGAAGAAATAGCCTGCGTTTGGTGAGAAAGCTCACAGTCAGCCGACTACATTTTGTGTAAACTAAACAGTGTGTCTCAGCTGCCTCTCAGCTGGCCATAGTTAAATAGGTATATGGAAAGGTTGCTAGCTTATGGAGCAGAAGCCGAAGAGACTTAGTCGGATAGACCTGCTACGTGGCTGGTTCCTGGTAATTGTGATAGTCGATCATCTTGGTCGCTATCCTGGCATTTTCGACGCCTTCACTGGCCGCGGCCTACTATGGTCTTCGGCAGCTGAGGGCTTTTTCTTTTTGAGCGGCATGATGGTCGGACTCATCTATGGGCGCAAAAAACTCGCCGAGAAGTTCATTACTATCACCACCAAGCTGTGGAGCAGGGCCGCGAAACTGTACGCTTTGTGCGTCGCCACCACGATGCTCTACACTACGATTGCCCTGCTACTAGCTGGACACCCTGGGCTCAAAGGTGGGGGAGTCGGCAGCGAGACTTTTTCTCATGCCTTAAACTTAGCTTTGCACCTGCAGTTCACCTATGGTTGGGCGGATTTCTTACAATTCTATGCTGTCTTTATGGTGCTCGCTCCGCTGGCAGTATGGCTGCTCCGCAAGCAGCTCTGGCCGCTCGTTCTGGCCACCAGCCTCTACTTCTGGTGGTATAGCGCCGGCAACATGTACTTTAGTTGGCAGCTGCTCTTCTTCGGTGGCACAGTCTATGGCTTCTATATGCAGGCAATCGAAAGACGTTTCTTGGAGCTTGGGACTATTTGGCAAAAGCTGGTTGCTGGGGTAGTGGTTGGCCTGGCCACCTTGAGCTACGCGGCGAGTAGCGTGTTACTATTCGGTAAGCTATTTTTGGCAGCCCGTCCCGGCCTGAGTAGTTTTATCCATGTTTCTCCTGACAGTATTCAAAACATCAATAACGTTATCGGACGCTACTTCGACAAAGCCGCCCTACCCGCCGAGCGAGTGGGTGTCTTCTTGCTATGGTTCTTTGCTTTGTACCTGATAGTCTCTCGCTATGAAACCCAAATTAGTCGCGTTTTGGGATGGTTACTTGTCCCGCTGGGCCGTTCTTCACTCTCGGTCTACGTGGCTCACAGCTTCATTGTTTTTATTGTGCCGATGATTCTTATGCCGAGCACAAGCATTGTGCTAAACTTCTTTATCGATAGTGTGGTAATAATGGGGCTTTGGGGGCTGGTCGCTCAAAGACCATGGATTGCCCGCCACATCTGGCAACCGGTCGCTCGCCTGATGCCAGTTAGTGCTTAAGCTTAGCTTTCGGCTATAATGGCTGTATGCTACGACGCTATTTTTTGCCCCTCATAGCCATAATTGTCCTAGGACTGGTTGCCGGTCTTGGCTTTGTGAGCCACCTCAGCCAGCGAGGATCGACTGGCCCCATGGGCATTGTGCCTAGGAAAACACCAGTGCCAACCACCGAGCCGACGCCGCTTCCTGATCCGCTGACGATCGAAGGTATTCGCGGACGTAGTTACCCCGGTAGCCCAATCATCAGCGAGCAGTCCCTCGGCGAAGTATCGAATTACAAAAACTCAATCATCAGCTACCAGTCCGATGGCTTTAAGGTTTACGCTTTGATGAGCGTCCCCGACAAGCCCAAACCCTTGGCCGGCTGGCCAGTCATCATTCTTAACCACGGATATATTAATCCGTCGAACTATGTAACCAATGGTCCGGAATACCGGCAGTTTATCGCTGCCTTCACAGCTGCCGGGTATGTGGTGATCAAGCCCGATTTCCGGGGCCATGGCAAAAGCCAGGGCGTGGCCGAGGGCGGGCATTTTTCACCAGCCTACGCCTACGACGTGCTCAACCTGATATCAAGTATCAAGCAGGATAGCACTTTCAACGCTAGCCGGATTGGTATGTTTGGTCATAGTATGGGCGGCCACGTCTCGCTTCGGTCAATTGTCACCTCACCAGACATTAAAGCTACAGTCTTTATGGCTGCCGTGGTCGGTTCCTTCGATGATATTTTTTATAGCTGGCCTCATTCCCCCCTACACTTAGACGCCCCAAGCCAGGTCCAAGTAATCCGCGAGGCGCTTATCCAGAAACATGGCGATCCACATGGCAACCCCAACTTCTGGGCCAGTGCCTCGGCTATTAACTATGTGTCGGCTGTCGTCGGTGCCGTTCAGATAAATCAGGATTCTGGCGACAGTACTGTCCCAACTGTTTTCTCTGACCACCTCAATGCCGCCTTACTAGCCGCCCACAAGCCAGTCGAGTACCACCTCTACCCAGGTAACGATCACCAATTCATCAAGAACCGGGCACTCATCTTGCAGCGGGCCGTAGCCTTTTACCAGGCTCATTTGTAGGGGTGCGACCGAAGTCATCTGCCAGAATTAAGACAATGCTAACTTAAGGCGGCCTCGAAGCGTGTATGGGCTAAATAGCTCACTTTCATGAGCGTCAGACTGCTCTCCAGTAATGACTCGCTATTAAACTATTGCAAAACTATTACTCTTATGTTATAGTACAGCCACAAATTAATAAGATGCGTTGAAACGACACCTGTATTTGGTCGCTTGGGTGCCGTGGAGCAAGTAGCGAAACCGGCTTAGACTCAATATTAGAATTGGGCTACCAATTCTTTTTTGTTCTCTGCCTATGGAGAATAATAATGAAACATTCGAACGAACTACCGGCCAACCGGCAGATAAGTTGCAATATCACCGCCTATACAGTGGTAGGTGGACGGCGCAAAAAAGTCCAAATAATTAACCTCAATCAAACCAGCTTACGGATTGTAGCCGGCGAAGCATTAGCTATGAGCGATCAGTTCGCCGTCGACTTCACGATCTCTATCGCGGGCATGTTGGCTACGATCGTATTCGTCGCCAATGTAACACGTCGCCACAAGATTAGCCCCGGGTACTATGAACTCGATCTAGAGATTTATAAGATTGGGGAAGGGGTTGCTCGAGATCTTGGCGACTACTTGGCTAGCTATTACCACTAGACAGCTGGTTTGGCTGGCAGGCCCAGGTGGAAGCGGACTTTGGCGACAATATCATTCATCATGACCTGGGACTTTATCAGATAATCATCAGCGCCGAGGTTTTTGGCGCGTTCTTGATCGGCAGCTTCGCCGATAGCGGTCAAAATAACTATCTTAGTATTTTCCATGCCGGCTGTATTGTGCAATATATCGAGGACATCAAAACCATTTAGTTTGGGCATCATAATATCGAGCAGAATGAGGTTAGGGTGAAACTCCTGAGCAGCTTGGAGGGCAGCTTCGCCATTGGCGCAGTGCTGTACGGTGAAGCCGTCGGCTTCGAGGCGCATTTTGTATAGCCCAGCTAGTGTGAGGTCATCTTCGACCATTAATATACGACTAGCGGTGGTTGGTGTTTGTGTTGTTTCCATGCAGTCATTGTAGCACTACTTGGAGTCCTGGGTAATGAATAGCAGCAAAGCAGAGATAGCATAACCGGCAATTGTCTGGAAGTGACTGCTCGTTTCTGCTACGATTCCAGTATCCGTTGCAGTAACTCTCTAGCACCTACCACAAAGGATACACCTCCGCTATCTGCCCGAAAGTGAGCACCAGCATGATCACAGCTGCCTCCGAACGCCGCAATATGGTTGTCAAAATGCGGGAATACCTACCGGGTAGCCCGCAGCCCATATACATCAATCCCCCCGACAACAGCACACTCGGTGGCGATCTTATGCAAGTTTCAATCGCCCAGCTCGTCCCCTGGATAGAACGCCGGCTGAGGAACTGTTACAGCGAAGTGGCTGTGCGCTTGGTACTGGAGTCCAGTTCGAGTTTCACATCAGTCATTGGCTACGTTTTGGATGGCGGTCCCATCTATGAGCTAGTCGTCCAGCATGGCACCGATCAGCTTGAGGAGTTACGCAAGCGCCTTGCCCCACTCCTGGAGCAAGCCGCTCCAGCCACTCAAGTAGCCGCCTGAGATCCATCATTCGATGGGTCTCCTTTCATGTCGCCGTAAGCATAAGCCTTATAAGGCGCCCTGAAACAAGCTTCTTGCGCTATACTGGTTGTATGAAGCGCAGCAAAAAGCATACCCTAGACTATCAGGCTATCGCCCTAGAGGTAATATTTGTCTGCCTCGCAATCGTAAGCCTGGCATTACTGGCGATCGATATCTTTGGTAATCTAAATACCGCTCAGAGATTAATAATCGGTGTTATCGACAGCTCTGTCGCCGCTATATTTTTGATCGAGTTTATTATCAGGCTAGTAAGAAGCGGCCAGCCCAAGGCTTACTTCCGAAAGAATTGGTATTTACTTCTGGCGGCCATCCCGATACCTGGTGGCCTTGCTCAACTCTTGCGTGTTGTCCGGCTGGAAGGGATATTGCGGCTAGCGCGGGTGTCCGACCATTTTGTCTATGAAAAAAGCCAGATAAAGTAAGCGGCTAAGCCTGTTCGAAGGCTGGCGCTTCTTGCTGGGGCGCGCTCGGGCGCAGTAGCTTGAAAGCAGTGTTCCACTCACCCAGCGCCAGGCTGCAGGTAACCCATAGCACGCAGAGCGGCTCGAGTAGTCGCGCTCCCTCTATGCCGCCGATATCAATAATGTCTGTCCAACCAAATGAGCCGGCGATTTTGGTCACCGTCTGTTTGGCTTTTTGGTCGTTGCCGGCGATCATCAGTGTGGCCGGGCCGTCGCTAAACTGTGGGCGGACCATGAGTGAATTAGTCACTGTGTTGAAAGCCTTGACCACCCGAGCTCTGGGCAGCCAGCGTTGGACTTGCTCACCGCCGGAATCGCTATGGCCTATTGCCAGGGTTGGCGGGCCGTCCTTGGGGAATACCAGCGGGTTGGTCACATCAATGACGATTTTCCCCAGCAACGTGCGTGGCGCGTCAGCCAGCGTTAGGGCATTGCCGGTGCCGCTCCATAACGTCGCTAGCACGACGATCTCACCAAAAGCAGCTGCCTCAGCGAACTCACCAGTGTAGGCTCCAGTACCTGCTGCATGTTGCCAGTCGCTCAGCTTTTTGCTATCTGGGTCTCTGGAACCGATCATCACCTCGTGGCCGAGACCCAAAAAGCCGGCGGCAAGTGCCTGACCTACATCTCCGCTTCCGAGTATCCCGATTTTCATGCTTACCTGGTCTCCATCTAGTAATATTCTAACCCGTCTCGCTGGTATCGGCTAGAGGCTGGTCATAAAGTTGATTTTGGCTCCCAGGGAATTGAGACGTTCAAACAAGTCCTCATAGCCGCGGTTGATAGTGTAGACATTGCGCAGTATGGACGTGCCCTCGGCGGCCAACATACAGATGAGCAGTAACGCCCCCACACGCAGTACCGGTGGGCAAATAATCTCGGCCGCCTTCAGCTGCTTCGGCCCGGTGATATACATGCGGTGCGGGTCGGCCAGTACGGCGTCGGCCCGCAATTTAGTTATTTCCATAGAGTAAATAATCCGGTTCTCGTAACTCCAGTCATGGATCAGTGTTGTCCCACTGGCCTGGGTGGCAATCGGGATAAAGAACGGTAGGTTGTCCATATTGAGCCCAGGGAAAGGCCGGCCGTAGAGCTTCTCTTCCAGGGCTATGAGTGGTGCCGGGTGGGTCATGAGATCGACAAGCAAGGTATGGCCGTTTTTGGCTTTATAGGGCTTAGAAACATCTATCCTGGCCCCCATATGGTAGAGCTTGGCTAGCTCTAACTCCATAAACTCGATCGGTACCCGTTCGATAGTAATACTTGATCCGGTCGTTAGCGCCGCCGAGACAAAGAACATGGCCTCGATCGGGTCTTCACTTGGCCAGAACTCAAGGTTTTGGTTGATCTGGGAAACTCCTGTGATTCTGAGTGTGGTAGTGCCGATACCGGATATTTTGACCCCGCATTTTACTAGGAATAGGCAGATATCTTGGACCATGTAGTTGGCACTGGCCATGCGAATCGTCGTTTCGCCCGGAATAAGCGCGGCGGCCATGACAATGTTTTCAGTGGCCGTATCGCCGGATTCGTACATCACGATGTCACTGGGATGTAGGTCGTTGTTGCTTATTTCATACTCGCTATTGGTGGTTGTAATAGCTACCCCAAGCTTCTCAAGGGCGAAGAGGTGCGGCCGGACGGTGCGCTTACCTAGGTCGCAGCCGCCAGTATGGGGGATAGTAAAGCTTTTGTGGCGATGCAAGAGTGGGGCAATAAGCAGCAGGGCGCTGCGGGTTTTGGCCGCTGCTGCTATGTCCATGCCATCCAGTTTTAAACGGGTCGGGGGCTCTATTACCACGTCGCTGCCTTGCCACCGGACCTTCACGCCGATACTGGTGAGCACTTCGATAATGCGAAACACTTCTTCGATGCGGGCCATCTTTTTGAGAGTCGTTTTCCCGCGGTTCAGCAAAGCGGCGCACAGCAGCGCGACGGCCGAGTTTTTGGAGCTATTAATAACCACAGTCCCGTGCAACTTGTGGCCACCTTCGATCGAGACATTCGGGCCGCCGCTTCCGATGGAGACAATGTTACGGTTCAGGGCTTGACCGATCTTAGCCAGCATTTCGGTGGTGAAGTTCTGCTGGCCAGCTTCCATACGGGCGATGGCGCTCTGGCTAGTGCCAATTAATTCGGCCAAGTTCTTCTGGGTTAGCCCGCGTTGCTCTCGGAGTTCAGTTATGAATTGACCAATTCTGCTCTGTTCTTCTTCGATGGTTGTGGTGGGGGTTGGCATTTTTTTCATGTGCAGCCAGTATATCACCTATGATATATGGTGCTCAATAGTGCGGCTTTGACATGGCTCTCAGCTTGAGCCATAATGGGCCTAATTAACAGCTAGAAAGTCATAATTATGGATCCGCAAGTCGCCACTCCTATGCCCGCCCCTGCCCCGATGCCAGCAGTCGCCCCAGTCCCAGCCCCATCCGCAGGAGGTTGGCCAGGTGCCCTTGGGATCTTTAAGACCTCGAAGGCAGCTGTAATGCTCAATATCGGCACAATTCTAGCCCTGATTGGCGCCAATATCCTCGTCTCCGTGATAATTAACGCCCTTGCACCAGCCAAGGCCGTGACAACTACCACCGGCACAAGCGTAGGAGTCCATGTCGTTGCCAATCCAATTAGCTATATTGGCAATATTGTCAGCGTTATAGTCGGGGTCATCATGGTAGTGGTCTTGCTCAACTCAGTACGCGGCCAAAAAATTGCTCTAGGCGCGGCTTTTTCGGCTGGAATGAAACGAATTGTGCCCTATTTTCTATTCACTTTGATGTATGGCATTCTATTCGGGTTGGGTCTGCTCCTCTTTATTATCCCGGGAATAATCGTGGCTATCCGCGGCTCCCTGGGGATGTACTATGTTGTCGACCAGCAGATGGGTCCGATCGAAGCTTTTAAGGCCAGCTGGGCGGCTACCAAGGGTAACTCTGGCAAGGTCTGGGGTATTATCGGCGTAGCTTTCTTAATTATTCTGCCGGTCTTTACTATTATCGGTATTGTAGTAACCCTCTATCTCGGCCTGATGTATTCTGCAGCTATGGCCCTCCTGTATGAGTACCTCCGTGGTTCACAGCCAGCCGCAGTCCTGGCCGCGCCCGCACCGATGGCGCCACCAGTAGCCAGCTAAACACTGGTCCATAATCTGATATAATAAAGTGACTCCTGCGGGAGTCACTTTATTTAGAGGAAGCTTTTTTGTCACAGTACGCGTCACACCTCGAAATTCAGACCGACAACGGCCACCTCAAGCGAGTTACTCTTGATAGCCCACTCCTATCGCTTGCCGAGGCGGCCGAGATAACTCGCACGCTTAGTAGTGCAATGGCAGACTTCCAGCCTAAGCAATCATCCGATCTACATTTGACAATTCTGCACATTGGTCAGCCAGAGGCTTTGTGGGCGGAGATTACCCAGTCTGGGGTAGCCCTTGATTTTAAAGACTTTTTTGAACTTTTTATGCGATTATTGGAGCGAATTGAGAACCTCATAGCCGAGCCATTCTGGCTGGAAGTAGAAAGTATTGCCGAATTCGGCAATCCCAGCGAACCGGTCATCGTATTGCACTTGGAAAATGGCCACTGGTTGAATAGTCGTCGTGATCACGCCCTTACCGTGCTGGTTGAAATGCTTGTCGCCTGTGGCGTTGCTGAGCCATTGGTGTTTATTGATAAAAGTTTCAATTTGCACCACCAACTACCCCAGCACTTCAAGCCGCATGTCTCGCTCGGACGCCTGCCGCACGACCAGAAATTGCCCAATATTGAGGTTTCCGGCCTAAAGCTTAATTTTGGGCCATCCAAGCTGCGCAATGTGGAGCACCGATGACGGGCCATATGCACAAGCTTATCGCGCTCGAAAGTGAGCGTCAGCGCCGGGGTTTGGAACTCATTCCGAGCGAGAATTATGTTTCGGCCGAAGTCCTAGCTGCTTTGGGCACGGTTTTTACAAATAAATACTCCGAGGGCTATCCCGGGCGTCGTTACTACGGCGGGCAAGAAGTTACCGATCAGGTCGAGCAGTGGGCTATTGATGGCGCCAAAGCACTCTTCGGCGCCGACCACGCCAATGTCCAACCCTACTCCGGCGCGCCGGCAAATTTGGCAGCCTACTTTGCCTGGTGTGAGCCAGGGGATACGATACTGGCTATGGATCTGTCGCATGGTGGGCATCTGACCCATGGGCATCCATTGACGGCTGCGGCACGGGTCTTTAATTTCGTGCGTTACGGAATGAGCAATCTGGCTACGGGCGAAATTGATTTTGATGAAGTGCGCCGCCTAGCCGTCAAGCATCAGCCCAAGATTCTGTTAGTCGGCCATTCGTCGTACCCACGGGAACTTGATTATGCCAAGTTTGCTGCCATTGCTGCTGAAGTCGGAGCTGTAGCCATGGCCGATATCGCCCACTTGGCTGGCTTAATCGCTGGCAAAGCCTTGGCCAATCCTTTTGATCACGGTTTCCAGATGATGAGCTCGACAACACACAAAACACTGCGCGGTCCGCGCGGTGGGTTGATTTTGACGAAGGGGATTGTCTCTAGCCCACTAAAGTCGCCGGAGCATACTACGGAAAACCTGCCGACGTTGGTCGACCGAGCGGTTTTCCCTGGCCTGCAGGGTGGGCCACATATGAATGTTGTGCTAGCGAAGGCCGTAGCCTTTGAAGAGGCCGGCCGGCCGGAATTTGCCGACTACGCCAGTAGGGTGATTGCTAATGCTCGCGCGCTGGCCGGTGAACTCACGCAGCGTGGTTTTAAGCTGGTGACTGGCGGCACCGATAATCACCTGATGGTCATAGATATGGAGGCTTCGCTCGGTATTTCTGGTGGAGAGGCCGAGAAGGTGCTTGATAGGGTTGGTCTGACAGCCAATAAGAATGTTACGCCGGACGACTCAAGGCCACCGTTTGACCCGAGTGGGTTGCGGCTGGGGACGCCGGCGCTGACGACGCGTGGTTTAGCCGAGTCCGATATGGCAGCGCTAGCCGACTGGATCGATCGAGCGCTGCGCGGTCGCGAGGACAACGCCGAACTTGCTAAAATTCACGCCGAAGTCACGGAATTTGCCTTGAAATTTCCTCTCCCAAGCGATAAGGTATAATACCCACATGCGCCCGTAGCTCAGCTGGATAGAGTACTTGGCTTCGAACCAAGGGGTCGGGGGTTCGAATCCCTCCGGGCGCACCAAAAAATGACCTGCTTAATAGCA
>JAYUFZ010000010.1:0-71522 GCA_043767845.1 bacterium | reverse complement strand
CGTAAAACTTAGCTTTGTCCTGTAGTTCAGCTATATCAAGATGATGTAATACCTCGCTTGGCTCGAGTCTACTTACATAGGCTTCAAAGTCTGCCACTGAAATATCAGAATTCTGCAGTAACCCGATAAAACTCAATATAGAACCAAGAAAGTCCAGTTCGTTATTTGCGCTGTTGTAATAATGCAAATCGATATCCATGAAGTGCCGACGAAGTAGTACCAACTTAGCTGTTTCGGATAAGACCTCCATTCGCAGCGGCCAGCCAGCGTGGTGAGCAAAGCGCGAAAGAATATTGGCGCCAAAGGCATGGAAGGTCATGACCGGCACTTGATAAGCTTGCCAGCCGATAAGGCCATCGAGCCGGTCGAGCATCTCCCCTGCCGCCTTTTCAGTGAAAGTCAGTGCCAAGATCTCCTCCGGCTTAGCCCGCCCCGATCCAATCAAATGGGCTATGCGGCGGGTAATGACATTGGTTTTGCCTGTACCGGCACCAGCAACTACTAGCATTGGACCTTTGTCGTGCAGTACTGCCTGTTTTTGCTCGGCGTTAAGATCGGATATATCCATACATCTAGCATACCAGATTCAGCGCGTCTCGTAATTCATGAGCCGCGTATTAGTAACAAACAGCCTGGCTACTACCGAGAATGACCGAAAAATGTTATGCTTATGGCACTAGTTGAGGTTTAACCGGCGTGTCAGAGCTTATCACGCGCGTAGCAAAGTTGGTGCCCTACAGTAAGCGTCCCAAGGCACTTTCTGGCATTGCTACCGCTTTCATGTTTGAGCCAGAAGTCATAGGCGATCAGAACTTTGGATCGCTCTTTGTGGTACTCGAGGTACTCGGCACTTCCAAGCAGGCCCATGAAGTTAGCGACCTCATCATCCAAACTGCCGGCCATAGCTACTACAACCAGGCACTTCCGACCCCCACAGATAGCAAGGAGCCTGCTCATCTCCAACGCTTTGAAGCAGCTATCAAGGCAGTCAACACCCAACTGACCAAGTATTTAGCCAGCGGGCACTCGAGTTGGGTCGGGAAATTGAGCGCCGTCATAGCTGTTATCTGTGAGGGTGAATTGCAGATTAGCCAGGCAGGGTCGGTTGAAATTAATCTCTACCGAGCAAGCCGGACGACACGATTAAGCCATAGCCCCTCGGCCAGCGAGAAGAGTTCAGACCAGACCTTCCCAAGTATTGCCAATGGCCAACTCCAGGCCTCAGATAAGCTGGTATTTGCCACTCCGGCCTTGCTGCACCACCTTTCGGTAGCCGAACTAAAGAACTACGTACACGATAGCTCACCAAACGGCGCAATCCACAAGATCCATGAGCGGCTTAGCGGCAGTAACCAAGCCGAGCGGGTCGCGATGTTAGTTGTAGAGGTGACCACCCCCGAGCTCGCTTCGCTTCACACCCTTTCGACTGAGAGTAATGAGGTTGAACTTGGAGCCCCATCAAGCCCACTGGAAGCCGCCAAAATTGCCGCCGCCCCAGCCGCAGAAGCCGCTGCCGGGTTTACCGGCCGACTATTGGTCCGTTTTGGCCGCTTCTTCAAAGACCGTGTACTACCCCTGCTCAAGCGAGGACTCATCAAGATAGTCAGCTCACTACGAGGCTGGCTTGGCAATCGCAAGCACCACAAATACCTTTTAATAGGCGCCTTCACAATCATCCTCGGAGTCTTCTACTTGAATTATATGCGCTTACAAACCCAGAGCCTCAACCGGCTCAAGTCCCGCTATCTTACTACCCTGGAGAGTGAGCAACAGGCCGAAAAGCAGATGACTCATAATGACCAGGTTGGCGCCCGCAAAACCTTGAAGGTTGCCAAGCAGCAGATTACTACCCTGCGGGGTGAGCCACTCGCTCCAAAACTCGATCTGCTCCTAAAAAAATCAAGCCATGCCGAATACGATCCAGCTTCCCTAGCTGGCCTCGCCGCGCTCATTGATAGCAAGATCGACCTAGTCGATGGCCTTACGAAATCCAAGACAACCCTGGTAACCAATTTCAGCGCGCTGACCGGCGCGGCACCGAATTATTTTGAATTGGTTGCTGGCAAAGCCTACTTTTATGATAATCGCGCGACAAGCATCTATATCTATGATCTAGCAGCCGGTAAGCTCAAGGCAGGTGCTGGCAATAAAGCCATCCCACCAGTCGTTTCGATGACCACCTCGGGTCTCGGTGATGGTCTTTTCCTGCTCACCAGCAAGCCAAGCCTGTGGTTCTATCGCTTCGAAGACGACAGCCTGACCGAGCAATTCCTAGCACTGGGTGATTGGCCAAAAGGCCGCTCGATTGCCAGCTACAATAGTAATCTCTACCTACTAGCCGATGATAGCAGCCAAATCTATAAGTTCGGACGAACGCTGAGCGGCTTCAATGGCCGATCAAATTACCTAGGCACAGCCGAACTTGATAGCCTGAAGGGCACGACAGCCATTGCCGTTGATGGAGCGATTATCGCCAGCGGATCAGATGGGCTACGGCGCTATGTTGCTGGCATACTTAAACAGAGTAATAGCCAGCTACCATCCGAGATAACTCACCCATCGAGTATGCGGTCCTTTGCCGACGGCAGCCTATTCTTAATGACAGACCAAACTACTGGGCGGGTTGGGTTGCTGAGCTTAGAGAACGATGCTTTGGTATATAAAAAGCAGTACCAATTCGACGGCCTGCAAACAGTTCTCGATACCGCACCCGACTCGAAAAATAGCCTGCTCTATATTCTAGCCGACGGCAAGCTCTACAAGGCCGCTCTAACTTTCTAAGGGCTGCTCGCGAATCATCTTTTCCTGCGGCTGGATACCCAAGACCGACCAATAGCTGTCCATAAATTCACAATACTTTACTAGGAAGTAGAGTTGATTTGAGGCTTCGGCCTTTGGCAAGGTTAAGATTTGGCCAGCCTCATAATACTTCTGGAAGGCCGTAGCTACTTCAATGCCATAATGAGTCAACTTGTGAACAGTATAACTGTTTGACAGTTCGCCCAGCAGCTCCGGCCAGCGGGCCATCAGTTTAACAACTTCCCTTTGCTCATGCCCAAGCGCTAGCGACTCACCAACCAAAGGCTGCAGCCCGGCTAGCTTAGCCTTCCCGAGTATCGATTTGGCCCGAACGTAGGCATACATTACATAGTAGAGTGGGTTATTCTGGGATTGCTCCTCGGCTAAGCCTAGGTCGAAGTCAAGCTGGCTATCGGCACTGCGCATCAGAAAGAAGAACCGGGCCACGTCGCTCCCGACTATATCTACCACTTCCTCAACAGTCACATAGCTGCCAGCCCGCTTACTCATCTTAACTTCATGGCCGTCCTTCATGAGTCTGACCCACTGGTGAAGAATAAAGTCGAGTTCCGCATCCGGGACCAAAGCCTTCATAACAAGCGACAAAGACGGCACCTGGCCGACGTGATCTGCGCCCCAGTCTTTGATAGCACGGTCAAAACCACGGCCAGTAAAGATATCAAGGTGGTAAGCGATATCATTGGCCAGATATGTCAGATCGCCGCTCGATTTTACCAACACCCGGTCACGCTCATCGCCAAGCTTGCTGGAAGCTAGCCACTGAGCACCATCCGACTCATATATAAGGTCTTTTGCCTCGAGTGCCGCAAAAGCAGCCTTTACCTTGCCATCTGGCCCAAGACTTTTTTCGTTAAACCAAATATCAAAATGAACGTTCATTTTCCCGATTGCTGGCTCTATATAGCGCTTGACGATCGCTGTCGTTAGGATAGTGGCCGCTTGCTGGTCAGTCGCGTCTTTGAGCTCAGCCTTGAATTCCTCTGCTAATTCTTCGATATATTGTCCCTTATACTGCACATCTTCAGCCTCTATCAGCCCGGCAGCAACCTTGACCGACTCGACTAGCTTTGAGATCTGAGTGCCGGCATCATTGAAATAGTATTCGCTCGTCACATCGTAGCCCTGGCTGCGCAATACCCTGGCAACTGTGTCGCCAATAAAGCCACCACGGGCATTGCCAAAGGTAGTCGGACCGGTCGGGTTGGCGGATATGAACTCTACCTGGACCTTCTGACCGGCCCCGTACTTACTGGAACCAAAGTCTTTGTTCACGGACTTGAGCAGGTCTTTCCAGACCTGGTCGCTAGCTGTCATATTAATATAGCCAGCCCCCGCCACCTCGACCTTGCTCAGACGCTCATCGCTTAACTCATGGACAAGCTTCTGCGCTATCTGCTTTGGCGACATTTTTAATAATCCCGCCAACTTAAAGCTGATATTGGTGCTGAAGTCTCCAAATTCACTGTTTACGTAGCTGGCCTCAAAGGCAGGTATCTCGGGCAAATCAAAGGCTGCCAGGGCGGCGCTCTCGATGATCATCTGTAATTCGACCAATTTCATAGTAGCTACTTTCGATACCTATATATTAGCCTCATTATACCTGAACGACGGGAGGCTGTATAATAGCTCTATGAAAGTATTAGCTAGCAACAAGCGTGGCCGCTTCGATTACGACATTACCGAGAAGCTGGTATCCGGATTGGAATTAACCGGTGCTGAGGTCAAAAGCATCAAGGCCGGGCACATTAGCCTCAAGGGCAGCTTTGTGGCCTTCCGTGGTGGCGAGGCCTTTTTAACTAATGCCCACGTCACCGACTACGCCTATGCTACCAAAGAGTCGCAACCCAACCCCACCCGCAGTCGCAAGTTATTAATGAAGCGCAAAGAAATCGACCGGCTGACTGGCGATAAGCAAGCCGGCCTATCAGTCATCCCATTGGCAGTTTTACTTGGCCGCAATTTGGTCAAAGTAGAACTCGGCATTGGCCGCGGCAAAAAGCGTTTTGATAAACGGGCTAGTATTAAAGAGCGTGAAGTTACCCGCGATATCGCCCGCCGCTTTGCCCGTTAAAATTTTGCCAACAGAGTAGCATAAGCACTATTCTAAAAATTGTGTTGACACCCGTATTTCTAATGCTTTAAAGTGTATATTAGCACTGAGTAAATTAAGTGCTCAAAACAAAAAAACAACCTTTCCACTCAAAATAACGGCTTAACAAGGCCGTTATTTTGATTCCGGGATTATCACCATCTGGAGCATAAGAATAATAGGTGTATGACTGCCCTACCGGTTCCCATCCCATGTCGAGATGGCCCAGCAAGTTATAGATCTGCAGCAGTCATAGGTCCTTGGTGGCCAGTAGGACGTGCCACACAGACCCACACTGGCGCTTCTCAACATTGCTGCGCAACATACTATGAGCAACCACCAGAGCACCCCAAACACCATCTACGTGGCCCGTCTATACCTTCCCTACCACTAGCGGCATAAGCTACGCGCCGTCCCCTCCCCCGGTTCGTAGCTGCCTGAGCCGAAGCTGTGCTGTATTGGCAAGCATTGAGAACTATAGAGTAACTCACGGACTAGTCGTCAGGCTGAAATGAGAATGGAAGGGAGTTGAGTCGCTCAAGCAAAACCTCGAGGCCCACGCGTCAAATAAAAGATCCTACTATATAATGGCCGACCATGTTCATTTATTACCAAATCAAACCAATTTGACCAACAATAAACTTTATGTCAAAAAGAGGCTTCGCAAAAGCCCCAAAAGGCACTGAACACCAAATTATGCACAGAAAAACATAACAGGTTATTGACAGGTATGCGCTTATGTATAGTAGAATAGACATTGAGGAACAATAATAAATATAGTTTGGAGGGTGCAATGAAGAAGTCTTTACTTCGCTATGCAGCACTGACCGTAGCAACCATAGGTCTCGGCCTTGGTAGCGCCTCGGCAGCTGTCATAAATGTCGGTACGACCGGTCCGGGATCGCTTAATCAAGTGTGGGTATCAGGAACGCAGAACTGGACCAAGTCTAATTCAAATGGTGTTGGAATCGTTAATTTCAATGGCCAACTAGCTGGTAGCGGCTGGAGTAATGTTTCAGGTAACACCAATGGTGGTTCAGCTACAACCGGCGCAGCAAACAACAACAACTCAACCAACACAGGTGTTGGGATCAGCAACTCTGGCGGAGCGTTAGTATTACCACTAGCTGGCGGCATGACTGTCGTCAACCTTGGGACAACCGGCCCAAGCTCTATCAACCAAGTTGGCGTTAGCTCAAACAGCAACTGGTTTACACAGAACTTGAACCAAGTTCAAGTCCAGAACCAAAGCGAGCAACAGGCAGCTAGCGGTTCGGCAAATGTCTCAGGCAACACCAACGGTGGTTCAGCAACAACTGGCGCAGCCGGCAACAACAATACTACCAACACATCAGTCAACGTCGCAAACGGTAGCGGACTTGTAGCCCCAATCGCCAATCCAGCCGATTCGACAATCAGCGTCGGCACGACTGGCCCAAGCTCGACCAACCAGGTCAACGTCTCGAACAACAACAACTTCTTCGCACAAAACGTGAACGAAGTTGGTGTCACCAACGTCAACAGCCAGTCTGCTGTCAGCGGTAACGCAAATGTCTCAGGCAACACCAACGCTGGCTCAGCAACAACTGGCAACGCTGGAAACAACAATGGTACTAGCTCAGGTGTCTCAGTCTCCAACTAGTCCCCTTCTAGCCCTCTAAAAAGCTCCCGCTCCGGCAACTGCCAGACGGGGCTTTTTAGTTGCGCAACAGGCCCAGCAGGCTTTGGTTGGCATACTGCTCATGCTATAGTAGTTGTATGAATACTCAGGCCAGACAAGACGAAGAAAAGAAGGCGCAGGCCTGGGCAGAGTCAAATAAGACCTACTACGTCGACACTCGGCTTATCAACGATATAACGGCTATCTCCGGTATATCGAGCAATAGCGACATCGCCACTTTTCATATCATCCCCCTGGCCATTGCCCCCGGCCGTATCGACTTCGGCTACACCGACAAGACCGATAGGTCGCGCCTTGCTCTCTTTACCCAAAAGTTCCCAGGCAAAACCTGCAATTTCTACGTCATTACTGAGTCCGGCTTCGATGAGCTATTCTCCAAGATCGACGTTTCTAGTTTGGAAATGGCCACTGGTAACGGCTATAAGGCCTTTGCCGATCGCCTACTGACCGCCCACAAAGACGATGCTTTCCGGCTTATTAGCCAGCTCGCCTACCAGCTCGACGCCTCAGACATCCATATCGAACCCAAAGCCAAGGAAGCCCGCATCCGCTTCCGTATCGATGGCACCCTCCACCCCATAGCCAACTTAGCCAACGAAAAGTATCAGTTGATTCTTTCTGGACTTCAGAACATGGCTGGCATGAAGTGGGGCTCGGATATGCCCCAGGGTGGACGTATCAGTATCGAGCTTGTAGCCACTGACAGAAAAAAGACTAACATCAATATGCGTCTAGAAACTATTCCGACAATGCATGGCGAGGAGCTGATTGTCCGCCTGCTCAGCATGGATATTACCTACCTTAATCTAGATAATATGCAGCTGACATCGCCCCAGCGCGTGGCCATCGACGACATTATTGCTCGCCCGCACGGCATGGTGCTAGCCGTCGGCCCCACTGGCTCTGGTAAAACCTCTATGCTCTACTCCATGATCAACAAGGCTAACTCCCCGGAAATCAAAATCGTCACCCTGGAAGACCCAGTAGAGTACGACTTACCCGACACCAGCCAAATTCCTGTGCGTAGCGATAAGAACGAATTGTTCGCTGAGAAGCTGCGGGCCGTTGTCCGCCAGGACCCCAACATTGTCATGATTGGTGAAATCCGCGATGTCGATACAGCTAAAACCGCCTTGCAAGCCGCCCTCACCGGCCACCTCGTACTCTCGACCTTCCATGCTAGCTCGGCTGTGGCCGCCATCGCCCGCCTCATGGACATGATCGGCCAAAACCCGATTATGGCCTCTGCTGTCCGACTCATCCAGGCTCAGCGCCTGGTTCGCAAAATCTGCGAGGACTGCAAAGAAAGCTATGAACCGACTATTGATGAGGCAAAAGAGATTAAGGCCGAGCTCAAAAACCTCCCAGCAGAACTCTATAAGCCGACTGAAAAAATAACCTTATACCGCGGTAAAGGCTGCGAGAGTTGCAATGGCTATGGCTACAAAGGCCGGGTGGCAATCGTAGAGCAGCTACCCATGACCCCGGCTATGGAAAGCCTCATATCGGGCGGCATTGCTATGTCCACCAGCCACGCCGTCCAGGAACTGGCCGAGAAAGAAGGCATGATCAGCCTGTTGCAAGGTGGGCTAGTTAAGGCCTTGGCTGGGATAACCACCACCATCGAAGTCTACCGCGTCGTGGAGGGCAAATAATCAATTTTCGGGATGTATTCGGTCTGGCTTAGCGTTATAATAAGCTTATGCCTCAGTCAACAAACAGCCTCTACAACCAGCCAATGGCTTTCGTGGATATTGAAACCACAGGCGCCAATTATCACTTTGGCCGTGTCCTTGAGGTTGGCGTCTTACGCGTCGAGGATGGCCAGGTAGTATCCACCTTCAAAACGCTGCTTTCTGTACGAGAACATATTCCAAGCTTTATCACTGAGTTGACCGGTATCGACAATGCGATGCTGACTGGCGCGCCCAGCTTTGAAGACATTGCCGACCAGCTTCGTGAGGTCCTCGAGGGGGCTTTTTTTGTGGCCCACAATGTTCGCTTCGACTACTCGTTTATCAAGCAAGAATACAAACGGCTGGGACAGGATATTAACCCCAAGTTGCTTTGTACTGTTCGCCTTTCTAGAGCGTTATACCCTGACGTCAAAGGCCACAGTTTGGGTAAGCTTATCGAGCGTCATGGCTTTACAACTACCGCCAGGCATCGGGCTTATGACGATGCCAAAGTATTGTGGGACTTCTACCGCCTGGTATTAGGCGAATTCGATATCGATACAGTCGAGTCTGCCCTTAAGCAACAGCTGGCCAGCCAAAGCCTGCCACCGAACCTACCGGCCGAGGCCGTCGGGAACTTGCCTCATGGGCCTGGTGTTTACATATACGAAGACGAGGACGGTCAACCGCTCTACATAGGTAAGAGTGTTAATGTCTATAGCCGCGTATTATCACACTTCAGCGATGATCACCGCGACTAGCGCGAGCTACGCTTATCGTCTCAGGTCCGCCACATTGAAGGTATTGCTACTACCGGCGAGCTGAGTGCCCTTCTTTTGGAATCAGAGCTTATAAAGTCTCGCTTACCACTTCACAATCGCCAATTACGACGTAAAAAGGATCTTATCGTTGTAAAATCTACAACTAATATTCATGATTACTTGGGTTGTGAAATTGTCGACGATAGTAATTTAACAGATATAGACCCCCAGGAAGTACTGGCGATCTTCAAGAATCGACGGGAATATAAGGAGGCCATCCAGAAGTTAGCCAAAGATTACCAACTCTGCCCTAAACTAGTTGGCCTAGACAAATCCCGAGGCAGTTGTTTCGCCAGACAGCTATCCAATTGCCTTGGCGCCTGTGATCAAAGCGAAGCAGCCGAGCCTCATAATCTTCGCTTGGGCCAAGCTTTTGCGGCAACTAGGCTCAGCAATTGGCCATTTTCCGGCCCTGTGCTGGTTGTTGAAAGAAGTAGCGACTTAGAGCGTACCAGCGGCTACATCTTCGACAACTGGCAGCTTGTGGCTAAGCTCGAGGATGAACTCACAGATCAACCCACTATCCAAAAAATCGATAAAGTCTTTGATTTGGACATGTATAAAATTGTTCGCCGTTTTATCAGCACGAGAGTTAAAGGTATCCAGATCAAAGTACTATCAAAAATAGAGTTGAGCCAACTATTTGCTGCCGAGGCTTTCGACTAAGATTACAGCAGATCACTCCAACTCAGTGTTGCGAGCTATATGGAAGCGGCTACAGTGTCTGCAAACGTAGACCTGATAATCACTCCCCTTGCCTCCATACTGCCAGACAGCGTAGCTGACAGCTGCGCGCACAGCCGACTCACTGTCATAGCCAAGCTTACTTTTGCATGGCAGCTCAGATCTATCCTCCTGGCTTGCAAACTTATTTTTCAACTTCGAGCAACTCTACATCAAAGATGAGTAAGGAGTTAGCTGGTATCTTTCCCGTTGCCTGACTCCCATAACCTACGACACTTGGAATAATGAACCTTCTCTTGCCACCAACTTTCATACCCAGGATATCTGACTCCCAGCCAGCAATAACCTTATGCTCACCAGGCGCAAAAACAAACGGCGTACCTACCCTGGACTGGTCAAAAACAGTACCGTCGGTAAGCCAGCCCTTGTAGTAGACTGCCACACGCTTATTCATAACTGCCTGGCTGCCTGTGCCGACGATGAGTTCACCGAAGAGAGCTTGCTGCCCGTCCTTATACTGAGCGTAGCTTGCGAGCTCGCTCAACGTCGGCTCTCGGTAGACGGCTGGTGCCGGCGAGCTGGAATCGCTTGAATTGCCGCCACCAACCATGGCTTGACCCGCACTCGTATTGCCGCTATTCGTCGTAACTTTCAGACCCCCAGTATCTGGCGTTGGACTTGGGCCGGCGTTGCTGGTAGATGGATCAAGTGATATAGGCTTCGACAGCTGCTCACTACTGTCTGAATTGAAGGCGACACTGCCAGCTGGTGTCTGGCTCGAGCTACCACCTCCAAAGGAACGAGTTTTATAGGCATAGAAACCAGCGCTCAAGCCTACAACCAATAAGCTACTTGAAACCGAGATTATTGCTAAACGTCGCATGCTCCTAGTGTATGACGTAATCTGATTTTAAACAAATTATGCTTAATATTTGTACTTATCGTTGTATTATTTGCTACTATAATCACTTTTTAAACCTAATCATGATAGCTACATATCTGATAGTGGTATTTGTACAGATTGAACTTGTCCGAAAGCATAGGTATCATTCTACTAAGCTTGCATATTGACATGGAGACCTATGATTACGACCGTAGACAAAAAGCGTGTCGTGCTGGTGCTCGACAGGCTACTCAGTACCTACCAGAATGGCGAGTTCCCCTACAATCTGCCCGGCGCGGTATTACCCCAGGACGCCAAACACCTGCCGCACGGGCTTACTGATAACCCTGGGCAGCATGCCATGTGGCTCTTCTGTCTATGCTACTACATGCGTGGCGGTATCCAGAGCGTAGTGGCGGCCCAAAGACTCAGCATCCTTTATATTCGCTGTCCACAATTGTTTGACAGCCGCCAGGCTGCACTACTTGACGAAGTTTCCGTCGAGCACATGCTGCGTCGCGCTGGGCTCGCATACCTCTCGCGGATAATACCTGCCTTTTGGATAGAGAATGCCAAGCGACTCAACGAATGGTACGACGGAGACCCACGTAACATCTATGATCAGGTAGATAGCTTCGAAGCTATCTGTCTACGTCTCTGTAATGAAAGCAAGCGCAAGAAAGGCTCGGCCGAATTCACCCGCCGCCAAGGCTTCTTTGGCTTCAGGGAGAAAATGGCCAGCATGCTGAGCTATTACTACATGGAAGCCGGATTAGTGAAAAGTTTCAATTTTCCAGTTCCTGTCGATTTCCATGTATTGCGTGTTTCGATAGCGACCGGCATGGTTAATTTTCGAGATATTCCAGACAATCGTGATGTTTATAGTCAGGAATTGCTAGCCCGGCTGCGACGACTCTACGAAGACTATGCTGCCAGGCATAACATTAGCCCCATCATCCTTACCAATGTCATCTGGCTGCCCTCAAACCAACTTTGTAGTCGTCACCCCGGTAACATCAGCTTAGTAGGTCTGGAGGATGGAACACGTGGAACACGCGGCTACAAAGCGCGTTTTACCGATCTAACGCCTTATAACCCAGCCTGGACCAAGGCTGAACTCCGAACCCATGCCAATACCTGCGCCCTCTGCCCCGTGGAGGATTTTTGCAACGTCGACATACCCAACGCCTACTATACCCGCAAGGGCCAGCTGCTTGTTCTGCGCCCAAGGTCCCGACCACCTTCCGAGCAGCGGCGAATGCTCTAATAGCCCATCCTTGGATGAGCTATTTTTTAATTATTTGTGTAATTACTACAACGAAAAAACACTCATCATCATGATAAGTGCTCTATTTCATATCTCGTATCAGCCAATCTTTGTATCGGCCTAAAGGTTATTGCAACATTCGTACCAGTCTGGTGATAGATCTTCACTCCACAGTTATTGCAGGTGTGCGATGTATCCGTTTTGGAAAGGCCACGGCTCGCGCAACGCACACATCGCCCGCTATAGGCCCCAATCCGCGCCCCCGTAGGGTTATTTTTCAGCCTCTCGGCGACTATCCGATCTCTAGGCCACAAGCTAGCCTCTGGCAGCGTATTGAAATTGATTCCGACAGTGTAGATAGAAAACTCATCATGGCTGGCTGTCGTCATATTCTTCCATCCCATCCATCCTAGAAGTAAGCTACTTACTGCCTAAGAATAGCACGTCTGCTTAATCTATAAAGCACTGATTGGCTCATACTAGGCTATACTACTGCTATGAGTAATTCCTATTACATATTCGCACACTTCTATGATGACGTTATGGGTAACAGGCCCGAGGCCGAAGCGGTTATGACAAGGCTATTAGCCAAGTACCTTAAGCTGGGTGATAAGTTGTTGGAGTTAGCCTGTGGTACTGGTGCCATGATGCGGCCCCTATCTAAGACCTATATGGTTGATGGCCTCGACCTCTCCGACGACATGCTAACTATTGCGCAAGCTAAGCTGCCCAAGGCCCGACTATTCCATGGCGACATGACGTCCTTTGAACTGTCTCGGAAATACGACGGAATCTACTGCATCTATGATTCCCTCAACCATGTTACTACTGAGTATGGCTGGGACAAGGTCTTTGCCTCGGCTGCTCGACACCTGGCGAGCGGCGGCATCTTCATCTTCGATATCAACACGCTCGGCCGCCTAGCGAAGATAAGCCAGGATCCGGCCTATGCGCTAGAGTTCAAGAATAACTACTTGCTCATGAAGATTCACGATGTCGGCCAAAACATCTTCGACTTCGATATTCGGATCTTTGAACAGATCAGCAAAGATAGCTACAAGCTGCACCAAGAAACCATCGCTGAGACAGCCTATCCACTTAACGTTGTAATATCTACATTAGAAAAGCACTTTAAAGTGCTCGAATACACCATGACGGACGGGTCACCAGCTTCTGAAGAGGCCGACGAGCGGGTTTATTTTGTTTGCCAAAAAAAATAGCACCACGACCAGCTTTTCAGCGGTGATGGTGCTAGTACTAGATCTCTAAACCTAACTGCCAGGCAAACAAAGTAAGCACTTGAGCCTGGCCAGACAAGCGTTGGCTCAGTGGCTTACCCGGACCATGTCCAGCTGCCAGGTCGGTTCTCAGGAGAATCGGCGAATCTTTGGTGCTAGCCTGCAGCAACGCCGCCATTTTCCAGGCATGAAGTGGATGCACCCGGGTATCGTTCATGCCGGTCGTCAAGAGAATGGCTGGATAGCTAACGCCCTGCCGGACATGGTGATACGGGCTCCAGTTCTCGAGCCAGCTGAACTGTGCAGCAATGTCTGGGTTGCCAAACTCTTTAACCCAGCGGCTGGCAATCAAGAACTTTTGGAATCGATATAGGTCGAGTACCGGCGCCTGACAAACAACCGCCTTAAACAGCTCTGGGCGCTGCGTCATGACTGCAGCCACCATCAGACCGCCATTGCTCCCTCCCACAATCCCCAGCTGGCGAGTATTGGTGTATCTAGCGGCAATCAGATATTCAGCACAGGCTATAAAGTCATCAAAAGTGTTTTGCTTCTTTTCCAGGCTGCCGTCGCGATGCCATTGCTCGCCATATTCACCACCACCTCTGATATTGGTTTGGACGAAAACACCTTTATGCCTTAACCACGGCAAATAGGTCCGCATAAAACCGGGGTGCTGCGAAATACCATGACAACCATAGCCGTACATGACTGTTGGGTTATGTCCGTCTCGAGTAACTTCTTTATGATGTAAAATAAACATCGGTACTTTGGTACCGTCTCTGGACTCAGCCCATTCCTGCTTTACGATATAGTCAGCCGGATCAATCACCACCTTGCTACTACGATACAAGCTAAAATTACCTGTTTGTGGATCAAAGCGCTGAGTCTGTTTCGGGATAAAGAACGAAATACAGCTGAAGAAGAACTCTGCTTCATCCCGATTAGAGCTAAACCCACCTAACCGACTAAAAGCTGGCATTGGTAGATCGGCCAGAAATTTGCCCTGGTGATCGAACATTTTGACTTGGTCAGATACATCAACCATGTAGTTCACTAGTATCCTATCAGCGGTGACTGCAAACATACTCAGGATACTCCCCGACTCGGGAATAAGCTCGCTCCAATCTTCAATCTGCTTACCAATATCTCCAATAGGCGCGGACAATATCCGATAGTTCGGTGCGCCTAGGTTGGTACGAACCAGAAAACACTCCTTGGTTGAGGTCATAGAGAACAAGGCATCCTGGCCAGCAGTCAAAGCAACTGTCTGCTGGGATTGTTGGTCGAAGAGAAAAAGTTCACTGCGGTTCCAGCCTTGAGCGACACGAACCCCTAGATAACGCCCGCAAGGTGTTAACGATAAGCTGAGCATGTCGTCCTTGGGTCGATCTTTACCGAAAATCATCACGTCATCTTCTTGATCATCACCAAGAAGATGGAGGTAAACCTTAGCATGGTAGCGCAACTCATTCTTCGCTACGCTACCCGGCTTGGGGGCACGCACATAGTAAAAGCCACTTTCGTCGGGCAACCAGCGGAGTGAACTAACTGGTGCATTAACGAATTGTTCGATCAAATCGTCACCTGTTGCAACGTTCTTGATACTGATTGTCGGGATCTCATCACCGTCCTTAAACAGTCCATAAGCCAGGTAAGTCCCCTGAGGTGACTCAGTCCAGCCGTCGAGCGCGACTGTATTACCGCCCCCTAGACCATTAGCGTCGACTAATACCCTTTCTTCGCCCTCCAAGCTGTCACTAACGTATATCACGAATTGGTCCTGTCCAGGGCGTCGCTCATGCCAGAAGTACTTGCCAGCGACACGCACAGGACTACTGAATATTGTGCTATCAAAATCTTCTTCCAACTCAATGGTGACCCTCTTAAACTCAGGTCGTCTAGTTAAGACTGCCTCGGTCAGGGTGTTTTGGCGATGCACCCAGCCGTTAACTTCTGGGCTCTCGGCATCTTCCAGCCAACGATAATTGTCAACGATCGTACGTCCGTGAATTTGTTCGCTCACAGCGTCAACTCTTGATTTGGGATAATCCCACATAGAGGCTCCTTTACGTAGAAGCTAAGCATATCGCCCAATCAAAAGCTTGACAAGACTTGTAATTATGGTGGAGATTTGCTATTATAGATTGTAATATCAGTCGTTCGTCGATTACCTCGTAAAGATACACAACCCCAAATTCTAACCTGTACCCTACAAGCGCGCAACCTTACCAGGTTGGCGACTGGCAATCCTTTAAGCCGTGCAAATCCACAGGAGAAGCCCGGTATGAATCATCTTAATAACACAAATGACCCACCGAAGTGGGTCATTTGTGGTGGAGCTGTCGGGAATCGCACCCGAGTCCGCGAGTTTACTCCCTAACCTTCTACAAGCGTAGTTTACTTATGTGGGACGAGCCCTCTTAGCTACCCGCACTCGAAGCAAACGAAATGTGCGGACAGAGCAGATTGTAGTCTTAAATACAACGCCTATCTCAGTTGTACAGCAGTCAAATGATATAACACCGGCCGATTCCCCATTTGACGTCAGGAGGCCGATGGCTTAAGCGATTAGGCTAGAGCTGGTGCGAATGAAGGAACTGCGAACAGCGACTTCACGCGCGATACAAATGAATTGTCATTTGAAAAAGTTGGATTTAACGCATGCCTACGACTTGCCAGTTAGGTTGTAAAGGTACCCACGTCAAAGCTATGTCAGCCCCATGATTTACTCTTAAGAGTAGACCTATTCTACTCTCGGAGGGCATTTTGATCAAGCCGGCTAGGTTGCTGGGTAATCCTTAAATAACTGCTTGGCCGAGAGCCACAGACTATCATCACCGTGCTGCTTCATCCGCCAGTACCAATACTCCGCTCCCCATAGATCAGCATAGTTAATCCCGGTAGCGATCGCAAAACGCACATTCTCTACCAGCTGGCTGGCACTCATGGAATAGCATTGCTCCTCCAGCGACAATTCCTGTGTACTTGTTGGCCCCCAACACTCGGCCTGCAGCTCGTGGATAAGGGTTGGTATACGCCATATCAGTTGAATAAGCCAAGCACGAAACCTATAGCTATCTGCAAAGAACGGCGATAACCTATATGCATTATTCTTATGTTGTATTCTATACAGCGATAAGCCAACTATATCAGGTATGGGCCTTCGAATTGGTATACCCCAGGAGTTACTAGTGGTCATGATAATCGATCGACTCGGATCAAGCTTCTTGACCAAGCGGTACTCATCGCGCAAGCGGTGCCGATCAAAATCATCACCCTCCCCAAAGCTTCTGTTCAAGGCTTCATTCTCTAGCTGCCAACTGATGATGGCAGGATTACCTTTATAGCGCTCTACGACTGCTTTAATAAATGTACTCAAGGCCTTGTTACGCTCGTCTCCAGGCCCCATAGCCTTGGCCCAACCCGGTTGATGAAACTCAGGGTAGCGCGGCTGACGGATACCCAGGCACAGCGTTACCTGGCCTGCCACCCGGCTTATCTCAGCTAACTGCCGATCCAACTCTCTAAAATCATACGTCCCTTGCCGAGCTTCGATCTGATCCCAGTGACTCACGAGGCGAAAGCGTCGAATACCTAATTCATTTATCAAAGCCTTCAGCGTTACCCCAGGATCTAGACCAAGGTCATGGCAGTAGCTAGCAGCAAAGCTTGCCCCGAGACTAAAACTATGGCCCCTTATCTCATGCTCAGGCATTTTGAGACACAATATCATTCAAAAACATAGTATTACTTACAACAATCTTTTGTCTGTAAACGGGAGTCAAAGAATGGCCTGGTAGCTTCCCAGAGTGAGTTGTCGTTAAACTTTGTTTTACGCCAATACCACCACTCCGCTCCCCAGAGGTCGAAATTACGTATACCCGTAGCCTTGGCGTAACCAATCCTAGCTTTCAAGCGTGGAACATCCATAGACTCGGACTGCTCGGCAATCGTTAACTGGGCAGTGGCCTTGGGACCCCACGGCTCGGCTTGGAGTTCGTGGATGATTGTATTGCGTCCAGTAACGAACTTAATGATTGCTGCCCTCAAGCCATGGTACCAAGCTGGAATCGGATACTCGACGTAGCGGTGCGTCAGATTGGCATCGTAAACACGGTGATAGATGGAGAACCCAACTTCATCACCTCGAGGCATTCCTATCGGTAGACCAAACTCGTTACTAACACTAATAATGATTGGGTGGCCAGGATCCCAGAGTTTTACGGAATTGAACTCATTTACTAAACGAGCCCTATCAAAATCCATGCACTCACCAAAAGCAGTATTTAGCGCCTCATTCTCAAGCTGGTAAGATTCTAGTGCCTTACTAGCCTTGTAGCGTTCAACAACTTGTTGCATATATAACAACAGCTTCTGGCGCTTTTCAGTAGGTGAGAGGCTCTTGGCCCACTCGGGAGTGTGACATTCTGGCCAACGTGGCTGGCGCAATCCGATTGCAAGGCTCACCTTCGAGCCTGAGTCTTCAGCTAGCTTCATCTGCCAGTCAAGCTCGCTAAAGTCGTATTTACCCTGTTCGGCCTCACTAACATCCCAGTAACTCATCAGGCGAAAGTGACGGATACGTAGATCATCTACCAGGGCTGTCATAACTTCTCTGGGCTCAAGATTAAGCTCACGAGCATACTTGGCCGAGAATGTTACACCAGCACGAAATGGTAGCCTAGATTCGGCTCTCCAATAGCTCCAAACTATAATAAAAACCGCAATCATGGCGACTGCGACGGCTGCAAATATGTAGCACAGTATCTGTTTTACTCTTTTACTAAGGTGGAATTTCTTCGGGTGAGGCTTAAGCATAAGTAGATTATGACATGCTGGCCCTCGACTAGCAATTTCTTCCCGCTTAAGCCTGGCTATGCTACGATAAGCTCATGAAAAATAATACCTACCTCAAAACCGTACTTTTGACCGTTCTGTGCATGGCCCTTCTACATTTAGCCATCCTTTTCTTCTATGCCGTTTCACATCAACAATGGACCTACCTGAATATTGCCGACATTCTCGACCTGAAGCTCATTTTCCCGGCGCTCGAATACACGCCGACGGTGACCGTGATCTGCACACTGCCAGTAATCCTATTGATGGCAGTTATCTATCATAAACTGAACAAGCAAAAACGCCATAAAGACTAGCCACGGGCGGCATTTTTGACTAGTTCGCGGGTTATTTTGGCTATCGCCTGGCGCGGCAGCCAACGATAACTCTTAGAGACAACTTGATTCCGTAAGCCAGGGGTTACAAGGCCGGCGCCACGGTGCAGCCCTCGGTAGCCAGCGCTGGCCACATCCTTAGGGTTCATAAGATAGGTTCGGAGAATGAGTGAGCTTCGTTTCATCTGGGCACGGTCAAAGAAGTTGGTCCGTGAGACACCTGGGCAAAGCGTGGTAACAGTAATGTTATCTTCAGCTGACTCCAAAGCCAGAGCTTCACTAAAGAGGAGTACAAAGGCCTTACTAGCAAAGTAGGTTGAGTAGTAAGCACCTGGCTGGAATGCGGCAATTGAGGAGACATTGAGTACCCGGCCGCCACCATAACCAGCCATATCCGGTAAGTATAGGTGGCAGAGTTCGGCAAGTGCCCGGACATTGAGCTCAATTAGCTCTAGCTCACGTGACCAGGCATTACTCGCAAACTTACCATATATACCAACCCCGGCATTGTTTATGAGATAACTCACCTTCCAGCCAAGTTTGGTCGTCCAAGCATGAAGCTGCGCGGCCGACGCAGGTTCGGCTAAATCGAGCTCCGTAAACTCAACGCGCACGCCGTATTGCCCAGCCAGATCGGTGGCAATTTTAGCCAACTTACTGCCTGGACGAGCCGTTACTAACAAGTCGTAACCATCAGCCGCAAACAGCTTAGCGAACTCCAGCCCAAAGCCGGAAGAGGCTCCGGTAATCAGCGCTGCCCCTTGGAATTTAGCGTTGCTTTTCTTCATCTCACTGATCATAGCACCAAATTGTCATGATCAAAAACTTTATGCTAAAGTTAAGATATGAAAGTTAGCGTCGTTATCCCAGCCTACAATGAGAGTGGTTTCATAGAGAATTGCCTCTCCAGCCTCGCCGAACAAACCGTCAAACCACTCGAAATTCTGGTGATCGACAATAATTCCAAGGACGATACCAGAGCAATCTCGGAGAGTCTCGGAGCCACAGTCATCAGCGAGTCAAAGCAAGGAATTGCTCCCACCCGCAATGCCGGCTTTAACGCCGCCAAGGGTGATATCATCGCACGTTGCGATGCTGATACCATCGTGCCGCCGGACTGGGTAGAGCAGATCATTGCTGATTTCGAAGCTGACCCAAGTATCATTGGCATTACCGGGCCCTGCTTCTTCTACGACTGGGATGCCTTGAATAAGATTAAAGGGGTTGGACAGCGGCTGCATACTGGCCTCTACTTTAAAACTAGTAAAATCTTCATGGGCCATGAGGTGCTGTTCGGCTCCAATATGGCCATGCGCAAAAGTGCCTGGGAATTGATCAGCAGCGAAGTCTGCGTTGATGATAGCGGTATGCACGAAGATATGGACCTTGCGAGCCACCTGTCTCGCCACGGCGTCATCAAATATGACCCGTTGCTGGTGAGCTCGATGTCCGCTAGGCGCCTGAAATCTCCTGCCGCCTACACCGATTACCCCTTGCGCTGGATGAAGTCAGTTCTGCACGGCAAGCGTATGAAAGGCCACGAAGCTAAATCTTAGCCGGCTTAGGCGCTGGCTCAACCTGAGCAATAATAAAGTCAGCAATCCGTGCGGCTGCCGACCCATCGAAACCAAGGCGTTCAACTGCCTTCTCGTAGCGTCGCATGGCCAACTCATCTTCAAGGTAGTCAGTTACAATACCGGGTACCATCTCTGGCTGCTCGGCTACCACGCCCACTTTGTGCCGCTCCATAAAGGCGGCATTTGGCTCTTCTTGGCCAGGTATGACATCAAATATGACTGTAGGCCGCCTGGCGGTTATAGCTTCAGCTAGGGTTATCCAGCCAGCTTTACCAACGATAATATCGCAAGCCGCCACCAGCATCGGCTGATTATTGGCATAGCCGTAGACCACGCTTGGCCCGCTAAACTTTAGTTTAGCCACTCTGGTTGCCAGCGCCTGATTGCGACCACAGACGAACACTAGCTGATAATCCAGCTTTTGGCGGGCAAACTCCTTGGCCACTTTGAAGAATTTGCCGGGGCTGAGGCCCAAACCACCGCATGTCAGAAGCACAGTCGGCATATCGGCTAGGCCCAACTCCTTACGAGCCTGGGACTTGCCTAGGAGCCGGGTATAGGCTTTGGACACTGGGAAGCCTAGGTATTGCAGGCGGCTAGCCTCAACCCCATGCGCCACAGCATAGTCCTTGGTTTCCGGTGTGGCTACAAGAATTGCGTCCTCGACACCCATCAACCATAACCGCTGGACGTCACCGGCGTCGGTAACGATACTGATAACCGGAATATGCTTGGGGCTGCGCTCGCGGATCACTCGCGTCGCGGCATAGCTGATGATAGGAAATGTAGAAACTACAACATCTGGCCTGTAGTCTTCGAGTAATTGGACAGCTGCGTCGCGAAAAACTGCTGTAAAAAACCGATTTACTAGCTTCGCTTTGCTATCGGCAAAATCATAAAACAGCTTATAAGGGTAAGATTTTAGGTACTGAGTAGCCGCTTGGTATGTGGAACTTGCCATCTTGTCGACCTGGATAAGGTCGCTGGCTTTCTCCATGACATCGACAAGCTTAACTTCAACATGAGCCGGACTCCGTTCAGCCAAGGTTTCGGCGAGAACACGGGCTGTTGCTACATGACCGCCGCCTACCGGGGCTGTGAGAACTAAGATATGGATTTTGGACGGCTTAGCTTCTTCCATGCCCTTAGTATAACCCAGAAATAAAGCTGATCCATAATTGCAGGCCAACCGCTAGCCGAGTGCCCGGTTAGTTGTTATGCTAATGTCATATGGAAATAGAAAAACACGCACAATATCTCCACCGTCGAGGCATGCTGCCAAGCTCTCGCCTCGAGTCTACGCCTCAGACCCCTAAGGCACAGCCAGCCGTGACACCAGGGCAACCTGCCCCAGCGACGCCACCCGATTCCGAAATCCGCAAACACTACTTCCTTGACCGTTATGTAATCGTGGCGCCCCGGCGCAACCAGCGGCCGGATAGTTTTGGTGGACTCCATGACGCCCCACGGCCGCGCGCCGAAAAAGCAGCCTTTACCAAGGATGAGAGTATCTTTGAAGTGAAGGATTTATCCGGAAATTGGCGTACCAAAGTAGTCAAAAATTTGTATTCAGCGCTCTCCATGACCAATGAAAAGGCTTTTGGCAGCCAAGAAGTCGTAGTCGACACCCCAGACTTCCATGCCTTCTTCTCAGAGCTCAGTGTCGACCATATGGAGGCAGTTTTTGAAGCTTATTTGGCCCGTTACAAAGTCTTAATCCAAGAACCTGGTATTCGCTATGTAGTCATTTTCAAGAATAGCGGACCGCGAGCCGGCGCAAGCATTGGCCACTCCCACTCCCAGATTGTGGCGCTCCCGTTTATACCACCGACGGTCGAGATGGAAGCCGCCGCTTTCGACGAATATGTCCGTAAACACGGCAGTTCCCCATTTGCCGACATCATCCGCTGGGAACAAGAGCAAAAGGAAAGGGTCATCTTCGAGGACGACCAGGCCATTGCTATCTCTCCCTACGCAGTCCGTGAGGCCTTTGGCGTCTGGATATTACCTAAGACCCCCCGTCCACGCTTCTGCGACCTCTCAGCCGGCGAACGCCACTCTATCGCTATTATGCTCAAGAAGATTACTGAGAAGCTAGATTCGGCCCAAATCGACTACAATTTCTTCCTCCAAGACTCCTTGCCCGGCGAAGAGCAACATTTCCACCTCAAGATTGAGCCACGGCCGAATATTTGGGCCGGCTTTGAACTCTCTACGGGCGTTATCATCAATCCTATCGCACCTGAATTTGCAGCCAAGTGGTATAAAGGCGAAGCTTAATCTAGGTTTCACCAGCTTAGGAATCAAAAAAAGCCCTACTTGGGGCCATAAAATGCTTACGACCCAGTCGCGTAGCCGTAGCTAGGTAACTGGGTCGCATGTGTTGCGGTTGAACTGTGTTTCGGGGTTGCAGTGAGACTGCAGGATATGGCCCGAAGGCCGACGATGCTGCTTTGCTGGGATGAACCCGCCATACTTCGGCGGGTCCACCCCAACGCGGCTTCTTGAGTCCCCAATTCGCTGGGAGGTGGGGTCTCAAGGGGGGTGAGAGGCTTGAATTGGGTGGATAGGCCTATCCTGTCCGCTTCTTGCCCCTCTTTCGGCTAGTCGCTCCGCGCTGTCGGTTAAGAGCGAAAAGCCAAACAGTGACAGCGCTCACCTCTTGTCAGGTCACGTTGGCGGCGTGAGGTAGACAGAAGTGAGCGACTGGAGAATGCGCTTAGACATTCATCTTGCTCCCTTCTGAGGGACACGGACGGGACGATCTGCCCCGTACGCCTTAGGCGAGCGCCTAAGATTTGGTGTTGCAATGAACTGAGAACTTTTCCTCCACTACTAGCCATAATAGAGGAAGCGAGACCATTCTACTACTATTTGGCCAGTATCGTCAATAGTTTATGGCGCCAAAAATCTTATACTACTTACGATTAATTCTTAGAAGAACTGTCATTGTATGGTTCAGCGCCTACCCAAGCCAGATTAAAAGCGGCTGTCAGGCTTTGGGCCAGCAGCACGCTCTCGATTGTAACCGCAATCGGCTTACTACCTGAAAGCGTCATCATCACGATAAAATTACCTACGATGCTAATGTCGGCACTGAAAGGATACTTATCGATTGGTACATACCTGGATATTCGGTTTCTCTCCGAGTCGGAATCACGCAGAATCGGACCTTTTTTGGTAGTATAGATGATCCGGCTAGAAATTCGTGCCTTGGTGCGTTCTGGGTTACTGCTCTCCTGGCTAATTTCAGGGAAAAATTCGAACAGTTGATCTAGATTAGTCATGCCGTAGACCATATCAATACCCTTATGCCGCTCGTAAAAAGTACTCATCACATTCCTGATACCCTCGGGGCTATCATAGAACTGCACAGTTGGCGAATCGGTCGGCAAAAATTCGAGGAGCTGGAGTTTGGGCAGGATTTCTTCAAAACTACTCTTCTGCTCCTTGAGAGACTGCTCCTTTTTAACTAATAAGCGGCGCAACGCTGTAGGGTCTTCTGGAATAAACAGCGTCTTTTTAGCTTTGGTACTCTGGCTCACCAGCCCAAGCCCACTCAAAGCCTCGAGAATCACATAGGTAGTAACCCGCTTAATCCCCGACTGCTCAGCAATCTTCTGCACCGGTGCAGGCCCAAGCGTCAGGCAGGCAATATAAACCCGAGCTTCTTTCTCGCTCAGCCCCAGGTCTTCGACGCTACTTATGAGTTCTTCATTCATTTGGACTACTATAGACGAAGTTTAGAGATCTGTCAAAGGTCACTGACAACACTTCCGTACAAAATAATCTTGACTGTTCGTATTTCGTTCGGTATATTCAATCCAACGGGAGTAAATAATGTTAGCTACAGCACTGAGTGCCGTGCCGATTGGAGTCGGTAGCCAAAAAATCGAGGTCGAATGCGACATCAGTAATAGCCTACCGGGCTGTATTATTGTGGGGCTGGGCGACAAAGCAGTAAGCGAGGCCAAGGACCGAATCCGTAGCGCTATCAAAAATAGTCAGCTGGTCATGCCGCCCAAGCGTATTACACTCAATCTTGCCCCTGCTGATCTCCCAAAAGATGGGACCAGTTTTGATCTAGCCATGGCTGTGGCTATATTAGCCGCAAGTGAGCAAGTGAGCCACGATAGCATTGCTGGCGTATTGTTTATTGGAGAGCTGGCCCTTGATGGTAGCTTGCGCCCCACAAAAGGCGCCTTAGCAGCCGGTGAGCTAGCCATGGCCCAGGGTTTCAGGTCTATCATTACCAGCCATGCCAATGCTCGTCAGCTGGCCTACTTGCAAGGCGTAAAGGTCTACGCGGCCACCAGCTTGACTGATGTCTATCGGCATCTGACGAATGAGCAGCTACTTACCATCCTCCCAAACTCAAAGTTTAATAATAATGTTGCGAGTATTACAACAAATTTTGCACATGTTAAAGGTCAAGCCCTCGCTAAGCGAGGTCTCGAGATCGCTGCAGCGGGAGGGCATAATATCTTGCTGAGCGGCCCACCCGGCTGCGGTAAGAGCATGTTGGCCAAGGCACTGCCTGGGATCATGCCTAGGTTAACCCTAGAAGAAAGTCTTGAGGTAACCAAAATACACAGCTACTCGGCGGGCGACGCCACAAACCTTATAACCGCCAGGCCCTTTCGGTCACCGCACCACACTGCTAGTTCGGTTGCGATGGTAGGCGGAGGGCGTATACCGCTGCCAGGTGAGATAAGCCTCAGCCACAATGGCATCCTATTTCTTGATGAGTTACCCGAGTTCCCTCGATCGGTCCTAGAAGCACTTCGCCAACCGCTTGAGGATGGATCGATTGCCGTTACCAGAGCCAATCTTAAAGTTACCTATCCAGCCAACTTTCTGCTGGTAGCGACGTCCAATCCCTGCCCCTGCGGTTATGCCGGCGATACCCAGCAATCCTGTGTCTGCTCCCCCGCCCGTGTGGCCAGCTACGCCACCAAAATTTCCGGACCGCTACTCGACAGGATCGACCTCCACATCCAAATGAACCGCTTACCGAATGACCAACTACTAATGGCAAGCCACTCCGAAAGTACTTTCGAGATTGCCAATCGTGTGCAAGCGGCTCGCACCATTCAAGCGGAGCGCCTACATAAAGAACCAGCCAGTACCAATAGCCAGATGACAGCCGAGCAAACCCAGCGCTTCTGCTCGCTAGCGAGGGAGGCAAGCGAGTTCCTCAACGCTGCTTCATCAAAACTCAGCCTCTCTGCCAGAGCAATGATGCGCTGCCTGAGAGTTGCTCGGACTATTGCCGACCTAGGCTCAAGCAGTGATGTTACTGTGGAGCACCTAGCTGAAGCGATAAGTTATCGCTAATCGTTGTATAATCTACTACAACTATTGAACTTTATAGCTTAACGAGGCCATAGACATGAGCACCAAGCCCGGTATGATTAAAGAGATACCAGAGTATCATTTGTAGGGTAATAAAGCCGAATGCCAGTATCGCTACGCGCTTGATATCGCCTGGAACATAGTCAAAATTATCAACGCCAGCAAGAGCCGCATTTGAAGACTTACGTGGAGCTAATGGCTTACTATTCGAACCCTGCTGCCCCATGGCCTGAGTTTGAACCCCTTCGGTTTGAACACTTGGTGGAGCAGTATGCTTGAACTGATGCTTTTTTCGGTTCTTCTTCTTACTCATAATGCAGCTATCATATCATATCTGTCAGGCCTGCCAAGTCCGTTGCTAAATGAGCTCCCACTCAGCTATACTGTAAGCTGTTATCGTTTGAGGATTATATGTATTTTGTCTATGCTGGACTGGCTATTTTATTTGTCGCTTGGGTCGTTACATACCGAAAGCTCCGCGCTCTCACTAGCCGCCTGGGTGACGTACTCGGCGGCAGCGATACGAAGTCTATCGAGCAGGGATTGGTGAGCTACCACAAGAAAGTACGGTCAGTCGAATCACGACTAGATGAGCTGAATAGACTCTATGGCTCGGTCAGCAGTATGGCCAGTCTCGCCTCTCAGAAAGTATCCATTATCCGTTTCAATCCTTTTGGTGACACTGGCGGCGACCAAAGCTTCAGCCTAGCCGTTCTCGATTCACATGACTCAGGCTATGTGCTCACCAGCATCCACGGCCGCGGAGGTACGAGGGTTTACGTTAAACCAATCGATTTTGGAAAGAGCAAATACCAGTTGTCGGCTGAAGAGCAGAAGGCCATGTCCGGTGCCATCAAACGAGTTGCTACTCAGACAATTGTAAAGGAGTAAACTATGCGCAAACGTGACGTTCTATCTGTAGTCCAAGGGCCAGAAACCATTATCGCAGCCGGGGTGGTAGTAAAGGGCAATCTAGCGACCGAGGGAGATATCACTCTCGATGGCCAATTAACTGGCAACTTACGCGCCGGTGGGAACGTTACAATTGGCGTAAATGCCATCGTCCACGGCAATGTTAGCGGTGTAAACGTGGCTATTGGTGGCCAAACATTTGGTGACATTTCAAGCACGGGCGAAACGACAATCACCGAAACTGGCCGGCTGGAAGGTAATATCAAAACAACCACTCTCATGATTGCTTCGGGGGCAATTTTCTTGGGAGCCTGCCACATGAATCTCTCTGGGGCAGCTCGAGAAATGGTTACTGCCGAGACCCATAAGGCAAACTAATATGTACTATTACATTATCAATCCAACGGCTGGGCGGGGCAAATTCACTACCATCCAGGAGAAATTACGCGCCGCGCTCAACCAATGTGGTATATCCGGGGAGTTTGTGAAGACGACTGGCCCCGGTGACGCCACCAGACTCGCTCAAAAAGCGGCTGCTAGCGGATTTGCTACGATCGTAGCCGTTGGCGGCGACGAGACGGTCAACGAAGTCATCAACGGTCTCTCCGACGCCAAGTCGGCAGTAGGCATTATCCCAATTGGTAATTCTAACAACCTAGCCGAGCACTTCGGGATTACTACCTGGCAACAGGCTGTGGCAGTACTTGCAGCACGGCGCCTATCGGACTACAGCCTGATTGCTAGTGGCCAGAAGTATTTCCTCTCCAACCTAACACTCGGCTTTGAAACTGATCTTGATAAGCGCCTGGAGTACAACCAAGACACCAGGCTAGCAGCCAAGCTGTCCCAGACCGCTAAGAGTTGGGGGCATGCCCGCAATTTTGGCACACTCAAAGGCCATATCGAAGTAGACGACAGCTACGAGCTCGACCTAGACATCTTTAGCCTGACTGTGGTTAATCAGAAATTTCTGAATCCCCTCTCCCAAAACCAATTACTAGTAAGTATTACTAGGCAGCCTAACCGTCGTGAACTCACCAGGTTCCTCTGGAGCAAGGCTAAACACGCTCAAACGAGCACCGATGACCGGGCTACAACTCGCTTTGGCGCCACCAAACTAATGATCGAAACCGAGCCGACGACCGGCATCATGATCGATGGCAAGGTCAGCGGTCGAACGCCTATTGTTATCCGTATGACGGACAAGAAAATTAGGTTTATCTGCGAAAAACCGAGTAATAGCTTCCGACCAGCTGAAAACTAAGGCTCCAAAGCTGATTATCGTTGACCACCTCGGATATTTCTGCTAGAATCCTGGGAGAGCTTTAAGGAGACGTCCGTATCAGTAAAATTCGCCTGAATCATGAGATCAAGGCACCACAAGTCCGACTACTCGGACTCAATGGTGAGCAAATCGGGATTGTTACAATTCGCGAAGCACTCGACCTCGCTGACCAGGCTGGATATGATCTGGCGGAAATTGCACCTAACGCCCAACCTCCAGTGGCTAAAATCCTGGATTTTGGCAAATACAAGTATGAGCAAACCAAGCAGCTGCAGAAAAGCAGACGCAATCAGAAGCTTGTCGAAGTAAAACAAGTTCGCCTTGGCCTCAAGATTGGCGACCATGACTTACAGACCAAGCTACGGAATGCCAGAAAGTTTATTGCCGAGGGGCATAAGGTCAAGATTAGCCTCTTCTTCCGTGGCCGTGAGATTACCCATCCTGATCTAGGACGGGCAATCCTTAAGAATGTAATAGAGCAACTCGCCGAGGTAGCAGCTGTCGAACAAGCCATGCAGCTCTCCGGCCGGGACTTAAATATAGTAGTAGGACAGAAAAAAGATGCCAAAAATGAAAACCCACAAAGGGATGGCCAAGCGGATTAAGGTTTCGGCCAATGGTAAACTGCTTCGCCGCAAGGCCCAACGCAATCACCTATTTAGCCACAAGCAAGCCTCAACCAAGCGGACGTACGTCAACGAATTTGAGATTTCAGCTGGCGACCACAGTAACGTTAAGCGAATGATCGGGAGTTACAAGTAATGAGAGTTAAGCGCGGCGTAGCCGCCCACAAAAAACACAAGCGAGTTCGTGCCCAAACCAAGGGCATGAGCCTCGTCCGTCGCTCGAGCGTTCGCCAAGCCAAACAAGCCGTCATCAAGGCTCTTAGCTACAGCTACCGTGACCGCCGCAATATGAAGCGTGACTTCCGTGGCCTCTGGATCACCCGTATTAACGCCGGCTTGCGTGAACTTGGGGTGTCCTACTCGGTTTTCATGGGTCAGCTCAAGACTGCTGGCATCACCCTAGACCGTAAAATCCTGAGCGAACTCGCCACCAACCAGCCAGCCGCTTTTAAAGCTGTGGTTGAAGTAGCTGGCAAGGCCCAAAAAGCCTAATTGTGTCTCCCTGTTATTAAAAAAGACCGCTCTGGCGGTCTTTTTTAATGGATAACATCACAGCTCTATCTTTTAGCTAGTTCGTCATGTACAAGACATCTAAACTCATCAATAAATCGTTGCTCACTGAATTTTTCGGCATGCGCCCGTAAGACTGTCGGTGCAAACTTCATCACCTCAGCCGCCTTGATGGCCTCAATCAAGCTATCGACGGTCTGCTCAGCAAAGAAAGTGCCTGTTTCACCGTCAATCACCGTCTCCAAGGCCCCACCTTGCCCATAGGCTATTACTGGCGCCCCGCTGGCCATGGCCTCCAGGGGCGTGATTCCAAAGTCCTCATCTGAAGTAAATATAAACATCTTTGCCCGAGAGTAGTAGTCCGCGATCGCGGAATCTGCTAAGTGCCCGAGGAATTTGGTATAAGGACCAGCCATAGCTTCCAAGCGAGACCTTTCGCTACCGTCACCAATAACCACCAACGATACATTAAGTTTCTTGCAGGCAGCGACCGCCAGATCAACCCGCTTATAAGGAATAAGCCGCGACACTACCAGGTAAAAATCTTCGCGAGGTTGGTTGGCGTCAAATCGCTCAACATTGACCGGTGGATAAAGCGTGCTAGCCTCACGACTGTAGTACTTACTTACCCGAGTAGCGACATAGTCCGAGATGGCTACCACCGTATCTGCCCGTTGAGCCGCGGCAAAATCCCAGCGACGCATCCTTGCTATAAAACCTGGCATCACTAGGCGCACTAAACCATTCAGTGAACCGAAGCCGGGATTGGCTAAGTAATCAAGGTAGCCACTCCAGTAATAGCGTGTTGGTGTAAAGATATAGTTAATATGTAGTGTGTTTGGACTAGTAATTACTCCCTTAGACTCCGCAGAATTTGTTGTAATAACTACATCATAATTGGAAAAGTTGAAAGATTCAAAGGCAATTGTCCTGAGCATAGGATAGAGTTGATGTTTGCGGCGAGCTAGCGGCCAAGACTGCAGAAATGAGGTTCTAACATCAAGCTTTTTAAAGCCTGGTAGTTTAGCGGCATTATAAACTGAGGTATATACCGGTGCACCCGGAAATGCTTTAGTTAGAGCCATCAGCACCCTCTCCCCTCCGCCCTGGTTCGTCAGCCAATCGTGCACCAAAGCTATCCGAGGAGGCACAGCCGCCGGCAGATCTTTCGATGCCACTAGTAGGCGCCTCGACCATGCAAAAGTATGCGTATTGTCTTCACCAGTATCTGAATATCCAGCCATGGCGACCAGTTCTCAGCATAGTAGATATCGAGTTTCACCCGCTCAGCATAGCTGACGTCACTGCGCCCTGAAACCTGCCACATACCGGTTATCCCCGGCTTAAGTGCCAGGAATACTGGCGCCTGCTCCCCGTAGTGATTGAGCTCGCTTTCGACTATTGGCCGAGGCCCTACGAGGCTCAGGTTACCAATTATAACGTTAAAAAGCTGCGGTAACTCATCGAGACTACTGCGCCGTAATAGCTGCCCAAAACTGTTCACCCGAGGGTCGTGCCTAAGCTTCTGATTAAGCAAAAACTCATCGATCACATCCTCTCGACCCATAGCCTTAAAAGCCTCGGCAGCCGTCTTATACTGATACCCTTCACCGTCCGACCATTTTGAGAGCATAGTACGGAACTTATAGATATAGATATACTCGCCATTGCGGCTTAACCTCTTATGTTTGTAGAATACCGGCCCGGGGTTAGTAATTAGCGAGATGATAGCAATAATTAAAAATAGCGGTGATAGTAGGATGATGCCGGCTAGAGCACCCAGCAGGTCGAACCCTCGCTTGGTGATGCGCCCCCATCCATCCAGAGGGGTTTGGCGTATCTCAATCACTGGAAGCCCAGATATCGTGCTGAACTGGGCGTTAGTAGCAAATAAGCCGAATTGATTTGGCACAAAGCGATAGCGAATATGGTGTTCGGCGGCGAAGTGGACAAGGCCTAACACCTCATCGGGCTCGAGCGCCGAATCAGCCTGTAAGATCTCATCGATACTATTACTACTGATGGCTTGTAGAAGTCGTTCGAAGGACTGGTAGGTTTTAAGCCCACCTAGGCGCCTAGACGATTTCGGGCTGGAGTCGACAGCGGCAAGCACCCGGTAGCCTGAGCGCTTATTGCCTAGATCGGCGGCAATCTGTTGAGCAATTTCACCACTGCCTATCAGGACGACTTGTTGCACGCCTATCCCGAAGCCATATAAGAAACGCCTCAGGCTGTTTACGAGCTGTCTGGCAACAGTCACGTAGGCCAGGCTGAGTACAAACCCATAGACGGGAATTGACTTCGAGGGAAAGATTGGGTTTTGACTCACAAAATCAACGAGTATGACGAGCATACTGCCTCCGGCTGTGCCGATAAATATTTTACCGAGCTCAGTGAAGCGCCGTTTGAGGTTGTTGGTATTGTAGAGCCCAGCTAAGGCAAATATTAAGATCCAGAATGGCACGATGACCAAAAATATCTTAAAGAATAGCAAAGCTCCCACGGGTGTCGCGACTGGACGCCCATCGAGCTTGACACGGATAATGTAAGCCGTGATAAAAGCCGTGATAATTGCCACGAAATCAACAGGGAGCAACAGTAGACTAAAGACTAATTCGCTTTTCTTACGCATAGGTAATGCCTTTGGAGTAATTATACCAGAAGCCACTAAAAAAGCTCTCACTCTTCAGGTTGGTACCCGATATGAGTGGAGCATGTCTAGTTGCCAGACTACCTATAAGCCGGATTCTGTCCATCCCGTTTTGAGGCGGGATTGGATAATCATCTATCTTGGCCCCGCCTCACGGCGGGACTCATGCGGTCACCCGCTGGCCCTGACGAGCAGTCTCCGGCTTGCGCCGGAACGGGCCAGCTGCCTTGCAGCAGACGGGGTTTGCCTCCCGCTATAGTCACCTATAGCAGCTGCGAGCTCTTACCTCGCTCGTTTCACCCTTTCCCCTACCTTGCGGCCGGGGTGGTATCGTTTCTGTGGCACTTTCCCTAAGCTTCGGCCAGCTGTGTTCTCTCGAGAGCGAACACAGTAAGCTTTCATCCTGGTTGCCGTTAGCAACCGTCATTGCTCTATGCTGTCCGGACTTTCCTCGAGTACCAAAGTACCCGCGATTATCCAGTAATCTAGCTAGGTTACTATACCAGATTACGCCCTAAAACTCAAGATTAATTGATTGTCCGCGTAGATCCTTCTAACACATAGGATAAAGCTGGTATAAGTACCTTACGCTAGCCACCTTATACTTCTGATGCTTGACACAACAATCATTCTTTTCCTATTATCGGTCTCAACTTGGCCTGACACCAAGCAGGAGGGTGTCTATCGTGTCATACATTTTAAAACTTCAAAAGGAACTATGGAAAATCCTGTCATTGCCTACGCCCAAGATTCGGAACTTGCTCGTTACGATGTTGCCGTTTTAGTTTTTGTATTAGCCTTGGCCGCCCTCATACTGGCCGGCAGTGCTGCTTTCTACTGCATGATGCGCGGTGGAAACCTGGAATGGACTCAGTATTTCTGGACCTTCGTTAAGATTGCCTGTCGGTTTAAGTAGACGCAGATGAAAAACCAGCAGCCGGCCGTCCGTATCTCGCATATTAGTAAATCTTTTGGTGCTGTCAGGGCACTCGAGGATATTTCCATTTCGCTTGAAAGCGGCCGGTTGTTGGCTATTGTCGGACCGAACGGTTCCGGCAAGACCACCCTCCTGCGTTGTATGTTGGGTCTGGTATGGCCGGATAAAGGTGACATCTCGGTGGCAGGCTTAAACCCACGTACTAACGCCTTTAAGGTTAAGCAGCAGGTTACGGTTGTGCCCGATGAAAGTGATGTAATAGGCTCGCTTACCGCTCGAGAGTACTTGGCCTTTACTGCCAGCCTTTACCGGATTGAACCGGCGCGAGCCGTACAAAGAATTGACGATATCCTAAATCTAATGGGCCTCCAAGAGTCTGCAGACCGCCTCTCTGCTGGGTTCTCGCACGGCATGCTCAAAAAACTACAGATTGCAGCCGCTCTTATATCTGATGCTCGCCTTCTGATTATCGACGAGCCGACCAATGGCCTTGATCCAGACATGACTATCCTTATCCGCAGTCTGCTCGGCCAACTGCGCGATAAAGGTTTCACCATCGTGCTGGCCACCCACCAACTAGCCTTTGCCGAGCACATTGCCGATGACATTCTCATCTTACGCACCACAACCTTCGCCTATGGCCCACTATCTAAAGTCCTTGCAAGTGCAGAGGCCGATACTCTCGATGCCGCCTACCAAAAACTAACTCAAAACCGCAATCATGAATCAGACATTAAAGACTTCTTGGCTGATTAGCCAAGTTAGTCTCAAACAAGCAATAAGAGGCAGCTTAAACCTCATTAGACGCTGGCCGCTTCTACCGGCCGGCTGCCTACTCATCCTCGGCTTACTTTGGCAGTGGGAAGTAAATACTGCTCAGAACTTAGGTGCGCAGCTGGGTATGGTGCTCTACGACTCTTCGGTGGCGAACTTGCAGAGGGCTAGTCACCTGCTAGCTTTTCTGGTCTTGAGCCTTGCCTGGGGGTTGTATTTGCTCACCAAACACACCGACCAATGGGCGTCACTGAAACACCTGCCGATCGAAAAACGCGCCTGGTTAATCGGAACCTCACTACCTCTGCTGGCGTGCTCTTACCTACTTGGCTTGGTACTTATCGGCCCGTTATGGGCAGCTCTGGCTACAGCCAACGGGAGTCGGCTTGGCTTAGGGATATTTGGCTGGTGGTTATACGGCTTACTACTAGTCATGAACGCCTCGCAGCTCGGTTTAGCTACAGCTACCATTATCGACAAGATACTATCAAAACTCTTCCAAAAGCAGGCTATATTTCGGTACTTCACCCGACAGCTAGCCTACGTTGGCTTTCTCGGTGAAGGCCTGGTCTTGATTGTGAGCTCGATTACAAAGCATAGCTCTACCTATCATAATGTTTTGTTAAATTCTGTTTTTGGTTCACTTGGCGATTCGAATAGCTTATTATTAAATGTAGTCAGAACTACAACGAGTTTATTCTTATTTTGTTTTATTTTGTTGATAAGCCAGAGTACTGATCAGACCCCTGAAAGCCTCAGGATATATAAACCGAGACTCTTGCCAGGATTGACACAAATCCAGTCGACCGTTGCCATCACCTTCATCAGTTGGTTCCGCCACAAGGAAGGCCTCTACCTCATTATTCTCTTTTCACTCCTTCCGCTAAGTACCGCAGTTGTGGTGAGATTACTACAGCAGCCACTGCTAACCGCCCTCTTCGCCCAACTCTGCTCCCTACTCATACCACTAGCTGTAGTATTTATTCCCGCAAAGATGCGTCGCCAGCTCAGCCAGGTGAGCTACCTCGCTTATGTACGTCCTCTGGCCATATGGCGAATTGTGATTGGACAATACTTAACATCCATAAGCTTAGGCCTGGTCATAAGTGCTACTCTTTGGGCTGTTTGTTTTATGATTACTGGCCTACCTCTTACAGTAACTAGCTTTTTAGCTATATTAGTTGGTGTTTTACCAGCAGTCTGCTTTTCGCTATTGCTTGGAACAGCCTTCTCGCAGCAAGGAAGTGCCCACGACTTGAGCCTAGTGCATAGCCTACTTTTAGTCAGCGGCCTAATGATTATTGAGTCAATGCAACTGTCTGTGCTTGGACTGGGGCTTTGGTTAGCCACGGCAAGTACTACAGGCTTTATTATTACATCAGCTACTTTACAGGTAATTTTAGAAAGCTACAGGTTGAGGAATATATAGTGTTGTACTATTTACTTCATAATTATCGTAAACTTATCCCTAGATGGGATGCATACGCAGAACTACACGAGGACATGCTAGTTGACAATCTTCTGCATCAGACTCATCTCATCAATAATCAGGCTTACGAACTACTAGCCCAGCTTGATGGCCACAATAGTATCAGTGATATTACCCACCAGCTTGCAGACTTTGAGCTGCTGGCCGGCCTGCAGAATCGTGGCCTGATCAAGTTGACACACCCGAACACACACGGCAGCCGAAAAGCCTTATATAGCCTACTTAATACCCATAGAAGCGAACTATCTGCTCAACCAATCATAGCCTTCAGCCAAGTAATCGCCGGCTGCCTCACAAGCCAGCTGGCACTGATGGCGTGCGGAGGCCTAGTTGGTATAACCTATGCGCTTCTCTTGGGCACCAACCTGGCTCTTATCGGTCTAGCTGGGATTGTCGCAATCGTAATAAGTACCAGCCTGCATGAGCTGGGCCACTATCTGGCAGCCGCTCCCACACGGGACAAGCAGGTTCTCCGCTATAACCTAAAGAGCTTAGCTATTGTTCAGCCTGATGCCGAGCAACGAGCGTTCGTCGCCCTGGTTGGACCGCTACTGGGCATGGCGCCAATCACCGTCTTGCTGCTAGCCAGCAGCACCTCGCCTTTTATCCAGGCCACAATCTGGACGATAGCTAGCATAGCCAGTTTGCAATTAGTCAGTTTGCTTCCTTTCTCAGCTGACGGCCAGGTAGCCCTGAAGGGACTTAGACAAATGAGCATACTTAGGCAAAAGGAGAAACTATTATGAAAAGACCATTTATTACGGCCTTAGCCTGGGGCGCTACGGCCTTCGTATGTACTCTGATACTGATATCACTAGTTGGAGCAATCGCTCTCGTCACCACCGGCAACGCTAGCGACGTAGTCGATAAGAATATTCAGCTGTTTGGCCTCAACCTAGTTAAGATCCATTCCGACAGACAAGGGTTCGAAGTTACCAATCAAGTCGGATCCCTATTACTACCAACTCTCTGTGCAGTATTAACCTTTATTACAACCATACTAAGCCGCAGGTACGGCATCGAGTAACTAGCTGATCTTAGTATCCTAATGCAGCATCAATAGCGATATTCACTTGCGCATCGGCCAGCTTATTCTTCTCGCGATAAACGTGCTCAAAGGTGATCTGATAGTTTTGAGCTAGTAATTTAATGTGTTCAAAAATAGGCCTGATTTCAGCATTTTTGACTTTGTAGATACCATTTATCTGGCGGACAGCTAGCTCGCTGTCCATATACGCGTGGACGACTTTGGGGTGATATTTCTCGATTGCCTCTAGTGCGAGTTGGATGGCTCGGTACTCGGCTTGATTATTTGTAGTCTCACCCCAATAGTGCCCGAAAGCCTCAATTACTTCATTATTCATTGTAAGTATTACAACGCCACTCGCTGCTGGACCAGGATTACCGCGTGATCCCCCATCTGTAAAAAACTTTAATTCTGGGTACTGAATCATTCATCACCTTTCTTATACATCATGAGCCGGGTGTCATGGCCACCCTCGCCGATAAAGTTACGGACATATGTAAAACCAGCCTTTTCAAAGGCTCTCCAGGAGGCAGGGTTGGCCTCTTCGGGGTCAGTGACAGCCAAATCAAGGCCCGACTCGGGGATGGCTACCTCGCGGGTGAACTGCCGGATAATTTGCGGACCGATCCCCTTGCCGATCTTATCGAGTTCACCGATTAGTAGATCAATACCAACGGCATTGGGCGTCTTCATCTGCTTAATATAGTCCTCGTAGTCTTCGACTCGTGCCCACTGGATCAGTCCGATTGGCTCCCCATCCAACTCGATTATGTAGTAATGGGTATCTGGATCATTGGCGCCAAAGTCGCGGTGCACCTGATCAAGCGTCGCAGCATACTCCCCTGGCCCACCAATGGAATCAGGCACCCGCTGCTTACCCCACCAAGCGTAGACGTGCGGAGTGTTGAGCCAATCGCGAAGACGGGCGGCGTCTTTATAGTTGTCGTAGGGGCGGAAAGTGATCACAACTTCCCCAACTCATAAGTCCAGCCAGGCTGCCAAGACCATTTAGCAGCAATGATCTCTTCATAACTAAGGCCTTTAATCCAGTGATCAAGCCCGTACTGGGTTGCACGGTGACCGATGATCATGGCCTTCGTGCCATCATAGTCCCGCAAAAGGTCAGACAAGAAGCTTTTCATCCGCTCGCCAGTTTGCTCATAACTTTCACCACCGGGGAATGGCTCTGTGATGCGTTTTGGCTTTTCACTGTCGACTTCCTTACTTGGATGCTGGGTTAATTCTCCGTAATGGCACTCTCGTAAGCGTTCATCGGCAATAATTGGAAAATCGCGATAGACAAACCCAATCTTAGCCGACAGGTTAGCGCGTTGTAAATCCGATGTGAATATTACATCAAAATTTGTATCTTTATATCTATCACCCATTTCGCCAGACTGCTTCATACCAAGTGGCGACAGCTCAACGTCATTCCATCCCGATGAGAGGTGGGCTTCGTTGTCGTAGGTGGTGCCGTGAGCTTCGAAGATGATGGTGACCATGGAGTTCTCGGTTAGTTTGGGTTTATTATAGCAGTTTAGGCCGATTTCGAGATATCACGGGTTTACACTGCCCTTGTGATCACAAGAATCTATGGTTACACTACGCTTTGTTGGCCAAAAGGATCAGTCCTCTTTGGGCTAGTAATAGTTCACCATGCCTTCCGGCATCGACCACGGAAAAGGACTCGTTTCTACGAGCCCTTTTCCGTGGTCGGGGTGGCGGGACTTGAACCCACGACCTCGTCGTCCCGAACGACGCGCGCTACCAGCTGCGCTACACCCCGTCGTCATAACCACATTTCAGCTTGCTTCCCCGCCAGTGCGGGGATTCCAGCTTATATGTGGTTATTCCTCTAGCCTCGCCATTCAGTCGGCCCCTTTAGGTGGTGCCTCCTTGGATTGGCTCGGCTTACATACGATCAATTAGCAGATTTCAAATGTATTTGTTTGTTTTAATGCTCAGATGTCAGAGTATGTAAGCCTGGCGATACTGACCAGTTGAGCAAACCATATAGTTCACTATCTCTTCCGAGATCCGACCACATGTAAGTAGTAAATACGTCCACCGCCTAGAAGGTCGAATAATCAGATACCGGCTCTTCCGAGCCCGACCACACATAAATAGTAAATACTTTTACTATTTATGTGTGGTCGGGGTGACAGGGTTCGAACCTGCGACCTCACGACCCCCAGCCGTACGCGCTACCAACTGCGCTACACCCCGATACCACCAGTAGATTATACTCGAATTACTCTGAAACTACACCGTATAATCTATACGGCCTATTTGCTAGCCGATTCGACAAGGATGGAATCCACAATCTCGTAGCTACTGCCATCGCGAGTGATAACAGCCTGAGCATCGCCTATCTGAACTATCTGGAGGCTAGCTTGATTATCTACTACGAACTGAGCCATTAAATCACGATACTTTTCCCGGTCAACATGCGGCAGTATGAAGAAATCAGTTAACCCCAGCCCGGCGTATTGGGTAAGTTTAGGCGCATCGCTAGGATCATCGAGAGGAATCGCTGGCTCTATAGACTCACACAGTAGCACGGCGCCGGCTGACTCACCGAAATATGGGAATCCTGAACGAACGCGGCCTACTAGATCAGCAACAAGATCCTTAGCAAGCAGTTCCTGCAGTAAAAAGAAAGTGTTACCACCTGCGAAGTATATGCCGTCAACATCATCAAGTATTTGAAGCGACTCCTCTCTCGTGAGCTGATGTATATCTAATTCAAAAAGATCTAGCCCAAGCGTGGTCAGCTGCACCCGGGATTCTTCCACCCAATACGGGTTCTTTGCTGTATGGGCAGCGGTTGGCACGAAAGCTAATCGTCGGTTTGGCAGTATACCTTCATCGATGGCCAGTTTGACTGCGCCGAGCCCCTTCGATAAACCCATAATATACATACCGACTCCAAAATAATTGCAGCTCCGCATCGCCGTCATAGCCACCCATTCTTTCCCTGCCAAGATGACAGGTGGGTGTCCGCAATCTGAGCACCAAGGTGCCAGACAATCTAGAACTCCCGATAAGAATATAACAGAGAAAAATTGGCAGCCTTACACGAACGATGCAGAGTAGGCTCATTATACTTCAAGACAGGGCCAGTTTCTAGCCACTCAGGCTGGTGAGCCCGGGTATCAAGAACCTGAGCACCGAGCCAACTAGCTGGCCGATGATCGGGCTAAGTAAGGGGCCGCCAATGAACATGAAGAGCAAGAGTGCCATCATGCCGGCTCGCTCGATGCGATCCATGACATCTCGAACCCCAATTGGTGCCACTACGTAGAGTAACCTTGAGCCGTCCAGGGGTGGAAATGGAATCAGGTTAAAAACGAAGAAACCGACGTTTACCTGGATTATTTTGACGAAAAATTCTACCAGATTGGCAGAAACTGGTGCGAAGCGCAGCCAGAGGGCGAAAAAGGCGGCCACAAATAGATTAGTAAGCGGGCCGGCAGCAGCAATGAGCGCCACTCCCCGCTTGCCACCCTTCACCGCCCAAGGATTAAACGGCACTGGACGGGCCGCGCCGAAGATGACCGGTGAGTGCGCGATGATGAGTAATGCAGGCAAAAGCAGTGTCATGAAGGGGTCGACGTGGGCAAAAGGATTCAGGCTGATCCGCCCCTGGCTCCTGGCCGTCCCATCCCCAAGCCTATCACTCGTGTAGGCATGCATAAACTCATGGAAAGTGATGGCCATGATGTAGGCCACTATTAAATACACAAAAGATAGAATCATAGTTTTATTTTACCATTGAAAGGCGGATGTATGCAGATTGCCTTTGCAAGTCGTGTGATTCAACAAGGGACACCAGATCTAGGTAAATACCTTCGTTGAGGGGTATATATTTAAGAAGCCCCTTTTTAGTAACTTTCTCGAAGTAAACTTGACATACCATAATACTTATGCTAATATAGTGCGCGTGATCTTTATTCAGGTTAATATCTGAAGAAGGTTGTATCTTAACAGCGTGAGACACCCCCTGCGCGGCAGTCGCCGTTGGTTTCGCCTTTATTGGTGCAATTTTGTACCCGTGAAGGCAAAACCAACTCAACCGACCCACCACGCAAGGAGAACTATTCAAATGAAGAAGTCCTATGTCGCCGGCGTAGCAGTCCTGCTCGTAACAGCGATCTTGTCCATCACCCAGTACTCGCATGGCCAAACTATCATGCGCCTCGAAGGCAAGTCTGCCACTCAGCAGCGGGAGATCAAGTCGCTCCAGAAAGAAGTTGAGCGCCTGACCCCTCCGACCACCATCTACTCCGAAACGGTCACAACGGTCTACCGCTCCCCCGAGGAGCAGGCCACCCAGGACTGTGCCAGCATCCACACCAGTGGCGAGGATGCGCTCATCAATGAGCATGCTCCGCTAGGATATGGCTTCTCCGGGTACTGCGACGGAACCCGCCGCTTCGGCTGGTTCTACCAAGGCAGCGACGCCGACATCTGGACCTTCATCCCGCCCTCCCATGGGGAATTCAACTCCTTTGGCGAGGGACGCATCCAGCTCAAAAACGCCGGGGACTATGCCAAATATGGCATCCCTTCGGGTCACCAGCACCCAGCCTATGCCGACGCCCTAAAGCTGAACGATCTCAAACCTGGAATGGTCGTTTGCCCCATGGAGGGCAACAATGCCATCATGTCGAGCATGGAGATCACAGGAATCGGTGTTGTTACCCAGCTCAAAGAACCCAACGCCATCACGGGCTACCCAGCGATCGGAGTCGCCGACGTTGGCAACACCAAGGCAACTGAGGTCTACACCGAGGCTACCCAGTATGGCGTTGCGCCGAATGACGCCGGCATGTGGTCCACCTTGCGACTCGTCGCCGGGCCCTGCCCCAAATAACACCATGATCCCGGTTCAACCGGGGGTCGAGAATAGCAATTGTCTCACGCTGTCCTCACCAGAGTTATCAAGAATATTGATGACTGTGGCGAGGACTATAGGATCACATCGGAAGATGCTGAATCAAGTTCAGCATGACAATTCTTTGTCGATCACATGCCTGGTGATTCATAATTGATGATTCACGCCCGACCCGTTGACAATTACCCTGTTAATTGCTACCATTGCTAGGTTAAATTCAGGTATCTTATGGCTTATTCTTGCGAAATCTGCGGCAAGGGCAAACAATTTGGAAACAATGTCAGCTTCTCACAGCGCAAGACCAATAAGGTCTGGAAGCCAAATTTGCAGCGCCAAACCCTGGAAGTCCAAGGTACACGCCTGCAGGTGAAGATCTGCACTGGCTGTTTGCGCACTCTCGCCAAGTACAGTGCTAAGGACGCAAAAGCCGCTACCGAATCAGCTGTAGCCGCCAAATAACTTGGCCCGTATTAAAAAACTCCCCTATCGGGGAGTTTTTTAATACGCTTCACGTCGTTCTAGCTCAACGATAAGACGACGACCGTTGGCTCCTCAGGCAACTCTTTGGCCGTTACCTTGAGCTTAGCTACCGGTTCGGGAGCCGAACCTATTTCGGTCAAAAAGAGTTCAAGCTTATCTTGAGGTATGGCATAAACCGTTTTCCCATCATCGTAATGCACTGGCACAACATAATTGGGCTCAAGGCGGTTTATAACCTCTAGCGCGCCACCGGCATCCAGCGTTAAACCATGTCCCCCAACTGGCACTACGAGTATGTGAGCGCCAGAAAAGGCTTCGACTTGGTCGTTGGTAAGAGTAGGCGCAATATTTCCTAGCACCACAACCGTGACATCATCGATCTCGATGACATAGCTTGTCCCCCGCTGGCCGGTCTCATCAATGTGCAGCTTCGCCGGCAGGCCGGTAATCATACTGCTGCGTACTTCGTACTCCCCTGGTCCATCGATAACCATTAGGCTCTTACTGCTCGGGAATTTCAACTCCGGATTGGTCAATAAAACGACATCGCCAGAAAGTTTACTCCCCATAGGTGGGTCAACCAACACAGAAATACCGCGGCCGTTCAGCTTGACGCTTGAACCACCTAAAAAGCTAATATCCACTAAAACTCATCCTCCACTAAATTATCATCACTACCAAGACTTACTCGTGGCACAGCTAAGGGCTCGGCCTCGAAATCATCAACGTCCTGGGGCAAGGCTACCTCCTGCACTGCCGCCGGCTCATTCTTACTATCGATAAGCATGATGCGCTTGGCATCCAAGACGGTAGCTAGAAAACGATCATTGAGATTTGTTCGATAAGCATACTCGTCGGGGGTGAATATCGCGTAATTAATCTCGCGGCTCATTTCTTTCTCTAGCTCGGCGACTACTTTGGCCACCCGGGCGCGGTTCACGTCGCCGACCACCAGGATATCAATGCTCACATAGGGTTCCCGCACAAAACTACCAGTCAAGAAAGCCAGCTCAATGGAGCCGGTAGCCCGCAGTTTAGTAGCGATTTGGTCTTCTTCTTTGGTCTCACGAATTGCTTTGTTTTTAATCGGAATAGTGCTAAATATTTTTCGTAATTCTGGGTAATATTGGTACTTCGGATTTACTTGATAATACAGTTTATTGTTGGCGCTGTCCGACTTTATAATACCGATCGACAAAAGGTTCGATAGTTCGCGACGCACCGAATTAATTTGCTCATCGATTTTGCGAGTTATTTCACGGACATAGAAAGGACGTTCGGGATTATTTAAGAACAAGCTCAGCAGCTTGACACGGGTCTTTGAACCAAATAGTTGATCGAACATACTTTGCTCCCTTCACATATCTGACTAACAGATACGCTCTTTGGCTAGAATTATAGCAAACTTACTCCATTTCCAACAGACCTGAATACATTTGTCTGAGCACGAAAAGTATTAAGGGTTTTTGAGCACATTTTCAGGCCGCCGAACTATAAGAAAGAAACAAGCAGAGCTACGCCAAAAACCGCCATGACACCAAAGGCCGTCCAAAGACCAAGCCGCGACCAGCGGCCGCTGGCATTCTCACCCATGACATCGTCACGGCTAGAAATTTTAGCGATGAAGTATATGAGTGGCACAGCAGCAATGCCATTAAAAACAGCTGTCAAAACAAGCATTTTTATTGGGTCTATGCCGATAAAGTTAAACAATAAGCCGATAAGCGTACCGGCAATAATGACGTAGTAAAACTGGCGGGCTTTTTTAAACTTTCTAAATAAGCCTTCTTTCCAGCTGAAGGTCTCGGAAATAGCATATGCCGAGGACCCAGCCAGTACCGGCACCGCCTGTAGTCCGATACCGATTACACCAATCGCAAAAACGAGCTTGGCTAGGAAGCCGGCGTTAGGAAAGCCATGTACCAATGGTTCAAGGGCTTTGGCAGCATCGGCCGCTGAATTAATTGTCGTAATACCATGAGAGTTGAGCACCACGGCGCCGACGACAATAATGAACCAAGCCGTAACATTTGAAAAAAGCATCCCTACGAAGTTGTCGATTCGAAGCCGGCGTAAGTAAGGCTTGGTAAGCCTCGGCCTACCCCCTTCCTGCGACAAACGGTGCTCAGCTATCTCATCTTCGACTACGTTGCTGGTTTCCCAGAAGAAAAGATATGGAGAAATTGTTGTACCAAATATAGCGACAATAATGAATAAGAACTCTTTATTAAATTCGAGATGAGGCACGAATGTTGTCTTAATTACATCAATCCATGGTACTTGTACCAGGAAGGCTGTGATAAAATAAGAGAAAAGTGCCACGGCTAGCCACTTCAGTATTCGGATGTAGGTCTGGTAACTCACCAATACTTCGAGGCCAATCATCGCCAGGGCAAAGACAATGGCAAGTACTGTAAAAGGTACCATAGGAACCACTAATTTTGCACTCGCTGCCATGGCACCAATGTCTGAGCCAATATTGAAGGTATTGGCAGCGACCACTAAGGCTACAACTGGGTATAGCACCTTGCGCGGATAATGTTCACGAATCGTGGTTGCTAGCCCCTTGCCTGTCACTGCCCCTACCCGCGCGCACGCTTCCTGGACAGCAGTCATAAGCGGCAGCGTGAAAAGCATAGTCCAGGGAAGCTGCATACCAAACTGGGCTCCAGCCTGGGAATAAGTAGCTATGCCCGATGGATCATCATCGGCTGCACCAGTTATAATGCCTGGCCCCAGGATCTTTAAAAAGCGGCCAAGACCCTTGGCCTTCTTACGGACAACGGCTATTGGTTTCAGTGCATTATTAGAATGTTGAGAATCGGCTGTAGACATGATTTAGCATAAGCATAATCCAGTCATAGATTCTTGTCTACAGGGGTCGCAATCTGGCGGCGACATAGGCCTCGTTTTCCAGACTGTCATCGAGTTGGGCGAGAATAGTTCCAGGGTACTTCCGACCAACCGCCAGTTGCAACAGATGGTCAGCAAAACGCGGATTTTTGGGGAGTAATGGGCCGTGGAGATAGGTTCCGTAAACTGACTTTACGACAGCGCCCTCAAAGCCGCTTGAGGCATCATTGCCAAAGCCGCGGACTACCCTGCCAAATGCCGCCTGCTCTGGGTCAAGATAGGTTTTACCACTATGGTTCTCAAAGCCAACAAGCTCGCCCCATGGACTTTCGATAGCCACATTGCCGATCATACGCTGAGTTGAGGCGACAGTATGGGCCGAGAAAATACCAATGCCTTTGATTTCATCACCTTCAGCTGGCAGAAAACTATGCCCAAACAGCTGATAGCTGCCGCAGATTACTAGCATTGGTAAACCACTATCGGCAGCCTGCCCCAGAGCAGTCGATTTCAACTGCAAATCCACACCGACGGCGATCTGTCCTCGATCCTGGCCACCACCAGCAAAAACTAAATCCACGTCGCCCCAAGGGATCTCATCGCCAATACCCAAACTCAGCACCTTGGCTTCGATGCCCCGCCACTCTAGTCGCTTGCTAAGAGTGATGATGTTGCCAAGATCGCCGTAGATGTTCATTTCGGAAGCGTAGAGGTGCAGGATAGTTATAGATTGCTTCATAATTCCTCCCCTGCCCGGCCACGTCCGACTGACTTAGCAAGGCGCTTACGAATCGAGGTCATTGCGGTGTAGGTTGCTAGCACATAGAGCACCTCACCCTTATACATCTGCCGGAAATGCTTCGTGACACTTGTAAAGTCATCATCCCCACCAATGTCCGAATCGATGCCGGCGTACTTGAGCCTTAAAGCGATGTCGTATTTTCGTAGACCACCAACTAGTATTTTATGCCTCCTACTAGATAAATCCTCGATAGCCACATCCCACAGCCAGGATACGTCGCGCCCATCGGCATAGTTATCGTTGATAATAATTGCAACGTTCTGTTGTTGTTTCGACAACAAGAAGGATTCGATTATCTGATTGAAACCAGTGGGGTTTTTAATAAGCAGGAGCACTATTTGCCCTTCGTCCAGGTCAAAGCGCTCAATACGACCAAAAGCCGCTTTTGTACCATTCAAGCAGCTGGCAATTTGAATAGGGCTACTCCCAATGGCGGCACAAACTGCCACAGCCGCCAGGGCATTGTAGGCGTTATAGAGACCAGCTAGAGCCAGCTTGACTAACAGTGAGCTACCGTTGACCTGGAACTCAAGCTGACTTGCTGTTTGACTGGGTCGATAAGCGGTAAGAATGATATCGGGTTTGGGCTGGCCGCTATATTGTCCCAAATGACCGAAGTACACCCGTGAGTATTCAAGCTTTTTACCAGTTTTTGGGTCGTGTACCGAATCTGCGGTGTAATCGTGCTTCAGCGCGGAGCGATAATCAATCTTGGCACCAAAGTAGTGAACTTTGCCAGCTTTAGCATACTGAGCAAGGCTGGCGACTAAGGGGTCGTCAGCATTCAGCCACAGCTCGGCCTCTGTGGCGGCTATCGCTCTACCAATCAATGCAGCCGTGGTATCCAGTTCCCCATAGCGGTCAAGCTGGTCGCGGAACAGATTGAGCACGACTATCAGTTTGGGCTGCAGGGCCCTAGCGACACTAGCCATCGCTGCTTCATCAACCTCAAATACTCCCAACTTTTTGCTGCCCTTAGCGCCTGCTATCAGGCTCGATACTACACCACGGTGAAGGTTTGAGCCGGCCGAGTTAGCCACCACAGTGTATCCCGAAGCAGCCATTATCTCCCGTATCATCTTAGCCGTAGTTGTTTTGCCGTTTGTGCCAGTGATGAGAATCGAACCTTGGTCTAGCTCAGCTCCGAGCTTACTCAGTATCTGGTTGTCAATTCGTTCCGCCACCAGCCCCGGCAGTGCTGAGCCGTCACCACGGCCAATAAGTCTGGAACTATGGCGAGCCAGTTTGGCGACAGTGATGGCGAGACGAGTCTTCATAGTACCCATTATACGCTAGGTAATGAATTCACTCACTAGCCGTCCAGCCCGTGCCAAAAGCTCTGTTGTGTCCTCTGCCTCTAGCCAGACAATGTCCTTGTTTCGCCGAAACCAAGTTAATTGTTTTTTAACCAATTTTTTGTCTCCCTGTATAAATTTGTCCAGCGCGGCTTTTATTTTTTCAGGATTTTTATCATCATTTTTTGCTATTTCTTTAAATGCCCGATAAATGATCCCACTCATCGCCTCAGACTCCCATCCAAATTTGTATCCAACCCCTCTAACCTCTTCGATTATGCCTTCTTTAAGCATTTTTTTTGCGCGCTGCTCAATTCTATTTTGAATAACTAATTTGTTCATATCAAGTCCGAGTAGTAAAGTATTAGTTCGCAATTTGCGGGATTTATGTTCATTATTTTCATTATTTTCGATGGCCCGAATAATTCGCCGAATATTCATTAAATCAATTTCACTGTATTTAATTGGATTTTCTGTTTTCAGTATTTCACGCAATTCTTCTATCGATTTGGTATTTAATTCTTCGCGTCGTGACGCTTCGGCAGTAGTTGGAAAATGGAAGTCATACAAAATAGAATCAACATACAGCCCGCTCCCCCCGACCATAATCGGTATATGACCGCGGGCAGTTATCTCGCCTATCGCCTGCCTCGCCATGCGCTGAAAGTCAAATACGCTAAAGGGCTGGTCCGGGTTTACGACGTCGAGCAAGTGATGCGGCACAAGTGCCCGATCGGCGGCGCTCGGCTTAGCTGTGCCGATATCCATGCCCCGGTAAATCGTCTTGGAGTCGGCACAGATCAGTTCCCCACCATATAGCCCCGCTAGTTCCATAGCCAGATCGGACTTCCCTGAACCTGTTGGACCAACAATCACGATCAGTTTTGGAGACATTATAATAGTGCCTTCTGAAAATGTTGATAATCTGGTATTTTGTCACCGCCTAGCCAGCGCCAACCGTAGCTTTTAAATAGTTCCGTAACCTGATCGCCAGCAACAATCACTCCTGGGCGGCCTGGCTGGTAGACGGCACCAGCTGGAAGTATTTGATCGCCAACGTAGTATGGATTGAGCCTGGTATTAATATCAATCGCTCGGCCGTAGGCATGCTGCGAAAGCTTAGTGGTGCCCATGATCGTCCGATAGTTATAGGCTGATGTCAGGTTGGCCTCCATGGCCCAAAGGTCATCCCAGTGGTAGGCTACAATCGGCTCAATGTGTTCGATAGGAAAGGCCATCACAAACAGTTGCCTGAAGATCTCACTAACTTCACTGGCAAGATCACTAGCCACAACAAGTTGCCCAGTCTGGCCACGACCCTGGAGATCAAGGTAGTCCACGTCGATAAGTGACAACTGCTCAAGCAGCTTTCTTGGCGCGGCACTGCCGTCCAAAGCCTGATCAAGTGTCATAAGCTTCGAGTTCACTCGAATAAGCCTGGCTGCGCCGGCCCAGACTCCTCGGGCCACCACAAAAGCCCCTCCGCATCGACGCGATACTCACTATCTACGGCCACGCCATCAGCCTCAATATCCCGCTTGTGAGCTTCTCGGCCGCCGCTCGTATAACCACCTGCTAGGCCACCACTCTTGTTTACTACCCGCTGCCACGGCAAACTTGGGTCGCCCCAGTGAGCTACCTGGCCGACCTGACGAGCCGCCCGTGGGCTACCACACAAGGCGGCAATCTGACCATAGGTCATCACTCGGCCGCGTGGTATACGGGCAACTAGCGCGAAAACCTGCTCCCTAAAGCTTTGATCAACGTCCATCTAAGTACTCCATAATTGCTGGCCAGTCCTGGCAATTGACAATTCCGTCGGGCTTGTGGGTATGCCAACCGTAGTCACCAAAAAGGATAGCTTCGAGACCGAAAGATTTCGCCGACTCACAGTGTTCGATATGGTCATCGATTAATATCTGAGCCCCGAGCCTCTGACACAACTGACCTTTTGGTTCGCCTTTCGACCCACTTTTTGGCTTGTCAGCTTTTTGCGTAAAGTAGATTTTATATTTTTGCGTCGGAAAATGTTGTTTGAACCACAACAGAGTTGCTGGCTTTTGTATGAGGTTTCTTGATGTGACAAACAAAATCTGGTACTTTTCGGAAAGCTGTCCGATAGCTTCCTTGGCTTTGTCCAAAACGACGATTTCAGCCTGGCTAGCGGCTAGCTCGGCATCGATTTCATCGAAAGTCACCAGATGACTAACACCGTTGCGCTGCCAAACTCGGTCGTAATAACCCCAATAACCGTCTCTTACTTGGTATTGCTCTGGGCCGAGGTCAATGCCAGCTCGCCGATTGGCATGTTTGCGCCAAGCCTCGGTTGAGGCCGTGACAGTATCATCGATATCGATAGCGAGTATCGGCTTGCTCTTCATTAAAACCTACAACGATGACTTAGTAGTCCGGCTATGGCTTTCATTGGCCACTGATTGGACAAAGTCTTTGATCTGCATTGGTTGCGGCTCGCTGATACTCAAATCCTTTCGGATCCGGGGAACAACTTCGCCACTGGCCAGTTCCTTCTCTCCAAGCACAATCGTATATGGCACCTTGCCAAGTTCGGCTGCCCGGATTTTCTTGCCGACACTTTCGTTGGCCTCATCAAGTGTTGCCCGTAGACCGGCAGCCTTGAATTGGGCGATAACTTGGCGGCCAAAGCTAATCATTTCGTCGGTAGCGTTAACCGTGGCAACCCTGACCTGCTCTGGAGCCAACCAAACTGGGAAACGGCCGGCAGTGTGTTCGATTAAGACTACTAGGAAGCGCTCAATACTGCCCATTACTGCGCAGTGGATCATCACAATCCGTTCAGCTTCACCTGATTCGTTTACACAAGTAAGGTCAAAACCCTCGGGTTGATTGAAGTCCAGCTGGATGGTGGCTACCTGGTGTTCACGACCCAAGGCGTCTTTAGCCATAAAATCGAGTTTCGGGCCATAGAAGGCAGCCTCGCCAACGCCAATCTCATAGTCGTCACCTAGCATCGACTCGGCAATCGCTTTGAGCTGCCCTACCGAGCTTTCCCAGGCCTCTGGAGAACCGCTATAAGCTCCCATGTCCTCTGGATCATGCGTCGAAACGCGCAGGCGCAGCTCCAAGCCAAAGGCGCCATAGAAGCGACCAATAATGCCCCAGAGCATCAAGACTTCGTCCTTAATCTGAGATTGACGACAAAATACGTGGGCGTCGTCCTGGGTGATCGAGCGCACGCGGTTGAGGCCGCCCAGCTCACCGCTCTGCTCATCACGGTAGACCATGGTCGTCTCGCGATAGCGGACTGGCAACTCACGATAACTCCTCGGCCGTGAGTCATAGATCTGGGTGTGGTGCGGGCAATTCATAGGCTTCATAGCAAACTGGTGGCCTTCACGAGTTTTGATCTGGAAGAGTTCATCCGAAAACTTGGCCCAGTGGCCGCTTTTCTCGTAGAGGTCTTTTTTGGTAATGTGCGGGATAGCTACCTCCTGAAAATCATACTCATCACGCAGTTCTTGAACGTAATTATTCAACTCTCTGCGCAGTACGGTACCGCGTGGCGTCCACAGCGGCAAGCCAGGACCGACTAGATCACTAAAAACAAAGAGATCTAGGTCTGCGCCTAGCTTACGATGGTCGCGCTTTTCGGCCTCGCGCAGCATATCTAAATGGGCAGCTAATTCCGATTTCTCGGCAAAGCCCAATCCGTATATTCGTTGCATTTGCGCTTTTTTCTGATCCCCGCGCCAGTAAGCACCGCTGATGCGCATGAGCTTGAAAGCACCGACTTTGCCAGTTGACTCAACGTGCGGCCCACGGCATAAATCCTCAAAATCATCATTCTTATAGAAACTAACTGTTGTTATTTTTGCATCATCTGTCGATAAGCCCATATCCGTCGCGGCGATATCTTTAGTACTGGTAGTGCCGTGCTTTTTCAAGTCACTGAGTAGTTCAACCTTATAATCTTGTCCTGCAGCTTTCACCCGAGCAATCGCCTCTTCAAGATCGAGCTCACTACGTTCAAAAGGCTGATTAGCTTTGATAATCTCCTTCATCTTGGACTCGATAGTAGCTAGATCAGTCTCTGAGATAGGATTTCCAGCATCGACGTCATAGTAAAAGCCATTATCAACCACCGGTCCAACGCCAAACTTTGTCTTAGGCCATAGCTGCCCGATAGCTGTCGCCATAATATGCGCTAGCGAATGCCGCATAGCATATAGCTGGTCAGTCTCAGCTCTGTGTGCGTGCTTCTCTACTTTTGCCATATTTACTCCTTTTAACACAAAAACCGCTCGCTACTGAGGCCCCTATTGGGACGGTTCCACTCAGATTGCCAGGCGGCTACTCTTGCCGGGTGTGCGTCACCCGAGAACGGAGCTCATGGGGCGGTACTCCCACTCAACGCTCTATTGTACTGTCTAGAATCTAGCACTGCGCAGCCAAAAAAACAAGTTCCTAGTAAGTATGTAAAAGTCCCGCTTGCGACGGGACTTACGTTTGACCCCCTCAGCCCATTCCAACGTAGAGCAGATAACGGTCGAATTGATCTAGGAAAGCTCCAAAGAGTTCAGCAGGCTCAGACCAGATGTCGAACGGCTCGACCAGCAGCGCCCTTAGCACATCTTCGAATGCTCCCAGCATATCAGCCAGGGCAGCATCACCAAGGCCCCGGAAATACTTATCCCGGCAGTAATCAAGCAGCAGTTTGAGCTGGCCCGCCTGATGGCTGGTTCGAGCTATAAAGCCCGCTGTAGAGCCATGTATTAATTGTTCTCGCGCGTCGGCCAGAAGCGCCGCCATTGGTTGTAGTGCTCTTTCGTCATCGGGAAAGCACCCACCCACGGCCCATTTCTCTTTCAGCCGGCGTAGTACGGCCAAATTCACTGAGCCAACTTGCATACCTAGGGCATTGGCCGCTATCCAGACATCACGGTCTTTTACTACAGGTCCTATACATGAGACACCGATAGGCATGACTACCTTCTTCCAGGTTTGATGTATCAGAATTATTGTGGCATAAGACCCAAATGATAGCAAAAAAGCTTACGGATATCCGTAAGCTAGTAGTCAATGCTACGCGAGAGCTGGTTGAGCTGGTCGTAGACGAACTTGATGCGCATCGAATCGACATCGCGGCCCTTGCGCAAGTCGTCTAGTGTTCCATAGACCTTTCCAAGTTCGACTACCAGGTCAACCAGCACCTGGGCATCAGCTGAAGCGCGGCCAAAGCACTGCATGATCAGCAGGCATTCACCGAGTAGGCGGTGGCCCAGATCGAAGTCGGCGCTTTCCGTGCCATAGCGGGCTAACGACATGGCGCCTTTCCAGACTTCCATGAGCTCATCCAGGTCGGCGGCGTCGTGACCGTGGTTCTCGGCATGCGCCCGATAGCAAAGCAAGAAGTGGATGGCTGGCCGCAGTTTGGCCAGCAGCGACGACTCCGGACTGCCGTCCCAAGGGTGGTGCAGGCGTTGCGCGGCAACTGTGCCAGTAGACATAGTAGACCTCGGCTTTCGGGTTGTTGGAGGAGCTTACTACAGAAGATTGGTTAGATCGATCTGTCAAAAATTAGTATCTCACCAGCCAAGCATAACTACAACACATGCATTACATGATATATATCGCATATTTGATATATAATACTCCACGATTTATTTGCTATATCACTTGTGGTATAGCCAGGGCTAATTCAGTAGTGAGTTAAGCTCGTTTACCAGCTTATCGTAGCCACTGACGGTCATAGCCAGCACGATGTCGCCTGGCATGGCAGCTTTCTTGACGTCAGCAAGCAGGGTTTCGCGGTCTGGGGCATAGTGGACATTACCGATGGCACCATCAACGATGTCCTTTGATGATACAGTCCCCTCCAGGTGCGCTTCCCGCGCTCCCTCGATATCAACAACCCAGGCCTCGTCTGCCTCGGCGAAAGCCAAGCGATATTCGGCTAACAACGACTGAGTGCGCGAATGGGTGTGGGGCCTAAAAATGGCTAGCACTCGGCCATCCGTATGACGCTTAGCAGCCGCAATAGTCGCCGCCACCTCAGTCGGGTGGTGGGCGTAGTCATCAATGATAGTGATAGCCGCGCCAGGCTCAGACACTCGCTCGAAGCGCCGCGAAGCGCCAAGGAAAGTCTCAAATCCGGTTTTGATCTGCTCGAAGCTCATCCCTTCACCTACGGCCACTGCCGTGGCCGCTAGGGAGTTCAGGACATTATGCAGGCCATAGAGCGGCACGAACAACTCGCCAAGCACTCGAGCCTTCCACTGCACCACGTAGCGCAATCCAGCGGGTTCAAAGCGAATATTGACTGCTCGCCACTCAGCACCGTCACTCAACCCGTAGCGTTCGACAGGTGCGACGGCATGCTCTAAGACCTCACCCGCCCCGACCAGCCCGTCCCAACACAGAATCCTGCCCGAACTTGGCACTCCCCTAGCTAGTCTGCTAAAACAAGCTTTTATCTCAGCTAAATCCTTGAATACATCAGGATGGTCCATCTCAATTGAGGTGATGATGAGTACGTCCGGCTTATAATAGTTAAACTTTGGCTGCTTATCAACCTGCGAACTGGAGTATTCGTCGGCCTCAAAAACCATGACTGGACTGTCGGTAATACGCACGCTAGTATCAAAATTATGTGGTTGAATGCCAATCAGAAAATCGGGAGTTCGATGAGCCGATTCAAGTAGCCAGGCGATCATCGAGGTGGTGGTTGTCTTGCCATGCGTCCCGGATACGGCGATGCGGTGTTTGTCGGCGGCCAGTTGGCCAGCTAACTCGGCAAAGGATGTTACGCGTAAACCGCGGTCGAGCGCGTATTCGATTAGTGGATGGTCCGGCTTCGATCCACCACTTAAAACGAGCGTATCGACAGTTTTTAGATGGGCGGTATCGGCCTCACGCCACCAACGCAAGTCGCGCGCATTGAGCCAATCGCTACCCGGTGGATAGGCCGTCTCGTCGGTACCGCTAACCTCGTAGCCAAGTTTTTGAGCGGCCAAAGCCACGCCGCGTATGGCGTGGCCAGCAATTCCTAGAAAATGCAGGTGTTCTTTCTTACTCATAGTATTATTATACATTGCTTCTAGCGCCTTGATTTTGCAACCCTTTTCGGCTATAGTTTTGCCTTGTACGATATCTGTGTGTTTCTTGATAATAGCTAACTTGATTCACAATCATAATACTATCCATGGGTCCTTAGCTCAGCTGGCTAGAGCGCTTCCTTGACGTGGAAGAGGTCAGAGGTTCGACTCCTCTAGGACCCACCAGGAATTATTACTTTTCTAACGAGATAACACCCTATGAACGGGTGTTATTTTTTATAAACCAGCGAGTTATATATTTCTATTTGCGCATTTTTACTGTTGTGCTTTCTACATCGCTTGCTCAAAACTCTCTCTGAAGCCATGAATAGACAATTCTCAAATTGCTTAAGCTTGCAGAAAGCAATGTTCTAGGGCTACGATACGTATACCAATTTGAGATGAGTAACGAGCCATGATGAATTCCCAAATCGCCGCCAAGATTGCTCTTAAGGTCGCTAGTCTTGTGAGCTTCCCGATAAGTGTTCTGGACAGCGATGGGAATATTCTGGCCTCCGAGCAGAGTACGCTCCAGGGCAAGCTCAATGTGGGCGAACTGAAATGGGCAGTCCCCTTTAACTATCAAGGCGAGGTTGTTGGATATGTTTCGCTCAACCAAGAACTTCCGAACCACGAAAGCATAGCGCCGCTTATCAAGTCGATTGCCGAATTAGTCATGCATCAGTCTATACTCATCGATCAGATACCAAAGCAAGAAGAGCGGCTCGACAAATACGTCTACGACCTACTCCACCATACGCCGGAGAGCCTACCCACCCTAGTCTCGCAAGCGCAGGCTTTTAACCTGGAGCTGGAGCGCCCGCGCATAGCTATCGTAATCGCCATCGAAGATCCCTTGCTCACAACCAGCTTTCGGGCGCCATCGAACGACCGCGACACTCGTATCAGCCGCTATAAGGCCGGTATCTCACGCGCACTGCACTCCTATTACACCTCAAGCCGTGATAATATCGTCGTCTACATTGGAGAAAATCGCTTTTGCATCCTAAAAGACCTGCAGAGTGAAAGCGCAAACCTCCAAGAAAACCTCGAGAGTTTCAAGAAATCAATCCACACAATATATGAGATTCTTAAGTCAGAGATTAAGTTGCCAACCACAGTTGGCATAGGTAATTTTCACAACGATATCTCCGGAATTAAGCAAAGTTTCGAGGAAGCCTGCTCGGCTATTGAGCTTGGAGAACAGGTTTGGCACGAGGATCGAGTCTACCATATCGACGACTTCGGCGTTGTGGCTCCCCTACTCTCTGGTATTGATGAAAAGAATATTTACTTTAGTCGTGAGCTCTTAGAAAAGCTGGGCGAAAACAGCGAGATTATACAAACCTTAGAAGTTTTCTTTGAACACGATATGAGTCTGACTACTACCGCCGATATTCTAGGTCTACATCGCAACACACTCGTCTATCGGCTGGACCGGATCCACGAGACACTGGGCCTTGATCCGCGAGTCTTTGATGACGCCGTGCAGATAAAACTTGCTATCCTATTCACAAAGTTTATCGAGGGAGCTTATGCGCATCAATAAAGAGCTTGCCCTCCAGATAGCCGCCAAGACTGATGCCATTCTAGGCAGACGAATACTGATTGCCGACGAGAATGGGCTGGTGGTGGTAGGCCAGGAATCAATTGCCCCAGACCAGGTTATACCTCAAGCCCTCAGAGCTATCCAGCAGGGCCAGCTCTTTACGAGCCACCATGACAGCATCAGCCTCACCTGGTGCCCTTTCGTCTACGAAGCTTCAACCATCGGCGCTTTCGGAATATCGCTCGAGGATGGCCAGATTACCCCTGAGGGTATTAGCCTACTACAGGGACTAGCCGAAGTTATCGTGCACCAGTACACGGTGCTTGATAGCTTGCACTCCAGCGAGGTGCTCAGGGCGCAGTTTATCAAACAGCTTCTACAGTCCGGCGAACTGAGTTCCGCCGAGGCCTATCGGCAAGCCGATATCCTCAAGCTCAACCTGCGCTTACCCCAAGCCGTACTCCTCCTCCACCTCCAGGATTTCGAGGCTGATATTAAAAAACAACTGTCCGATATATCGAGCGAAGAACAGCAACTCGCCCTCAGCAAAGCCGCCGAAGATATTGCCATAAGCTTCCGGCAAAGCTTCCGCAACTATCAAGACAATATTATTGCCTACTTTGGCAGCGATGTCTTCGTCGTTTTAAAGGGTATTGGAGGTGATGACATTAACACGATGAATACTATTCGTTTCTTGCGTGAAAAGGCTGAATATATACACTCTACGTTGACTAAATTACATCACAAAAATGTAACTTTGGGTGTTGGCCAGTATTATCCTGACCTCGGTGGCTTACGAAAAAGCTATATGGATGCCAAATTAGCCCTTAATGTAGGCATAAAAGTATGGGGCACTGGTAAGACTCATCATATAAAGGATGTGGGCATGTTTATTACTCTTGCTAACGTTGCCGCCGAGCGCAAGGCCGAGTTGGCTCATCAAATCCTGAGTCCTTTGTTGCGAAATCAACAACTATTTAAGACGGTTCAAACTTTTTTGAATCACAATCTTAACCTTACCAATGCCGCCGAACAACTCCATGTTCATCGAAACACGCTCATCTATCGACTTGATAAGACAAAGAAGCTTATCAACCTTGATCCGCGCCACTTTGAAGACGCACTACAAATAAAACTCGGCCTCATGTTCTACCAGGAAGCCGCTTGAACACTATAAGCATTAGGTTTTCTAACATTCTTACAAATTATTCATCCCTCACCAACTAATTATTGGTGCTTTAGACTTTGTCTTTGGATTTGCTAGCTGCTATTCTATATCTAGTCTCTTCGCCAAAAGAAGAATTTACTACTTTAAGTTATGAGGGTTTGCAATTGGACGATGAGTTTTCAGTATTCTTTGAACAGTTGGAAGCCTATAGCAACTTCGACCAGCTCGAAAAAGCTTTCAGCGAGAATTCAAAGGATGAGATCCCGCTGACCCTGAGCGAGGAGCAGCTCGCCCAACTCCAAAGTGATCTTGCGTCACTCGACGGCTATAATGATGATCCAATACAGCTCTGACAACTTTATTATTTTTTGTCTTGACTGTTCGGTTTATGTTCGTTTATAGTGATTGCGAGGTGAGGTGACACTATTTAAAGCCTGGGCGCGTTGGAGCCCAGGTGACACATAAGGGAGGATTTACAATGGCCGAATCATCAATACAAAACCTGCGAGTTTACACACTCGCCTATGAGCTCGAGAAAACTGTACTCAAGTTAGCGAGTAAGCTGCCAAAGGAGGAGGCCTACCGTTTGGCGAACGACCTGCACCGTGCCAGCACAGCGGTCTCGCACTATATCTATGAGGCCCATCAGCGCTACAGCTATACGCTCAAGATCGATAATTTACAATCCGCTGTAGCAGAAGCCGAGCACGCCAAGAAACTGCTCGCTGCTCACGCCGACCAGAAACATGGCGATACTACTAAGCTCGTTGAAGATTACACTGCGGTCATTAAGCAGTGCTGGGGTTTGCTCAAGTATTTAAAGGCTCGGCAAAACGAGAAGCAGCTACGTGAGAATACGAAAGCTAGTGACGAGCTTGTTGCCGCCCGCTAGTACAGGCCAATCATGCTAGAGCAGATGCTCAGCCACCAGCCAAACTTTGGCCAGGCCCTGTTTGTCGATATGAATTCTTTCTTTGCGTCTGTCGAACAACAGGTCCGGCCGGAGTGGCGTGGAAAACCCGTGGGTGTTTGCCCTTTTGTCCATGACAGTACTTGTATTATCGCGGCTTCAGTCGAAGCTAAGCGCCTGGGCATAAAAACTGGCACGCCAATTCCTGAAGCCCGGCGATTATGCCCGGAAATAATTCTTGTCAGCGATAACGTCGGGCTGTATCGCGATTACCATCGGCGAGTAATGGAAGCACTCGACCAAACCCGCTGCCAAGTCAGTATAAAAAGCATCGATGAAGCATTCCTGCTTGCACCCCGGGACCTGTGGCTGAAGGCCGAGGCGGTTGGTCATGATATCAAGGCACTCATCTGGGATGTCGGTGACTGGCTAAACTGTTCAGTTGGTATTTCTAGTAATATGTTTCTAGCTAAAATGGGTACGCGGGTGCGCAAGGTTAATGGCCTTTCAAGTATCCGCCCAGAACCGGATGAACTAATCGAATTCTACAGCAGTTTACAGTTGACCGACTTGCAAGGCATTTCTTGGCGGATGGCAAGACGGCTGGGTGACCTAGGTATCTACCGACCGATTGATTTTTACCATGCGCCCTATGCCCTGCTCACCAAAGCCTTTGGCATGCCTGGACAGGCTTGGTACTTGCGGCTGCGCGGCTATGAAGTAGACCAAAAACCGACAAAGCGCAGTATGATTGGCCATCAGACAACTCTCGGCGGACCGGCTAGCCGCTCCAAGGAACAGATTTTGAGCATTGCTAGCCAGCTGAGCTATAAGGTCGCTACCCGCTTGCGGGTGGGCGGCTTCTCGGCCTCGAGCGTGGCAGTTGGTCTGCGCTACTCCGACCGCAGCTATTGGTCCAAGGCTCGTCGCAAGACTGCCCTTTTTACTGACTCAATCGGGTTGTTCGAAAAAGTTACTGAGCTACTAAGCGACGCTCCGCTCCATAAGGCCGTCCGACTCATATCGGTGATCACTTTCGACCTTATACCGTCAGCCGCCCAACCGCTGAGTCTTTTTGAGACTCAGCGAAACAATAACCTCAGCCGAGCGCTCGATGAGATTGAGCAACGCTATGGCCGTCATACCATAGTCCCTGCCCGCCACCTAACAGCCAAGCGGGTAACTGATCGAATTGGTTTCGGGAATGCGCCGAAGGTGGCTAAGGAATTACTAGGGTAGGCGTACTAAGACGAGCATAGAGCGCGGGTCTAGAATTGTTAGACAAAAAAGAACCACCTCTCCTGATGGAGAGATGGCTATGCGGCGACAGTCGATTGGCCGCTGGCCCGGTATTGGCCAGAGACGATCAGTGCCTCGATTGTGTCTGCAATCTGGCGCTCGCTATTAGTGAAGTTAACTTCCCGGTGATCGAAGAAAGGTGCTAGAACATACTCGCGAAATGACTCAGCTGTCCTTCGGTAGACCTGGTACCATGATGTTCCTCGGTGGCGCAAGCGCCGGATGTTGGTGATCCGACCAGGCGACTGGATGAAGATCAGCTTAGCTGCCGGTATACGCTTACGGATATTGAGCGCACCGTCGACATTCACCTCAAGCAGCGTAACCTTGCGGGCTTCGCGGGCGGTTTCTACCTGGGCAATGGGTGTACCGTAGTAGTTGCCAGCGAATTCATTGTATTCGAGGTAATAGCTCGCCCTGATCCTACTCTCAAACTCCTCACGGCTAATGAAGTTGTAGGCGTCATTTGGGTCCCCTGGCCGCTTCTCACGACTAGTATCAGATTTTGTCAAAGCGAAGTCGATCTTGTCTGAATCGCGCAAGTACGACACAATGGTTCCCTTACCGCACCCAGAGGGTCCGGACACTATCACAACCAGCCCGTCATCCACTGTGACTCCTCTCAGGTAGCTTGGTTGTCGCCTACTCTACTAGCTTTGCGCCAGGTTTTCAAGCGTTAGCACTTCGGTTAAGCCTCCAGTTCAAAAGCCCCAAAACGCCGAGCCATCCCCAAACTCGATTCTAGATAAGCTCGGCAGGCACCGGGGTCGAGCTTGTCGGCTCTGTCGCGCAGCTTGCCGGTAGCATCCCAAGATAGCTCGGGGTAGATATCCAGTAGCGGCGCAAGGCGCTCGACTCCCCCGGCCGACAGCCCACCGGCCACGGCCCAACGAATATCGAGCCCGCTTAACACCAGCGCGGTGATCATCTGCTCTGCTAGTTTGAGATCGAAGTGGATACCGTTGCCATCGCTCATGTCGATCAAAACATAGTCGATAAACTGTTCGTATGGCCTCAGGCGGTCAACAAGCAGCCGACAATCTCCGGCTATAAGCCGAACTGATGTCCGACCAAGTTGCAAGATAACTCGACAATAGTTCCAGCGTCGAAAACGACGAAGTTGAGCAACGGCTGGCCAAGCAATATTCAGCTGCACGCCATCGACTAATTGCATCGGTCGCAACAGGTCTGACAATTGCAGGTAAAGTCCAGACGCCCGGCTATTATAGTGAATGATATTCATAGCATGCTCATTGGTCAGCATGACAGACTCAATATTGTTTCGCGGTATATATTGCTCGGGATTGGCTATCTCTCCGAAAGCCAATCCCTTGTAGCCGACCAGGTACCCGAGCATCAGCTTCCGGGAGTAAGGCCAGCCCAGCTGATAAGTTTGATCGAGCAGATAGTCGGTTTGACTACGCTCAGTCAGACCAGTAATGCCAATGTAGGGCTTTAAGTTGTTCATGTGCTACTCCATGTTCGTGGGGTCACTTCAGATTGTAGTAGCCTAAGCGAAAGATCATAGCGCTACCAGTGGGCATGTTTTGGGCAACTACCCGACCCTTTTTCCCCATTAGACTAAAGTTTTCCACTCGCCTTTTTACCAGTCATATGACAATATATAGACATGAAATGTCCATTTTGCCGTGAAACTACAACTGATGTTTTTAACTCCAGGCCAACCCGCTTTGGGACGCAGATTTGGCGCCGCCGGAAATGCCTAGCCTGCCACGAATCCTTTACTACCTACGAAGCCCCGGACCTCGGCTTCCTGAAGGTCATTAAAAAAACCAAGAAAAAGCAGCGCTACTCACGCGCCAAACTCTATTCGGGAATCTATGGTGCCTTCCTGAGCATTCCAGCTAAGGAAACAACAGTTGATGGGATTACCGACACTGTGGAGGCAAAGATCCTTGATAGCAAGCAGCGTGAAATTCAAAGCTCTGACATCGCCCGAATTGTGCTCATTACCCTCAAGCACTACAACACGGCAGCCTTCCTACGCTACCTTGCCTACCAAACCGACCTAGCAAACGACGCCCAACTCAAGCGAGAACTGAAAAAGTACCAGTAATAAGAATCCCCCAGCCATTGGCGGGGGGATTCTTATTCATCGAACAAAGCTTTTACTTGCCAGCTTCCTCTTCGGCTACTGGTTCATCAGCAACACCTTCTGGTAGTTCTTCAACTACTTCGGTATCCAGGGCGGCCATCTCTTCATCACTGCGCGGCGCGTCAACCTTCACAACTAGCTCTTCGGGGTCAGCCAATACTTCGACACCCTTCGGAACCTTCAAGTCACTAACATGGATAGTCTTCTCAAAATCATCGAGAACTGAGATATCAACTTCAATGCTCTCGGGCAGGTCGCCGGGTAAGGCGCGAACCTCAAGCGTCTCCATAGTCTTAACCAATGTGCCTTCCATCTGGTAGACGGCTGTGGACTCGCCAATAAAGTGCAATGGAACCTCGGTCTCAAGCTTTTCGTCCATACGTACCAGGTAGAAATCCGCATGGTTAATACCACCAGTCAACGGGTTGTGCTGAACATCTTGGATGAGGGCATTGGTCTGGCGAGTACCATCGATCTTTAGTCCTATAATCTTGCTCCAACCAGCTTGGTTAAAGACCTTCGTAAGCTCCTTGGTTGGAACCTTTACTGACTCTGGCTCGGCGCCGTGGCCATAAACAACGCCAGGGGTCATACCTTCGGCGCGCAGCTTGGCATTAGCCTTGCCCTTTTCGGTCCGTTTATGTAATTCGAGTACAATCTTATCCATACAATTTTGGCCGAGTGGCCAACCTTTCAGTTAACTATTTTAGGAGTGGTGCAGATCCGACAGGCTACCCTGGAAATCACGGATAAAGGCATGGAAGCCAGCTATTTCATCCGAGCTAATCTGCCCCTTAGTGGCAAACTTGGCCTTCTCTTTGCTTCGCAAGTCGGTTTTCTTACGGCCGCCGAGCTTCTTCTCGCCAGCAGAAACGGTAGCTAGCACCGGTAGTGAACAATTGTGGCAGCTCAGCTGCACGAAGCAATACTGGTCGATCTGCCCGAGAAACTTAATATCATCAAAGTGATAGTTCGTATCACAAGTTGGGCATTTGTAAAACTCTTGCAGGTTCTTGATCAAGTCCTGTAGATATTTACGACTCACAATGCATACCCCACTTAAGATGGGACTATTATAGCAGCCGGAGCCAGATCTGACAATCTATAGCTTGCCTGTAGCCGATCGGCGCTGCCTAGTGACTGAGACCAACAGTAATCGAGTCATGAGCAGCCATATGAAGAGTACCATCGCCACTAGTGCGACGAGCTTGCCGGATGTGCCGGCAAAGACGGCTATCAACCCAAAGGTAGCGGATATGGCATAAAAGATAGCCACCGACTGACGCTGGGTCAGGCCAGCATCAAGCATCATGTGGTGCAAATGCCCGCGATCTGGTTTAAAGGGCGATGTCTTATGGTAGAGCCGCCGGAGCACTGCCCAAAGCGAGTCGATAATTGGCAGCCCCAAGACAAGCGTAGCCGTGGCCAGCTTGGCTCCTGAGTAGATGGCTAGGAGCGACAAGACAAGCCCTAAAAAGTAGGAACCCGAATCCCCCATGAAGATCTTGGCCGGGAAGAAATTAAACGGCAGAAAGCCTAAAGTGGCTCCGCAGACGATGATTGCAAGCATAGCGACCTCCGGCTGCCGGATGTGCGGGCTGACTGCCACCAAGAACATGATGGCGGCGGCGATACTCGATACACCGGCGGCCAGTCCGTCGAGCCCATCAAGGAAATTAATAGCGTTAATAACACCCACCATCCACAGGATGGTTAGTAGGTTCCCGAGTGGTGTTACGTGGAAGTGCAGCGGGCCATAGTTGACAGCAAAACGGCCCCAATCTAGTAGAATCGTGCCGCCGAATGGATTGGTAACCGCTTGCACCCCAATCCCCCCACCAAGTGCCACCAGCGCAGCGACAATTTGCCAACCCAATTTTACCCAGGGGCTGAGATCGAACTTATCGTCGAGCGCGCCGACGGTTACCAGGATTACGACTCCGCCAAGCAGCCCCAGCAGCTGGCGGCTTATCGGTAAGAACACCAGCACAAGTGTGATGAAACTGAGGGCTATGGCTAGTCCTCCAAGTCGAGCTACCGGCCTGGTGTGGATTTTGCGGCCGCCGGGCTGATCGTAGACACCGAGGCGCTTCGAAAGCCGCATGACCAGTGGCGTCGCCCCATAGGCTACGACTACCGCCAGTATGAAGGCTAGCCAGTAGCTCATTGCTTACGTGCCTTATCAGTCACCCGGAAATCAAGGTATTTGCCCAGCATCAGCCTGGTTTGTGAGTCAATAGCAGTGAAGGCGCTAAAAACAATGGCGATGATTGGCAGTAGCAACCACTGTGCAACCACCTCAATAATCTTCCCCCGCCCATAGCGTTTGGGCCGTGGCGGAAGCGATATAAGACTAATAATAACTGTGATGCTCAGACCAAGCATGGCAAGGTTTAGGATACGGCTGGCGATGATCGGTAGCTGATGGGCCAGCAGCATGTCAGCAAAACGGGGGTTAAGGTAGAGCGGCAGCCAAGCAACAAAAGTTAGGATCAATGGCGCCGTAGCCCAACTAAAGTGGCCCTCAAACAGCCGCCAAATATGAATTAACTTGTCACCCAAGGCGATCTGGCGATTCTTCATAGACTGGCGTACCACATATGGGAAGTCGGATATCCCCCAAGCCCAGCGCCGCAACTGCAAATACTGGACTTTAAAAGTCTTAATATATCCATCTGCCAGCACCGCGTCCTGATAGACCGGGATAAACAGTGGCACCACCTGATGATCACCGTTGTAGGTGAAGTAGGTCCGCCAGTACTGGTGTCCATCCTCGACTATTGAGGTGATGCTCCAGTAATCGGTATCGATCAATGTCTTAAGGCTTTGCGCGTGCGCCGCAAAATTGCGCAACCGGTGCGGCCGCATAGCTTCCATGATGACCCAGAAAGAATTACCAGTAGCTATAACTCGCATCGGGGCTGGAACATCCCAGATATTGTTATAGAACATAGGAACCGGCTGGTACGACTTATGGGTGCGGTTGGGATTGATGGCATAGACGTAACTCAGGTAGGCAAAGTATTGCTCATCGGGTCTGTGGTCAGAGTCAAATGTTGTAATTATAACATTCTCTGGTGCTATTTTACGCTTTTCTAGCTCGGCCGTAAGCTTGCGGGCTGCAAAACTAATATTGGCGCCCTTACCGATGGCTTCCCCGGGTATATCAACTGGATGTTTAACAGCCATAGTCATAGCGAATTTCGATCCATACTTTTCGACCAGGTAGTTGACGTTCGATTCGGTTGCCGCTCCCCCACGTTCTTCATAGGCGAATACCACCATCAGCTGAGATAAGGGGTAGTTAACTGTTAAAAGTGATTCTAACGAGGGCTCGAGTATCTCTAACGATTCGTTATAAGTTGCTATTATTACAACATTGATGATGTCTTTGGGATCGAGAATGACATTCTTGTGGTAAGCCAGGTCTTCGAGCTCGCGAATAGAGGCCACCAGCCCACGGTGTTTTACAATCCAGCGCCAGCCCTTACGGCTAAAATAACCCCACCAGTGACCGGCAACGGGTTCGGAAGACAACTCTTTCAACTCCCTTTGCAACGATGCGATAGCCCCACCTGGATTGCCAAGCTGCGCTAAACGCTTTTGCCAGTCGATCTTTTGGTCACGTCGGAGCTTGGTGTAGCCGCGAACAAGATAGTAGCTCAGGCGGAAAGATTTTGCCAACCAGATGAGGTCAAAACCAATAATGAAGTAGGCTACCCACACCGGTTCGAAGCGGCTGAGGATGACTGGCATCATGATAAAAGCCCAGGTGATGAAGCCTGGCGTAATTTCAAGCAACCGGATGAACCAGTGTTTATCGGCCAAATCCTGATATGCCTTAATGGTTTTCTCGGTCATTAGATGACCGCCACGAAGGCTAAGCTAATGATGAGGCAAAGGATGCCGACAACCAGGCTTGAGCCAAGCAGAAAAAAGCTGGTAATGCGGCTCCGATTGAAGGCCTTCATCGCCAAGAAAGTATTGGCTAGCGTAATGAACAGCCCGAAAAAGCCGATACTGTATATTTCGTACCACGATCCAAGCATGTCAAACCCGGTGATGCTTGAATACCTGATGGGTACGAGAAACTCCGTCGGACGCAGGCGCATGATCAAAAGCACCAGGGTTAGCAGATTGAGCCCAAGACTCAGCGCCGCCACGGCGACGCTCAGCTTATCGCGAAAAATGCGTTGCCCACGGAGGTGCAACACATAGCTAGTGATTCGGTTTGGCAGGGCCCTGAGCGAGATTCGCTTCATGGAAGTATTATACCAGACAGGGTCCAGATCGCCTCACTCCCCTTGCCTAAGCCGATTCTGACTTGTACCATTGAATCTGATCGCACAACGAGCGGGTATGGTTCAGTGGTAGAACGCGACCTTCCCAAGGTTGAGACGCGGGTCCGATTCCCGCTACCCGCTCCAGAAAAAAGACTCATTTCGATGAGTCTTTTTTCTGGAGCATGCATGTGTTTGCATGAAAAAAGCCGCCTCCGGCTGTGACGGAAGGCGGCATGGTATTGATCGTGGACTCAAGCTTAGGCGGCCGACCCAACAGTCACGGCCAAGTCCTCCTGGACCCTGTTAAAGACATTGGCGTCTCCGAAATAGAATGGAGTCCCAACCTGGACTTCGTTGGCGCCGGATAGCAGCATATTTTCGGCTCCGCGGCCATTTGCCACTCCCCCAACACCCTTAATCCAAAAGTCAGGTCCAAGCGCATCGCGCAGCTGGGCCACCTGGCCGAGAGCAATAGTACGCAACATCGCTCCACTTCCCCCACCGTAACCCTTGCCGCTCTTAATGACCGGTTCACCGTCATTGTCGAGGTCGCGGCAGTTTGGGAAGGTGTTGATGGCCGTGACAAATGCGATGATGTCGATGAATTCGAGGAGCAATTTCGCGAAGCGGACCAGCTCCATCGGGTTGGAATAGACACCTGCTTTGACGCCGATCTTGATCCCTAGGCCAGCGCAGCGTGAGCGAAACAGCAAGAACATGGCCCGCATTTCTACCGGCACATAGCAGATCATCTCGCCGTGCTCCAGATTCGGGCAGGCTAGGTTGACCTCGACCTCATCGACACCGGCTTCATTAAGCATGCGTATCATCTGAACTAAGATGCCAGGGTCATTGTCGTTGATGCTGACACACAGTTTCTTACCCGCCGCGTGTACCACATCGACAATCCGCGGCAAATCGTCGCGGCAAAAATCGATGAAGTCCTTGGCTGTTGGAATTCCCAGGAAGTTCGCAGCACTCCCATCTGATGCGTGATGCTGAACAACTCCCTCATTACCGTTGTACTGCTTGAAGCGATAGGTGCCAATGGTAACGGTTTGGGCGCCTGGGGTTTGAGCGACGCGGTAAGCACCGTGCTCCCCACCCAGAATCTTGGCAGTACCGGCTGAGTTACTGACGCTCAACTGGCGGGCACCGCTGGCGAGCTCGGCTAGCAGCTGCTGGCGCTTGGTGAGGAGGACTGGCATCGAAGCCTTCTTTCGGTTATAGGTACTATCAGGGAAACTGCGTGTTACTTGATCTGGAAGCCAGTATGTGTTTAGATGTAAAAAGCGTAAAACTGACGACGACTTCCGTCGACAAAGAGAAAAATGGCAGCACAAATAGACTCCTTCGAAAAAGAGCTCGAAAAGTTCGGATTATCGGATAAACAGGCCAAGATTTACTTGCTGCTTGTCGAGCACAAAGAGCTGCGAATCGGCCAGATCACCGAACTAGCCGGCATCCCCCGCAGCTCAGTGTATGAGAGCCTCAAGGGGCTCTATGAGATGGGAATTGCCGAGGAAATAGTCGGCGAGAACCACAAACTGGTCCGCCCCTACCCCATCGGCGCCATGCACCATGGGCTCGATGAGCGCATGCAGCTCGTCCAGAAGCTCAAAGAGGACCTGAGCGAGCTGGAGAAGGCCTTACCCATCAACCAACCGGGAGAGTCCATTGGTACAGCCGTGCGCTACTACAAAGGCCGCTCAGGTGCCCGCCAGCTGTATTGGAACACCCTCAAGGCCAAAGACACCGTCTACGTCTACAGCGACTGGGGCCGCGGCCGCTACGTGGGCATGAAGTTCTACGAAACCTTCGTAGCCGAATCGCGCCGCCGCCAGATACGCGAGCGAGTAATAATCAACGCCACCCCCGAAGCGCTCGAGTCTATCAGGCGCTACACTACCCCTGGCTCCGCCATCAGTCGGACGAGGATTGAGGATATTCGGGCAATCGACGAGAAAGTGCTCATCGTCCGTGGCGACGCGCTCATCTACAGCAATATCTTCGCCCAGGTCTACATCAAAAACATCGAGATTAACGGTTTTGAGATAGAAAACCCGCTCTTTGTCGCCACCCAGCGCCAGGTGCACGAGGCTTTTTGGAATTTGGCCACACCCATTACCGAGCTACTCTAAATCTGAGCCCCTGCCCTAATCGTCATCTCGAGCGCAGCCGAGAGATCTGTCCATTCACTATGCACAGTTAGATCTCTCCACCCTGGTCGAGATGACGAGAAGAGGTTCCAATCGAGAAAAGCATTGACTTTGCAAAGCTTTTATGCTAATATAATCAACATTCTGTAAGCCCTGTTGTACCTTTCAATGTAGCTGAAACCGCGCCGCGACGGACTCGCTGGCAACCCCTACCAAAGGAGGCCCTCGTGGCCGCAACCCAAGCCCCTGACGTCCAGATCTACCGTTGGAAGAGCAGTGTCTGCCTGTGCGTGGAACTGCCCGCGGAAACTCTGCAACGCTATGTCACGCGCCACACCTACGTCCACTGCGAAGTCACATCCAATGCCGGCATAAGTGTACTCAAGCTGAGCTGGACTGGCCCTGAAGCTGCAGCCGCCAGCCATCATGATGTCGCCTACCGAGTCGTACTGCAGGCAGCCCTATCAGGTCTGTTCCTGGAAGGATTGATCGACACATCCGTGATGCCAGCTTGGATCAGCCCAGTTATGATTACGCCCCCTAAGGACCCATCCCGGTATACAGAAAAAGATGTGATTATCGACGAAGATGGCTATATCCACGCGGGCGACTTGATCATCGGCCGCATCCCCACCCACCTCCTCAACTGACCAATAGCACCAAACCCGATCCTCGGATCGGGGCAACCCCAAAGGATATAAAGATTTGTATGTTTTGGGGTCGAAAGACCGAACATCGCAATTCCTGTGCCCCCACAGGTAATTCGCACATGCGAATAATGACGGTAAGCTGGCGTCCACTGCTGCGTCATCCTTGCCAGTGGTAGCCGCGGAACCATGGTCGCCAGCCCGACCGACGACCCCGGCGTCACGATGGGCGCCCACTTCTAGCTCACCCGTCCCGCCTTTCGTCTCCCAGACGATCGGCGGGACCAGCCCCTGAGTTTTCAAGACTACTTGAAGCCTGAGGGGTTGAACATTCAACTCTGCTATCATCTAGCAGTCCGCACCTACCAGCGAAAGTACGGTTCATAAGTGAATAGTCCCGTAAACACCATCCAGCGAGGCGACAGGATCGAGGTCGGCCCACCGCACTCCGAGCTCCTGGAGTGCTTGGGGTCAGGCGACCTCACCGTATTCGTCTTCACCGACGAGTTCGGCCAGCGCCGTCCAGCAACCACCGGACCCAGGCTCAGCACAGACTTCACCTGCCGTGTATTAGCCATCGCCGTATTCGAACGCGCGGCGGATCTCTGGGACGTCCTGCTCCAGATCGATGAGCGCTCTGTGGCCATCCGCTACAACGACGAGACCTGTGAAGGCCGCGTCGAAGATGTCGACTTCATCGGTCAGCACGCCAGATCCGTGGGCGACTACGCCTCGGCCAGCAGCGGCAGGGTTGAGGGATAGTCAATGGGAAACGAAATCAAATTCGTTCCGATGGTTGCTGCAATCATTGCCGGTATTGTCTACTTGATCTGGCTCAAGGAATCGACCGACCTGTTGAATGGCAAACTCCAGATGCGGGTCCTCGCCGATCTGGATCTCAGCCGTATCATTGATGAGCCGCCAAGGGAGTTCTGGCACATGGTACGCTCACTGCGTCTCAGCCCTTTCGCCCTGGAGCGAGCCTTGAATTTCCTGGAAGCCCAAGGCTGGGTAACACAGTTCGCCTCCGGCCGCTACCGCATTACTGCCCAAGGTAGCCGAGTCTACGAGCTAGCTAACCCTCACCTCGACGACTCTCCATCGCACATCTTTTAGCCTCCCGCGCCCAACTTCCCCCGAAGGAGAACCATGTACTTGTTCATCGTCCGCTTCCTGTTGGTAACCCTGATAATCATCCTAATAAGAGGTTGGATCTGGGTTCGCCGCCAGGGCAAAGACAAGCACTAGCCCTCCACTCCAACCGCCCTGATCCGCCTGGCAACCGCCGGATGGATCGGGGCCGACCCCATAGTTTTCAAGCCAAATTGAAGGCTGTGGGGTCGCAAGACCCAACCGTTCCACGGCGGCCCCGTGGAAGTACCTATCACCAGAGAGGGGCATCATGCCCATCCAAACCACCAGCAAATCGACCCACAGCCTGGACTTCATATCGGCGCGCCGAGAAGAACTGCTACTCGCCCTACAGCTGTTCTTCGGCCAAGAGTACTATCTCCGTTACTACAGCGATGACACCGGATATCATCTAGCCAAGCTGAGTGACGGCCCGGAGATGATCCCCAGTGGTAAGTGGTACCACCACGACCTGCCAAAGGATCGTATGTTCCAGATCGCCGGCGAAGTATTGGTCTGGCTCGACGGGCTAAGCGAAGAGCAGAAGTTGGCCATGGACGTTTCCGTGCCAGCCGACTGCCCAACCACCGAGCTGAGCGGCTTCAGCGTCGTCAGTAGCCGTTCGGACGATGGCAAGCACGAGATGCTGACCATCAGCCCTGCCTGGGTGTAGACAATGATTGACAGCCTCGCAGAAGCTACCAAATACCTGGCCATCTGGGTGGCCGCTGAAACCCGGGCTACGCATGAAACGAGCAGCGTAGCCGATCTCAAAGCAGCCACGGCTAAAGCGGCTACCCTTTTCGTGAAGCACGCTTATGAAGTGGCCTTCGAGTTGACCCACCATCTGCTGCGCCACGAAGGTGAGGTCATTACCAAATCAGAAACCAGGTATACCGCTACCGCTACGGATGGTGGCATAGTGGTTCAGAAGATGGATATGGACCAGGACAATCCTGGCCTGCTGCTCCACCCCGAGCGTGCCTCAACCGAGAATTTCCTGCAGCTCATGATCGACCTGCCCGAGCTACTTTTCGCCCTGATGGCCTAATAGGTGCATGGATCAGGCGCCCCTTAGTTCCTCTCAGCCGCGTCCTGGTCAACAACCCGTCCACCAAGTCCCGATCCGCGCAATCAAGCGGATCGGGACCGACCCCGAACTCATGAGTTATTCGTGACATCAGGGTTGAAATTTAAGGCCCTTAAGAGTAGATTTGTAACGTCCTTCTCGCCCGATATCAAGGAGCCAGTTATGGCTAGTACCGATCCGATGATCATTGAATGTGCGCCGATGTACTTCTTCACGACCCGACTGCCGAATTGCCCAATCAGCGATATGATGTGCGGTGTAAACCCACGATTGCTTGTGGACGGTATCCAGAGCCTGCCCGAGAAAGACTGCTTCATGCTGATAATCCGCCGGCGGCGGTACGTCACCAGCTACCTTCCGAGCGATGTCAGCGAGATTCTCCAGTTTGCTTGGTCAACACTGCATAGCCACGGACTAACCTCAAAGCCGGAACTGCCGGTGGTGAGCCCGGGTGAGCCGCGCATGATGAGCCTCCGCCCACAAGACTTGATGGGCGACTTCCAGCGCGGGCTTGTGGGCCTGGAGCGCATCAAGAACCACCACAACCCCAGCCCAGTCCGGCCTGGGATTCAGATTGATGCAGACGCTGCCGAGAGCTGCCACCTGTGCTAGCTTCCGGCTAGGAGGCTCCAACTGCAAACCCCGCCGTCGGCGGGGTTCTTCTTTGTAAGCAGCCTGATGTTTTGGTATCCTTAGAGGGTTCTAAGTCGCGACGACCAAGGGTAAGGGTCGTCACAATTCGCGCCATTCGACGGAGCCTGCCCCGGGCTTAATCCGGGGCTCAGAGTCTTCGTAGGCAAGGATCAATAGTTCATACATTCCACTCAGGCCGATGTAGCTCAGCTGGTAGAGCAGTGCTTTCGTAAAGCAAAGGTCAGCGGTTCAATCCCGCTCATCGGCTCCAGGATTCATTGGCCAAATGGCCTCATTAAAAGCTCCCCCCTGGGAGCTTTTAATTTAGGGGTAAACAATCAGTCGATTAGAGCGTTTTGTGCTTAAGAACAGCTTTGGCTCGATATTTTCGATCGTAGCGGTCAGCTAAGAATTCGTATTTGTCGGCGATTGCCTTTTTGGCCTCATCGAGGCTCATCCAGAATACTTGGTCACCATCGAAATCTTGTCTTTGTATTGATCTTATTTTATCGGACCTAGACTTACCCATATGCTCACTACCCTCTTTACTTGGCCTAAGTATAGGACGGAGGCTCGTACGAGGCATTAGCATAACTCACAAACATGCTGGCGTCAGAAATGTTACTTTTGTGTATATACGCTAATGCTTAAAGTGTGGCTAAAACCAAACAGATGCCAGACAGGTCAGGCTGCCTAGTTTGACTAAGCCTTGAGGTAGAACAAGTAGTACGCGACGGCAACAGCGATGAGCGGCATTAATATCAAAATCATGACAAAAAATCCACGCCACGGGAAACCACGTCGGCGCTTCTTGGGTAGCATGACCGGCTCCATATCATCGAGCATTGAGGCGCCGAGCTGCTCTTGGGCACCAGGCGTCTGGTGCACTGGTCGCTGGACTGGCCGCGGTTGAGGAGGCTGGGGCTGGGTGCGGATTTGAGGCTGTCCAGGATCGGCTTGGCGAACAACGGGCGCCTGCGGTCGGGGCTGGTTTGCGGGTTGCGGCTGCGCTTGTGGCTCCGCCTGGCGAACGACTGGCCGATGGCTCGGCGCCCCACCTGGTCGTGGCCTACTTTGCGGTGAGCGGATATCGCTCATGCTTTTCTTTGTCACGGAATCCATACGTCCACCACTTACATTAGCGTTATTATACCCGAACTTGGACCGGAGGTATAGCCCAGCCTACTTGATTACTTCCCGCCAGCGCGAAGCAATACCGAGTAAACAAATCAGGTCAAGTAGCACCCCCGCACCAGAAAACAGATTAAAAATAAGAAAACCGACTAGGACTACGAATAACCAATTGCGCTTGAGCCAATACAACATATAGCAATCATATCACCTAGCCCGTTCGAACCGCTCGCGCTAGAAAACAACGTAGATATATCCACCCAAATAACTTACCTGAACCGAAAGCTTGAAGAAAAACCCATTTTTTGCTAGGATATACCAGTTATTCGTACCTGTTTAATCCTCTCTTCCCCATCCGTATTGTATGAGCGGCCGGGAGCCAAGCCAATCCAAGGCGGCCCGTACTCGGGCCAACTGAATGGCTTGGCTAGAGGAGAAACCGCGCAAAAGCTGGAAAAAGATGGCTTGCCATCTTTAGTAAGCTGGGGCGTGGTTTCGATGAGGGCTCGTGGTGTAGAGGCCTAACATGCC
>JAYUFZ010000009.1:0-15265 GCA_043767845.1 bacterium | reverse complement strand
GCTAGCCGAGAATAAGAAAAGGAGCCAATCAACGTGGCAAAGAAACTATTCGTAGGGAACCTTCCTTACTCAACAACAAGTGAATCACTGCATGACGCATTTGCAGCTATCGGCGAAGTCGAGAGCGCAAGCGTTGTTACTGATCGCGACTCAGGCCGTTCAAAGGGCTTTGGGTTTGTAGAAATGGCATCAGATGACCTGGCCCAAGCAGCTATCAAAGCTCTTGACGGTTCAGAGCAAGACGGTCGCCGTATTACTGTAAGCGAAGCTCGCCCTAAGGCTTAGTTCGCCCAGTTCTACTCTAAAAAGTCCCCGCGAAAGCGGGGCTTTTTAGTTGGTGGGCCTAGCCTCGCCGCCCCACCATCCCTCGACCAACCATCCCACTACCTCCGTTGATGATCCTCCCGGCACCCCACTTCGAGCCGGAAGCAAGGTCTAAAAGCTGGCTCCATCAGTTTAAGCTGGCTGTCTCGTGGCTGTTTGAGCCACTTTCCGCTTTGTCGGAAAGTGTTGAGTTCCACGAGACCCCAGACAGTTTTTAGATTTTGCGCTCCGTCTGCTCGAGTGAGTGCCGGGCGGTTTTGGTTACTTTTGCCAAGACAAAAGTAACTTGAGAAGAAAGGACGAGGGATGACTGAGAGTGAGAAGGATAGACGGTGTACAATCAGTTCTTTGATCGCAGGGGCAGGGGGTGAAGTCGCTGGAGCAAACTCATTTGATCATGGTTGCGGCATGGATAGATCTCTCCACTCCGGTCGAGATGACGGCTGGGGGTGAGCTACTTCAACTAAAAAACCCGCTGCGGCGGGTTTTTTAGTTGAAGTAGTATTACTTCTTGTTCGGATCCTTTTGGTATTCCTTGATAGCAGTTACAACCTTGCCGCTGTCTTTGAGGTTTTCCCAGAAAAGAACTTGGCTACGGTCGACATACATCTGGTCTTCAGGGCCATGGAGCTCGTTACCTAGCTTGGCGAGCGATACTTGTGGATTAGCAGCATCGGCTGCCTTACTGTCTTTAGGTTGAACTGTTTGCTGAACCTGCAAATAGTAGATGTCGGATAGCTTGACCCAACTACCATCAATATTAGAGAGCTTACCAAAATACACTTGGCCGTTGGTTAAGAATAAGGCTTGGTACTGCTTACTTTTGACCGAACTGCCGGCGTTACTGCCGCCAAAGAAGGTAGAAACACCCACCGAAGCAATAAAGACAACTGAAGCTACAATGAGCAGAATAACCAGAATTTTGCTGGCTACAGTCGGGCGCATGAACGGAATGTGCTCTACGGGCGTCTCGTGATGACGGGGACGTGGAGCTTGTGCATTTTGGTTAGTATTAGGGGCGAGATCCATTAAAACAACCTACCTTGTTAAGTTAACATTACAAGTATTCTAGATCATCCGGGTATCAGAATCAAGAAGTAAGCATCGCTCTTCGTCATCACGGCGGAGTGGGCGCCGGTATTTTGGCTTGGGCCAAGGGCGAAGAGCGCTATAGCACAGGCACAAAAGTAGCACAGTAGTATGGAGTATTCAATTCCTGGGTAGGAAAACATAAGAACTATTGCTATAATTGCCTCATAAGCGTGAGCATAATGTCCCAGGATATACGACAATCACTCAAGCGATGGTTCGCACTAACCACTTTGTCCATGATTCTTGTCATGGGTCCACTTTCGATTGCCAGTAGTGTCGAGGCTGCTGCTGGGCTGGCCCAGGGTTATCGGGCAACCGAGACACTAGCCGCTGGTAGCCTAGTGAGCGTAGACGGCCAGAACTCCAATAGTGTTCTTTCAGCCAATTCCGACCGTCTGGACGGCCTCATCGGTGTGGTAGTCGGTGCCAACGATGCTCTGCTGTCCATATCATCGGGGCTCGACCAAGTGGAAGTGGCGACCAGCGGAGTAGTCCAGGCCATTGTCACCGATCTCAACGGCGACATAAAAGTAGGCGATAAAGTCACAGCCTCGCCGCTCAACGGCGTTGGACAGAAGGCTACGCTCTCGACCAAGGTTGTGGGCATCGCCCAGGCCGAATTTAACGCTAAAACCGACGGGGGAGTCAAGCGCAAGATCAAAGATAAGGCTGGGACAGAGAAAGAAGTCACCGTCGGCCGTATCCCGATCATCGTTGGCGTTACCTATTACGTCTCGGGTAATGGTACCGAAAAGACGGTCATTCCAACCTACCTCCAGAACTTGGCAAATGAGATCGCTGGCAAGAAAGTTTCACCGCTGCCAATCATTGTGAGTGTCATAATTATTGTCATCGCATTAATTGTTATCACTGCCCTCGTTTACGGGGCGATCAAGTCCAGTATTATCTCGATCGGACGTAACCCCTTGTCCCAGGGCGCCGTCTACCGTAGTCTTCTCCAGGTATCGGCTCTTGTAATGGGCATCCTGACAGTGGCCTTGGTGACAGTCTATCTAATATTGAGTAAGGGATAGAATGGATATCGTGCTAACTATCATTATTGTATCGGTGATACTGGCCATAGGGGTCGGTTTCGCGGTTTGGTATTTCATGCGACCGGCAGGACAAGCTGGACACAAAACGGCCCATACTACAATCAGTGCTGCTGACACACGTGCCAGCAACTCGGCCGGTGGTTTGCCGGTGCCGACAATTACCGATGAGATGCTGGCCCGCATCGAAGCCCAAGCTGTAGACCGCTACAACCAAGTTATCAATACGGCCGCCAGTCGTTTTGAAAACGATCTGGCCCAGACCTCGACGACGGTGGCCGACAGTATTAAACGCCTGACCTCGAGCATTATCACCGAAGAGCTCGAGAAATATAAACACAGCCTGGAGGACTTGCGGACTCAGGCCTTGCAAGTAATGGCCTCTGTTCAGGCAGCCGTCGAAGACCAGCGCAAAACATTGGCCGCCGGCCTCGAGGCCGAGATGAAGGGTGAGCGTCAGCGACTGGCCGCCCAGCTCGATACCAAGCTAGCCGACATAGTCTCGGCCTACCTGGTAGAAAGTCTTGGAAACAAAGTTGACCTGGGGGCCCAGGGCCAATACCTCTTTGCCATGCTTGCTGAGCACAAGGAAGAGATAAAGCAAGAGTTTATCGATGAAGTTTAAGCTACCGCAAACCATTTATTCCTTGGAGCAGCTCGACGCCCTCATTTTCGAATTGGGTGAGTATCTCAACTGGGTACGGCACATTTCCATCCAGGCCAAAGTCGGTAGTCGCAAAACGGCCGTCGAGCAGCCAGAACTATCCCAAGTTTTGCAGGACGCATTGATCAGCTGGGCCGATGGTAAGGAGTTAGCACTACATGATGTGGAAGCTTTGATTGAAGACTTGAAAGAGTATAAGGAGAAGGCGCCAAGCGTCCACCTGACCCTAGCGGCCATCCCATCCACCGCTCTCAAAAACCAGCTTATCGAATGGTTCCGTACACAGATTAGCCCCATGATGATGATTAGCTTTAGCGCCAACCGGACACTTGTGGGAGGTATGGTCGTTCGCGCTGGTAGCCATATATATGACTACTCCTGGCGCAAGCTGCTGACTGAAAAGCGCGATAAGATACCGGAGATTATTCGCAATGTTCGAGGATGAAGCCTTCCAAAAACTTGTTGATGCCGGTAACCCTACCGGAGAGGTCACCTCTACCAACCGCTTTTTAATTACTATAAAAGGGCTAGATGGTATCGCCGTGAACGCCCAAGTGCTCTTTAGCAATGGCCACCGCGGCATGGTGCGCGAGATCGGCGAGGACTATGTGACGGTGCTCGATATGGATAATGAGGATATGACTATCGGTACGCTCGTGGTGCTCCAGGACGAGATCATCTCGGTGGCTGTTGGGGACGCGCTGATCGGCCGGGTGGTCTCGGTGCTTGGTGAACCGCTTGACGGCAAAGGCCCGGTCCAAACAATCGAAAAACGGCCGGTGTTCTCGAAAGCTCCAGGTATTTCGGAACGCGCACTACTCGATGAGCGCCTGCCTTTTGGTGTGGCCTTCATCGATATGCTTTTCCCGATCGTGCTGGGGCAGCGTATTGCGTTACTCGGTGACTCGAAGTCCGGTAAAACAGCCGTCTTAAACCAAATGACAATTAGCCAGATGAATAGCGGCCGCATCGTTGTCTATGTGCTCATTGGCAAACGTAAGGTAGAGATTGATCGGTTGCTAGCCATGCTTGAAGAGACCGGTGCCATCAAACACACCATCGTGGTGGTAGCCAGCATTTTCGATTCGCTCGTCCAATCCTACCTAGCGCCCTATGCTGGCTGCTCGATTGCCGAGCATTTCTGGTACGGCGGCCGCGACATGATCATTATCTACGACGACCTCTCCAGCCACTCCAAGGTCTACCGTGAATTATCCTTGATCTCGCGCGTCAACCCTGGCCGCGATTCCTACCCGGGCGATATGTTCTACGCCCACTCCTCGCTTCTGGAGCGGGCCGGCAAGCTGGCCTCCAATAATAAAACCATGGCTAGCATGCCGGTCATTTTGACCCCAAGTGACGATATTACCGCCTATATGCCAACCAACATTATGTCGATCACCGATGGCCAGCTAATATTCGACCTGCAGTCCTTCCGCCAAGGCATCCGCCCAGCCCTCAACGCCGGTCTGTCGGTTACCCGCGTCGGTGGTGTCGGCCAAGACAAGTCCCAGAAAGCCCTCACGCAAAGCCTTTTTAAGAAGCTGGCCGACTTTCACCAGGCTGAGCAATTCTCGCACTTTGGCTCGGAATTGTCGCCGGACTCCCAGGCCGACCTGGAGCTTGGCAAGCGTGTCTACGAGGCCTTCAAGCAGACTCCAGGAGAAATCTATACCATCATCGAGCAGCAATTGGTGCTTGAGACCATTATGCGTACCGCTGGCCGCACCAAAATCAATGTCGGCACGCTCAAAGTCCAGGCCAAGGAAGCGGCGACCAAGCTTGAGAAGGGAGCCGATCTAAACCCGGTCATTGAACAGCTTTTGGCATCAAATACCGTAGCAGCTCCCACCCCGGCCCCAGCCCCGGTTCCAGTCGCTCCCGGGCCGACTGGTAAGGAGGCCAAGAAGAAATGAAGCGAGCTATCTCTATAAAAAAAGACCTTCTGGAAGTGACAACTATCCAAGACCTGACAGCCGTCTTCGAAAGTATCGCCAGCATCCGTATCTCCAAAATTAAAAACAAGGTATTGACTAGCAAGCTCTTTTTCTCCGAATTATGGCAAATCTACACCCAACTACGGGCCGACCCGAGCGACCGGATCACTAGCTCAGAACGCAAACCAACTGCTAGCGGCAAGAGCCAAGCCTTTATTGTCATTACCTCGGAAGGCGGCCTCACCGGCGATATCGACGAGCGGATTATCGCCTCGGTGCTCAAGGACTACAACCCCCAGACCACTGATATTATTATAGTTGGCGACCACGGTATTAAGCTCATGAGCCAGCGCGGTGTACATGTCGAGAAGTTCTTTAAGACCCCGGAAGCCGCTAGCTACGTGGACGTCAGCCCGATGATTAGCGCTGTCGTAGCCTACCCAGACATTAAGGCCTATTACGAAACCTATGTCTCGCTCTCAGTTCAGGAAACTGCCAAGATCGACCTGATCGCCGCCGTGCGCTCGATGAGCGACGAAGTAAGCGTCGAGGAGGGGACTATCTCCAGCCGTGACTATGTCTTCGAACCTTCGCTACCAGATATTATCGCCCATATGGAAACGACTATGTTGAGCCTGGCGCTTTCTCAAGTGATCTTGGAGAGTAAATTGGCCCAAGATGCCAGCCGCTTCAATGCCATGAACGCTGCCAAAGAAAAGGCCAAAGAAATGGTCGGGGACTATCGCCTGACCTACAATAGGGCTAAGCGGGCCGAAGGCGACGGGCGACTCAAAGAAGTAATAGCGAGTATGAATAATAAAGCATGAGTACAACTACTGGAAAAATCAAAGCAGTCCGCGGCCTGATGGCCGAAGTGCTTATTACGAGCACCGATAAGCCTGTGGGCAAAGAGCTCCTGAGTGTTAAGGATACTGATGGCATGCTCGAGGTCCAGTCCTATAAGGATCGCTCGACGGTTATTTGCCTAGTATTAGCTGGCCCCAGCCACGTGCGCCGTGGCGCCGAAGTGCTGCGTACCCATGAAACTATCTCCATACCAACAGGCAACGCTACCTTTGGCCGGGTATTCAACGCCCTCGGCCAGCCGATCGACGCTGGCGCCCCGCTGCCGGCCAACACCCCCCGCAAAGGCATTTACAAGATTACTGGCCAGAATCAGGTCAGCGGTATGAAGACCGAGTTGCTGGAAACAGGCATTAAGGTTATCGACTTCTTCGCGCCCTTCGTGAAAGGCCGCAAGATTGGTATTATCGGTGGTGCCGGTGTGGGTAAAACGGTGCTTACTATGGAACTTATACATAATATTGCCAAAGATCCATCGAAGCTATCGATGTTCTGTGGTATTGGGGAGCGCATCCGTGAAGGCCACGAGCTTATTACCACGCTTGCCGAGAGCGGCATCTTAAAAAGTGCCGTCATGTTCTACGGCCAGATGGACGAGTCGCCCGTGACCCGTTCGATCGTCGGCCTGGCCGCCGCTAGCCTCGCCGAATACTTCCGCGACGAAGAGAAAAAAGACATTTTATTCTTCGTCGACAATATCTATCGCCACGTTCAGGCGGTGAATGAACTTTCCACCACTATGGGACTCCTCCCAAGTGAAGGTGGCTACCAGCCAACATTATTCTCCGACTTGCGCCGTCTCCAGGACCGCTTGACCAGTAACTCCAATGGTTCGATCACCAGCGTCCAAGCCATCTACATCCCAGCCGACGACCTCTCCGACCCAGCCGTGCAGGAAATCCAGGCCCAGCTGGACAGCGTCGTAGTGCTTTCCCGTGCCGTCGCCGAAGCCGGTATTCGCCCGGCCGTCGACCTCATCCATACCACCTCCTCGCTTTTAACGCCGGAAGTTGTCGGTGAGCGGCATTATGTATTGGCCGCCCAGGTTCAGGCTATTATGCAGAAGTACGAGTCGCTCAAAAACATTATCGCCATCATCGGTGAGAACGAACTCTCACCAGCCGACCGCGCCGATTACCAAAAGGCCAAAAAACTTATCCAGTACTTCTCGCAAACTATGTTCGTGACTGAAAAGATTTCCGGTAAGACAGGGGAGTACTTCACCCGCGACCAAACGCTGGCCGGTATCGAAGAGATCTTAATCTAGGGGTAAGCTATGGCTGAAGATTATAACGATTTTAAGATCAAGGTGAAGCTCTTCTCACCCTTCCAGACCTACTACCAAGGCGAGGCGGTTTCGGTCTCGGCCAATAATGAAGTAGGCCCATTCGACATCCTGCCCGGCCACTCCAACTTCTTCTCGCTACTCACCGAAGGCGATATCCTCATAAATACCGGTTTCCAGGAAGTAAAAGTACACATCCCGAATGGGGTTGTGCGGGTGAGTAATAATATGGTCACACTTTTCGTAAACGTCTGATATTACTTGGATGACATTTGAAATAGTAGCAAAATCAAGTAGTTCTAATTGCGGGTGCCCCGTAGCACCATAAACCCCGCCCGACCCCGATAGCCACTTGCGCCAGCTCGTACGTGAATTGTGATGGCAGGGCAAACAGTCTAGACCTCTATATAGTCCTCCCCGCTATGGTAGGTCAGCGCTCTCCCGCTTCCAGGGTGATCTCACTCGTGATGGTATCGCCAATATCTTCGACCTGTCACAAGTACTGCAGAATTGGGGGGGGGTAACATGTATAGACATGCGATTTGTATGACAGATGGTCGGAATGCCCAGCTCGCATCAAGCTTATGCTACTATGGGTCTATAGAGTCCAATTTATGTTGATGTTTTAATGAAAACAGCCAAAAAAGTTAAGTCCAGCAGTGAGTCATTGCTTACCCTGTTACGCAGTTGGTTGTTCGTTCGGAAAGTTAATCGATCCGGGCAGGCAGCGAGCCTGTCGCCAGCTAGGGTCTATGGGCGGCAAGCCGTTTTGCCAGCCCTCATCATCTTATTGGTACTATTTGGTACACGTATCGTATTCAAAAGCCGAGCGACTGTCGATTGCAAGGCTGGAGTCTGGAGTAATCTCGAAGCTTGTGGCTGGGCTGGCGCCACGAACACTGGAGTCCCGGCTGGTACCATATTGAATCCAGCCGCCCAAATAGCAGAAATACCGCCGGTACCAGCCAATAACTGGAATGCTACGAAACCCGTGATGGGGCCTGATGGCCATTATTTTTACAGAATTAACGAACCAAATATGGTCATCGACGGGATCGATATCGATGGTTGTATCTATGTTGGTGCCCATAATGTGACAATTAAAAACTCTAGAATTCGCTTCAGCGGAACTGGTCCACAGACCTGCAATGGCGTCATAGACACCGGATTAATCCAGCTGGCCAGTGGCTGGACCAACCTAACCCTCGACCATGTCACCATCGAAAGCAAGAGCGGCAAATGCGTCTTCCAAGTGGGGACCAATCTCACCATCAAACATTCCAATTTGTCTGGCTGCGGGGATGCGATCTTTGTCGGCAACGACTTTACCATAACAGACAACTACATCCATGATTTCGATGATGGCAATACGGGCTATCACGTGGATGGTATCCAATCCGAGGGGTCTACCAAGGGTCTCATAAGGCACAATACGATTGCTCTGCAATACAACGAAACCGGCACCATATCAATGTGGAACCAAGGTGCAGACACTACCAATATCGTTGTCGACAACAACCTCTTGGCAGGTGGTAGCTACACAATATACGCCCAAGACTATTCAGGCTATGCTGTCCGCAATATTAGCTATACAAATAACTTTTTTAGTACGCGTTTTTTCCCCTTGGTTGGCCAGTTCGGCTTATGGTATCCGGGCTGGACGACTGTGGTCGGCCTCACGGCCACTGGCAATACCATTCTCGAAACCGGGCAGCCAACCTATCCGGACGGATATAGTATCCCGCTGGTTACTTCCACCCCGCTACCTTCATCCACCCCGACGCCAGTCACATCGACACCGCTAGCTACTGCCACACCAACCCCTACACTCACAGTCACCCCCACCCCAACCCCCAGGCCTACAGCCACCCCCACGCCGGTAGCTACGCCCACCCCTGCCCCAACCTGCAGCAAGCTTGGTGACGTAAACTGTGATGGCAAAGTAAACAATGGAGATCTCAATATAGTACTCCATAACTACGGTAAGCCTGTAGCAACCCGTGCTCAAGGTGACCTAACTGGTGACGGCGTAGTGAACATCTTTGACCTTTCACGGGTGTTACAGAACTGGGGTCGCTAAAGCAGTAAAGACTGCTTTAGCGTATGACTTTCCTCTTATATAGACACGTTACTGATAGCCACTAATTCTCCCGCAAAGGCGGTGTTAGAAAAGGACTCTACAGTTTGACATTGTGCTGATAGAGCGGCCATACAGGGATTTTGCTTATGAATCACCGCAATCTATGGTATTCTGGGCGTAAGCATTAGCACTATAAGTACAGGGAATCAATGGCAACTAAACATAAATCTGACGACGCAAAACTCAAAGCACGCAAATCTCGGAAGGCTACCCCTCTCGTAGCATCGTTCAGTCCGAGCCGCACGCTGGTGATTGTGACCGCTCTAGTGGTCGCAGCCATAGGTATCAAGCTAGTATTCTTCAGTCATGCCGCCACAAATCTACTTGACCCAACAACCGCTACAAATAACGGAACTGATACAACCTGTGTATTCCAAAAAGCCGACCAGCCGACCCAAGTGGCCTTCTGTGACGACTTTGACAGCGCTGTTGCCAACAACCCTGCTGGTTCGCGCTCTGGCGATCTCAACAACACGCTCTGGGGCGTCAGCCGGATGGCCGATTACAACTTATATGGTGGAGTGATTAATAAAATGCTGCCTCCACGACTCGTCGGCTGCGGTACCGATACGGCATCGGCCATACCTCCGAAAGATGTCCGTGTGTGCAATGGCCGCATGCTTGAAGCCCAGGACGACAATCACGGAGTGGTTGAGTTGACGATATACCCCAAGCAGCCATTCGACTTTGCTGGCCGTACTGGTACAGTAGTGTTTGATGTATCAGCAGACGCCGAAAGCAGCCACGCCGCCTGGCCAGAATTCGCGATTACCGATAAGCCAAATCCAGGCTTACGCACCGATATATCGGTCCAAACGCCGCCACATGCTGTGAACCAAGTTGGCTTCGCACTCGATGGCGGATGCGTTGGTACGTCCGATACTACGGGTGTCGGCACCGTATTCATGTCAAAAGATAGCGTCTACCGCGATCTAGACTTCACGTTTGTTGATTGTGTCAAAAAAGCCTCCGGTCCGACTGGCGCACTGAACCATTTCGAAGTACGCGTCAGCCAGAATAGGATGGAAGTATGGGGGAGTGACCCCGGTGGCGCCAATTTCAAACTGCTCGCTTTCGTTGACAACATGAATCTTGGTTTTACAAAGGGTCTCGTATGGATGAATGATGCCCATTACAACGCGCGCAAAGGACTCTGGTGTCCAAACGGCGGCGACCTCGCCTGTGGCACACAGTGGAACCACACCTTTGCTTGGGACAATGTCGGTTTCGACGGCCCCAAGACCTACCGCGACTTGAGCTTTGATGTTCCAGATGCCATGGTCGGTCCAGACTTTGACGGTGTTGAGGGCGAAGCTCGCTATACCCTGGGTTACCACGCTGGCATAGAAGGCGTGACCCTCAAGACGATCCCGGTTTATCGCTACCAAACTCCGACAAGCGCATTAGTGACATTCAACTCCTCAGTTTATGAGATCAACGAAGTGCCATCCATTAGCATCAACGGCCACGCCTTCGTCAACACCCCTTGGGCAGGATACAGTGGCCCGAGCGGTGAGACGGCAGTCGGCTACTCAGGTGCAGTAACCGTGCCGGTTGGTGACATCGTAGACGGCGTGAATACCATTACCTTCAAAGGAACCCACTGGTCGATGGCCGTCACCAATGTGAACCTTATATTAGTAGCTGGTGCCCCAGTTCCCGGCCAAGTCATCCCCTCGGCCACGCCAACAGTAGTTCCCACTCCAATCCTCACCCCCACCCCAGTACCAACAGCTACTCCTGCTCCGACAGACACACCAGTGCCCACAGCCACGCCAGCAGTCACACCCACCCCGGTAGTCACTCCGACCCCCACTCCACGTCCCTCAACCACCCCCACTCCCACAGCCACCTGCGCCAAACTGGGTGATGCAAACTGTGACGGCAAAGTAAACAATGGCGACCTTAACTTGGTTCTGCGCAACTACGGCAAAGCAGTAACCAGTCGTGCTCAAGGCGACCTGACTGGCGATGGTATCGTCAACATCTTTGATCTCTCGCAGGTATTGCAGAACTGGGGTCGGTAAGCAGTAAAGACTGCTTACCGATAGTCTCTGTTTCTCCCGCATGCTACTTTAGCGAAGGGCTATACGGCTCCGTACTGAATCGATAGTGCGCAGCTTGGCGAACACCGACTCGCGTCCCCTTCGCGGTCGGCCTGAGATACAGTTTAAAATGGTGATGGTTGTATGCTATCCTTAGCGTAAGCATTATAACTATTCGCACGGAGCGCCAATGGCAACAAAGCATAAATCAGATGATACTAAGCGTAGGTTACGTAAATCTTCAGCGCCGGTATCGATCATTTCTTCCTTTCGACCTAGTAAAACTCTTGTTCTGGTCACGGCTCTCGTTGTTGGCGTAGTCGGCATCAAACTATTATTTTTTAGCCGCGCCGCCACGATAACGCACATTAGCACAGGTGGGGCCGACAACAGCTGCGTATTCTTAAGCGCGCCAAACGCTGTACCGGCATTCTGCGAAGGCTTTAACGCGCCGACAATAAACCCTGCTTCAGCCAGTCGCGTTGGTGATCTTAATAGTTCGTTATGGGGGGGGTCGCGAAGGACTGGCTGGTCACCGAATGCTATGAACATAGCTTCGTCAACTACCTTGGATGTCTGCAGCAACACTCAGACTGTCATGCCGGGTCGGGACGTTCAGATATGCAACGGCCGCCTCGTAGAATCTCAAGATGACCAGCACGGCGTCTCAGCCCTAACAATGTACCCAAAGCAACCATTCGACTTTACGGGGCGCACTGGCACAGTGGTTTTTGACGTTTCAAACGATAGCGATGGTGGCCATGCGGCTTGGCCAGAGTTCTGGCTGACCGATAAGCCAGTGCCTGCACCATTCAGCCATTTTGCTTCGCTGCAGTCGGTGCCCAGAAATGGTATTGGCATCAGGTTTGAAGAGGCTTGCGCTGACTGGAATAATACTTGTAAGGGGCGCTACCCTGGCGTACCAGCACCGAGCGCCTGGTGGACAGTCGGTGGTGCGAATATTATCACCAATTATCTTAGTAATGACCCAGACTCAGAAGCCTTGCCAAGAAGCACACTCAATATCCAGAAGCTCGATGCCGTCAAGATGTCTAGTGGACCTGGCGATATGAACCATGTCGAAATAAAGTTTTCAAATAATATGATAGAAGTCTACGCTACTGATGCTGGCACCATGGCTCCGCTGCGCAAGATTGCTGTTATTAGTAACTTCACGACCCCGCTCACTAAAGGCTTGGTCTGGCTCGAAGATGTTCATTACAATGCGCGTAAAACCGACAAGCCCTGGTGTAGCCAGTGCGGCACACAATTCCAGCATACGTTTTCGTGGGATAACCTCGGTTTTGATGGCCCTAAGACATACCGCGATCTTGGCTATGACGTGGTTGATAACACTGAGGTGACAAACGACGAATACGGTAATCCGGGCGTCAAGCTATCGTATACGGTTGATCCGAATCAATCTCTGACATTGCCCGTAAAGGGCGTCACAATGGGCAACCCAACCGGAGCGCTCTTGGTTTTCGCCTGGTATCCGTTTAGTATGCCTATTGACATAAAATACTCCATAAACGGGCACCAATATAACTTGCCATGGCCATATCCAAGCCCGTGGTTCCCACCAGCCGGTGGAGACCCAGCTAATCCAACCCAATTCGGCACTCCGCTTACGCTTGATGTCCCGCTAAACCTGGCAGATATCCACGATGGCGACAACACTGTAACTTTCACAGCCCTCGACAAAAGGATTGAAGTATCGGATATATCTCTCATCATGGTCGCTGGCGAGCCAGTACCGGGTAGCACTATTGCCACGGCAACACCCTCTCCAATTCCTACGGCTACACCGGTGCCAACTCCGACCCCTGCACCTACCCCAACGCCCTTCATCACCCCTACTCCAACCCCAGTAGCCACAGCTACCCCAACCCCGAGGCCATCAACAACTCCAACTCCTGTTCCAACCTGCACCAAGCTTGGTGACGTAAACTGCGATGGCAAAGTAAATAGCGGTGATCTACAAGTCATTCTTCGCAACTATGGCAAAGCAGTAACCTCCCGCGCCTCAGGTGATCTGACTGGCGACAGTATTGTCAACATCTTCGACCTATCCCAGGTATTACAGAACTGGGGTCGATGACACCAAGCTCAATTGACTCGATCGAGGGTAAAGCATAAGCTTATTGTATGAGATCACCCAGCAAAGTGCTGACTAAACGGCATATAAAAAACAAACTGCTCAAGGCGCCATACTCGCTCAAGAAACAGCAGGTAGTGAGCGGCCTGGCCTTCATAATCCTAATCGGGGTCATCGTGCTCCTCCGGGCGCGGGCCGCGGTAGTTACCGATTGTGGCCTAGCTGGGGCGGTGTTCTGCGAGAATTTCGAGTCAGCGCCGCTGTCTAAGTCCCAACGCAATGGTGACTTTGATAGCACCAAATTCTCGGTGGCTAGGTTTGCCGCCAGCGGCGATAACACCATAAATGGTACGTTTTATGGCTCGCTGGTCGCCGGCAGAGCGCCAATTCCCGCTTGCCACGCCGGTAGCGACCTCAACCCGCTACCTCCAGGTGATACTGTAGTTTGTGATCCCAGAAGCACCATCCAGTCCAAGCATGGCCTGATATCGACCGAAGTCCACAACTATGGCGACACCAGTATCCGCATAAACCAGCCCTTTGATATCGCTGGCCGAACCGGTACCGTGAGCTTCGACGCAAGCCTGTATGTTATTAATGGATTGCTGGGCTGGCCGCAGATCACTTATTCCTCCACGCCCATCAGCACCGCCGGCTACTATGAAGACAACGCTGCCGGCAATGCCCCGCAGGATGGGCTGGGTATCCAATTCAAGGCAAGCTGCAACAGCGCGACCGATACAATCTTCCCAACCATTCGGACCTATGCTGATTTTCGCTACACGCCAGTATCAACCCAACAAGACTTTTGGGATTGTAATAGTAATGTGAAGACTAAGGAGGGCTCGCTCAACCGAGTTATCCTCAAGATTTCGCAGTCCAAGGTTGACGTCTACATAAGCGATTACTCCGCTGATGGCATAACCTTCTCGGCACCAAAACTTGTGGCTTCCAAGGCTATCAATCTCAACTTCACCCGCGGCTACATCAGCCTTGGCGATCACAACCACGCTGTTAGTAAGTACAGCGGTCCGCAAGGGGGAAGTGTCTGGCCGGTTGCCATGCATTCTTGGATCGTGTACTGGGACAATATCGCCTTCGACGGTCCAGACATTGCCCCAGACCGAGTCTATCAGGCGTCGGATGAGGGGACTGTCTATAACAACGAAGCCTATCGCTACGGCTGGAGCATTCCGAGCGCCCCTGATTCTACGCCCACTATTAACATCCCAGGGGTGAGCCTCAACGGCGTGACCTCGGCCAAGCTGGCCTTTACCGCCAAACATGAGGCAATAAACTTTGGTATCGACCCGGCTACTGTGCGGCTTGAGTATCGGGTGAATAGTGGGTCCTGGAAAAGCCAAGCTTTATTACCAGGCGAAATTTGGTCAATGAGCACTACCAATGGCGGGATCTCGCTGTGCACCGTGTTTAACTGTGGTAGGACCAATACATTTATTGATATTCCAATAGCTGAACTTGTAAATGGCACAAATAGTGTGCAATTCAGAGCCAATCCCTACCCGCTGGGTACACTTGCCGACATTGACCTGATCACCAGCGGTGGGTCGTTGCCTACGCCAAGCCCAATAGTGACGGCAACCCCCGCGCCCTCACCCACGCCACAAATCACGCCAATACCGACACTCACGCCAATCCCAACTGTAGCCCCCACGCCAACTCCAACGCCCCGACCGTCTGCAACCCCGGCGCCGACCCCCACACCTACCCCAGCTCCCGTCTGTACGAAGCTCGGTGACGTTA
>JAYUFZ010000008.1:0-79838 GCA_043767845.1 bacterium | reverse complement strand
TATATCGCTATCCCTGATCCCACATGAGGCGCGATATTAAGCTTATGCTTACTTGCAAGTGTCTGCCCAAGTAGCTATCATGAAGGTATGAATGAATACAAAGTGAACATGCCGTACATGGCTCCCGCGGCAAATGCGCCGGTACCAGGTCAAAGCGAGAAACGGGTGGCTTTGATAGCGACTGTAGCCGCCGTTATATTTGGACTCCTGTTTATTATTTTTCTTGGCTTGTTTCTTAACATTTCAAGCAAATATAGAGCGGCCTACAACAACGGAGTAACATCCGGCAAAGCCGACCAAAGTACTATCGACAATGAAAAATTGCGACTAGCTCTGGAGACACCTTATAGGACATATGTGGCGCCCGATACTGCCGGTGCCTTTGAAGTGACCTACCCAAAGAGCTGGAGTATGAACCTATCCGAGGAGGGTAATGGCTCGACCATCGGCATAATACTGCATCCAGATTACATCCGTACCTCCGGCGGTGAGGCCAATCAATACGCTACCCGCGTGGCTTACGCGACTTCACGCTATTCCGACCAAGTCGCCCAGTATAATAATATGGTTAAGGCTGGCAGCTTAGCTGGCAAACAAATCGTCATCTCTGGCGTCACTGGCATGCGTTTCGACGGCAAGTTTAACGGTCGTTTCGACGGGGCCATAACGGTACTACAGGTCCGCGATAAGACCCTTACTATTTCAACTGAAGATAAGCGCTACTTCCCGGAATACAACCAAATTCTAGCTCAGTTAAAGATACGCCCCTAAACCCTATGTGGCGCAAGATTATTGGATGGGGGATAGTAGTTTGCGGCATGGGCGTGATCGTTGGAGTCGGCTGGCTGGTCTACTCGCGTCAGATCGCTCCCTACCGCTGGCAGAAACTCTCGACAGTGCCCCAGGGCGTTAGCTCGGATGCGCTTTCCGGGGGTAGTAATCTTCCGACTACTGCCCAACAAGCACCACGGGCAGTGCTCGTCACCGCAGTGGTGGCCAGCGCGCCAGTGTCACGGGGCTTTGAGGCGCCGGTGAGCTTGCGCATCGATATTGTCGACAGCAATAACCAAGTCATAAGCGATGGCTCGAGCATGACGGTTACCCTGTCTAGCTCGAGCCCAACCGGGAAGTTTGATAGTGGTGTGGCGGCAATTATTCCCTCTGGGCGGCAAACTGCGTTGGTGAAATACCAGGACACTAGTAGTGGGCGGGCGACAATAACGGCCTTTGTGAGCGGACTGGTATCTGGCGGGGCCGACATTGTATTGCTACCCGGCAAGGCAGTGAGCCTCTCGGAAATAGCGCCTGTCAATCATTCGCCACAAGTCGGCCAGACGGCGGGCTACCGAGTAAACCTTCTCGATAGCTTTGGTAATGTTGCTAGTGGCGGTCAGGTTGCTTGGACGCTTACCAATGCCGATTCGGGAGCGGCAGTTGGCGCCCAGCAATTGATTACTGCTGATGATAGTGGCTTGAGTCGCTTTAGCTTTAATCCAACCACTGCAATGATAGGTCGCAAGCTCACTTTGACAGCCAGCTTCCTCGCGCAGAAGCAGACATTGCAGTTGACACCGACCAACTAGACGCCAGGCGCTTAGTGCGGTTGAGTTGCGTGGGTCGCCATGGTACGGTTAAAGGGTAAGTGGGGTAGCAAGGCGTGGCCAGGATTTCTGTTTCCGGTGTATCAAAAATCAAGCTCAATGACGATCTGCAGACGAGCCTAGCGGTAGTGGCCGATTCGTCGCCCGTGGGCTATGTGCTGGTGGCTAGAGATGGCGAGGTTTTTTACGCCAATAAGTCGGCAAGCTCTATGCTCGACTCAAAGCTCTCGGTCTTGAAGCGCCGAGGGATTGCCAGATTGCTTATCGCTGCCCAGACCGAGTTTCTCGATACAACTGGCCAGCTGATCCTGCTGTCGGCGCAAAAGCTGGAAAACCTTTTGGTTAGTGGCGGCTTCGACCTGCGCTATATGGGTAAGTATTTGCGTTTTCAGCTACATACCTCAGCAGTCGAGGGGTCGGCCGATTCACTGCGCGTCTATAGTATTACCGACGTCAGCTCGGAGTACCTGGCTAAGGAGAAGTTCCAGGCAATTTCTGAACACATCGGCGAAGGTTTACTTGTAGCCAGTCCGCACGGTATTGTCACCGACTGCAATGCCGAATGGCGCTCGCTTTTTGGGCTTGACCCCGACTACCGGGCAGTTGGGCGGCCGGTCGACGAAGTGCTCGCAGAACTACCTTTAACCGACCTTGACCGCGACATCCATACCATACTTACCCAAATACTGGAGGGTAAGCGCACGGACCTCTACGTGCGCATTCAGTCTAGCGAGCGTCATCTTCACATTACCATCAACCCAGTGCTAGCCGAAGACGACTTGGTAGCCGTCCTGGTGGCGGCTCGTGATATTACTGCTTTAGTGGAAAAGACGCTAGAGGCCAACGACATGGCCCAGAAAGCCCAGCGCCATGCCCGTGAGCTTGGGGAGCTGGCCCAGCTAAGCCAGGTGATCGGTTTTTCCCAAGAACAGACCCTCCAGAAATACCTCACAAAAACAGCCTCTCTCTTGCAGTCACCGGCAGTCGATATCTACCTCTACCAGCCTTCCAAACAATTACTAGTGAACAGCGCTACGGCCGGTGGAAGTGATCTAGCTATGGCCTACCAACTGTCCGATGATGTACCTATTAGCCAAGCTTTTGTCGGTCGCAAGGTTGTTTCATGGTTGGGTGGGGTGAGTCACAGTAGCCCGATGCTGGCCGTACCGATTACTGTTCACTCCAAGACGTTGGGCATTATTGCCGTCGGAGGCAAAAATCGGGGCTACCTGTCGCATGATACACGCTTACTCAATCTGGTGGCCACCAGGCTAGCAGTACTTGTCGAGAACACTAATCTCTACCAGGATGTGAATGCCCGGCGTGAACGTTGGGAGGCTGTTTTCCAGTACACCGAAGAGGGGATTGTCATATTCGATCGGCACTCGCGGATTGTCGGCTTTAATCCGGCTTGCGCTAAGCTGACTGGCTTTGGCTTGCGCGAGTCAATAGGCCAGCCTTTTACTAAGATTATCCGCTCGGTATCGCCGGAAGGCGCCGATATGAGTATGGTTTCACCGATGAACAAAGTCCTTGCTGAGGGCGCAACAGTCACCAACAGTCAGCAGTTGCTCTCCAACAAACGCGGTGATCGAGTTTGGACGCTCATTAGCTACTCACCAATTTTTGATGATAATGGGCGCGTGACTTCGGGCATCGCCATTATCCGCAATATTTCCAAAGACCAGGAGGTCGAGGAAATTAAAAGTGACTTTATCTCGATTGTTTCGCACGAGTTGCGCACACCACTGACGGCTATCAAGGGCTTTTTGAGTATGATTTTGAAGCGTGATTTTGGTGAACTGACAGACAAGCAGTTCCATTTTCTCAATCGTGTTTACCAGAGCAATCAGCGCATGATCAACCTGGTCGAGGATCTGCTAGATATGAGTTCTATCGAGTCGGGCAAGATTAACCTCACACCGATGCCGATCGTACTGGAGACGATTATCGCCGACGTGGTGACCGAGCTGGCCAGTAAGGGCTTTGAGCGGCAGATTATGTTGAAGGTTACCAGGCGCCAGCGACTGCCGTTAGTGCTAGCCGACGAGACCCGTTTGCGCCAGATACTTGTGAACTTGATCGACAACGCTATTAAGTATTCCTTACCGGGTACCGAGGTAGTAATTGACTTTAGAGTTGCTGGTGACGAACTGGTGACGACTATCAATGATAGCGGTGTGGGCATTAGCCCTGCCAATATGGAACGGCTTTTCACCCGCTTTGGCCGGGTCTATAACCCCATGTCATTGTCGGCCGGTGGCACCGGGCTCGGACTGTATATCGTCAAAAATTTGGTTGAGTCGCACGGTGGCCGGATTTGGGTGACGAGCAAGGAGGGCAAGGGGAGCAAGTTTAGCTTCTCGCTGCCGATCGCTAAACAGCTACCGCTCCTGCGATCTTGAGCATGGTGCATACCGGTCAAAGACTGGTACAATAGATTCAATGTAATTTTGGAGGGGTAGCGATGGCAAAGATTATGCTGGTTGAGGACGACGCCATTTTGGTGGAGATGTATGAGGCCAAATTTGAGCTGGAGGGTCACGAGACAGTGGTGGCCACCAACGGCGAGGAATGCCTCAAATTGCTCGAGTCGGTGACTCCAGACATAGTTTTGCTCGATATCCTGATGCCCAAGATGAACGGCTTCCATGTCTTAAAAGAGATCAAAAAGCGCCCCAATCTGCGCCAAATCCCAGTAATTTTGCTCACGAATCTCGGTGAAGCTGAAGTCGATATGAACCAGGAGCTGGCTAAAGCTCTTGGAGTCCACGATTATCTCATAAAAAGCCACCACACGCCGGATGAGGTGATAGCTAAGGTCAAGAAGGCCGTTGGGATTTCGTAGCTAGTAGTATGAAGCAAGAATCTAGCCCGCAAAGATCAACTATCGACATGGCGAAGGTCGCTGCCGAAAGTGGTCAGCTCTATCAATGGGCGCTTGATTATCTGGCTAGCGAACAAGAAGAGCAATTATTGAAATATCTACAATCTAGCCCTCGGCAGTTTTTCGGACCTGAGTTGATTACAGTCAATTTACTGGAGCGGACGATTGGTAGCGAAGTGGGAATGCTGAATGTCGAATCCGTGGCTGATCGTGAGCAAAAGATCAAACATCGCCTGGATCAGATTAATAGTGGAGTAGAATCACCAATAATCGCTGAGTATTCCCAAGGAACTTATCTGATTTGTGATGGTAATCATCTTTTCGAGGCGCTCTTACAATTGGGCCGCAAACAAGTTTGGGTCATTTACTGGAAAGGCGACGAGATCCGCCGTGAAGCCGAGCGCTCCAAAATAACTTAGGCGTCGTGATCTGTCGAGCACTCTCGCCCTGAACTCAGTCCAGAATCTTCCTACTGTCATACCGGGCTTGACCCGGTACCCAGAAATGTGATCAGTAGAAAAAGATCTGAGGATCAAAATAAGATTTCCAATCAGCTTGTCTGGATCCCGGATCGAGTCCGGGATGACAACTTTTGGATAGATGGATAGATCTGATCGGAGCATAAGTGCTACAATAGTTGTAATGGCTACTTATAGCACAACGGGGATAGTACTACGACGGCATAATCTGGGGGAGGCCGACCGGATTATTACTTTTTTGACCCCTGAGTATGGCAAGGTACGGGCGGTGGCCAAGGGGGTGCGGCGGATTAAGAGTCGCATGGCTGGGCACTTGGAGCTGTTTAGCCGCAGTCAATTGATGCTGGCTGAGGGCCGCAACCTAGATATCGTGACATCGGCCCGCTTACAGCATTTTGGGGCTGGTAGCACCGATAATTACGATCGGTTGCGCCTATCCTACCTAGTCGCCGAAATGCTCGAGAAATTGACCGACGACGAAGGTGTGCCGCAGCCTGATCTGTTCATGTTGGCGGCGAGTTTATATGAAGCCCTCGAGGCGGCGCCGTCACTTGGTTGGCTGGAACTGAGCTTCAAGCTCAAGCTGGCCGACAGCCTGGGGTATCGGCCAGAGCTTGGGCAATGCATGCAGTGTGGCTCGGGCTCGTCCGACAGGGACTACTTTTTTAGCCCGACACTGGGTGGTATAATCGACTCCAGTTGCAAGACAGGTTTGGAAAGTCCGATGAGCCATAAGGAGATTAAGCTGTGGCGCCACATCATTACCAGCCGAGGCCTGAGCCAGACCCCACCGAGCGATACTGAGCGCGAAATTACCTCGGGGCTCGCTACCTGCAATACCTTTTTCGACCATTTATTTGGCCGCCGTTTCAAATCAGATCAATTTTTACACTTACGTCCGGTATGAAGTCAGAATTAGCCTATACTTTAGAAGATTATTACAAATACGAAGTTGAGCCACCTGAGCGGATTCTAGCTAACCCCACCTCTTGCGAAGGGGAGCTGATGAGCGAAGATGAGATTTTTGAGTATGGCAAAGACTCGCTCGGGGTTATACGAATATTAGAAGATCGCAACCCGGAGCGTTCTGCGGAGCTTCGTAAAACATTTGTCATAGATTGCAATTTTCTGAGACAGATAGGCCGGATCGACGAGGAAGAGTACAATATGTTAATGATAGAAGCAGGAGTCGCCGAAAAATGAACAAAGCCCAGCAGCCCGCTGCCGAGTTAACTATGGATACGCTGATCTCACTGGCCAAGCGCCGTGGTTTTGTGTTTCAAACGTCCGAAATCTACGGCGGCCTGAGTGGTTTTTGGGACTATGGTCCTTACGGCACCGAGTTGGCCAAAAATATTCGTGATGCTTGGTGGAAGGCCTTTGTCTATGGCCAGACCAATGTCGTTGGACTCGACTCGAGCATTATCCAGAACCCGGCGCTCTGGAAAGCCAGCGGACATGTCGACACCTTCGTCGACCCAATGGTTGATTGCAAAAACTGCAAGCACCGTTTCCGGGCTGACCATGCAGCAGAGCTTGATACGAACGATCTGGCAAAGCTTGACGCGGCGCTGGCCGACAAAACCTGCCCGAACTGTGGCAAAAAAGGGACATTTACTGCCGCCCGCAAGTTCAATATGATGTTCAAGACCTACGTTGGCCCGGCTGAGGACTCGGCACATGTGGCTTACCTAAGGCCCGAAACGGCCGGCGGTATCTTTGCCCAATTCGAAAATGTGCGCGAGACTGCCCGACAAAAAATTCCCTTCGGTATCGCCCAAATCGGTAAGGCTTTCCGCAATGAAATCACCCCCGGCGACTTCATATTCCGCGTCCGCGAGCTGGAACAAATGGAGCTCGAATATTTCATCCATCCCGATGATGGCGCCGAGCAGTACAAATACTGGAAGAAGTTCTGCATGGACTGGCTGCTCTCGATCGGTCTGACCAAAGACAAGCTGCAATACCATGATCACGCCGACGATGAACGGGCTCACTACGCTGCCGCTTCTGTCGACATCCAGTATGCCTTCCCGTTTGGTTCAAAGGAACTGTACGGTATCGCCAACAGAACTGATTATGATCTCAAGGCTCACATAGCCGGATCCGGCCGGGATTTGAGCTACTTCGATGAGGCTACCAAGTCGCGTTATGTGCCATTTGTCATCGAGCCGTCAGTCGGTGTTGGCCGTTTATTCCTGGCTTTGATGCACAATGCCTACGAAGAAGAACAAGTAGGGGAGGAGAGTCGGGTTGTCCTCAAATTCCACCCAGATATTGCTCCCGTCAAGGTCGCCGTCCTACCACTCAGCAAGAATGACGCACTTACGCCGACGGCCAAAGAAGTCTGGAAGCAGCTTTCGGGCGACTTCAAAACGGAGTACGACGAAACCCAATCCATCGGCCGCCGTTATCGCCGCCAAGACGAGATCGGCACGCCACTGTGTGTGACCGTGGACTTCGACTCACTGGAAGACCACTCCGTCACCATCCGCCACCGCGACACCATGAAACAGGAGCGGGTGAAGATTGCCGATCTAAATGCCGCGGTTAAAGAGCAGCTCGCAACTTTCTAACTGGTCAGTAGCAGATTAAGCCCTATCGTAAGCGCGCTTCAGCCAATCGTAAACTTCACCATTGATCTGGGCGGGATCAGTAATCTGCACCCGGTGGGTGACCATGCTATTCCATTTGCTGGCATCGGTGAAGCGCTCGCTAAATGGTTCGCCCTTCAGCTTGATACCAATATCTAGGCGGGTGGTAGTGACAGAGATAACTCCAAGCTTGGCTTTCCCGCGTAGTAGGCTGACATAAGTATCGGTGGCTGCCAGATTCACGTCCGGCCCGAAAGTTCGCAAATGTTTGATCAAAGCATCATAGCTTGGCCGCCAATGCGCCTTTGGCCCGACAAAGAATTTATCGATTGCTTGCTCGAGCGATAGGCGGGGAGTGACTTCGTCTTTGCATAGCGCATAGAAAGCCATGGCGTGACCGCGGCCGATACCGTACTCAGTATTCATCCAATTATAAATATTTGTGGAGTTAACTGCCGCTCCCGTGAGTCCCTTGGCTGTGGCCTCTGCCTTAAGCTCAGCAATCTTTTTGCCAGATTTCTTTTCGATCGCATCTATGTAGGCCTGGAATGTCATGAGTATCTCCTTTGGCCAAGTATACATCAGGGCTCACCCAAACAAAAAGCCCCCGCAAAGGGGCTTTTTGTGGTAGCGCAGGCTTATTCGACTAAGGTAGCCAAACGCTCGTGGCTCTCGCGGTTGCCGCCTTCCATGCCCGAGGCTACCATCCCTTCGAGGTCGGCGAGATTGCTGTATTGCGAGGTAGCCGTGAACTTGGTGCCGCCCTCAACATCCTCGAGGGCCATGGTGTCGGTCAGCTCTGAAGCTGGCATGGGTTCAAAGACGAAGGTTTGGACGACCTTATTGGGCTCATCAACTTCCTTAAACACGCCGTGGAAAGCAAACTCTGCGCCATCGGCACCTTTTTGCAGAAAGCGCCACTCGCCACCAACACGCACATCGAGCTTGTCGACAGTTGTGGAGTAAATAGCCGGGCCCCACCATTTAGGTATCATTTCTTTGTCGGTCATGGCATGCCAGACCTTGGCGCGTGGTGCGCTAAATACGCGTGTACTTCGGACCTGAAGCTTGTCTTTATCTACTACGAATTCGGTTGTTCCCATAATTTTCTCCTTATTCTACTACTTTAGTTAATGCATCGAAGAAGCCGGTCCAACCGTCACGCAAACCGCCATCGTACTCGGATTGTGGCAGATTGCCACCTGATTGCTCGAAGTGTAGCTCGACTGTTTCGCCTACTTCTTTAAAGATGAATGTCATATGCTCGCGTGGTCCATCAATATTTGTTGAGAGGGGGAAGTCGAACTCGATCCGCGTCATCGGATCAATGACCATATAGATACCGACTTGTTCGAACTTGCCGCCATCAAAGATGGTTGTGCCTTTCCATCGGCCGCCAACCTTAAAGTCCATGCTTACATCGACCAGTTTACCAGGCGAGCCGTACCATTTGGCAAACAGTTCCACATCGCTACATGCCTCCCAAACCTTATCGATCGGTGCCTTAAAGACACGATTCAGTACTAATGACATTACTTTTCCTCCATCAATAACTTTTCAAGCGCATCAAAGCGCTGGTTCCACATGGCTTCGTACTGCTCCAGATATTCGGCAGCCGTGCGGACGGTGGCAGGGGAGACAGATACTATCTGCTCGCGTCCCTGGCGCCGCTTAACCACCAGCTTGGCCTTTTCGAGAATCTGCAAGTGCTTAGCGACTGCCGCAAAGCTCATCTTGTACTTAGCGGCAATCTCCCCGACACTCAGCTCAGCCTTAATAACCCTAGCAAGAATATCCCGCCGAGTAGCATCAGCCAAACTCCCAAAAACCATATCCAATTGTGCCGTATCTTCAACCATATGGTTGAATGATAGCGTATCGATCCTAAAGGGTCAACCTTTTGCTTGCTTAGGGCTAAGCCACTTGATATGCTTCGCTTATGACAAGCAGAGAACAGGCAAATCGTGACTTAGATAAGGCCTTAAACCTAGCCTTATTGGGGTTGGTTGGAGCGCTTATTCCAATTCTTGGCATTATTTTGGCGATAGTAGCCTTCTCACTTGCGGGTGGTACTGAAGAAGATGAGGCAACTCGGCACAAGTATAATCTAGTAAGAGCTATGGCAACGTTGGCTATATTACTTTCAATCGTATGCGCAGTAGTGTACTTACATTATTACATTAAAGGAAATAGCTAGCCACTAGCCTATGGAAATAATCATCTCTACAATCATAGCCGCTGCAGCATATCTATCTAAATCACTAATATTTGAGCCGTATTTACGGTATAAGGCGACTGTCGGCAAGGTTGATAATAGACTTAAATACTATTCTAATCTTATTGCAAATCCAGGGACAAATCCTGAAAAAGCCAGAAACGCAGCCGATGTTTTAAGAGATTTATCATGTGAGTTTGAAGCAAATTATAAGCAGCTATTCGGATTTAGTGAGTACTTTCTTTATGAAGTTTTGAATGCTCCACTTCCAATAGATGCGGCACAAGTTGCGGCGAAACTTATAGGTCTTAGTAACTCTTTAGATGATATAGACCAGACATCAAAGAATTCAGACGACTTAGCAAAAATCCGCAATATTTTAGACATCCCTGAGTTAGCTAGGGTTGAAAGCTTATCTGATAAATAACGCCTAAAAGCATTAGAGGTAACATAAGCGGTATTGACTAGGAAAGCTATAGATATATACTGGATTTAGGTATATAGCCGTTAGAGGTATATGCTAAGTCGATTTAATTCGAATGCGTACCAAGCATAAAAACAGAAGCAGCAGCTTCTGTTTTTATTTTGAGAAGTATTTTTAGTTAAAAAAAGATAGAGCAGGCATGCCTGCTCTATCTAGTGTCTGGGGTGGCGCAGCGGAGTTGAACCGCTTCCTAGTGCGTACCAAGCATTGATGCTACCGTTACACCAGCGCCACCATATCAGATCTGGCTATAGATTATCATAGAAACGGTAATGCTGTATAGGCTAGAAATAGCTCGCAGCTTATTGAGCAGAAACTAAATCCGATCCTCGCGCTCAACCACAATAGAACATTCGGTCACCAACGCGGCGATTGCACCGACTGCGGCCATGGCTGGGGCTAGGACTATGCCGACTACGCCGATGGTGAGGGGGAGCTCGATCAAGCTTTTGCCATCTTTGTTGCGGATGGTGATGCGGCGGATGTTACCTTCGGCAATTAAGGCTTTGACCCGCTTGAGAAGATCTTCGCCTTGCACTTTGAACTCTTCGGTATGTGTTTTGCCTTTTGCTGCTGCCATATACTTCTCCCACGTTATAAAACAATTATACCCCTGGGGCGGGGTATTGGTAGACTGAGTGGGCCGATGAGGTTAAGCGGCTGACTTGAACTGCGGCAGTAGCTCGAGCCATTCATCGAGGCCATCTACAGCGGTCATCGACTTGGTGACGAGCTCGAAAGTAGCCTTGATGGCCTCCCATTCGGCTTGGTTGACGCCAAAAATCATTTTGGTTTCGGTGTAGGGGCCAGTCTCGCTCGGCCGCTCGACAACAAGTGTGCCGAAGACGTTGCCATTGCCCATGAATATGTCTAAGTCGTTGCCATCCTCGCCTGTGAAGCCCTCGATGTAGCCGTAGTGGGTGGGGTAGGTGACGCCTAGGATTGGATATTCATCCAGAGAATCGGCAAATTTCTTGTACGAACCGCTGGGGTTTTCGATAGTAAATCTGAGATCGGTGAGCTTCATATATATGAGTATAGACTCATCCAAATAAATTAGAAATGAAGAGGCCCCCGAAGGGGCCTTGGTGGTCGAGGGCTTCGGGGGCCGTTTGGACTAGTCGAACCACTGGATCAGCAACAGCAAGCCGCTAAAGCCCAATATCCAACCGGCTACCACGTCACTCGGGTAGTGTGCGCCGAGATAAACGCGGGATACCCCCACCAGCAGGATAACCGCCAGGCCAGCTACTAAAACCAGCAGGGCGAGCGGCAGGACGAGCCCCCGAGCCAGCAAATATGCACTAAAACCGTAGGCAGTAGCGGCGCTGGCGCTGTGTCCGCTAGGAAAGCTAGATGACTTCATGCCGGCCGAGTAGGCGTTCTGTGGACGTTGGCGCCGGAAGCAGGTCTTGAAGGCGTTGTAGCAAATCATTACTACTATCACCACTGCATAAGCTCGGGCGAGTGCGACATTATGCACCAAGGTAAACAGCAGCCATAGACCGGTGCACAGCGGGCCGAGTGTGAAGGTGCTGCCGGCTCTGGTCGAAAGTCTCATGAGCTTGTTGAGCCAAGCCGCGTGATCCCGGCATTCGATACGGGCGATAACCTTATGGTCGTAGGCTACTAGCTTATCCATTGTCATACATGTTCCTCGTCTCGGTCGACGGGCCAATACTGCTATAGCGAAGCCAAAATTCCCTCACCAGCATACGCCGCATTATCGAAATAAGGAAGAATTTTGTATACTTTCGGTATTGGCCGGAGCAATCTTGACAAATATGGCAGGAGGCGCACAATACAACCATAAGAATTAAAGAAGAAAATTATGGCTCGCACAACTAATAACAATCAGTCCGGCTTTGCGCTCATATTAGTCATAATGCTCGTCGGCCTTGTCCTGAGCGTCGGTGCTTACGCCGCGGTCCGCTCCAAGCAAGCCAGCGATAACAAGAAAGCGTTGGCCATAGAGCAAAGCGCGAATACAGCTACGCCCAAGAAAAAGACGCCTACCCCGGCGCCAAATGTCACGCCAACCGCCACTCCAGTAGCCACCGCGACGCCTACGCCGGTCCCTACTAAGGCGCCCACCCCCGTCCCAACCCCGAAGCCAAATGTTACACCCTACAAGGCCGCAGACTGTACTGGGCAGGCCAATGTCACTGTCTGGGTATCGAATAAGAATGGCACGGCAGGTTCCTACAAAGCTCCAAACCAATGGACGCCAGTCATTACTTTCGCCTACGGCCAACAACTGAGCTCCTACTGCCAGCCCGGTGGCTATATGCCAGAATACGTATTAGTGAATGATGCTTACGTAAAAAGTGCCGACCTATCAACTACCAAGCCGTAGCTAGCCCAAAAAACGGATAACAGCCAAAAGGCCTGTAAGTCCCAGTAGCCAGCCGGCTACGACATCGCTAGGGTAGTGGGCTCCTAAATATACCCTGGAAATGCCAATCAGCAAGGAGATAAGCGCACCAATTGCCAGCAGCAGGAGGCCTAATCCTGCGGAAGATCGGTTCGCTAGTATGTAGGCCATGTATCCATAAGCCGTAGCCGAGCCTGCGCTATGGCCGCTCGGAAAGCTTGATGACTTAATGAGCGCCGAATAGGCATTTTCCGGACGTTTACGACGAAAGAATATTTTGATGGCGTTGTAGCCGAGTATCAGTGCTAGTACCGCGGCAAACTGTTTAGGTGCTGCGGTATTGCCGGTGAAATACGAATAACTGCCGACTCCCAACCCAAGCACGGCTAAGGTTGGGCCGTTACCGGCAAAAGTCGATGCCGCCATTAGTTTGCCAAACCATATGAGCTGAAAAGATTGGACGAATTTGATAATTTTTTGATCGAAAGTGGTAATTAGATGCATGGAACCTCCTCTATGGAGTATAGCTTGTGCCGACTCATATGTAGAAATGAAGAGACCCCCGAAGGGGTCTCAGTTGAGCGCTTCGGGGGTCAGGGTTGGATCCCTGCGGCCTTTTTGTAGGCCGGCGAGTCGGTCATTGGCCGGAGTGGGCGGGTGTTGGCAGGCTCGGCGCCAGTCTTGATAGTGTCGGCCAGTTTGATGTAATCGGCAATCAGCGCTTTGTCGATGCGGTCTTGATTGACCTGGTCGAGACGCTGCTGGTCGATGCGATGTGTCACGTTGACCATGACCCCGGTTAGCGACACGGTAGCTATCATCACAGGTAGGAGGAAGAGGCCGAGGAAGTAGCCATCGAGCCATTTGGTGATCGGGCCGTTTGCTGCGATCTTCAAGTAGCTGAGGACTGCGAGCAAACAGATGATCGCAATGACGATCAGCGGTTCGTTACCAATGCGTTGGAATATATCCACAATTCTCCTAGGCACAGTCGGGTCGGGTAGTGTCGCCGGTGATGGCGGCGTCGAAGATCGGGCCTGGGGCGTAGCAAGGCTGCAAGTCGCTCCAGATCTTCGGGCCGCAGATCGTCTTAGCCTGGGCCTCTGTGATCCTGAAAATGCTTTCCTCTGGGAGGACGCTGTCGAGGATTGCCAAGCGGCAGGTGTCGACAGGGTTGGGCGGAGTGCTGGTTTCGATACCCTGCAGCGCGTACAACGGGATATTCATCCCATAGATCTGGGAATCGATGTGCGTGGCTTTGAGTACTACAGTACTTTTGCTCGCGGTCTGCGGAGCTACACTATTTGTAGTAAGTCCGACGCTACCCAGCTGGGCCGTGACGGCCAAGGCCAGCATCAAGCCGATTGGGACAGCAACGAATACAGCCGATATTTGCCGTCGATAGGTCGCCCCCTTGATGGAGACAGTGCGGTAGATGGTACCAACCAGGGCAACGACGACAGCCGCGGCCATGAGCGCTATTTCGGGACTCGGCATGTAGCGGGGGAGATGTGGCACTGCAACTCCTAGGCGTTGAGGTCAAAGGACAAGAACCGGATTATAATAGCACCAAAAAGCACCAATGTCAATATTTGTACCGAGAGTTGGTGAGTAAAAAAACTAACCCCGGCTCTTTCCTGTAATGGAGAGAGGCCGGGGCCAAAGTGCTTGTTGGACAATGTGCGTGGCAGGTGCTGTGGAAAGTTCGTCGAAGGTACAGCTTGGTACTGGGTGCTTAGTAAGCGCGCGGCTAGGCCGCGTAGCCCGCTGGGTTGCGGCCGAAGTAGCGGGCCTTGAGGCAGAGGTCGGGGTTGAGCGGTGCGGCGAGCAGACGAGTCGTCCGTGGGCGTGTCGTGCTGGCCGGCGGTGCGGAGAAGGGGTCGAAGATTCGTGGTCCACAGGCCAGGTACTGCTCGTCGGCCAACAGGTCAGGGTCGATTCCGTCGTGGACGGAGAGGGTCAGGGTAGTAGCATCGAAGTCGAAGCCGATGAGGTCGGTGTCGGCGTAGCTCAGCAGAGCAGACGAGTTGGTGAAGCGCATGGTCGGGGCTGCGGTCTTCATAGGATGTCCTTCGGGAACGACCCTGAGTGTTTCTCAGGGAATGGAACATATTAGCATAAGTGCTTTGATTTGTCAATAATATTAGGCTTGCATGTTTGGTATACGTTCGGTATGATGAAAGTGTACAAAGGTTGTTTTTCGTTTCGGGTCCTCGCTAGTACACTGTGGATAATCGGTAGGCTGTGGAGTTGATCGCTCCTAAGCGGGCCATTCGCCCAGCCGGTTAGTCGACAATAGGGTATCAAATAACGGCTTGAGAAAGCCGTTATTTGTATTTTTGAGAATGTGGGTTAATTCTACAAAAATACTATTGCGTGTGGGTAGAAGTGGGTAGTATACTGAGTTCAGTGAGAGGGCAAAACACAAACCATAAAAGTCTAAGGATGCAGTCACAAAAATCTGACTGCAGCAAAAAATGACCGACTACTTCGAAAGAAAACTAGACGACAAAAACCGGCTAACCATCCCAGCCGAACTGCGTCATGAATTCCAAGCGGGTAGCGTCATCATCACTAGAGGGTTTGGCAAGTACCTTCACTGCTACACCGAAGGGGTCTGGAATGAGCGCATGGAAAGCGCGCTCAAAGGAGACATCCTCGATGAGCGAATCGCTGACTTAAACGTACGTTTCCGTACGGGTAAGACTATAGCGAACATGGACTCCAAACAAGGCCGCATCACCCTTGAGCAGCACTTGTTGAGTTACGCCGGTATCGAAAAAGACATTGTAGCCGTCCGAGCAGGAGAATACTGGCGCCTCAGCGCCAAAGAGTAACTCTACTGGTAGGCGCGCAGTCCAATCGTAAATTTTTGGTACATTGAAAACTTGTAATCAACCATTTCAAAGCAGCTATTTGGCAGTCAGCACAGCGGTACCAGCGGGGCACGCTTTAACCAGCCCTTGTACCTTAGTCACAAAAACTCCACCTCACAAAAACGTTCGTCCCGCCTTAAGCGTGGGACCCAAACAAGGAATTATAACCTAATTCCTTGCCACAAACTCCACTTTCACTTCTGATCACACGTCAGAAGTGCCGGTAAAACAAAAAACAAAAATTATCAAACAAAAAGCTGGCTGCTAAATAGGTGACCTTGAAATGAAAAACAAAAACAATCACCACAAACATATCCCGGTTCTGCTCCAAGAGGTTATAGACGTATTAGATCCAAAAATAGGACAGCGCTATCTCGACGGAACAGCCGGCTTCGGTGGACACGCACTTGAGATCTTAGCAAGAACTCAGGCGGAGGCCGAAACAGTATTGATCGATCAAGATCCAGAGGCAATCGCAAGCCTTTCTAAGCTTTTCCCTAAGGCCCGACTTATCCAAGCAAATTTCTTGGAAGCGGCGCAGGGGTTAGTCGATGAAGGCGCGCAATTTGACCTGATCTTACTCGATCTCGGTGTATCTTCACCACAAATTGACAACCCAGTTCGAGGCTTTTCGTTTAAGCACGATGGTCCGCTCGACATGCGTATGAACACGCGGAGTGAACTGAGTGCCGACGAAGTAGTCAATAATTGGCCCGAGACCCAGCTTGCCCAGGTAATCTATGAATACGGGGAAGAGCGCAAATCAAGGGCAGTTGCCAGGGCGATAGTAGCCGGACGACCCTTCGCCTCCACCGCCGCGCTGGCCGCGACGATCCGGGGCGTAGTGGGCCGTAGCGGGGACATCGACCCCGCCACACGCAGTTTTCAGGGTATCCGCATAGCGGTTAACCGTGAGTTGGAAGTATTAGCCAAAGTTCTCCCCCTGCTTGTCGAGTTACTCGACACTGACGGGCGACTAGCAGTTATCAGCTTCCATTCACTTGAAGACCGGATCGTGAAGCAATTTATTGAACGAGAAAGTAAGGACTGTATTTGCCCGCCCAAACAACCGGTTTGCACCTGCGACCACCTGGCAACACTGGCTAGGATTACCAAAAAACCGATCTTGGGCAAAGATAATGATGTTTTTAACCCGCGCGCTCGGAGTGCAACGCTCAGGGCCGTCGTAAAACTAAAACCAAAAACAAAGGAGTAGCGATGACTGTAGTAGTCAAGAATCTATCACGCGGCGCGAGACGAATCAAAGTCAACGTCAAGAAATAGTTTAGCCTGGTGCAGCGCGCGGAACTTTCGGTTCCCGAGATGAGCGTGCTGCACCACCTAAACCGTGCCGACTCGTAAAACAAAAACAAAAATACAAAAAAATTTCAGGAGGGCTTATGTCAACAGCCATAGCCATACGACGCAATCAAAATCTATATCGAGAAAAAACCAAGGTCCAGTTAGGTCCAGTGTCAGCCAGTATCTTAACTATGCTCGCCATCAGCGTACTTGCGCTACTGTACCTAAACCAGATCACCAAGACGAGTATTTATGGCTATAAATCAACCGAATTATCGAGGCAGCGCGATAAGGCAGTGAATATGAAGCAAGAGTTGGAAGTGGAAGCCGCTCGTTTGCAGTCGATCCAGCAGGTTCAAGCCTCGCCGGTAGTGGCCAGTATGGTTATCGAAGGGCCAGTGAGCTACGCCAAGTAGCCGGCGCAATCATTGATCTCTGCAGCTGGTTGCTCAGATAGAGAGCTTCTTCGGGCACCTCGGATAGAAAGAATGTTAAACTGGATATGTTTTGAGTACCACTACCTATAGCGATCAACTTACACCGAAAGCTCGGTTGGGCTGGCTGATGGCCAGTCTGCTTGGCGTTGGCCTAATTTTTACGATCCGGCTATTTCAAATCCAAATACTCGAGCACGATCGCTATCAGGCACTGGGGGCTAATATTCACCAGCGTAAGTATGAGGTGCCGGCCCAGCGTGGGGAGATCTATATGCATGATCACGATGACACCTCGCCGCTGGTACTCAACCAGACCCTCAAGCTGCTCTACGCCGACCCCAGCTTTATAAGTGATAAGGTGAAGACCGCCCGAGCACTGGCCGAGGTGACTGGCGGCTCGGCCACCAAATACTACGACTTGCTCGGCAAAGGCGGGGAGTATGTGGCGCTGGAAAACAAGCTCACCAGCGATGTCGCTACCAAGGTTAGCGCCCTGAATTTGGCTGGGGTTGGAATGGTCGATGAAACCTACCGCGTATACCCGGAGGGCTCACTGGCCAGCCAGATCACTGGCTTCGTCAATGCCGATGGCCAAGGCCAATACGGCCTTGAGGGTTATCTCAATGGTGAGCTTACTGGTAAACCGGGCCTCCTCAAAGCCAAAACTGACACTCGTGGGATACCTATCGCCACCGCCGACAACTTGCTCAAGCTACCAGTTGACGGCTCGAGCTACGTGATTACCATTGACAGAAATATCCAGTCGCAAGCCGAAAAATTTCTAAAAAGCGGCGTCGAGGCGGTCGGTGCCAAATCCGGTAGTGTGGTAATTGTGGACCCCAGTAGCGGGGCAGTGCTGGCTATGGCCAACTACCCAACCTACGACCCCAACGACTATACCAAGGTTACCGACTACAGTCAGTTTAGTAACTCGGTGGTCAGCGACAATTTCGAGCCCGGCTCAGGCTTTAAGGCCTTTACCATGGCCGCCGGCCTCGATAGTGGCAAAGTCCAGGTGGCCACAACCTATAACGATACCGGCCAGGAAGAGGTCAGCGGCCGGGTGATCCGCAACGCCGAGGGCCACAAGTTTGGGATCCAGACCATGACCGATGTCATTCAGAAATCACTCAATACTGGTGTTATTTTTGTGCTTAAGAGTCTTGGTGGTGATCCGACACGGATCACGCAGGCGGGCAAGAAACTCTATTATGATTATCTTACCAAGCGTTTTGGCTTTGGTATCAAGACTGGCATCGAGGTCGCGGGGGAGGCCAGCGGGGCGGTTAACGCCCCTTCGACACCCGATGTGAACTACGCCAATATGAGCTTCGGCCAAGGTATTTCGGTGACAATGTTGCAGATGGTCTCGGCCATGTCGGCCATTGCCAACGGCGGCACACTCTACCAGCCATACATTATCGACAAAATTATTAAGCCCGATGGCACTACCGTGAGCCACGAACCACGAGTGGTTAATAAGCAGGTTATCACTAGCCAGGCGGCAAGTGACCTGGTCCAGATGCTTATCCAAGTAGTCGAGCACGGGTCGGGGTATCTCACTAAGATCCCAGGCTATAAGATTGCCGGCAAAACCGGTACCGCCCAGATCCCGCGAGCCGACGGCCAAGGCTATGAGGAGGGTAAAAACATTGGTTCATTCATTGGCCTGGCACCGGTCGAAAAGCCACGTTTTGTGATGATGGTACGCGTCAATGAGCCAAAAACCAGTGGCTTCGCCGAGTCGACGACGGTGCCGATTTTTGCCAACATCACCCAGTGGCTGCTGCGTTACTATGCGATACCACCGAGTAGTTAGCAGCGCCTCAGCGAACCCAGATATGCTACAATAACCCAAAGAAGTAAACCCCATGACACTCTTACACCAGTCAACCATCATCCCGCTCTCACATATATTTGCTGAGGCTTCGCTTGGCTTTTTAGTGGCCATGGCTATTACCCCGATCTACACCCACTTCGCTTTCAAATACAAGCTCTGGAAACGTCCCCGTACCGATGCCATAACTGGCGAGAAGGCCACAGTCTACGCCAAGCTACACGCCGAGAAACACAAGCGTAACATTCCAACGATGGGTGGCTTGATCATGATTTTGGCCATTACGCTGGTGACCGTAATTTTCAACCTGAGCCGCTCGCAGACCTATTTGCCACTTTTTGTGCTGGTGGCGGCTGGTGTCGTAGGCCTGTTTGACGACTTTCTCAATATCCGCAGCGAGGGGCTGGGGATTGCTGGGATGCGTGGTAAGATCAAGTTTTCGCTGATTTCTGGAATTGCCCTGGCTGGAGCGCTCTATTTCTACTACAAACTCGGCTACAGCCTCATCCACATACCTGCTTACGGCGATATTAATATTGGCTGGCTATACGTACCACTATTCATTAGCGTGGTGGTTTCCACAGCCAACGCCGTCAATATCACAGATGGCCTCGACGGGCTGTCGGGTGGTTTGCTGTCCATAGCCTTTGGAGCCTACGCGGTAATTGCCTATTTCCAGGGCAGCTTTGGGCTGGCCGGCTTCTGCGCCACGGTTGTTGGAGCAATGCTGACTTATACCTGGTTCAATATCTATCCAGCGCGGTTCTTCATGGGCGACAGCGGCTCTTTCGCCTTAGGTACAACACTTGGGGTGGTGGCAATGCTTACTAATACTGTTTTTGTATTACCGATTATTGCGGCAGTCTTTGTGGTGGAAGCTGCTTCAAGCGTATTGCAGATTTTCTCCAAGAAAGTCTTTAAGCGTAAAATCTTCATTTCAGCGCCGCTGCATCATCATCTTGAGGCGCTAGGGTGGCCAGAAACCAAGGTAACTATGCGGCTGTGGGTTGTTGGCCAAATCGTTGGCACGATAGGACTGATACTGGCGCTCATTGGGAATAAACGCTAGGTGGCGGGTACTACCGGGGCGGGTGAGGTAGTCCGGCGTTCGCATGCCGCCGATTACGGCTTGATCTTGCTAACTTTTGTGCTCGTAGCCATCGGGTTGATCGTGATGTACTCGATTAGCCCGATCCAGAGCCAAAAACTGGTCGGTAGTGCCAGTCGGAATTTTTACTTTTACAATCACCTGGTAAATGTTGGCATAGGTCTGGTCTGCTGGATTGTGGCCAGCCAGATTCGCTACACTACCTGGCGTAAGTGGGCGCCGCGTATCATGCTGGTGGCTATCTTCGCGCTGCTGGTGATCATGGTGCCAGGTCTGAGTTTTGCTAAAAACGGCGCCACCCGTTGGCTGAAGCTCGGCCCGGTGTCATTCCAGCCAGCCGAACTCATGAAACTGGCGCTGGTATTGTATTTGGCCAATTGGTTCGAGAAAAAAGGCAAGGATATTAGCTCGCTGTCGGAGGCGATAATCCCGTTTGGGGTAATGATGGCTTTGATAAGCCTGGTGATCGTCGTTTTCCAGCGTGACATGGGAACAATGCTAGTACTAGCCGGCCTAGCGCTCGGCATGCTGTGGGTAGCCGGCGTCCGACCACGCCATTTTCTGGGCATGATCGGCTCGGGATTGGCAGCGGGATGGCTTGCGATTATTCTTTTTCCGCATCGCATGGAGCGGCTTTTGACCTTTCTTGACCCTAGCCGAGACAGTTCGGACACCGGCTATCACATTCAGCAGGCACTGATAGCTGTGGGTAGTGGTGGACTTTTTGGCGTTGGTCTGGGCCGCAGCGTGCAAGTCTATGGCTACCTGCCAGAGGCGCCGAACGACTCAATATTCGCCATAATTGCTGAAGAGTTTGGCATGATCGGCTCGGTGATGCTGATTATCCTGTTCGGGCTATTGGTCTGGCGGGCTTTTCGCATTGCCCGCAAGGCGCCGGACACATTCGGGCGGCTGGTGGCCACTGGAATTGGCATATGGTTGATGTTCCAGGCTATAATAAACATAGGCGCAATGCTATCGCTGATTCCGTTGACAGGCATCCCGCTGCCGTACATTAGTTACGGTGGCTCGAGCCTGGTCATGAGCATGTTTGCTATTGGCATTCTGGTGAACATATCAAAATACACAACCTATGAGGCCAAAGATGCGAATTCTCGTCTCCGGCGGGGGGACAGCGGGTCATATCTCGCCGATCCTCGCTACAGTCGAACAGTTAAAGCGGCTCGATAAGTCGGCCGACATTCTCTATGTCGGTGGCAAGGGCAGTATGGAACAAAAGATCGCCCAGGCGGCTGGTTTTCGTTTTGACACAGTCACATCCGGCAAAATACGCCGCTATCACAACCGGCATTTGCTGGCCAATATCTTCGACCTCGAGACGTTGTTTCTAAACATCCGCGATCTATTTCGGGTTGCGCGCGGTATTTTCCAGGCTTTTGGTATATTGCGCCGCTTTAAGCCAAACATCATTTTTCTCAAGGGTGGATATGTCGGTTTGCCTCTGGGAATTGCCGCTGGGGTTATGCGCATACCATACGTTATCCACGAATCGGACACCCTGCCGGGGCTTGCCAACCGAATACTGGCCAAGCGGGCGACCAAGATAGCTACTGGGTTTCCAATTGATAAGTATGGCCCGGTTTTTCCGGCAAGTAAACTTGAGTATGTCGGCAATCCGGTGCGTAGCGAACTGTTGACCGTCCATCGCCTGGAGGGGCTAGCACATTTCGGTCTCCAGGCCGATCTGCCAATTATTTTCGTCACCGGTGGTAGCCAAGGCGCGCATGCTATTAACCAGGCCGTTGTTGGAGCCTTGCCGGAGCTCACGCAGTATTTTCAAGTAATCCACCACACTGGAGAAAAAGAAATTGAGCAAGTACGCTTCGAAGTAAGCCGGCTCAAGCTAAAATATCCGAAGCGCTACCAAGCTTTTTCCTTCTTGACCAACGACATGGGGCTGGCTCTAGCCGCGGCTGACATTGTCGTGGCCAGGGCCGGGGCCAATACCATAGCCGAGCTGGCCTCTCTGGCAAAGCCGACAATCCTGGTGCCAAACCATCGCCTGACCGGTGGCCATCAGACCGAGAATGCCCGAATGCTTGGCCGGGCCGGGGCAGTACGTGTCCTCGGTGAAGACAAGCTCTCACCCCGGTCTTTGACTGCTGAATTGCGCAAGATTAGTGGGGACAGCGCTGAGATGGAGCGACTAGCCGAACATATAGCGAACTTTGCTCGTCCTAATGCTGCTCGCGACCTGGCGCAGCTATTGGTCGACAATGCCCGCGCCGATAAGCAGCCGAAAGCAGTGGATGAGGAGGGCAGTGGGGAGCGTAGCGGTGACCACCATGAGTGAGAGTCGGCGCAAGGTAGTAAATATGCGTCGGCCAGCCTCGACGTCGATGTACGGCCGCCAGAACAGGCCGAGCAACCGCCGGAGTCATAGATTACCAAGGCTTAATCTACGCTGGAGTTTGGCGGCTTTTGTGACCCTCCTGGTCTGTATCGGCTGGTCACAGCTGTTCAGTATTCGGCGAATTGTTATTAAAGGCAATAAAAGCATCGAAACTGCCCAGCTCGAGAGCGCCACTCGCAGTGAATTGCAAAAAAGCCTCTGGTCGGGCAATATCACGACTGTAGATACCGATCAGTTAGCCAAACAGTTGCAGGAACATTTGCTACTGATCAAATCTGTTGAGGTCGGGCGGTTGTGGCCTAATGGCCTCGAGCTGCGGGTGACCGAACGGATACCGAGCCTGATCTGGAAATCGGCAAACAAAAGTTACCAGCTGGATATTGATGGCACCGTCATAGCCGAGGTAGCAGGGGAGGGGAGTAAGCTCCCCGTGGTTCTCGATGGGACAAACCTACCAGTGAAGGTTGGGGAGCGGGTAGTGGGGGCGAGGTTCGTGGAATTTTGTACAGGCCTAGTGCAGGCCATGGTTGGCCAAACCGGCCTGGGAATTACCGGCATGCGCATCCCAGACACTACGACAGAAGTTTATGTTACAACATCAAAAGGCTATGTTGTAAAATTTGATACGACGCGTAGCGTCCAGGATGCTTTAGCCAGCCTCAACCGGGTGCTGGCCGAGCTGGCCAGACTTAAGAAGCCCCCGCCAAGTGAGTACATCGACCTCCGTATTGCCGGCAAAGCCTACTACAAGTAAATGCCAGCCCAAATCGGCGTTCGGGTACTCCTCCCTACTGTTCGGTATTTGTTCTTAGAGTCATGGCATATCGCAAAATCATTATGGCCGTGGTAAATAATACTCATTCCAAATATCAGAATTCTCAAATGAAAAGCGATATTTTGACGGGCCTGGCTCCAGCGTCAATTTAGTCGCTTAAATGGTGTTTTAGCGACTTAACAAATACTTATAGTGTTTTCTAAAATGCACGAATAATGGCTTGCAACAGGTATAATACAGCATGCGACATGGCCATGAGAGGCACTACTAGTCGTCTTTGCTTATCTATTTACTAAGACGCAAAATATACATTGTGCGACACTAATAACAAAACACCGGAGAAGTGCAATTGCCCCACTCTTGAGTAATTTCTATGTAGTCTCCGGTGTTTTGTTATCCTTGCTGTATCCCACGTTGTCCCCTGGCTCTAGACGTCATATTGCATCGTTTGTAAATGCACCAAACGCTTTCTGCCTAGCAAACAAAAACCGAACTAGTCTTTGACGGTTGAGTGTGCAGGTGTTATCAATCTCCACGCTGGATAAAAGTGTTGGCATGATCCCATCTGTAGGACAGATACAAAATACCCGCCTTGCATTGCTTGGGGGGTATTTTGACACTTGCAGCCGTTTTAAGGGCCATTCTAACGCAAGTTGGTTGATTGCCCGTCATGAATGTTGCCAGCGGCCACAGGCTGCTGAGGGGCGTTGAGAGGGCTTTCTAGCGTCGGCAAGTTGGCGATAGCCCGCCGGGTGGCTTCTATAAGGGCTAACTCGTCGGCGTTATGCAGGAATGGGGTGCTTGTGGGCTGCTGGGTTGGCACTTGCTCGATGTATTGCGGGGCCGCTTGCGTTGGAACTGCCGCTGCTGCTTGACTGCGGTCTTCGACATAGCTTGTGGCCGGGGCTGGCGCGTTCGAAGGAGTGTTCTCACGTCGATGCTCGGCCGGCCGATAGACATCATTCACATTCTTAGAAACCGGCCGATTACTCCCCTGGCCTCCCCTGTTCTCACTTATGGTTGGGGCTGGGATACTGCCAGCTTCGGGGTTCTTGAGCCCAGCCAGAAATGGATTGTTCGGTTTTTGCTCAGTTATCAACAGATTGGGCTTATCTGTTGGATCGGCTGCTGCACCGTCGGCTGGCTCGCCACTCTCGGCTTGGTCATCGGCACCCTCGGTCCATTTGGCAATTTTGTCCTCAACCTCTGCCCGGCTGGAAGCAAATTTCTCACGAGTAAGGGCGATAATCTGGTCGGTATGGTCGGCACTCGGCGTTGGCATGCGCAAAGTTACAGCACTAAACGGCGTGGTTTTCTCACCGTCGATACTCATGCTTATCAGACAATTTTGATTGTTGAGGGTTATGAGGTCGTTGGCCAAAAAGGTTGGCTCAAAGTATTTGCCCAAGATTGTGCCATCGGCGGCACCAACGCGCATGCTGATCATTGAACCGACGTTACCAAAGACCGCATCGCGGACTGTTTCAGGCATCTGTGAGACATATTGGTTGGCGACTGTTAGATTGAGCCCATACTTACGAGCCTCCGACAGGATGACCGCAAATGAGTCGGTGGCAAAGTTCTGGAACTCATCAACATAAAGGTAGAATGGGCGGCGCATATTCTTATCAACGATATCGGCCCGGCTCATAGCAGCCAGCTGGATCTTGGTGACCATCAGGGCTCCGAGGATGCCGGCATTGTCTTCGCCCACGAGACCAGTTGATAAGTTGACTACTAGGATCTTGCCCTCGTCCATAATTTTACGTAGGTTCACGCCACTCTTCGGCTGGCCAATGATGTTGCGGACGAGTGGATTGGCGGTGAAAGCGCCGACTTTATTGAGTACCGGGGCAACAGCTTCGGAGGCAAACTTATCGTTCCATGAAGCAAACTCAGTAACCCAGAAGTTTTTGACGATCGGGTCTTTGATCTGCTTGATAACTCGGTTGCGGAAATTCTTCTCGGTCAACATCCGGGTAATGCCGAGCATCGTGGCATTTGGATAATCAAGTAGCGCTAGTATGGTGAACCGCAGGATGTACTCCAACCTAGGGCCCCAGGACTCAAAGAGCCGCTTGAGCACGCCGACAAGCTCTGAGGAGATCATATTCTTGAAGTTTGGGTCAGTGACTTCCATCGGGTTGAAGGCGATCGGGAAATCGCGATCGGCCGGGTTGAAATAGACGACATCCTTAAGCCGATGCTCAGGGATATATCGCATGATATCGGTTGCGAGATCACCGTGGGGATCGACGACGGCCATACCAACATTGTGGTACAGGTCAGAAAGCATCAACAATTGCAGTAAGAAAGACTTACCGGTTCCGGTCTGGCCGATAATGTAGAGATGGCGACCACGATCCGCTCGCTTAATACCGAATTTGATCTGGTGGCCACGGAAGTTGGTGAGGCCTATCAAGCTCAGCTCGGCGTCTGGCACACTCCCCTCGCCTGGCAATGTAAATGGAGGCTCGGCATTTTTGCTCGTTGCCCAGGCCAGGTTTGGCGTTTCGACGCTTTTGTGCGGCAAATGGTAGAGGCCAGCTAATTCCTCAATGTTTAAGACATAGCCGTCATCGAGAAAGAGCCGGGCTCGGTAGTCGTCGATGAAGCTCTGGGTAGTGTTCATACCGCTTGAGGTAAAGCCATTGAGGTTATTGGTGTTGAATTGTTTGAAGCCGCCTACGATAGCCTGGATACGTTGTTTGGCGAGGGTTTCGTCTGGCCCCATGTAGGCTATGCGGATCTTGATCTCAAAGCCAAGCTTATTGATTTTCTCTTCAGCGCCCTTGGCTAGCGACGCCTGGCCGATGGATAATTCTTTCTTTTCTTCTTTTTTCTCTTCCTTCTTGGCTTCGGGTGGCGTAGCCAGTCCGCTGAACAGGTTGCTTAATACGTGCATTGGCAGGTCGATGAGCATCTTGATAAGCTGATCCATAATACTTGTCTTCTTGCCACTCTTGAGCTCGTCGATGTATTTGAGCCCCCGGTCACGCCAAGCGTCGTCGGTTGGGCGGGCCAGGATTTGAACCCACATTTCTTCACTTTGCTGGTCGAGCTTGGCCATCACGGCAGTAATGCCGGCCAGCGGGTCGACTTCGAAAGAGGCAAAAACTTTTATTGGCAATACTTCATTCTTGACGAGTTTGAGTTCGGTTCCCAGGCTGTGGTTTTGGCCCGGCTCGGGGGTGGTATAGTCGACTGCGTCCTCTTCAATATGCACACTGGGGTATTGGGCATAGATCTGGCCGACCACGAAGTCTTTGAGGTGTTTTGGCGTCCAGACATAGAATTGAATCTGGTTTTTGATCGAGGCGATCTCGAAACTAAGATGATCTTGGAGAGCGCCATCCTTGGCTAACTCTTCGGCCGAACGCAAAATGCCGTGCAAACTGGCGAACATTTGCTCGGCCGATAATTCCTTCTTCTCGTTCTCACGAGGCACGCCTATTTTTAAGAGTGTGTATTCGCTACCGTTCACCCAAACCTCCCGACGGCGATTTTGCCAGATTAAATAACCAAGTACAGCAACCACAACGACCCATCCGTAGAATTTGAAGAGGATGAGACCGATCAGTTGGATAATGCTAGAAAGAAGAGAGAGAACCAGATCCATTAGACGGCCAGTGTATAAGTGGCTTTGGCGACCCTAACGAACTGCTGTTTCTCCTGTAGATTTAATATAATGGTAGTGGTCTTGACCTGGCGTTTGATGAGCACCCGGCGGACGATTTCGTCTTTGTGCAGTGGGGCTTCATCACGCAAGATGTCAGCAATAATATCGGCTACGGTGCCGGGAGTGTATCCCCAGTCGGCCAGGGCGTAGATGCCGCGGCCAATAAGCACGAAGCGACCATCTTTGATGAGTTCGTTGTGGACTGCTTGGACAGTGACCTGGCGCTTATTCAGGCCAGTTTTGTGGATGTGGGTGGCGATGTCAGAGAAATGCAATGGGCGGCCATGTTTGTGTAGCACTAGGTAGGTTTTGTCGCGGATGCTCTTGGGATTGACCTCTGGCCAACTCATGAGTCCCCATTTGCCATCGAGCTCTGCTAGTGCTTTGCTCATTTTGGCCAGGTTCGAGAGTGCTTTCGGTTCGAGGGGGATGTCGGTTTTGGCGGCGATTTTGGCCAGGGTGGTGGGCTTACCAATCTCGGTGACGATGTCGGCTAGGGCTGCTGACCAGCGGCGGGTGGCTTTTTCGGTAATACTGGGCAAAAGTCCGAGGCCGGGTCGTAAGTAGTCGTTTTCTTCAATAACTTCAACTTCTGGTGACAATTCGGCTAGAAAGACGATGTAGGCTTGTTCACCCGGGTTGGTGGCGCCAAGGGCTGTGGCGATGACTTCTAGTGGCGCAATGCCGCCGTGGTCGGCAACGACCGACTTAATAGCCGTTGACGTGCTAGTGATTTCGCTGGCAGCACCGGTTTTGAGCTTGGCTAGCGCAGCTTTTTCAATCTGGCGGACACGCTCACGGGTGATACCGAAATCACGCCCGATCTTTTCAAGAGTTTGGCGTTTAATGAGACCAAACCCGAAGCGCTTGGCTAGGATTTGGCGGTCGCGATCACGGCGTAGGAGCTTGAGGGCGGATTGAGCTGCTTGCTTGTAATCTATTTTAGTTGTCGTAGCTGTAGTTGATTGGGACACGTAATTACCTTCTACCCCTCTATTGACTGTATAGAATTATAAAATAAGTCATAAGCTGTGTCAACAGTATTTTTCAATTTAAGCCCGGGGGCCAGAAACCTGACTGTTTACCTGGTTTTCCTGATTGGATAGGCACAATAATGGGTTCGATTGGCGCTGGATCGGCGGGCTTAGCCGGTTCCTTGGTACTACATTGCTTGGTGGGTAGGTTATCGGTAATAAACCACTCCCCTGTCTTTGGGTCCCAGGGGTTGGCCAGGCCGCCATCGCTAGCACAGATCTGGAGCTGGACGAGCCCGGCCGGTTTCTCGAAACCCAGAAGCGGCATTGAAGCGAGGACAGCTTCCATATAATCATGCCAGATTGGCGCCGCGCCTGTTATACCATCAATACTGATCATTGGCGTGTGGTCGTTATTGCCTACCCAGACGGCCGTTACCAGGTTGGGGGTGTAGCCGACTGTCCAGTTGTCACGGAAATCGTTAGTGGTGCCGGTTTTGGCGGCCACTGGCCTTGAGAGCTTGAGCGGTGAATTGGGGCCAAACTCCTCGATGCGGGCATTATTGTCGCTCAAGATATCGGTGAGCATGCCGACAATCCGTGGGTCGAGGACTTGGACCGCTGCTGCTCTGGGCTTGGTAATGTCTTTGCCGTTGCGGTCGAGCACCTGCAAAATGCCGTTTGGTGACACCCTGAGACCGCCAGTGGCAAATGTGGCATAAACCGCCGCCATATCGAGGGGTTTGACCTCGGCGCTACCCAAGATGAGGCTAATGCCATAGTTGGAGCTGTCGCCAAGCGTGGTAATACCGAGGTCGCTAGCCGTTGATATGACTGATTCAATGCCGGCAAACTGAATGGCGTGGAGGGCAGGGATGTTCAGTGAGTTACCGAGGGCCCGGCGCAATAAAACCTTGCCACGGAAACGCCCATCGTAGTCGGCGGGGCGATAGATTGTGCCGTCTGGCTGGGTTATCTGGAATGGTGAGTCATCGATGAGCGTCGCGCCGTTCCAGCCTTTTTTCATGGCCGCGGCATAACCGATGGGTTTAAAGCTTGAGCCAGGCTGGAGCTTGGAGGTGGTGACATTGACTGAACCGAAGCCTGGATAGTTGTAGTCGATACTACCAACCATAGCCAAAATATCCCCAGTCTTGGGATCAAGTGATATGAGGCCGCCGTTGGTGGCGTGATGCGCGGCACTAATCCGGGCGACTTGCTCGGCTACCAGTCGTTCCCCCAATGCTTGATCGGCGGAGCTGAGCGAAGTTTTGACGAGGATGCCTCCCTCCTCGACAGCTTTGTCGCCGTAGAGCCGGCGCAGCTCGGAAAGGACATAAAACACGAAGTGTGGGGACTTGATAGCCACTACGCGCTCGTAGCCCGTCACAGTCTTTGCCGTAGCGGCGTGCGATTGGGCAGTCGTGATGAAGCCGTCGCCGACCATTTCCTCTAGCACGAAGTCGCGGCGGGCTTTGGCGGCACTGGGGCTGAGGCTGGGGTCGAAGCGGCTAGGCCCCAGCGGTAGGCCAGCCAGTAAGGCCGACTCATCGAGCGTCAAATCCTTGGCGTTTTTATGGAAATAGGTTTGTGCGGCGCTACCTACTCCGTAGCTCCCCTGCCCGTAGTAGACTTTGTTGAGGTACATTTCCAGTATCTGGCGTTTGCTATAGCGCTGCTCGAGGACCACCGACATGACTATTTCTTCAAATTTGCGCTGGTAGCTTTTTTGGGAGGTTAATAGACTGTTCTTGATAAGTTGCTGGGTGATAGTCGAACCACCCTGGACTTTGCCATGGGCTTTGATGTCTTCAAATATCGCCCGGGCTGTTCCTTTCCAGGAGAAGCCGGCATGGTCGTAGAAGCTCGGATCTTCGGCGGCCAGCGTGGCCTGGATGAGCGCTGGTGGCAGGTCATCAATTTTGACAGGCACCTGCTCAGTCGCGCCATAACCTTGGTACAGGATTTGGCCGTCACGGTCGGTGATGGTTGTACCCTTGCGGTTAACGTTCAGCAGAATATTTGGGCTAGTTATCTGAGATTGGTACTTGGCGATGGTGGCTTGGGCCATCCGATAGGCAAAGACGCCAGTACCACTAGCGCCGATGACACTCAGTAATACAAAGGCAATAATCAAGCGCTTGGCTTTGAAGGCAGCAAAAAACGGCCGGATCACCATGCGCGTGTCGTGCCAGGTGGCAACAGTGTATAGGCTGGCGATTTCCAGTCTTGGCCGAGCCCAGGTGCTAAAGATGTCATAGCCAATAGCTAGCGATTCCTCGAGGAACGGCATTTGCAGCGTCAAGCTGGCTGGCTCGGGCGCGAAAACAGCTAGGCTCTCGTGAAAAGCGATGGGCTGGAATTTTTTCTTATGATGGCGACGCTTTTTCTTGGACATGAGGGTCCACCCTTAGGACTTTGAATAATAGAGAGCGCAAAACAGCACAACCCAGCAGTATCTTCGACTGTTTTATACCATTTTCAGGAGTAGCGGGCAAGAGATTTGGGCTAGCCTAGGTGGTTAGGACTAGCTGCGCTTGCGGACGAAGCGCTTGCGTTTGCCGGCGGCGGGGGCTACTTCGAGCAATTCCTTGCACTGCTTAAGGGTCAGTTTCTTGGGCTCGACATCTTTGGGGATCTTGGCATTCTTCTTGCCGTTGGTAATGTAGGGGCCGTAGCGACCGTTGAGTACGCTAATCCCCTCTTTCTCGAAGTACTGGATAGTCTTTTCGGCATCGGTCTTTTCTTTGGCCGCAATCAGTTCCAGCGCTCGTTCCAGGGTGATAGTGAAGGGATCATCGGGCTTGATAGAGACGTATTTGCCGGCGTATTGGACGTAGGGTCCAAAACGGCCAATATTTGCTTTAATATCGTCGCCGGCGGCGGTTTGGCCGAGAACACGCGGTAGCTTGAATTGCTCAAGGGCTTCTTCGAGGGTGACTGTATCAATTTTCTTTCCAGCTGGCAGGGGCGCGAACTTCGGCTTTTCCTCGTCTTCGGCGCTACCGAGCTGTAGCATGGCGCCAAAGCGGCCCATACGGGCAATAATAGGCTTACCGGATTTAGGATCTATCCCGATGTCTTTGGCACCTGAGGCCTCTTCCCTGCTAATCCCTTCAGCTTCTTGGACAGTTTTGTGAAAAGGATTGTAGAAGTCACCAATCATCTTGGTCCAGGTTTGTTTGCCGTCTTCGATTTCATCGAACTGGCCTTCGACTTTGGCTGTAAAGTGAAAGTCAACAATGCTAGGGAAGTGTTTGACTAAAAAATCAGTCACAATGCTGCCGATATCGGTTGGGAAGAGTTTGGAACGCTCGGCGCCGGTGATCTCGGTACTTTCGGCAGGCTTGATCTGGCCTTTGGCTAAAGTCAGGGTGCGAACATTTCGCTCCACGCCTTCCATATCGGCTTTTTCAACGTAGCCACGGTCTTGGACTGTGGAGATGGTCGGGGCGTAGGTCGATGGCCGGCCAATGCCCATTTCTTCGAGGGCCTTCACTAGGCTGGCCTCGGTGTAGCGTGGCTTGGGTCGATCAAACGATTCGATAGCCTGCATCTGAGTCAAGTCCAACTTCTCGCCCATCTTGAGTGGTGGCAACATCTTGGCCTCGGCCGCGCTGTCTTCGTGGTCGGTGCCTTCGAGATAGACTTTCAAAAAACCGTCAAAGACTATGACTTCCCCTTCGGCAATGAGTTTTTCGGGAGTGGTCGAGATGGTGATTTCAACTTTTGTCTTATCAAGTTTGGCTTCGGCCATTTGTGAGGCAATCGTGCGCTTGTAAATGAGCTCGTAGAGCCGTTTTTGGCCGCTGTCGGCGCCAGCTGACTGGTGATTAAAATTCGTTGGGCGGATAGCCTCATGGGCCTCTTGGGCGCCAGCCGACTTGGTCTTGAACTGGCGGGTTTGGACGTATTCTTTGCCATAGGTGCTCTGGATGTGGCTGATAGCGCCGTCTATGGCTGTTGCGCTGAGGTGTACCGAGTCGGTACGCATGTAGGTAATAGCACCGGTCTCATAAAGCTTTTGTGCAAGCACCATGGTTTGTTTCACCGAAAAACCAAGCTTGCGGCTAGCTTCTTGCTGAAGGGTTGAGGTGGTAAATGGGGCGGTAGGCGACTTTTTCGCGGGCTTCGTCTCGACCGAAGTGATAGTAAAATCGGCGCCTAGGCATTTCTTTAAAAAGGCTTCGGCCAGCTCGATTGTATCGAACTTTTTGGGTAGCTCGGCATCGAGCGTTACTCCCCCGTCGAGGCTAAATTCGGCCTTGATTCTGAATTTCCCAGTTGACATAAAGCCTTCGATCTCGCGTTCGCGTTCCACTATGAGGCGGACGGCGACGGATTGGACACGGCCGGCCGAGAGGCCAGTGCGGACTTTCTTCCAAAGGACTGGAGAGAGTTCATAACCCACAAGGCGGTCTAGGATACGGCGGGCTTGCTGGGCATCGACCAGGTTTTGATCAACAATCCGCGGGGTTTTGAGGGCGTCGGTAATGGCTCCTATGGTGATTTCGTGGAAGACGATGCGCTTGGTGTCCTTGGGGAGCGATAGGGCCTGGGACAAGTGCCAGGCAATGGCCTCCCCTTCTCGGTCTTCATCGCTTGCGAGCCAGACATTGTCGGCGGCTTTGGCCAGGCGTTTGAGCTCGGCAATCACTTTTTTCTTATCCGGGCTGACCTCGTACTGTGGGGCGAAGCCGTGCTCTATATCAATGCTCATGCCTTTTTTGGGCAGGTCGCGGACATGGCCGAAACTGGCAACGACCGTATAGTCCTTACCGAGGAATTTTTCGATTGTTTTGGCCTTGGCAGGCGACTCAACGATAACGAGATTTTTTGCCATACAAATATATACAGTCTATGACGAGGCACTTTTAGTCAAGCTAATTTGTTGTTCTACGGGTTCAAAAAACCCGCATTGGGCTATGCGGGCGGGGTTTTGGCGGGCGTTATATCTTGTCACTACTCCTTTGTGAGTAATCACAAAGGTCGCCGATCTATCTAGATAATAATGGTCTGCTGCAAGGCCTCAAGCAGCGGCTCAAAGTCGTCTGACCAAGGAATGAATTGGAGCCTAGGATACGTTGCCTCTTGCTTGAAAAAGAAGCTTGCTTTGTGAGTGTCTCCAGCGATGGCGTCAAAAAGCACGTCGCTACGGATTCGAACAAAGTAACCTCGTGGCATGAAGTGGTCGGTGACGCAAGCTTGCCGCCCTAAGATAGTTAGAAGAGGCCGGCTATCGGTCGCGAGTACCAGACCCGAAGACACTGATGTTTTGAGCCATAGCGGAACTCGGGCGTTTCGGTAGATCTCATACGCCGCAGCTCTGAGCCGCCGATCGGCATTGCTGAAGGGGTAAGGAGTCTGGCCGAGTGGCGCAAACAAGCTTTTAAAATCACGACAGGCTTCTCCTTGATGGGCGTTCTTCTCTTCATAGTCTTGGGTTGTTCGTTCGGCGCCGCCGCGAGCTCGCTTCTGACCACCTCGGCCTGCGGCCTTGTGTGTGATCGATAACAGCGATTTTGCATTGGATTCTAGCACCCGATCATGCTGCTCAGGCGACATCGGAGTTCCATCATGGTTGAGAAGGGATTTGGTCATCGTAGGTGCGGTCACACGGCGTATTATAGTACAAATTGTTACAAAAGCTACCGTGGGGCCCAGTGGCCGGCACCGAGGTTGCGGACTTTGCCGGTGATTTCCATGAGGCTGATGATGGTGGCAAAACGACCGGCGCTGAGGTGACTGTGCTCTATCAAGGTCTGGCTGGTGCGGTGGCCTTCGGCCAGGAGCTTCAAGATCAGAGCTTCTTCGGCGCTCTCAGCCCTGACTTTGACCATCGGCTGGCCAGCTTCCAGATCAAGCGCCTCGAGCACATCGCTGGCATTGGTGACGGGGATAGCGCCCGAGCGTAATAAGTTGTTTGGCCCAGCACTGCGAGGGCTGGTGATATTGCCTGGTACGGCCAGTACCAGGCGGTTTTGCTCCAGCGCAAAGTTGGCGGTGATGAGTGATCCGCTTGAGGCATCAGCTTCGGTGACGATGACTGCTAAGCTAAGCCCAGCAATGATGCGGTTACGGGCCGGGAAATTGCTTTTGAAAGGGATCGTTTCAAAAGGATATTCTGTGATGATCGCTCCCCCACTAGCTAATATTTGTTTAGCTAGTGGTCGGTGTTTGGTGGGATAAATTTGATCGAGGCCACAAGCTTGTACGGCAAGAGTTAATCCTCCGGCATCTATCGCGGCCTGATGGGCAATACCGTCTACGCCCTGTGCTAGCCCACTTACAATAACAATACCGGCTTTGGCTAGTTCAAAAGACAGCTGGTAGGTAGTTTCGCGACCATACTCGGTGACCTTACGGCTGCCTACTATCGCCACATGAGGTGAGTCATTGTGCAATGTTCCTATGCAAAACAACTGCTTTGGAGGGCTTGCAATTTCATGAAGCCTATCTGGGAAGTCATTTGATTGATAACTAATTTCAGAGATTTGCATAATTATTGTTGACATTAATAACAAAGTGTGTTAGTCTAGTGAGCATACACAAAAACCGTTCTTTAAACAATTACAAAAACTCAAATTAACCTGCCTGCGACTCGTCTAAATGCACCCTCCTTTAGATCAAAATCACAGGCGGATTAATCCCTTCAATCAACGGCACCATTTATATATTGCGTGACCGGGCAAACGCCCTCGTGCGTGTATTGAAGGGTGTAATAAAAACCTCCAACTGATATCCACCTATCACGAGGGGGTTTTTATTTTCTACAAATTCATTATACCAAACAAATACCGAAAGTAAAGAGAAGGTTACCTTTCTTCTGCGTGAGAAGGTAACCTTCTCTTTCTAAACGTTTTAGTATTCATCCCGGACTTGATCCGGGATATGTCTATGAGAACTAAGTCTTATCCAGAATCCTACGCACTGCAACGATGCGTGGCAGGCAAGTTCAGGGTGACGATAGCTGGGTCTGATGCGGACCGAGCCTTAGGTTAAAAAAGTTTGATTTCGGGTACGTGCAGACTGGCTGGGGTTTTGCGGCAGAGCAGGATTTGATCTGTTGCTTTGGCGGTGGCTAGTTCGAGCTTTTCTTGCTCATGGCCGTTGAATTTTTGCAGCACAAAATCTACCGCGGGTACAGGGCTGCGTAGCGTTGAATTAGCTATACCAAGGCGGAAACGCCAGTAATCGGGCGTGATAGCGCTCGATATAGACTTCAGGCCGTTGTGGCCGGCATCACTCCCCCCTTGCTTGACACGCATCACGCCAAATGGCAAGTCGAGCTCGTCGTGGATGACCCAGACATCTCGTGCGGCAATTTTGTAGAATTGCACAAGGCCACCAACGGATGTACCGCTGAGATTCATGTAAGTTGTTGGTTTAGCCAAAATCAATTTGTCGCCGCGGTGTGATACTTCGCAGATATCGGCAGTAAACTTCTTATTCGGTTTAAAAGCCGGCGCTTCAAGTGAGCTGGCAAGGCTATCAAGGACAGCGTAGCCGAAATTGTGACGGGTCAGGTCATACTCGCTGCCGGGATTGCCGAGGCCGATTATGAGCTTCATTCTTTCTCATTCTCTTTCTTGGCTCGATACTCGATCTCGATTGGCGTGCCAATGAAATCAAAGTCTTTGCGTAGGCTATTCTCTAGGTAGCGGCGGTAGGAGAAGTGGATGATGTCGGAATGTGTAGTAAAGAGCGCGTAGCGCGGTGGATTGGAGTCGATTTGCAGGCCGTACTTCATCTTTGGGTGGCGGTTGCCCTTGCCTGACGGCGGGTGCTCGGCCGTGACGCGCTCCAGCCAAGTGTTGAAGGCGTGGGTGGGAATGCGGGTCTGGCGGCGGACAGCGATCTCGGTGACCAGCTTAAGAAGCTCTGTGACGTGTAGGCCGGTTACAGCTGAAGTAAAGACCACCGGTGCCCACGGGGCAAAGGCGAAGTCGACGGTCAGTTTTTTGAGAAAATCAGACTGGGTTTTATCATCCTTCTCGACCAAGTCCCATTTGTTTATAACAATAATCATGCCTTTGCCAGCTTCGCGGATCATACCGCCAAGGTGCTGGTCGCCAGATACCGAAGGTTCGGTGGCATCGATGATGAGCGCGCAAACGTCGCTGGATTCGATAGCGGCGGCGGTCCTAGAGGCGCTGTACTTTTCGACCCCGGCTTCAATCTTGCCGCGGCGGCGCAGTCCGGCTGTATCAACTAAAACTATATCTTTATTGTGGGCACGCATGGCTATCTCGCGAACGTCGCGGGTGGTTCCGGCGACTGGTGAGACGACTGCTTGCTGTTTGCCGGCGAGACTATTGAGCAAGCTGGACTTACCGACATTTGGGCGTCCAATAAGCGCGAATCGGATCGGTTGCTCGAGGTCATCGGCGTGAATCTCGGGCAGATAGCGTACAATGGCGTCGAGCAGGTCGCCGGTGCCGATACCATGGGCCGAGGAGACGCCAATCATTTCTTTGATACCGAGGCGTTCGAAGCCTTCCGGTAAGTCGCGACCCAGAGTATCAACCTTATTGAGTACCAAAATAACTGGCTTCTTGGTGCGTAGGGCACGCTTGGCGGCCTCCCTATCCTGGTCGGTAATAATGGTGGCAGCATCAACGGCTACCAGGATAACATCGGCCATCTCGGCGGCGGCGCTAACTTGTTCCTGGACCTGCTCCTCGAGCTCCGAGCCTGGCTGTTCCAGCCCAGCGGTATCGAGCAAGCGGAAGTCGTGGCGGTTCCAGTTGACGGTGGCCCCGACGGCGTCGCGGGTGGTACCGGCGTTATCGTCGGTTATGGCCTGGCGACGGCCTATAAGTCGGTTAAATAAGCTTGATTTGCCAACATTGGCGCGGCCGACGATGGCAACGACAGGCAGGCGGGTTGAGGTAGGGTTTATTGCCATGTATAGGCTCCTTCGAGGTAGTTTACTAATTGCGTGGTTTCACCGAAGCGGTCGGGACTGCCGAGGACTACGGTAATGACGTCGTGGCCTTTAATACTGGCCAGGGCGACGACAGATTGTCCAGCGGCCAGCGTGTATCCTGTTTTTATACCATGAAAACGATTATCTTTCAAGAGAAGATTGGTGGTTTCTAGCGAGTAAGGCTTGCCACTGGTATCGTGGATCACTTTTGACTCGGTGTTTACTAGTTCCCGGACACTACTATTGGATAGCGCCAAGGCAGCGATTTTAGCCAAGCTCTCTGCTGTAGAAAAGTTATTATTATCGACTAGCCCACTGGGGGCGGCAAAGTGGCTGTGCTCTATCCCCCACTCGTTGAGCAGGCTATTCATCTTCACGGTGAAGGCCTCGAGACTACCCGAGTCGTGGATGGCCAGAGCATCGGCCGAGTCGTTGGCCGACTTTATGAGCATGGCCGCGAGTAGGTCCGAAAAGCTAAACTGCTGCCCATTTATTAGGCCAAGCTTGGCGTCTTCGGGGTTGTAGCTAGGAAGGCTTTTGATTGTGATGCTTTCTGCGGGTTGGTGGCCTCGCAGGAGCACTAAGAGGCTCATCAGCTTGGTGATCGAGGCTATTGGCCGCTCCTGGCCAGCATTCTGGCTATAGAGCACTACCCCGCTTTCGCGGTCCAGGGCGTAGACACTGGCCGCCTTAAGGCTGAAAACGGGATTAGTTGCCACGGCCTGCGGCCTGGAGCTGGTGAGTATATCAAGGCTTTGCCTGGGCTTAATCTCGACCATAGAGCTGGGTAGTACGGCTTTTTCTAGGCCGCCTGTCGGAATAACGCGGCTTAAGCCGGTAAGCTGCATAATCAGCAACAGCGTCGTGATGGCGCCTTTCACAGCACATCCTCTGGTCTGACCAGCCGGGTTTGACCAATGGCCAGGTCGCCGAGCAGCAGTTTGCCGAAACGCAGGCGGTGAAGCTTGGTGACACTGTAACCGATTGCGGCAAATGCCCGGCGGATTTGCCGATTGCGGCCTTCACGCAGAGTCACCTCAACTCCTCGGCCCACCCGTTTGACCTCGTACATCTGGCTAGGCCCATCTTCGAGCTCGATAACTGCCTCTAGTCTGGCGGTGGCATGGGCAATGTGCGCTGGGCTAGTCTCAACGTAGTAGCGCTTTTCTTTGCCGAAGCTGGGGTGGGTCGCTTGCAGGGTGAACTGGCCATCATTGCTGAGTAAGAGTAGTCCGGAGCTGTCTTTATCGAGCCGTCCAACCGCTTGCAGGTGCTGGTATTCGTCCGGCAATATCTCATAGATAGTTGGATTATTGCCTTGGCGTTTGCGACTAGTGACATATTTTGGCGGCTTGTTGAAGGCGACGTAGAGCAGCCTGGTGTCAAGTGCCAATAGCTTATCGTCGAGCGTTACCGCATCGCCGGTTGCTATTTGTTGGCCGGCAGTCGGTGTTCCGCCATTGACCTTCACCCGGCCCTCGGCGATAGCAGCATCGGCCGAGCGTCTGGAGAGCTCGGAGGCGCCAGCTATATATTGATTAAGCCGCATGGTGATTGACCTCAAAATTATCAAGTGCTGGTAGTTGGGCAGCTGTGGTAAGGCCAAAATGGCGCAAAAAACTGTGACTGGTAGCGTACAGCGTCGGCTTGCCAGGCTCCTTGGATTTGCCAGCTTCCACGACCAAGCCACGTAGCAAAAGATTCTTAATGCTTTGCTCACTGGCTACGCCGCGGATTTCTTCGATACCACTCCGGCTGATTGGCTGCTTGTAGGCGATGATAGCCAATGTCTCCAAGGCCGGCTTGCTCAGCTCGGACTTGACCTCGGAGTTTTGGAGTCGCTCGATTGCTTCTCTAGCGGCTGGGTGCGTTGCTAGCTCGTATTCGCCCTTGTGGCAGATCAAACTTAAGCCATGATCTGCTAGCTGCCCTGCTAGTTTTAGCAGGGCAGCTTCGACGTCGGAGACCGATGAGCCGGCATAGATCGCGAGGTCGCTGGGGCTCAGTGGACGACCCGAAACAAACAGCAAGGCTTCAATCTGTGCCGATAATTCTAAATTGCTCATACTGCAGCCTTTTGGAGGGTAATGGTCCCAAACTGTTGGTCTTGGGTGACCACTAGCCAACCGCTTTTGACTAACTCCAGTGTGGCTAGAAAAGCGATGATGAGCTCCAGCCGGCTACTAAGATTGCCTAGGAAATCCTCCAGCTTGGCGTGGCTGTGCTGCATGAAGTTGCTGAGCTGCTTAATCATATCTTCGAGTGTAATGGTCGGGGTGACCTGAAGCTCGGTGCCTGGCTTAGGCATTTTGGCCAGTAGTTGGCGGAAAACCGCGCTTAGTTCGTTGAGTTCCATATGCGGCATGGGAGTGGTAGGACTGGCCTGGACCTTAACCGAAGGTCGACGGAAACTGCGGCCGCCACCAAGTAAGTCACTCAGATATTTGGCGGCCGCGTGGTAGCGCTGGTAGGTGGCCAATTGCTCGCGTAGCTCTCGTACGCCTGGGTCGCTCTCGAGCCTACTGTCTGGCAAAAGAGCCAGGCTTTTTATGTAGACCAGCCGGCTGGCTAGTTCTATAAACTGGTGTAAATCCTTAGTACTGATGGCCTGGAGTTTGTCGAGGTAGGCCAGATACTGCTCGGTCAGCTCGGCTAACGAAATTGCCGTCACTTCCAGCTGGGACTTTTCGACAAGCTGAAGTAACAAATCGAGCGGTCCTTCGAAATTCAGAACGGCGACTTGGTAATTCATAGTAAGCTAGATTTAGAGGATTGCTTCGCTGGAGCTGGTATCGGCGCCAGGTGTTGGCTCACTCGGGGCGCTCGACGACGAGCCAGTAGAGGCTTGGCTGTCATTACTGCTAGCAGGTGCTGCGGCGATACTGGCAGTAGTGATAGCAGGTTCTGTTGGGCTAGTAGCCATCTTTGGCTCATCCATATCAGCTGAAGTAGTGCTCGAATCAGGCTCTGTGACTGCGGTTTCGGGCTCAGTGGTTACTGCTGCATCGGCACCTGGCGTGACTTGTGGGGCGGTAACTTCGGGCTCGGCCAGTGCGTTGGTGGCTGTGGGTGAGCTTGGTGCGACAACAGGGCTCGTGACGACACCAGCTGGCACAGTGCTCCCGCCGAGGATTTCTTTGACCGAGCTGACGACGTCCTCTAGGGTCACTTGGGACTTGATGAGGTACTTATTAACGCCCAATGCTTCGCCACGAGCCTTGTCTGTTTCTTGGGAAAGAGCGGTCATCATGATGATCTTGGTTTCTTTGGTCTCGGGTGTCGAACGCAGAATGTCTAGGACATCGAAGCCACTTATCTTCGGCATCATGACATCGAGAATAATTAAGTCGGGGCGTTCACGAACAGCTGTCGCTAGGGCTTCCTCGCCGTCGGCGGCGGTGATGACAGTGTACTGCTCAGCCATGAAGCGGGCCGAGTAGATATCTCGCAAATTAATGTCATCTTCGACGAGCAGCAGTTTTGGCATGGTGGATTACCTATTTAATTACTCTATCGCGTCACATCTGGTACTTGGAACCAATTTCTAGTGTTAGCTTAACAAGATTACACTGGCTTGGCAAGGCTGCTCTCTGGGAGTGGTGTGCTCTGCATACTGGCCGGGACGGGCATTTCCTGCACTGCTGGAGCCGCCACGACGACGGGATGAATGATGGTTTCGGTGGGAGCTGGTGCAGGCTTGGGCGAGGGTGACGGAAGAATCGAACCTGGCGCTTGAGCCGTGGCTGCTGCCGCATCGTTGAGGCTGGCAGCGGTGGCGTCGTTGGCGACGCGTGGTAGGCTAAAGGCAAAAGTACTACCCCGGCCGAGTATGCTTTCCACCCAAGCGCGGCCGTTGAAGTACTCGATAATGGTGCGTACCAAGTAGAGGCCTAGACCGGTGCCGCCAATAGTGCGGGTGGCAGTACTATCGACACGGTAGAATTTCTGGAACAAATGGGTAATGTCTTCGGCGGCAATCCCGACGCCGGTGTCGATGACCTTCACTGTCACTAAGTCCTTTGTCCCGGAGACGTCGACGGTTATGCCTCCTTGCTGGGTGTATTTAAGGGCGTTTTCGATTAAGTTCATGGTCACTTCCCGCAGCCGCTCGCCATTGCCCTTGACCATGAAGAGGGGCATGACGTCTTTGTCGCCCAAGGTCATGCCCCCGGATTGCAACAGCAGCGTCAGGTTCTTCTTCTGAGCATTAAACTGCATGTCACTGACCACTTCGCGCACCATCTTGCCGATTTCGACTGGCTCAATGGCGCCGCCGATCTTCCCCTCCTCGACCTTGGTGACCGAGAGCAAGTCTTTAAACAGCGCGCCAAGATGCTGGATGCTATCATGGGCTTTGCCCAGAAAACCGCGCGCCCGCTCATCGATGGTGGAGATATCTGGGTTCATGGCTAGAGCTATGTAGCCTTCGATTGCGGCCACCGGGGTGCGCATTTCATGGCTAGCAGTGGAAATAAATTCGTTGCGTTGGCGCTCAACCTCTTTTTCCTGCGATATATCACGGAAAAGGGCAATACCGCCGGAGATATTGTTATTTCCGTCATAAATTGGTGAAACTGTCATGGTCAGGGCGACTTTGCGTCCGGACTTGGTGCCGAGTATCAGGTCGCTACGTATTACAGTGGCTTTTTTCTCCCAAGCTTGGAGGAAGGGGTCGTCGGCGTCGGTCACATCGCTGTCGTTGTTTTTCTTGAGCCCCATGATGGTCAGATAGTTCAAGTTTTGGGCTGTGGCCGCGTCCCAGCCGGTGAGCGCTTGGGCCGCCGGGTTGAAGAGCTGGACGTGGCGGCTGGTGTTTACCACTACTACCCCCTCACCCATACTATTCATGAGTACTTGGGCTTTAAGCTGCTCTTCGCCGAGCTGCCCAGAAAGGCTAGCCATTTGCTGGGTTTGAGCGACTGTTTTGCGCCCACGGTTATGTACCCACAGTGCTAGGCCCCCGGCCGAGAGCATCATGACGAACTGGATAAGGTGTGCCGCCAAAAAGCTGGACTCGAAATGGTGTTGGGCAAAAGCAACGACATAGTAGGTTATGAGGGCCGTGAGCCCAATGATCGTCGCTACCAGACTAAACAACCCAGTGGTTACCAACGCAAGTATCAAAAAAGCATTGTAGGGCGAGTCGAGGCCACCGGTTTGGGCAATGACGAGCACCAGGTTGGCAATGCTGATGCAGGACATAATAAAGACCGATATAGAAGTACTGAAGTAGCGAATCAGTTGGTGCGCGCTCAGGAAATACCCGACCACGGTGAAGCCGAGTATCACCACCACCCAGCTCAGTCCAGCATCACGCAAATAGTTGGGGTTGAGTTTGAAAAGAATCAGGATGATACTACTAATAAGCGCCCCCAGGGCTGCCTGGACGGCCGCTAGAATATTGAGATTTCGATCCTTTTGGTCCGCCATCTCCACCATCGTTGTTACGCTTATTATGCAGCGTCGGGGGCAATATTTCAATCTAAAAGCCTATCCTAGGGACGGGATCGGCTCGATGATTGATAATATTGACAAAAGTACAGTAAAGTAATACAATAGTACATCCATTGAAGGATCCTCATCTGCTAGGTTAAGTAGCCGTACCCACACGATCCTTGGAGGATCAGATGACAATGTCGACCTACTCGCCGAGCCGCGCCCAGGTCTGGGGCAAGCTCTCCACCGTCTGCTTCGTGGCCACGGCCGCGCTGACCTTGTGGTGGCTCTCCAGCCATCTGCCGGGTGCCCAATCGAGCGAAGCGCTCAGGCTGACCGCCGCTGTGTTCCTACTCGGGGTCACCAGCCTCTACAAGCTCTCCCGCCTCAACGGCAACGGCCGCGGCGAAACCATTGCCATACTGTTGCTCCTGCTCTACGTCATGGGCATCGTCTCCGGGCTGGCCATAATCTTCCACATTGTGACCACCTAGGGGCTCTGCCCCACAGTCCCGCCATCGGCGGGACGCACCACAAAGTTTACAAATTATTTGCAGATTTTGTAGCGATGTTTTAATCAAAAGTCAGCTGATGCTTGTAAAGCCTGCAGCTCGATGATATAACAACAGAGTTCTGAAAAGTTTTTCTACCCCCGAGAGGCTAGCCATGACTGAGGCCACTGCACCACCTCGTACTATGACAATTGTTTACGCTCGCGAAGAACCACCGGCTAGCTATGCAAAATCGATTTTCCTGCTTGGCCCGACACCGCGGCATGAGGGTGTAACTTCCTGGCGGCCCGAGGCCCTGCGTTACCTGGCCATGCTCGGCTACGACGGCGTGGTTTTTGTGCCCGAAGACCGGCCCGACTCCAACGGCGTCACCACCTACCGCGGTGAGTACCTCGACCAAGTGAAGTGGGAAACAACCTGCTTGCACTTGGCCGATGTGATCCTTGCCTGGGTGCCACGCGACCTGGAAACCATGCCCGGCTTTACGACCAATGTGGAGTGGGGCGAATGGGAAGACTCCGGCAAAATCGTGCTGGGATTTCCCTACGAAAGCGTCAAAAACCGCTATCTAGGGTACAAGGCCGAAAAATTCCAGGTACCATTCTCTGACACGCCGGCCGGCACCGTTGCTAGGGCCATTGAGCTACTTGGCGAAGGCAGCTGGCGTAGTGACGGCGAGCGCGAAGTGCCGCTCTACATCTGGCGGACCACGCATTTCCAGAGCTGGTATCGAGCCCTCAAGGCAGCGGGTAATACGCTGGAGCATGCCCGCGTGCTTACGACGGTGCGTAAAGGGCCTCAGCTGCAAAGGGTTTACTTGTGGGCCCTGCACGTCGAGGTCTACATCGCCGCCGAAGGCCGTTCCAAGACCAATGAGATCGTGCTTTCCAGGCCGGACATTTCGGCCGTGATGCTCTATCGTAGGGCAGTACCGATCAACGACAGTACCGTGGTGCTGATCCGGGAGTTCCGCCCCTCGGTCTCCAACGATTCTGGGTATGTCTGGGAATTGCCCGGAGGCTCCGATCCACAGATGGTCACCGATCCGCGCTTGGTTGCCAAGCACGAATGCCAGGAAGAAACGGGCTTGGACCTGGCCTTTGAGCGCTTTGTCCCCTGTGGCCAAAGGCAGCTTATGGCCACTTTCTCGGCCCACAAAGCCACCCTTTTCGCCGTCGACCTGACCGACACCGAAATCACCTACCTCAAGGGTCAATACGGCCAGCCGCACGGCGCCCCCGGCAGCACCGAACGCACCTATGTCGAAGTCGCCACCCTGGGCCAAATACTCGAGGCCGAAACAGTCGATTGGTCGATGGTCGGCATGATCCTAAGAGTTCTGACTCAGATTTGACCCCGTCCAATCCCTGCCGATTACCATGTGCTACTGCACATCCCCTAGCCGCCATCCGCGGCCCAAGCCCCACTGCCTATCCCCTCTTGGGACCTGGCTACGGGGCTGTTTTTTATTGTTGAAATAATAATATTGATGTTTAGTAAGAATAGTTTCATAATATGCCGGCACCTTGATATGTTCCTACAATTACCGGAGGTACGATTGAAAACTCTCGAAGGCATGTGGGATTGTTCGAACTGTCTCACTACTGGCATCCCTGGGTTAACGACAACATGCCCAAACTGCCACGATCCGCGCAATGTGACGTTGACTCCCGAAGAAGCGCCATACCTACCGCGCGGTGCCCGAGAGATTACGGATGCCGCCGAGCTTGCACTGGCAAACGCCGGTGCGGAATGGAATTGCGGCCACTGCGGCACTACTAATCAAGGCAACCAGAAATTTTGTCAGCATTGTGGGCAAAAGCGCGACGGCGACGATTTCACGGCTCCAGTAGCCAGATACGTCACTGGTGACTACGCCAAGGGCGTTCATTTCGACAAAGATACGGTCGAAGCCGACGCTCGCATCGAAAGACTCTTGCCCGACCCGCTCGTTGAGGGCGAAAGGCTCATAACCGGGCACAGTGACGATGTCCGCACCGCCGAACACTACACCCATCGAGGCTCGCAGATCCCCCGCACTGGACAGATCGCTACTCGCGTCGAAAGTTACAAGGCTAAGCCAAAGAATATCGGTGAGGCCTATCGGCAATACCGGTGGGAGTTTATTGCCGCTGGTGTGATCCTGACGCTGCTGCTCACCTATATGGTCGTCCACTTCCTGTTCCTTTCTACCAAGCCTCTGGCTCTTACAGTTAGCGAGCTCAATTGGCAGCGTCAGGTGGAAGTCGAATCAATCCAGACTTTCCATGAAGAGGATTGGACGGTTCCGGCTGGAGGCCGCGAAACGAGTAACTACCCGGCGGTTTTTCGATACAATAAGGTCGTTGACCACTACGAAACCAATAGCCATAGTCACGCACGCGACGTTCCCGATGGCACGGAAAATTACACCTATGACTGCGGGTCTGAGACGGTTAGCAATGGCAACGGCACCTTCACTGAGCGAACAAAGCAATGTACTGGTAGCCGGTCCAAGACGCGCACCGAAGTGTACTACACCTATAGCAATGACCCGGTTTATCGCAACGATCCGGTCTACGCGACCAAGTATCGCTACGACATTGAACGTTGGGCTTCCGACCACTGGGAAGTAGCCGGTGGCCACGGTGGAGAGCTCGATAATCCGCATTGGCCCGATTTCAAGGGCATTGATGCCAGCCACCGTCTCAGCGGCCGCACCGACCAAAGCTATACTGTAACGCTCAGCGCCGATAACGCCAAAAGCTACACCCGTAGCTTGCAGCAAAACGTTTGGGACCAGCTCCATAAGTCCCAACATCTCGACGGTGAGATCGACCGCACTGGCCACATTCGTAACATCAAATGGCCTAAAGCCCTGCCTGCCTGAGCTAGCTTTGTCTAGCGACTCCTTCGCCCCACCACCTATCCCCTCCTGGGACCTGGCGGTGGGGCTGTTTTTTGTAAGTTCTGGCTTAGTAACTTCCTGAATAGAAAAAGCCCCACAAAAGTGAGGCGTTTTCTGTGGTAGTCCCACGGGGAATCGAACCCCGATTGTCGGAATGAGAATCCGGTGTCCTAACCGTTAGACGATGGGACCGCACTGATAGCCTGGTCGAGAGACAGCTACCCTTTTGGACTAGGATATTTTACCTACTTTCAGGCAATTTATCAAGTGTACTACTCCAATGTGTCGGCGATGGTTTTGACAGCTTTGGGGGTGAGGGCGTCCTTGGACTTTGGCTCGACTGGCGCTACGGGGAACATAAGCGTCACTGTCGTTCCTTTACCTTCGACGCTTTCAACCTCTATCTGCCCCCCATTACTCTCCACAATCAGCTTAGCGACGTACAGACCGAGACCGGTGCCCTCGTAGTTGTAAACCATAGTGCTAGTCCCGCGGTGGAATTTGGTAAAGAGCATTGGTAGCTCTTCCTTGGCGATACCCGCTCCAGTATCGGCAATAGTGACCGTCACTTTGTCCTTGACCGGCTTGGCCGTCATGGTGATAATGCCGTTCTCGCCGGTGAATTTTATAGCGTTATCGAGGATATTCCAAATGGCATCTTTAACATATTGCTTATTAATATTGACCATCGGGATTTTTTTGGCGGCTACTACTCCTAGAGATAGCTTCTTCTCTGAGACCATCGGGGTAATCTGCGTAGCTATCTCCCCGATGAGCGTAGTGATGTCGGTCGGCGTTTTTTGAGTAACGGTGGCCAGATTGCCGCCAATCTCAATTTCAGAGATTAGTAGCATATCTTCAGCAAAGACGTTGAGTCGCTGGGCGTAGGAGCCAATGATAGCGGCATCTTTATTGAGCTTATTGTTAGCATCGCGCATACCATCGGCGTAGCCCATGATGACCGACAGCGGTGTGCGTAGGTTGTGCGAGGCAATGGCTAGGAACTCGGATTTGAGTTTATCCAGCTCGCGCAGCTTGGTAATGCTGTCTTGGACCGACTGGGCCATGCTATTGAAGGTTTCAGCTAGCTTGCGGACCTCATCTTTGGAAGTAATACTAATACGCGTCGTCAGCTGGCCACGGCCGAAGGCTTCTACGCCCTCGGTTAGCTTTCTTATCGGCTTTAAGAATTGGTTGGTAAACAAGCGCGTGAGTAGGACGAGAAAGAGGCAGCTAGCCAGAGCTGCATACAAGATAAGCCGTTCAAATTCACGGAGTGAGGCCAGTGCTTCGTGTTGCTCAACTTCGGCGAAGATTGCTAGGTGTCTCTCAGGAATGTAGACGTAGTTCCCATACACGAGTTTGCCGCGGTAATTCTTGTAAATTCCTTTTCCTTCCTTGCCCGCCAATACCGACTCCGACTGTGCCGTATTGAGACCTAGATTGAATTTGGAATTCGGATCGAAGCGACTGTCTGAGACGAACTGATGCGCTTTATTAATTAAATATGTCTCGCTGGTATCGCCAATACCTAGGGGCTCGGCCATGATCTGGTCGATGGCATCGAGTTCGAGATGAGCACCGAAGACACCCACCAATTGGCCGCCGATAATGATTGGAGTGGTGATAGTATATCGCGGTACAAAATTAGAGTAGTCGAAATATAAATCTTGTACAAATAGCGCCTGCTTGCCACGTACGAACGATTCATCAAGTTGTTTGTTTTTTGTAAGTTCGGCCGTATTGCTTGATGCATAAACCTTAGCCGTTTCACTATCTATGAGAAAAACCTCAATGAATTCACCCTCGACTTCAACGAGCGGCTTATAAGCAGACAATTGCGCAGGGCTGAGGGGCTGCTTGTTTTTTAAGCTCATGGCACTATCTTGAACCGTCTGGGTTTTAGATAGTGCATTTACTACCTCAGATTCTTTTTCTATCAATAGATTGATCTGGTTGATTTTGAGGTTTCTGGCTAGTTCTAAGTTTGAAAAGGTCAATGTGTCGATGTTTTTCTGGGCTACTCTCAGTATCAACACGCCTGCAATGCCAACCGGCAACAAAGCGGCTATTAGGAAGTACACGGTTAGCTTGGTGCTAAGCGAACTCCTATTAGCCAGCTTCATTGGTGATCTCTCTAGCTATTACTTGATGTTGTAGTAGTTGCGGACAAACTTTGAGTCGTAGGCGGCTGTAACGTCGATCTGGGTCTTGAGCGAGCCAGTAGCGTTGATCATCGAATACATACCCTTCCAGACTGCACCATCGGTCCAGAGCAGAGGCACATCGTTGGTCTGGATGAAAGGCACTTCGGCCTTGAAAATAGCGGCTTCGTAGGGCTTATAGTCGGCACCGTCGTAGGCGTGGATGGCGGTGACTGCGCCGGTCGGGTCAGCTATAGCGTCATGCCAACCTTTGACTGCGGCGTTGACGAATTTCTGAACCAGAGCCGGATTGTTTTTAACCATATCATCGTAGGTGAAGAGTGTGTCATTGTAGTTGGCAATACCATAGTCGTAGGGGTTGAAGGTCACGATCTCGTCGCTCGAGCCACTGGCCGCTAGGTCAGCCTTGAGACGGACGGCTTGGTCGGTCAGGAAGGTGGCGTAGACATCAACTGTTTTGTCAGTCAAGACCTTAGTCTCAGGCTTGGGCAGTTTGCTGAAGTCCATATTCGTCTGCTTGAAGCTAAGGCTTGATAGGTTTTGGGCCTTGAGCATAGCATTCCATATAGTCGTAGTCTTTCCAGGGAAGAGCCCAACATTATGGCCGGCAACGCTTTTGAGGTCAGTAATGCCTGATGATTTGAGGGCTACATAGCCTTCAGGGTCATGCTGGAAGACAGTGGCCAGTCCAACGACCTTGCGGCCGGAGTTGGCTCTGGCGTTGATGATATCGGTACCAGTTGAAACACCGAAATCTGCTTCTTTGGCATCAACGATCTTGGTTGCCGAACTACGGGTACTCGACCACTCTTCAAAACTCACGTCCAAGCCTTCAGCTGCGAAATAACCCTTTTCTTTGGCATAGTAGAGGCCGGCAAACTGGGCGTTGTGGAGCCACTTGAGCTTGACCTTGACCTTAGTCAGTGTGACAGGCGTCTTGGTGACAGTCTTGTGCTTGGTCGTGTAGATGTAGGCACTGGCTGCCACGGCAACTGCCAAAACTGCTACCCCTGCCATAATCAATAGATTGCGTTTCGCCCAGCCGGACTCGGTAGCGATGACTGGCTTAGCATGAGCAACGCGCGAACGAGTGGCTGTTGGTGTTTTGCTTTTAGTGGACTTTTTTGTAGGCATTTTTTCTTTTTGGTTAGTTACCTATTATTCTTACGTAGAGGCAAGATATTGTCAATAGCATAAGTAGTATAAACGTCTTGGTTGGCTCTAAAATTTGTAGAATAATACTGACTTACCAGAGTCCGTTGATAAGCTCTACCAGCTTACTGGGTACGATGTCGGCTTTTATAAGGTAGCCATCGGCCAAAGCCTTGAGCTGGTCTTGGCTAGCGACGTTTTGAGCTAGATTGGTGAGAATAATAATCTTGGTATCTGGCGCGCCCTTGCCGTCGGCACCACGCAGCTCCTCAAGGATTTCAATGCCGGTTTTCTCGGGCATCATGATGTCGAGCAGGATAAGGTCGAATTTGCCACCTTGAGCCTTTTTGAGGGCTTCGGAGCCGGTGTAGGCGAAGTCTACGGTGTAGCCTGCTTTTTGGAGAACGCGCGAATACATTTCGCTAATAAAGCGATCATCTTCAGCGAATAGAATGGTCTTTGATCCAGCCATGAGTTCCTTTCATTGAGCCACTTGTTCTACTATTATGCGACGCATGTTCTTTCTCTGCAACTAGCTGCGCCGCTGGGATCCGTAAGCTAAAACTCGCGCCGTGGCCCTCCTCGGACTCTACCCAAATGCGGCCGCCGAATGCTTCGAGAATCGATTTGGAGATGAAGAGGCCGAGGCCAGTGCCCTTGGTGGTGTGTAGGCCCTCGACCCGGTAGAACTTGGTGAATAATTTGGGAATGGCGGCTTTTGGTATGCCGTGGCCGTCATCGGTGACGATTATTTCCAATTCCTGATTGTCTTTGATGAAGCTAAGTTTGATATCGATCTTGCCGCCCGGTTCGGTATGGTTGATGGCGTTATCGACGAGGTTATTCATGACTTCGGTAATACCCACCAGATCGACGTTTATCGCCGGCAAGTGGCTGCCGTAGTGGACTTCGAGCTGGCGGTTTTGTTGCTGGGCGCGAACATCATAGTCGATCTTTAGGTTGTGGACGAGTGCTTTGGGGTCAATAATCTCGAAGTTCAGGGCCAGTTCGCCGCGCTCAATACGGGAGACGTTTAATATATTATTAACCACTCCAGAGAGCTGCCGGGCGCTAATGATGGTGCGGGCTAGGATTTGCTGCTGGTCGACCGACAGCTCCCCCTCTGTCTCGGTTTCGAGCACGTCTAGATAGCCTTTTATAGCGGTCAGTGGTGTCCGCAGTTCGTGAGCCGCCAGAGACACGAAGTCGACCTTCATTTCCTCCAGATTGTGGCTCTTGGTAAGATCGTGGAAGGTCACTAGGGCCTGGATACCGTTCGGGTCGCTGGGGAGTTTGATAGCTCGAACATCGACGAAGAGCTTATCGCCATCGGCTCGGTAGAGTGTAAGGTTGCGCCATTCGCCTAGTTCGCGCTTGGCAACCCGCCGATCGGCAAGCCAGCTGGCCATTACCAATTCTTCGCCACGGCGTAGTGGCATGACTTTCTCTGAGAGCTGTCCAGCAACCTCGGTTATCGAGCGGCCAGTAATCTCCTGGGCGGCTTTATTGAACAGCATTATGCGGCCGCTGGAGTCGATAGCAAATACGCCATCTTCCATAGAGTCTAAGACGGCTCGCAGTTTGTTGCGCTCGGCTACGATTAACTCGTTCTCGCCGCTTTTTTGGCTGAGGATCTCTTCCATGGTACTTGATATACCATTGAGTGACTCGGCCATTTCGTAGAACTCGCTCCCCTTCTTGAAATGGCTTCGGAAGTTAAAATTACCCTTGCTTATTTCATCGATCGCTTGGTGGAGGCGGCGGATCGGCTGCACCAGTAGTTCAACGAAGAAAAAGCTTAGAACTAGAGCCGGTGCCAGGCCAAGAATGGCGATCGGTAGTACAACTATTCCATAGCTTACCAGGCTCCCAGAGGTGGTGGCGCGGGTCAGTACATACCACAAGGTACTGACTGTAACGGCCGGGAATAAGGCAACTGCGAAAAACAGCGCCAAGGCGTGGTAGCGGAATCGATCATCATGTTTCATCAACATTATTCTAATGCTTCGTGTGGCGTTCGCCTAGTACCTTTGGTCTGGGTTTGGTATAATTTCAGCTATGAATGGCAAACTTATATCTATCGGAACACTTCTGGCAGCTTTGGCGCTCGGCACAGGCACTTTTCTGGTGATGCGTCACCAGAACTCATCGACCACTGCCGGAACTACGGCAACAACAACGGCCCGCACGGCCACGTGCACACCAACTAACGGAGATAAAAATGTGACTGAACTCATAAAGACCGACACGGTAGTCGGTACTGGCGCCGAAGCAACGGCTGGTAAAAAGATTAGCGTCCACTACACTGGCTGTCTGCTTGACGGCACGAAGTTTGATAGCTCGGTCGATCGAGGCCAGCCATTTAGCTTCACGCTTGGCCAAGGCCAGGTTATCAAGGGCTGGGACCAAGGCTTTGATGGCATGAAGGTTGGTGGCAAGCGCACCCTAACTATTCCAGCCGAGATGGCCTACGGCGCCGGCGGCCAAGGTTCGATCCCGCCCAACTCGCCGCTGAAGTTTGATGTTGAGCTGCTCGGCGTCGAATAGTTTTCGTCTAGTAAATAAAGAAAGACCCTCGAATCCGGGGGTCTTTTGCTGTTAGCGCATGGCTTGCTGGAGGCTGAAGCCGAGAATGTTTGTAGTCCGGCTAAGCTCGCTTGCAATATGGGTCAGGTCGTAAGGATTTGCCAGCAAGATTTCTCGGCGTAAGTCCCAGATGGATCGACGCAAATCATGCAGGGCGAGCTGTTGCATGGGCTTCAAGTCTTGGCGGTGGTCGTATTTGCGGTATGCTAGTTCGGCCGAACTGAGCAGCCTACGATAGCTGCTATCCACTATTTTACGACGCAAGTAGCGACTACAGGTGTGCGCCGCTAGCGACAACGTGAGGCTGGCGAGCAGCGAGCCGTAGACTATCGGGTTCGTTCCTCCTACCTCAATGCATAGTATGACGCAGATGGCGGCGACAATGCCTGTGGCATACAGGCAGTCGCGTAACGTTAGCTCGGTGGACATGATAAGCTCCGGTCTTGTAGGTGCGAAGATGCCTTACTATGACATATAGTTTCAGAATATGCAATATGACTGGACTACTTGAGCTGTAGGCTGCTTTGCTTATTGATTTCGCAGAATTGCATCGTATTGGTTTGGGAGCATAGATTGTAGCCCATGAGCGTGCCCAGTAGCTGGGCGGCGTTGATATTGAGGCCTGTTGGACGCGACACAACGCGAATTTCGACCTTGGTCGTGCCGGAACTGAGGCTGTCGATGACCCGGAAGCTGCCGCGTGATAGGTCGATGGCCCGGTTGGTCCAAGCCTCAGGACCATAATCGTTGACCAGGCAGGTGACGTGTTTGCCATTGCGCAGGTTCTTAACATCGAGGTAGGTGCCCCGGCCAAAATGGGTTGAAGCACATGTCAGGCTGTCTGGCGACGGTAGGCCGAGGGCGTACCAGGATGCGGTGCCGACTTGGTCGGGGGTCCCTTCGGGGTTGGGCGGAACGGGCGTGGGGTCGCCGGCCAAGCGGTATCCCGGGCGATGGGCGTCAGTCTGTACGTAGAGGCTAGCACTACTGGGCTTGGTGGCGGCCAAGGCAACGGCCAGCGAGCCGGTGCATAAGGCAGCAACAACGATGAAAAAGCCACGCGCCAGCCTCCGAGACGACTTGCGCTTCAGGATTTTCTTTTTGGTCAGAGTGTGATGTAAGGACTTTTTTGTTTTCATGGACTTTGCTTTAGTATGCCATCGGGATAAGCATTGTGTCAACAGGGCCGCTTAGTAGGCGACCGATTTGCCGACCGGCACGATACTATACCAGGTATTACCAGCATTGAGCTGGATCTCGGCACCGGTGCTATCAAGAATACGGGTACGGGTCTCGCGAGATGTCTTCTGCCAAGTGCCTTCGATGACACCCCCGTCGATGAATACCAGGGCCTTGCCGTTGCCGACGGTGGTCATAATAACTGTCTGCTCGCCGATGCGGGTGGTGCCGTAGCTAGTGGGCATGTATTCGACAACGACGTTTTTGACCGTGATCTGGGCATTGGTATTGCGGTCGATGTGAGGGGCGCCGGCTAAAAAGCGCAGGTAGCTGTCCGTGGCGGCGTCAAAGCGGTATTCGACATTGTAGCCACTGTAGGAGTAGTTGATGGTGACTTTGGGATGGCTGGGGGCAGCCTGTGGGGTGTCTGCCTTGCGAGGGGTCGGCACAAAGCTAGTCGGCGTCGCGAAGCCGAGCTTTTGTTCCAAGGCGTCGAGCAGATCGCTGGTGGAATACATGTTGTGAGGCGCAACGCGGTCGGTGGTGCGGAAGAAGGCTGGGCTGTTGTAGAACTGGTTCATATCACGCAGGCCGGTCGGGCCAACGAGGTCTAGGGCGTCGGCATTGCCGCCCACATGGGCGACCGGCGCGTTGTATTCCTTGGCCCAGTCGATAAAGTAGGTTCTGAGGCTGCGGATTGGTCCCAGCGAGGCCGGGCGGCTGTCTAGAAAGAAGGCTAAGAAGCGGGTAATGCCGCCCTCGGCCAATGCCTCATATACGACGCCGGCCTGGCCTAGCCCCGACTGCGGCCGGGCATCGGTGTGGTTCTCAATGACTACCGCGGTTATCTGTCGGTCGGCAGCTGCAATCGGCACCAATAGGCCAGTAAGCGGAGAAGCCTTGGTGGTCGGCACTGGCGTCGGTGCTGGTGTGGGTACTGGCGTGGGTGACGCTTGGGGCGTGGGGCTAGCCGTTGGAGCCGGCGACTGCTTGGGGCGTAGTTTCATGTAGCCAAAGGCGGCACCGGTACCAATTCCAAGCACTGTGACGGCTATCAAGATAATTTTTAGCATTGGTTGCTTGGCTTTTGTAGGTGTAGTCGGGATCTGCTCCGGGGCGGCTTCGACAGACTTTAACCTGGCCAAGTGGGCGTCAAGGGTGCCCGGTCGCTCGTCCGTACCAAGATCGGAGACACCAGCGGTCGACGTACCCGGGAAGGGCTTGGCAACTTTTGATTTCGGCGTGATATCGTCCATACGTAAGCATTATACCCGAATATTACGTCATAAAACAAAAAAGAGCCTCCTAGAGACTCTTTTTCTAGAGCTGCGGCGACTACTCGCTAGCGACAGCTGCTGATTCCCAGGTGGCTTGGTTCACAAACTTGGTCAGTTTGCGGCCTTGGTAGCTACCACGGAAGGCGTAGCGAACTTGGGTTTTACCCGACTTGGTTGTTGATTCGTAAGTAACCTTGGCTACATCTTTAGCCTCAAGGCTAACTTTCTCGCGGCTCTTAACATCATAAAATTCGTACATGACTTCCCCTTATATGCCGGTATTCTAGAGTCTACTGGCGTTACTAATCATGAACTGAATATATCCCGCGAGCCGGAAGCTGTCAATCTGTTAGCGTGGCTAGCGCTGAATTGAGCCGGCGTAGTATTGTTTGTCTACCGAGAAGAGCCATCATTTCAAAGAGGCCGGGAGTGGCGGTTTGGCCAGTAATTGCCACACGGATGAGCATGAAAAGCGGGCCGGCCTTGATACCGAGCTTTTCAGCCAACGAGCGGAGTGGTTGCTCTAGACCGTCGTGGGTGAATTCGGCCGAGCTGAGCGTATCCATCGTCGCCGTAAGGTAGGCAGCAGCAGTCTCCGTATCCAGCTTGCCGATGATAAGGTCTCTGTCGGGCATAGGGTCGGTGAAGAAGAAGGCTGTGCTCTCACTGAGGTCGGACAGCTTTTTGGCACGCTCATATTCCAGCTCCAGCACTCCCCGCTTGTACTCCCTGGCACTACCGGAGGCTGACTTCGGCCAAAAAGGTTCCATGGCGGCGAGCAGTTTGTCAGGGTCTTGTTTGAACAATTCGCGAATATAGAGGCCATTCATCCAGTCTAGGCGTTCGGCGTCGAAAACGGCTGGGCTGCGCTGGACGCGCTCAATGCTGAATTTTTCTATCAACTCCTGGCGGCTAAAGATTTCCTGCTCGCTGCCATCATTCCAACCGAGTGTGGCCAGGAAGTTTGTTAAGGCGTCGACAAGGTAGCCTTCTTTCTGGTAGTCGAGAATATCTTTGGCGCCGTCGCGTTTGCCAAGCTTGCGTTTACCATCCGGTCCCAGGATTTGGGGCAGGTGTACGAATTCTGGTGGTGTCCAGCCAAAGGCCAGGTAGAGCAAAAGGTGTTTGGGTGTGCTTGGTAACCACTCAGCGGCCCTTAAGACATGGGTGATCTGCATGAGGTGGTCATCGACAATGTTGGCAAAGTGGTAAGTCGGGAAGTTGTCTGATTTGAGGCATACGAAGTCGTCCAGCTCAGCGGTTTGAACCGTCATCTCACCGAACACCTTATCCTGCCAGCTGACACTATCTGGCTGGGTTGGAACCCGAAAACGCAAGACGTGGGGAAGCTTTGGGTCGCCTGGGTGCTCGAGGCAGTGCCGGTCGTACTTGAAGGCGGTTTTAGCGGCCTCAGCTTCTTTACGCAAGCCGTCGAGCCGTTCAGGGCTGCACCAGCAGGGGTAGAGCGCCCCGGCAGCTACGAGTTGGGCGGCATGAGACTTGTAAATATCCAGCCGCTCCGACTGGGTGTAGGGGCCAAAATCGCCGCCTATGCCAGGGCCCTCGTCGGGGGTGAGGCCGAGCCACTCTAGCGACTTGAACAAATGCTCAGTCGCGCCTTCAACCATCCGTTCACGGTCGGTATCCTCGACGCGCACGATAAAAGTGCCGCCGGTTTGGCGAGCTAGGAGGAAGTTAAAAAGCACTGTCCGTATGCCGCCGACGTGCGCAAAACCGGTTGGGCTCGGCGCGAAACGGACACGGACTGGGTGTTTGGAGGCCATAGGCTTATAGCGTAGCCTGCTTAGGTTGATTAGGCAAGAGTGGCGGCGATATCTTCGGGATTGAGTGGCTTTTGCTCGCCGCCGACCAGTTCGAAGAAGAGTGTTTTGTGGGTGGTTTCGGACGGGTCGTAAATATTTTCAAAGCGCACGCTGGAGTTGGCTGCTTTGTGGTGAATAGTCTTACGCTCGATGATGGCTGGCTTAGAAACACGCTCTAGGCGGAAGTCTTTGCCCTTAGCGCTAAATTCTATGAACTGGATACCGGCCGTGAGTTCAGGCTTGTCTTCCAGCGGCTCTTTGTAGCGGCCATGCTTTGCGATACCATATTTTTCGTCGATGGCATCTACTATCCGCTCCCATCCTTTGTCTGAGTCCATAATCCCCCACTTTCTAGTGATTGCGCGCGACCCTTACAAGCTATAGGCGATCTTGAGCAGTTGGTCTCGGGTCAAATTATTTGTTGCATCAATACTATACCAAATGCCATGGTTTACCCAGCTGGCTTTGTTATTGTCGTACAGATAGATTGTTAGGCCCTGGCCCTGGACCGACGAGTATTGACTGGTGTCTTTGGCAATAAAGTTTTCGAGCAGTGAGCTCGAGTCCCAGCTTGTGGTGCGCTGTTTGATAGCCACATCGTCGCCGGTTTGGGCATTGTGCAGGTTAAAGCTGATCTCGCCCGGCGCAAAACTGACCCCGTTCCCCAGACTGTAGTTAGCTGGTAGATAGCTGGGAATGCTGGCCTCGATGCCAGCCTTACTAGCGGCAGTTTTGACAGTCATTTTCGGGTAATTGTTAATCCAAGTGTAGCCACCCATAATGGCGATGGCCACTATCGCGGCTACAACTGTCGCTGGCTTGATGGCTGGCGAGGAGGCTGGTTTTGTGGTGGAGACATTCTGGCCTACTGCCGACTGAGCGGCCATGGCCGGGCCGGCGGCCTTAGCGAGCGACTCTATCTGGCTTACCACCGAATTTGGCAATTTCGAGGCAAAAGTGGTTTGCGGCTGGATCTGTGGGACAGTTGCCTGCTGAAGCGGATTTATGACTAATGGCTGCGCGCTTGCGGCCGGGGGCGCTGCTTGGACGGTCTGAGGCTGAACAGAATTCGGCCTGATGAGGCCAGAAAGTGAGTCGGTTGGCTTGGTTTGGGGCTGGGTAAAGGCGGGTTGGGTAGCTACGGGGGCAGGCGTCGGCGCAATCCGAGCGGCAACCATTTGGCCAAACTTGGATATCGCTGAACTCTGGGTGGTGTTCGTCGCCTTGGCTAGACGCTGCTGGGTGCGCCCAAAAGGCGAAATGATGGCGGCCGGAGTCGAGCTGGGGGTGGGTATCGTTGCAGGCGCCTGGGCGGTTGGGGTGACCGCTGTAGGCTTAGGCGCTGGGATGGGTGCAGAGGCCGGGGTCGGAGTGATAGCTCGAAGGTCAAGCGTGGATGGCTTGCTCGCGGGCCGTGGCGTGGCGTGGAAGCGGGCGGCAGGGTTTGGCCTAGAAATCGGCTTGATGTCTTGGGTTGATGTGGTCTTATGGTGGGTAGGCTGGTGCGCGTGGTGCGCTGGCTTATCGGCCGGGGGTGTAGGTGGTGCGACCGAACTCATCGTCAGCGGTGCGTGTTTTGGCATTGGTACGGCTACCTCCACTGCTGCCTGGGGAGGCGCGCTTGGTAACGTAACATTTGGTGCTATTGCCGGCGCCACCAGGCTACCGGGCATGGGGGCTCGCAAATCGCTAAACACTTTGCCGGGCTGCGGGGTGGGGGCGGCGCTCGGTGTGGGAGACGCGTCGCTTTGTTGGAGCATGCCACAATATGAGCAATATTGCTTGCTGCCAATAATCACCCGCTCCGTTTTACCACATTTATTGCACTGCTGCACGCTTTGCACCATTTTATACTAGTTATGCTACATCAAGATAAGACCGCCCGCAACCTTCCAGAGGTGAATTTAAGCGTTTTTTCGACGATTCTGTTCTAATCCTTGCTGGTAGACATGCCAGATGAAGCGTGGGATGGCCATCTGTCGCTTGGCACGGCTAGGCTCCAGTACCAGGCGAAACAGCCATTCCAGGCCGATAATCTGCAAAAAGCGGGGAGCTTTCGGAGCGGTTCCGCCAAACTGCCGATAGTCAAAAGTCCCCCCTTCGCCGATACAAATACCATGGTTAAGCTGGCTAGTGAGCCTTTCCATAAGCAACTCTTGCTTGGGGAAGCCCATGCCCACTAGGATAATGTCCGGACGCAACCGGCTCAGTTCAGCCAGCAACTTTGCTTCGAGGCGCTTATCCAGGTAGCCACTGTAAAAACCGGCAATGTTGAGTCCGGGGATGCTTTTTGTGAGCACCTCCGCGGTGCGGCTGATAGGGTTATGTTTCGGGGAACCGATCAGATAAACACTCAGCTGCTGCCTTGCGGCCTCTTCTAGTAGTGGCCAGGTAAAATTGATACCCCCGAAACGCTCCGGGAGCTGGCGCCGAATGGCCCGCGGGTAAACGATTATTTCAAGGATAGTAAGGATGAGGCGGAGTGGATTGTGCCGGCCGCCGTAGAGGTAGTGAGCGGCCCAGTTGAGCGCCACGCCATCGGACAAACACCACTCGGCATTATTTAAGAGCTGGATCTGCTCGGGGAATGCTATGCAGCTTTCTAGGAATTCCACATAGGGCTTTACCACATAGCTACTGGTGCTGGTGGGATCCTGGGCTTTGCTGGTAATCTGGGTGATCGCCGCTTCGATAGTGAGGGCGTCGACTTCAACTCCCAGAATGCGAAAGCTGGTATTAGCTGTTTTTCTTGATGTATTCACGATACCCCTTCTCTACCAGCTTGCTAAATTTGCTTCCGAATTGCCGGCTGTCGTAGATTTCGGCCGATTTGTGCAATACCTTCGGGTCGAAAGTGAGCTTTTCGAATTCATCAAGGGCACGCTTCAGCGCTTCCGTCGACTGCTCAGAGAAGAATAAGCCGGTAACACGGTCGGTGACTGTTTCGGTGACACCCCCACGCTTATAAGCGATAACTGGCGTGCCGGCGGCCAGGGCTTCGACTGGGGCGATGCCAAAATCTTCCTCGTTGGCAAAAATAAGCCCTTTGGCGGCCGTTAAGAGCCTTGCTTTCTCCTCGGTTGAGACTCGGCCGACGAACTGTATTGTCGGGCCAGCCAAGGTCTCCAAGCGCGCGCGGTCGCTCCCCTCGCCGATGACAACCAGTTTACGGCCGCTGGCCTGGCAGGCTTCAATGGCCAAGTCAATCTTTTTGTAGGGGGTTAGCGCGGCCAGGGTGACGTAATAGTCTCCGACCTGTTTATTGCTGATATCGTAAGGCGTGATGTCAACTGGCGGATACAGTATGTGGCTCGGTCGGCCATAATATTTATAAATACGGGCACTGACGGTTTGCGATATTGCCACAAAGCTGTTCACTCGCTTGGAGGCGTAGTAGTCCCATAACCGCAGTCTGGAGGTGAGGTAGTGGATGGCCGCCCGCCGGAGTGGACCAACGTTCTGCTCCTGAAGGTAGCGGGGCCAATAATCCCATACATAACGCATTGGCGAGAAGCAGTAACTGAGATGGTAGGTTTTGGGGCCAGTAATAACTCCCCCGGCAAAGGCGCTTGAAGTACAAATGACGATGTCGTAGCCTGATAAGTCAAAACCCTCTATAGCCTTTGGGGCAAAGGGTAGCAAATAGCGCGAACGCTTTCGCAGGACAGCTGGCCATTTTTGGAGATTTGAAGTCCGGATGCGTGAGAGGTCGAGCTTGCCACGGTATTTGTCTGCGTCAAGCAACAGGGTGTAGATCGGGGCGTCAGCGTAAAGCTCGGCTAAGTCGAGCAGTACTTGCTCCCCACCACCGAGCTTCGTGTTGAGCCAGTCGTGGACTAGCGCTACTTTCGGTTCTTTTTTAGTCATGGTGCCTCATGCTTGCGCCGGCCGCGATGGCCCAGACAAGGGCCGTCGAGCTATCCGCCCAGCCATGCAGGAATAGATTTACGATACTGATGCCGATGAGGCTGGCCAGGGCGCTAGCGGCGAGTGGGCGGTTGCAGTATTGGTAGAGAGCTCGGCCAAGGCTGGTTAGGAGGCATAGGAATAGTACAAGCCCCGGGATCCCCAGCTCGATGGCGATTTGCAGGTAATAGTTCTCGCTAATTATCGGCTGCTGGCTATGGAAGCTGGCCGGTCCGGCGGTACCAAGCCCCAAGCCCAACGGATGGCTTTTGATAACACTGAGCGCGTGGTTTTGGGCATCAAGGCGCTGGCCGTCGGAGGTATTGAGGCGCCCATAGTTGGCTAGGTTGCCATGCAAGAGGAAATTCTGCAAGCTGGCGCTGCGCTGGAAACTGTAATAGGTCAGGCCAGCCAGAACTAGCACAACTCCTGCGGTCGTGAGTGCTACCCTGCGCCGCAGCGCGCTCGGGGTGGATAGAATTATAGTCGCCGTTAGGGCGACGGCTGTGCCAATCCAAGCGCTGCGTGAGTACGTATGCCAGAGCGTGACGATCCCCAGGAGCATTACTAGTGGTTGCCACCATTTGAATTTATGTATGGCAGATGCTAGCAGCAGGCAGAGTGGCAAGATTAAAAAGCAACCGAGCTGGTTCGGCCCGCCAAGTGTGCTTAAAATACGAAAAGCTGTGGTGTAGGCAGTGAGGCCAAGGTAGGGGGCAATGGTGCTCGGCCCATAGCCAAAGTGCACCAAAAAATCCTTTGGCAGAAGATATGCCTGCAGGGTTCCGAAAGCGACAACGATGCTGGTCGTGGCTAAAATGACTGTGGCCGCGCGAGAGGCCAGCTTTTTGGTAGCCAAAACTGTGGTCGCAAGCAGTAGGCCCAAGAACAAAAGGTCGGTTTTGATGCCGAAAGCGAAGCTTACGGCCCCAGGCCAGCGGATAAGCGATAGCCCAACTGCCCAAATAACGTAAGCCAATGTGAAGTAGACATAACGGCGCCTCATCTTTGGTAGATGGTTTTTGGGGTGCTTATAAACCTGCCAGGCCGCGAGACCCATAAGCATGACGATCACCAATTCTTTCCAGCTTTGGAGGAGGCTGCGATGGCTGATGAAACTAGCCACCCAGACCGTCAAGAAGGCGTGGAAGGGCATGATGGCTACGAGTAGTAATAAGCCGCTACTGGCTAACTGAGCAAGTTTTTGACCTGGTCCGATCGGCTGGTCAGTCAGCTCACCCATTTAGCGAATCCCTGCCAGACTACGTTTGTAGTCGTTCAGGTTGTCGAGGGCGATGCCGGTGCCTCGTGCCACGCAGAGTAAGGGCTCCTCGGCCACGACGCAGGGCACGCCTGTAACATTGGATAGTAAGCGGTCGAGATTCTTGAGTAATGCCCCGCCACCGGTGAGTACCATACCCCTGTCGATAATGTCGCTCGATAGTTCGGGCGGGGTTTGCTCCAGCACAGTCCGGATAGCCAGGATTATTTTGTCGAGCTCGTCGCCAATGGCGGTCGTAATCTCATTGGCATGGATGGTGATGGTTTTTGGCAGCCCGGCGATCACATCGCGGCCACGGATTTCCATGTGCCGGTCCTTGGTAAGCAGTAAGGCACTCCCCAATTCTTTCTTGATCTCTTCAGCCGTTCGGTCGCCAATGGCTAGCCCGTAATTGCGGCGGATGAAGTCGGCGATGGCCGCGTCAATCTTATTGCCGCCGACTCGGACGCTATGCCAGGCTACAATCCCGCCAAGCGATAATATAGCGATCTCGGTGGTGCCACCGCCAATGTCGACAACCATATTGCCGGCCGCCGAAGAGATTGGGATACCGGCGCCGATAGCCGCCGCCACTGGCTCTTTGATAATGTAGGCTGCTCGCGCGCCGGCTGCTAGGGTGGCATCGATGACCGCCCGACGTTCGGTAGAGGTTGCACCGGCGGGCACGCAAACCATGACATCTGGCCGGGTGATCCGCCAGCCGCTAGAGACTTTGTTTATATAATGCCTAATCATAGCTTGGGTAATGCGGTAGTCGGCTATGACGCCATCACGCAGGGGGTGCGAAGCCACAATCGTCTCCGGTGTGCGGCCGAGCATCTCTTTGGCTTCAGTGCCGACAGCCAGGATCCGATTGGTGGTAGTATCGAGCGCCACGACGCTCGGTTCGTTTACGACAATACCGCGCTTTGGCACATACACCAAAACGTTGGCCGTTCCCAGATCAATAGCAATTCGTCTTTGAAACATAGTTGTCCCTAGTATAGCAGCCTGGGGTCAATCATGAAGCATGAAACGAGCAGAACCCAACCTGTGAGGAGCCAGGCACCTGACCGCTGGTCGATTGAGAATTTAGCGCTGGTGGAGTATTATTGCTGCGATGAGCCCTCGCAAAAAACCAAAAAACAGCTGGAAACGTATTGCCTCGATCCTATCCTTCTTCGGTAGTTTCGGCTTCGTCGTTGTCGGTACTATCGTGCTTGTGGCTATTGGCAGTGGCTACAGCTATGACTTCAGAAACCACCGTACAACGCTGAACGGCCTGGTGGTTATCGGCTCCTATCCGACCGGTGCGACGATTCTGCAGAACGGCAAGAATATCCATCGCAAGACGCCATTTAGAAATACAGTCGAGGCCCAAAGCTACAATTATACAGTCACCAAAGACGGCTACCAGCCTTGGCAGAAGCAAATCCAGGTGAAAGCCTCGGAAGTTGTGTGGGTGCAGTATATCTGGCTCCTCCCCTCCCAGTTGCGAACAAGCACACTGCTGAGCCAGCCGACTATGAGCGGCCTTGTGCCTTCTAAGGACCATAAACTGTTTGCCTATAGCGTGGCCAGCGGTAACGATGCTGGGCTATGGGTCCTAGACACCACCAGCCACCAGCCGACTCGGGTTTACACGCCTAAGGCGGCGGTGGTCAAAACTGCAATAAATCCCGAAGTTGTCGAAACTCCGGCTGAGGTGTTGGCCGAAGTTAGTTGGGCCGATGATAATTCGCACCTGCTCCTACATTCCACCATTGGCCCGAGAAACAATTATCAGATCATCCCCACCACGCCTGGCGCGGCTATCGCCCTCAGCGAGACTTTTCGCTATGAGTTTAACTCCAGCCTCCGATTCTCGCCCAGCAATTGGCGCGAGCTCTACTGGGTAAGCCCAGAAGGCCTACGCAAAATAGACCTCAATGCCCAGACTGTTTCGGCGGTGCTTGCCGAGAGTGTCACAAGCTTTGCTTTTGGTGCTGATCGAATACTCTACGTCCAGAGCTCGAAGCTCGGTAAAACTTTATACTCTATCGACCACAGCGGCAAAGATAAAAAAGAGCTCGTGCAAGCGCTGGCTGATAGCGATAGCTACGAGATTGCTTTTAGTAATTATAAGAACCAGGATGTGCTCGCCGTTTTGCCAACCAAGGCCCGTACTGTCACGCTCTACAGTGATCTATCCAGCGGCTTCCCTCTGGCAAAAATTGTTTCTAAAGACGCGCTGCATTTGGCTTTTACTGCTGATGGCCACTTTTTGTCACACTACTCAGAGAATGGCGTTGGGGTGTATGACCTGGAGAAGAGTAGCAGCTATGCCTTTGACTCGAGAACTGGCGTTACCGGACTCAGCTGGTTTGACAATGCCCACTTGCTTACTACCAGAAATGGTGAGCTGTTCTGGAGCGAGTTTGATGGTGCTAATACCCGAGATCTCGCAAAAACGACTGGTCTAGGTTACTCGACAGCCGACCAAAAAGCCATTCTGCTACCGATGCTGGGGGCGGATCTGAAAACAACCGATCTTATTTCGATCGAGACCAAACATTAACCCTGTGTCTCGCGGCGTCCGACTAAAGCCCGGGCAGGCTGCCTGCGGAAGGGGTCTCACTCTTTTTATTGCCGCCGAATAGTCCGCCAAAGAACTGGGCGATCTGCTCAAAGAAGCTTGGTGGGTTGCTGGGCAGGGCGCCGGTTGGCGTTGGGGTGGCTGTGGTGGTTGTCGCCACTGCGCTGGTCGGTGAAGGGCTAATTTGCCGAGCCTTAATAACCAGGCGCTTCCAGCTGGTTCCTGGGGGTGTGCAGGTAATAAGCGTAATAGTCGGGTCGGCGGTTGGGGCCAGTACACTAAGCTCGGTTGGCTCCACGACTTTCACCTCAGTTACTTCGTAGACGTATTTGGTCGATTTGTAATTCAGGCTAAATGTGTCGCCCACGATCAATTTGTCGAGTAGTACGAAGACAAATTTGTAATTGCCTGGCTCCCACCAGTCGTTCGAAGAATGGCCGACGATAACGGCATTGCCTTTTTGGCCTGGCTCGGCGGTTCCCCCGTAGTGGACAACGCCTCCCTCGAGTGCTTTTTGGATTTGGGATTCTTCGGTCGTGGGCACGAATACGATTGGCGCTGAGACATTAATCTTGGGAATATTTAAGACGCTGTCTGCTGAAATAAGCTCGTTATTACCGGTAATGACCGGCACGTTGCTTGAGGCTTTATTGGCTTGGCCGAGGTAGCTGATCTGGCTGAAAATGATCTGTGACTTAAAAAGTGCTAGCAACAGCACAAATGAGCCAACAGCAGCTATGATCGGCTTGACGCGGTTCTTTTTGGTGGCGTGACGCTTATCGTGATGGGTGGCCTTGGGGAAAGTCGGTTGGCTCAGTGGCATGAAATGTGTCTCGCCAGCGGTAGCGCTAGCCAGCGGTGATAGGCTGGGGCCAGATATTGATGAAACTGCTACCATAGGTCGGACGATCTGGTTTGGGAGGAGCTGGGTGGCTGGCACAGAGCCGTGGGCATCGTGGAGCGAAGCAATAGCTGCCCGTGCTTGGTGGAGCTCTGGCCGGTCGGTGTAGGCCTCTACGGCAAATAGCTCGCTAGCTGGTTGGGTGTGTTGGGCTGGCGTAGCCGAATAGCTCGGATCAACTGGATCCGGCGTAATAGGTGTGATATCAAGTGATTTGGTGGGCTGTTGCATGTGACCGTCCCTGGCCTAGTGTGAGCAAAAGACTGTTCTAGGCGCTATAAATATGATAGTCTGAGTAGGTTATGAATGCCAGGCAGTTTGACCAAGTCGAACTGCAGCAATCTGTAATTCTAGCATAGTTCGCAGTGTTTTACAAGTTATGGTAACTCTCCTGCTCCTTTGCCGCTGTGGTGGAATTGGTAGACACGCGAGACTCAAAATCTCGTGAGGGCAACCTCGTGTCGGTTCGATTCCGACCAGCGGTACCATGTGATTATGAAGTAGTAAAAACCACCCCTTTGGGTGGTTTTTAGTGTCAGAGTCAACTTCGAGGGCTTTTGAGTGAGCCTTGCCGAAGCTGGTTTAGTTTGCGCTTTTGTAACCTTATTGTTACATTGAACGACATAGGCAAAGCCTACTGCCTATTCCGTTTGTACCTCGACAAAGGAGCGCAAGTGAGCGACCAGCAAGTATTGAAAGATGAAGCTATCGACCAGGTGGCCACCCGTGGTGGCAATGTCGCCATGTTTGTGTCGTACGCGCCAGACGGTAGCAAGCGCTTTAGTCGCGTTCGCGGCATAGTGTCCGACTCGACTCTGCCACAGCCACTTGATGCCGTAAATGCCTTGTATGTCGGTGGTGCTAGCAACGTCAATATTCGGACGTTCACACCCGATCAGCCGGACGGCAATCCCTTTTACTACGGGCCAAGTTGTGGTTTTAGTGCCGATAATCCTGAGCTGGCGGCAGAGACAGCCCAGCAAATGATGCAGCAGGGTTACTACATCATCATCCATGAGACCATAGATGTAAACGACGGTGGCTTCTCGGGCGTATTGTATGGAGACCTGTGCGAATTCGCCGCTTGTGACACGCCGCGTTGCGTAGAGAAAGAAGGCACGGCGGTGCTTGGTCGCGATTTGGCCCATGCCCTGGTGCGCACAGTCTACGGTTTCAACCTAGATATTCCTTACGCTTCCAGTGTTCGGGTTGAGTTCTCGGTACACCCTGGACCGGTTGGCTACTTAGCTCAACGTCAGCTTATCTGGCAGGCCGAAGAACTGAGCGGCTCGCTGCCCCCGCGTCCTGAGCCGCCACGCTGGCCGAATCTGTATAGCCAGTACCTCGGCGATAAGGCCTACGGCATCCTACTGGCTTATTTGAAGGGGTTTGCTGTACCGCGAACTGTCGTTTTCGGTCGCACAGTCCCCCACTTCGAGTTTGGCCTGCGAGTAAATGCCGATACCGATCGATGGGTCAGAACCTGTCCGAGAGTCCAAGTACCGGGATTGTTTACTACAAAGCGTGGCTGGCTCGACCCATTTGAGCTGATGGCTCGTGAAGATCCCGATCGAGAGCGCATTGCCTCGATACTAGTCCAGGATGGTATCGCTAGCCGCTGGTCGGGGGCGGCGCTAACTACTACCAGTGGAGAAGTGGTGATCGAGGGCCAGCTTGGCGAGGGCAGCAACTTCATGGTAGGCGCCGCGCCGCCGAGTGCTGAACTGCCGGAAGAAGTCAGGCTGGCGGTTTACGACTTGTGGCTGCGTCTGACTGGCAAGTTCGATGGGCCAGTTCGCTTCGAGTGGGCTTTCGACGGCCAGCAAGCTTGGCTTTTGCAGCTCCACGTCGGCGCGTCGGAGTCCTACGGCAGCATCATCTATCCGGGAGAGCCGGCGTCTTGGGTCTCGTTTGCCGCCTCAGAGGGGTTGGAGAAATTGCGTGCGCTTTGCCTCACAGCCCGGTTAGAGGGCTTTGGCATTAAGCTCATTGGGCAAGTCGGCTTGACCTCGCATTTCGGCGATGTCTTGCGCCGAGGCCAAGTGCCCGCCAAGCTGATTCGGTAATTAAGCCCAGGAGCTATCTCCTGGGCCTTTTTTTTTGAGAATTTTCGGAATATTAGAATTATTAGTCGCTGCCGCCGCTACTCAATCTCCAGAGCCCTGGGGATAGTTTTGCGCAGGTCGGTGGGGTTGTTCGATTCGGCCAGGGCTTGGGCTTTGGCTAGGACATAGGCGGCGGTCGTTAGGCCTTCGAATGGTTGAGAGGGGTTTTGAACCCAAGCGGCCGAGAAGAGGCCAATGGCAGCGCCCGGAATAGGCACCATAAGACTAGTAACCGAGAGGTTGCCACCGGCTGCAATTATTAGATCGGTACCGCCGTAGATCACGTAATCGACCGGCAATTCACGCACGATATCCTCGATTATTTCAAGCTTATTAATGAGTCCCCCATCTGGTCGAATGTGTATACCAATGCTCAGCGCTCCAGCCAGCTTGAAAACTTCCTGCATAGTGAGTATGAGGAGCGTCGGAGACTGACGGACTAGTGTAGTTGGGTCAAGCAGAGCTGTCGGTAGGCCGTCATCGGCGATGATCAACCTGGAGTTAGTTTTGCCAATTATTGCTGCGAGTAACAGTGACGTCTCGCTATTATTGCCGGCTGATGGCGCTAGTAGCATAGCATCGTAGTCTTCGGCCTTGTAGAGAATCTGGCCAAGGCCAATCTTGGCCAGGGTGTGTGATGGAGTTGACGGCACGAAGTGCGCTACGCCACTGGAAGCCAGCAGCCGGGTAAGGGCATCGGGCACTACCAGCTCGCAGGCACCCAGGCCATAGGCTTCGGCCATGCTATAGATGGTCTGCAGTAGAGCTACGCCTTCGGGCCGTCCGCCGACCACCAAAAGTCGCCCGCCGCTGTGGCGGCTGACTGGGCGGTTCCAGAGCACCTTTGGAAAAAGTGGTGCCCCGAGGCCTTGGGTTTGATAAATGGGAATCGAGTTCATATGCGTATTATACAGGCTGTTACAAATCAGGATAAGAATCTAGCTTTCAAAGCGGATACGCATATCGTAGACTTCCGCCTCATTCCTTAGACTCTTATGCTTATTGACGCCCTACCCTCTCACCTGATAGGCTACAGATTAGTGAAAGTAAAACCAAATTAAGAACCAAGAAGGAATACATGGAAGACGAAAAGACAATAGATGCTATCCATCGCTTAATGCTCGAAATTTCTGAAACTCGCGGTAAGGCCAAGCGGATGGGTCAGGATCTCAAGGATATTATGGAGCAAAATGATGATTACCGGGCGATAGCCGAAGAGCTCAAGACACTGACGCTCAAACGCACTGCTGCCAAAAAAATTCTGGAAGAAGATAAAGACTACCAGGTTATCAACACTGAGTTGGATGAGATCAAGTTTAAGCTCAAAGACCTTGGCGAGATTATGAGCCACCACCTGGTAACCTACTACAATGAAACCCACGATACCCAGATCAAAGATAGTGAAGGCGAGATTCGCCAAGTGGTTATCTCGGCCAAAATTGGCAAACCAGGGGCTGAAGCTTAACTAGCGCCCAGTTGTCTGCTTGATCTTACTGCTATCGTTAACACCACAGCCGGCCCAAAGCCCCTTATTTTGGTCTCGCGCCTGGCGCTCCAGATCCACAAATTCACTTAGATGGCTGTTTGGGAAGACAACATAGGCAAAGGCGTAGCCATCGCCCACCAGCTTGGTGTTGAAGAAGGTGCCGTCCCCTAGGTACACGTAGCGCAACAGGCGGCTGTATTTATCGCGGTCGGCCGATAGCGGGTCGCTTACCAGCCGGATGCGCTGTCCGCTAAGCTGTCGCTTGGTGAAGTTGCTGGCCTCCTCGCCGAAACACTGCACTGGCTTGCGAGGATCCTTAACCTCGGGGGTATCAACGCCGATGAGCCGGACAGTGTTTTCGTGCCCGAGGCTGTCGCGCACCCGGATGGTATCGCCATCGTCCACGTAGCTCACTAGATATGTCCCTGGCTGAATCTTAGCTATGCTACTGGCGAGTGGTGACTTCCCTTCTACCTGCCAAACTACCAATCCCGCCACAGCCGCAATGAGTAACACAAAAGCTGGTCTGGGTCGGGGGCGGTTATTCGGGTTACGTACGGTTTTTGACATATTGCTATCATACACCATGACCCGAGTCGTGACGAGACTCATGTAATGGGCTAAACTATGGATCATGCTTACTAGTGATTTTGATTACCATTTACCAAAGGACCGGATCTCTACTCACCCTCCAGCCATCCGTGGTCAGGCTAAGCTTTTGGTACTGGGACGTGGGGATGGAGTAATAAGCCATCAAAGCTACTCTAATCTGCTAGATCTACTAGATGAAGGCGATGTGCTGGTGCTCAATGATACCAAAGTGATCAAGGCCCGACTGATTGCCAAAAATGCTGCCGGGATGAGCCAGGAGCTACTACTAACCGAAAAGCATGATGGTAACAGTGGGCCTGTTTTGGGGGCCAAGGTTATTTATCGAGGCTCATTAGAAGTTGGAGATCAGCTAACAATTGAAGGACAGCAGATACTCGTCAAAAAAGTATTAGCGGGCGGGCTGGCCGAGATTGAATCAGACACTGACTTATACACGCTCGCCGAAAAAGCCGGCCACACTCCCCTGCCACCCTATATGAAGCGGGATGCCACCGCCGACGATGAGGTTCGTTATCAAACGACATTTGCCACGCAATCAGGATCAGTTGCGGCGCCGACTGCTTCGCTCAATATGACACCTGCACTGCTCGCCGCGCTCGAAGCAAAGGGCGTAATTATTTCCTACCTCACGCTGCACGTTGGGCTTGGCACATTTTTACCAATACGTGTTGATGACTTAAAGACACACAAAATGCATGCTGAGTTCTATCTAATCCCAGCCGAGACCCGCTATGAGATTGCTCTTGCCAAGGGTACGGGTCGCCGGGTAGTGGCGCTTGGCACCACTGTCGCCCGTACTCTGGAGTATGCGGTTGGTGACTTACGCTTCCCGGGCGATTCGCTGAGCGGTGAGGCCGATATATTCATGTACCCAGGTTACGAATTCCAGATTGTAGACGCATTGATTACCAATTTCCACGCCCCCAGGTCAACGGTCCTGATGTTGGCCGCCGCCTTTGCCGGCTGGCCAAATCTCCAAAAGGCTTATGCCGAGGCACTGGCTGGGGACTACGGATTCTTATCTTACGGCGATAGTATGTTCATCCAATAATGCCGCAGCAGGCGATCGCCTAGCAATACTTTGCTATGATAGAACAGATGAAACATGTGCTATCAAAAAAACTAATCTACAGTTTGATCCTGCTGGCAGGTATATGTCTTATCGGCAGCCTCCTATGGTGGCGCTGGTCACTCGGCACATCGAGGCGGATGTTTACCGAAGTGCAAAAAACTATCAGCTTTCCGCTCCTATTCCCCGAAAAGCTACCTTCAGGCTATAAGTTAGAATTGAGCCAAATGAATGGTAGCAAAGGCGTGGTGGTCTATTCGATTGCTAGTAACGCACAAGATCTGCTAGTTGTTACCGAGCAAGCCTATCCAAAGGACTTTGATGATGGTTCACTCAAGGGCAACGAGGAATTTACGACCGACTTGGGCAAGGCCTACATTGTAACTTTTGAAGATCGGACCACGGCTACGCTCATTGCTGGCCAGACCTGGGTACTTATTAATTATCCTGGCCGGATCGATACCGAAGATATGAAGACCATACTACGGGGGTTCGTCAAAACGAGCCGCTGAGGCCTAAAAAATTAATAGTTCAGCGGCGTCTTCTGGCCGTCGCGGAAATACTGGCCGCCGCGCAGGGCTTTGGCTGTCTGCTCGGCTTTGAAGCTATCGGTTGAGAGTGTGAAGGCGGCAGTGGTTTCGCGTTGAATAAGTCGGAAATAAGCGAAGTAGACCGAGCCGCTTGCTTCGTAATAGTCTGATACTGCGCCCGTGACTGGCATACCGGTAAGTGAACAGCGGACCGTGCAATCTGTGCTAGCAGTATCAGTTGCCACATCCTCCCAGGCGTTGGTGGTACCGAAACGGTAGACTTGGAGCGCTAAATCGCCGGCGGTACTGGCAGTGCTTGGAGCTAGGGTCGACTTGCCGACCCAGGTCACGCCTGGGGCTTCGGCGTTGGCCGGATATTCCCAGCGCATGGTGTACATGGCTTTTTCTTTGGCCTTAACTGTCAGTGAATCATAGCTACCATCTTCGGTTCCGACTGCGCAGTATCCAGCGTTGCCGCTCACCCCGCCGCAGAGTTGGTCGCTCGAGGTAGCTGGTGAACGCCCGCTCGTCAGTCGCCACTGGCCATCGGAACGGACGCCATTATGCTGAGTGAATGACGATGTTTCGTCGTAATAGGACTTAGTAATATTGCTGCGCTTGCGGGCAAACGAAATAGTGCCCAGCCCCGCACTCGAACCGTAGGCTACCATCGGCTCACCAGAAGTATTAAACAGTATGTTACTGAACTGCCCATAGGAGTTCGTGCCACCAGTTACAGGCACACAGCTCCATGTTGTCAAGCCACCACCGCAGCCAGAGCCGGTGGTAGCACCGCCCAGATAGCGAGCATAGAGGAATGAGCTATTAGGTACCCCCGTACTAAAGAAGGCTATCCAGGGGTTACCTGTAGCATCAAATGATACGCTAGTATCGTTTTGAGCATATGTGCCACCGTTATTCATAACATTAATGCAGTTCCAAGCTGCCGAAGTACAGCCCCCGCCGGAGCCAACATAATTGGCGTAACGCAGGATATTGGCACTACTACCATAGGTGACAGCAGGTCCATTCGGACCCATTCCCATCCCCATATTTATTGGTGCCACACTGGTATCTACAGTTACGCAATTCCACTGAACTGTAAGCGTGCATCCAGCTCCTCCTCCGCCAACGAATTGGGCAACTTTTAATCCAGTACCGGCACTATTGCGGTAGGCAATCCAGGCAGTCCCGGCATCGTCATAAACGACGCCAGTTTGGTGGCCATTACTATTGGTTGCCGCGTCAATCGAGTAGCAGCTCCAGGAAGTGATCGCACAGTTGCCACCCGTACCCACATAACGCACTACTTTGACAGCGTTATTGGTACCATCGAACTCCGAAATGGTTGGGTTTCCATCCGGACCGAAAGTTATAGCTGGCGTATTGCCGACATCTCCGGTCTGGTCGGGCAGCCAGCAGGTCCAGTCGGTGGAAAGCGAGCAACCAGTACCCTTCCCCCCGCCGACGTATTTGGCAACGCCCAAGTTTTTGCTGGCAACAGTACCGGCAGTATAATATGCCATCCATAAATTTCCCGACGGGTCTACCGCCGACTTTAAGTACTGTCCTCCGGCGTCGACCGACCAGCATAGCCAGTCGGTCGAGCCGTTGGCCCCACAGCCAGAACCTGTTCCCCCTCCGACATATTTGGCAGCTGAAGCATTTAATGCGTAATAGCCAAGCCATGGTGTATCCGTAGGGGCATCATAGGCGAGCTCATTCCAGGCAGAAGTTCCGGACCAAGTACTTACTGGCCCACAGGTCCAACTGGTATCTGCCGTACAGTCGGCCGTGCCTGGTTCATACAGCGCCGATTTGCCGTATCGGACGCTGCCGTCGGGGGTTACGGTTATGGTCGGATATTGGGTTATGGTCGACGGCCCATGCCAAGGACTCCTCTCTTTCGTACTTGAGTCGTCAATGGCTAACACGAAGCGGTAGGTGGTGCCTACGACGGCTTGTGAAGTATCAATAGTAAACTCGGTCTCGCTACAGCCACCATTGCCGGCTGTGCCTCCACCCACACGCAAAGTAGTAAGCGCATCCCGGCCGCCATCGGCCGCCCCGTTGTTCCAAGTGCCAGTACTAATACAATTGGCTGTATCACGGTTGGTCGTGTCGGTTGTAGCTGTCATATCAGCGTGGGATTCGTTCAGCGGGTCACCGGCCGCCGCTCCCATAGTTGGCGCCATGAGAATTTCGCCGCTGTAAGCCATTTGGGCAAACCGCAGGTTGGTGTTTGACGTGTATTCCTGGTAGGAAATAGTGGCTTTTCCGTTACGGTCAAAAGCGATTGATGGATAATGACCCTGCGAGCCTGTGGTATTGATCGACGCACAGGTCCAATTATTCGAACCGCTTGTACAGCCTGTCCCCGCCGAACCCCCCACATATCTTGCTGTCCACAAATCATTGTTCGAACCATCGTCGTTATAGGCTATCCAGGCCTTGCCTGATGGATCAAAGGCAATAGAGGCATAGGCCCCGTTCGTGCCTCCGTTATCGACCGTCACGCAGTCCCAGTCGGTTACGCCGCCTGCACATGTCGAGTAGCCGCCTGCCGGATCGTAGCGGGCAACCTTGAGCGAAGTATTTGTCACGTCCCCATAGGCCACCCACGGATATCCGTTGGGATCCATAGCTATTGAAGCGCTCTTACCAACATCACCAGTAGTATCGATGGCAGTGCAGGTCCAAGCCGACGAGCCACCGGTACAACCGGAACCGCCCGTGCCAACGTTTCTAGCAATTCGCAAGTTCAAGTCGCTGGCATTGGCGTCATAGTAAGCAATCCAGGGCAAGCCTGCATTGTCAAAAGCAATTGAAATATCGCTGAAACCAGTGACAGTCGCATCGACGAGCGTGTTGGTCCATGCTGCAGCTTGAATCGAGTACTTTGCAACCGAAATGCCTGTGGGAGACGTGGCGTAAGCTACCCAGGCATTGCCTTGCCTATCAAAAGCCAATGAGTTTTTTGTAGCAGTCGTATTGCCTGACAAAACAATCGAACAACTCCAAGCGACTGTGCCAGAACAGCCTGTGCCGCCTGATCCAACATAACGCGCCACATCCAAGCCAGAGGTGGCGGCTGTGCCTGTGCCTTTAAAGTATGAAATCCAAGGGTTACCGGCGGAGTCCATAGCTATGGAATTATCACCCACGGTATTGACCGCTGCATCTATCAGGAAGCATTGCCATCCATTGCCCGCAACACAACCGCTTCCGCCAGACCCCACGTACTTACCAACCACTAGACTATCACCTGCAACGCCGACGCTCGATATCCAAGGTGTACCGTTAGGATCGATAGCAACGGATGTCTCTGATCCTGATCCATTCGTCGTATCGATTGTACTGCAGTTCCATAACGTATTATCACAGCTGCCTGCGCTAGTCCTGGGTTTGGCAGTGGTCCGTACTCTATTCCAATAGCCATCATTCTTGTCATAAAATAGCCCGACCGGGTGGCCGTCCAGCGCGCCGCCGCTATTGTTGAGCTGGGCGCGGATATTCACGCGCCGGCCTTGCTGGATGGACATTGCTGTGTTGCCGGCGGCCAGTTGGGTGTTCTCATCGTAGGCGTCGCCTGTAGCCACATCTTCGTCGTCATTTTCGAATATATAGCCTTTTTGGTCGATGACGCTCGATTGGCGCGCTGGCTCGAAAGCAAAGTCCATTGGGTAGCCTTGGGTGGCGGGTACGACAGTTTCCAGGGCGGCGGAGCTGTCGGCCCGGGCGATGGTCACAACGCCGGCGGAATCCATATCAATCTTTTCGGCGTAGAGGTCATTGCTGGCGTCAGTAACGAGCACTAATGCTTGGGACGGTGTTGCTCCATTGCGGACGGCAATCATACTTTCTTCTTGGGTGGCATAGCCGGCCGCTGCCTGCACTTCAACTGCCCAGGTCGTTCCATTAAATGTTGAGTAGTCAAAGCCCGTATCGGCGGCGGCGTCGGCATACATCATAATTGCCCGGTACGTACTACCGCTATACAGGTATGTTGTCGCCACGTAGGCATGACCGGTAGAAGCAGCATGGGCGGCAGTATCTATATCCATGCCGGCCACCCCGAGCGTGCCGGAGCTAACCGTCCAAGCCTGGACGTCGGCGGTCGAAGCCCCGAAACTACTGCAAGCGATAATTAAGCTGGTCGGATCGGGGTCGCTTTCGCAGTCAACCCAGGTGCCGTCGTCACCGGTTGCACCAATATTAAGCGTATTGGTGGTCCACGCCGATCCATCCCAGCGCGAGGCCCGGATAGTGTTTGTGGTATTGCCGGCACTGGATATGCCCCAGCTCATCACAGGCCGGCCGGAGGCGGATTCGTAGTTTATGTCCATGCATTTATCGACGCCATCTGGAGTACCAGCCGTCTGATCGCAGGTTCCAAAGGTTGTCCCGGTGGCGTTGCCCGGAGTATTGCTACTCCCGGTCCAGATAAAGGCTCCAATGTTATCAGTCGCGCCATTGGTGAGGTAGGCGACGGCAAGTTCATCGCTATTGGCTCGTTCGCCTATCTCCACCCAGGTGACGATATTGGCGGTGCCGCCCGGGTCGTAGGTGGTTTCAGCGGTCCAGCTGGAGCCGGCCCAGGTGCGATAGCCGAGCTCATTAGTTGTAGCGTTCCTAGAGTATATGAGTACGCCGTCGCCGCTATTGCTTTCGTAAGCTAAGTCGAACCGCCGGGTAGTACCGGTGCCGCCAATCGCGAAGCTGGATATGACGCTAGACCAAGTGGTTCCTCCATCTGTCGACTTGAGGACCTGCAAGTTGCCGCTGGTGTCGGCAACCGCCATCATCCACTCATCGATTCTGGTCGGTGATTGCTTGATGACGGTTTGCGCCGGGGTGATTGAAGAGGCAGTCGCGCCCTCGGCACCAAAGCTGGTCGCGCCACTCGCCCACGGCCTAACTCGCGGGTTGTTGGCATTGCCGGTGTCGCCGTAGGCAAGAACGCCCTTGCCTGACGAGATGAGGCCAGTGCTAGACGCTCGGGCAGGCTTTGTGACTATGAGCGCTGTGACGAGCGGAATCATCATGGCAGCAATCAGGGTGAGAGCCACGGTGCGTCGTGAGGGTTTGAAGTGGCTATGCACCATAAGGCTTTTCAACCGCCGGCTAATCCGTTGAAGGCGCGTATGGCGCTTAGCTGGGCGTGGTTGCTGCCGTCCGGTCGGGGGCTCATTCTTTGGTTGGATTGTGTCGATATTAAATCTCATAATGTCCTTAATTGGTGTAGGTATAACTCATCTCGCCGACTCGTGCCTTGTAGGTCGTGCCGGCATTGGTGCGGGCGATCAGCTTGACGTCAATGGTGAGATAATCGGTGGCAGCATAACTGCATGTCGTTAAGGTGACCGTCGCTTCAGTCCAGGTAGAGGCTGTTCCAGGCAAGACCGACGTAGCATTGGCGCAGGTGGTGCCTGAATTGTCTTTCACCGTCACCTGGATGTCGGCGTTGGTACTCGAGTTGGAATCGGCCCAGGCCCAGACCTTGAAGGAGCCCAATGTTGACGCATACTCACTGGGGATCATGGTCCGGACATTCACATCGTAGTCTTGGACTGTCGCTTGGGCGGTGCTCCACTGGTAGTAGTTGTGGCGGTTGGTAGAGTCGTAGTCGGAGGTTAAGACACCACTGTTGTTGGTGCCGTCGGCCACCAGCACTGCACCGGCGTATTCTGGTACAAGGGCGACTTTGCGAGTTGCGCCTCCCGACCCTCCACAGGCCGTAAAGCTCAATACTCCGCCGGTCGTACTTTGGATACACTGTGTCGACCCAGGTAACGCCGTGGGCAGTGTGAGGGTATAGCTGGCTGAAGTCGATCCTGAAACGGCTAGGCCGACAGTAAAGTTGCCCGCAGTGGCGCTATTGAAGAGAATTGTACCATTAATACCACCGCTCCCCAACTTACCTATGACAACCTGGTTCCCACTTGTGTCGACGGTAAGGATGGCATTTCCCGACCCATTCTTAACTTGCAATGCAGTCGCACTGGAGTTCTTGAGGTTGAAGATGAATGAGCTATTGGTAACATTTCCGAGGGTAATCGCCGAGGCATTGGCGGTACCAATATTTAAGCTACTCGTACCTGCACTCTGCAATGCTCCTGAGTCGAGTGTTAATGTCCCGCCATTACCATTGCCTGTACCCGATACACTGGCATCTCCTGCTTGCAATGTTAATGCCCCACCAGCGGCTCGGGCACCGGCAGCATTGGCACCACCGGCCCCAGCCGTAATCACCACTGCCCCGCCGGCACCATTGGTCGTAGCACCTTGACCGCCAATTCCTGCCGTATAAGTCAAAGCCCCACCCGTACCACCAGTAGCATTCGACCCAGAGTTCGCCGCTCCACCAGCTCCGGCAGTTTCCGATATTGCCGAACCAACACCACCGCTGTGAGCGGTGGCTGAGGCGTTGGTGTTGGCGCCACCATCGGCGCCTGTAATGGTTAAAGTGGTTGTGGCCGAAGGAGCGGCTCCAGTTGCCGCCGTGCCCGCAGCCGGAGTCCCGACGACATGCAGCTGAGCGGTTGGATTATTGGTGCCGATACCTACTCGCCCACCACTGGTGACCTCCAAGCCGGCGTAGTGAACTCGAAAGACTTGACTGGTAATAGCGCTTGTGCCGTTAGCTGGCGAAACTGTCACATGCGTGCTGTCGGTGTAGCCAGTAATCGTCCCCTTATAAGGGCTAACTGTTCCGCCCGAACCACCATCGATAACGATTTCACTATTGACCATGGCTGAGGTAAAGACGCCAGAGCTCGCAGTCACGGTAGTACCACTGGCACCGACCGAAGCAAAACCAGAGATAGTATTATTATATGGTGAGACACTCAAAGTATTGGTGGGGATGGTTGTGCCGATGCCGACATTGACTTGATTAGTGCCTTGGCCGCCTAATATTAAACTGCTGGATGCCTGAGCTTGCGCTTGATAACCGATAGCCGTTGCCTTAGAGATCCCAGTAAGCGAGTAGAAGAAGTCATCATCAGATTTGTAGGCGTTATAGCCAACGGCCGTATCATTGTTGCCAGTAATGTTATTGGACAGGGCCTGATTACCAAGAGCAGTGTTATTGCTGCCCGTGGTAGTCGCCGAAAGGCTACTATATCCCACTGCTACATTGTTCGTGCCTATCGTGTTAAACGCGAGACTCAAATGCCCGAGGGCTGAATTGTAATTACCGGTTGTGTTAGAAGCCAGGCTGTAGCCGCCAACCGCGGCGTTGTCAGTACCAGTTGTGTTGGCGTTGAGACTATATACACCAATGGCTGAATTAAAATTACCCGATACATTGTTCACTCCGGAGTTAATGCCAATATATGAATTGAACTTACCGTTCCCTCCGGACCTCACTTCGAGGCCAAGCGTACCATCGTCATTATTGAGCAGTATTGTTGGACTGGTCGTAGTAATTTTCTTAACGGTAATGTCATCAACAGTACCGGCAAAACTGCTATCGGCACCCAAGAAAAAGCCTGCTGTTCCAGTAGCCGCAATTACCTGAGAATGAGTTCCGGAGGCACAGATGGCGAGGCCGGTTGCACCGCCAACGCGAGGCGTCACACATCCAGCCGTTACGCTACTTAATACAAAATTTATTTCATAATTTGCACCAGTAGTAGCCGTGAAACTCTGGCTTAGATCGGCAGCTGTGCCGGCCGTCTTCGTTACGTTATTTGAATTGTAGGCCCAGCCAGTGCCGAGCGTCCAGCCGGTGGCGTTACCAGTGAAGGTACCATTAGTAACTTCATTTGTTCCTAATGCGGCGGCGCTTTTTAGACCACGGAAGGCCGTTTGTGAGTTGGTAGTATCAACTGTCAACACATCCGTAGTCGATGTAGTTATGCGATTTATTCTAAATGCCGCAGTTGAGTCGGCAGTATTCTGCAGCAAAGTTACACCTGTTAATGTCTTATCCCCCGCCAAGGTTTGGGCGGTATTGGTAACTACACCGGCTACGCTGGCTGAGGCTACTGAAACTGCCAGGGCTATCGTATCTGGTGCTGGCGCGGTATTGAGGGTCCAGGTTGTGCCAGCCACAGTTCCTGTGGCGGCCACATCTATGAAGTTGGCGTCAGTTGCGGCTGTGGCATTGACGGTAATGTTGTCGCCACCGCCTGCGGCACACGAAGCAAAAGTTAACACGCCGGGCGTTGCGGTGTTCTGCAAACAATCGCTGGCGCTGCCGGCACTCGTAGGCAAGGTGAGGGTATAAGAGGCCGACGTTGTGCCGGATGCTGCGATGCTTGCTGTGAAGTTGCCGGCCGTTGCACTGTTTAAAGTTAGCTTACCATTGATGCCGCCTGAGCCTACTTTGCCCAGCACTACTTGGCTGCCGCTTGTATCGACAGTGAGTAGTTCATTGCCGGAGCCGTTTTTAACAACCAGGGCAGTAGCGCTAGCGTTCTTGAGGTTAAATAGAAAGCTTGTGTTGGTAGCGTTGCCTAACGTTATTACGCCGGCACTGGTTGCGCCGATATTAATAGCACCAGCGGCTGTACCAGTACCAGAGTCAATAGTGACTCCCCCGCCCGTTTGAGAACCACCACTGGCATTACCACCTTTGAGGGTTAGGAGGCCACCAGTCGAGGTAGTAGCACCCGAGTCGTTACCGGCCTGGAGGGTAAGTGAAGCACCAGTCGAAACGGCTGTTGAGTTACTGCCTGGTTGTACGGTGATGGCGGTTGGCGCAGTACCGGCAGTGGTAGTGATGTCTGCAGTTTGGGCCCCGGCCAGTGTGACGACACCAGTGGTAGCGACGTTAAAGTTGGAGGAGGTGATGGCGAGAGTGAACGATCCTGCTGAGATGGTACTGGCTGCAGCGCCAGTCAGGTTAAGGGCGCCGGCCGAAGTGACGGCTAAGGTTCCGGAAGTAGTGGTGGAGAGGGTCAGAGGGCCGGAAGTGGTATTCACGGTCAGGCCACCGGTCGATGGTCCAGCGATAGTTCTGGCAGTAGTACCACTAAAGGTTTGGTTGCCACCAACAGTTAGGAGCCCAGTACCAGTTGTGATGGGGCCGTTTCCGGAAGTTTGAACAGACAGGGTGTTGTTGCCAATGTCCCAGGTAGAGGCAGCGGTGCCAGTCAAATTAAGGGCGCCGGCCGAGGTGATAGCCAAGGTACCAGATGTTGTAGTGCTTATGGTGAGCGGGCCGGAAGTGGTATTGACGGTCAGGCCACCCGTAGAAGGTCCTGTGATTGTCCTAGCGGCCGTACCATTGAAGGTCATATTGCCCGACTGCGAGATGGTAAAGACGTCGCTTCCACCACTCTGCAGTTGAATTTGGTTGCCACTAACTGTTTTATTAATAAAGATTCCTGGATTGGCGCTCGCATCGGTCTGAGCCGTAGCACTCTGCCCGAGTTGCACAAAGCCACTTGCAGCTATCCCCTGCAGCTTATCCGAGTTCAAAGCGTAGGGTGAGGCTGTAAAG
>JAYUFZ010000007.1:0-6106 GCA_043767845.1 bacterium | reverse complement strand
ACTATTGGCAGCGCTTCACAGGATGTATTTCTGATGGGTAAAGCCCTTACTGCTCGGCGCGATGTTCGCAGCCGCGACTATGTCGAACAATTCCCGCTGGGGGCCAAGATAGACATTGAAGGCATGGTATTTGATACTGGCGGCGGCGCGAGTAATGCCGCTGTTACCTTCGCGCGCCAGGGGTTCAAGGTCGGCTACGTTGGTAAAGTCGGCCACGACCCGGCTGGCGCTGAGGTTCTGCGCGTCATGCGTCGCGAGGGCGTCTCGACCGAGCATGTCGCCTACGACACCAGGTTGAGCACTCAGTACTCGACGTTCTTACTGGCTCCCAATGGCGAGCGGACCATTCTGGTTTACCGAGGGGCATCGGTAGCCTTGCAGGCCAAGGACATCGCCATACGAAATTTGATATCAGACTGGTTCTACATCTCCAGCCTATCTGGAAATTTCAATTTGCTCTCAAAGGTTATCAAACATGCCAATAACCACGGTATTAATGTCGCTATCAATCCTGGCGCCGCCGAGCTTGCCCAACCCCGCAAACTCCGGGCACTGCTGCCGCTAGTGAATACGCTCATTGCTAATCTAGAAGAGATGCAGGCGCTGTTTGGGCTCCAAGACGAGGTTGAGATTATGCGCAGGGCCAGCCAGCTTTGTCCCTATATCTTGCTCACTGACGGCGCCAAAGGCAGCCTTTCGACCGACGGCAATAACCTCTACCGGGCAGGGCAGTACCAAAAGGTCAAAGTTATTGACCGTACGGGGGCTGGTGATTCATTTGGTTCGGGTTTTGTCTCAGGTATTGCCGGCGGGCTTGCTATGGAGGACGCCCTCACGCTAGCCAGCGCCAATTCGACTTCGGTTGTCCAGAAGATCGGTGCCAAGCCGGGCATCTTGCGCGCCCAAAAGCTCAAGCGCATGAAGATAAAAATCACCAAGCTGCACTAGCCTCGCTTGACCACCTGCTGGCCGTCACCTATTATTCAGCTATGAGGGGACGATCATTGTATAAACGATTTCGACTTCCGCTGGCACTCTCGCTGGTTCTGGTAGTCTGTGCCGTCAGCTTGGGTTACCGGGTTTCTTTAGTGCAAGCTCCGACAATCCATTTGGCCATAAGTTCGCCGGCAGATAAGCAGCTTTTTGCCCGAGCTAGCATCACTAGCGCGGTCGCCACAGTAACCACCAGCCCGAAAGCAAATCCCAGCACTATGACTATAGCTCAAAAATCCCTGGCTAATCCTTTAATCAATCCAAGGCCTGCGCGCCTGGGTTTATTTGTGAGTGATTCGCCCTCGGACGTGGCGAAGGCTACTCGGACCCTTGACTGGGCGGCCGCGGCCGGCTTCGACACGCTTTACAACTACGCTTCTTTCGACGGCACGCCCGAGCAACTCGATGCCTACCTGGCGGCTGCTGGTGCTAGACACCTCCAAATCATCTTTAGTCTCAAAGACCTCTATGACGCTTTGCCGGCAGGAGCGGATACTGCCAAAACATTTTCGAGTTGGGGGAGTTCGAACGCCGAGATCGCCCGTAATATCGTTGCGCATGTGGCTGGAAATCCAGCCACCTATGGTTTTGGGATTACCGATGAGCGTCCGGAGTCATTGGCTGACCTTGCGACCTGGCAACCGATTCTAAAGACCCGTTACCAAGAAATTAAGTCTCTAACTTCTAAACCAGTTATTGCTTTGCTAGTAGGCTGGACCTCTGGTAGTAGTGTTGATCGCCGCCAACTTCTGGCAGGGCTGAGCGGTGCGACCGATCACTTCGCCCTCGACTATTATCCGATTCCCTTTGACTCGCTCGCAAACATCAACCTTATCGCTCGCGACCTGGTTGCGGCAGGCGATAGCGACGGCTGGTTTATCGAGCAGGCCTTTAGCTGGGCGAGCTACCCCGAGACTACCTTAGGCCTCGGCCATAACCCCGCCGCCGCCCGCTTCCCCACGGCCGATGAAATTGTTTCCATGGGGCGTGGCGCGCTTGCCTCAGGTGCTAAGAACATTATGGTCTATTCGTATTTCGATATTTCCAGTAGCCCCAGCCAGCTATCGGCCCTCAAGACTGCTGCTGCCAGATTGAGAAGCGGCAACTAAAAACCGCCCACTACCGGGCGGTTTTTTTAGGTAAGTCTCTAGGGGTCTAGAGCTGCGGCTGGATCTCAGCCAGGGCTTGACTAATGGTCGGAGTGGCCAGACCACGGGCAGTAATGTCAGTTAAGTACGTTTCAAGTTGAGCTGGCGTCGAAGAGTAAGGCTCACCAGAATTGTCGATTTGATGGAATACCAGGATCAGCCATGTCCGCTCTGTCTTGGCCTTGTCCAGCCATCCATCGACTTGCGCGCTTGTAGTGGTAACGCTTACATCCTGAACCTTCAGATTATGTGTGTCGAAGCTATCCTTGGAGTTGTAGCCGACGTCGGTCGAGCGGTGTGTAGTGTAATACTGGCCAATTGCCGTCAGCACGCTAGCATTGTAGGCGCCATATGGTGAGGCAAAGTCGCTGGCACTTCCCCAGCCGTGTGAGGTGATGTAGGCCTGTGAGTCGCGTAATTCGGCGGCTAATTGGGTGGCTGTCAGGGTGGTTAAGTCTGGGTGGGTGACGGTATGCGAACCAATCTCGTGGCCGCTGGTGGCAAAAGCCTGGATCATGGCCACAGTCATGTAGTCTGGGCTGTCCACGAAGCTAGTCGTTATATACTGGGTCGAAACCATATTGTGGGCTTTTAATATGGGTAAAGCGTTGGTGTATGTCGAAGCCCAGCCGTCATCGAAGGTCAAGCTTACTAGACCGCGGTTGAAGCCAATGGTAGTGGCCGGCACCAGGCTATAGTCATCGGTAGTCAGTGTCCCCAGGCCAGCGATCAAGTGCAGGACTGTTGCCGACTTGGCCGTTGTGGGCATGGCTATTTTGGCGCTGTACTGCGTCCAGCTGGTTGAGGCATTCCCAGTAGGCAGTTGCATATAGGCCTGGCTTCCATCAAAATTGGTTATCTGCAGAACAACCGATGAGCTGATAGAAGATTGGTACCAATCACTAAAAGTATAGCTAGCGCCACCAGTAACTGGTTGCTCGGCGTAATACCATTTGGAATCGCCAGAGGTATATTTGGATATCTGGGTTTTGACGGCGTGGCTGCCCGTGTGTCCAGTCGAAGCATAGCTGAAAGCAGTCGTGTTGGTGCCCCATGTTCCAGTCAACCAGCCCAGGGGTTTCGCGGGATCGGCCAACGATGATTGCTCAAGAGAGCTGTTACCGATGCCATTGGTTACAAGGAGGACAGTGTCTGGTACCAGTCCTACCAGGTCCACCTGGAGAGTCCCGACTGTTGCCAATGTATGCAGGACGGTTACCACCTTGGCGTTTGCTGGGGTAGTTAAGCTGACAGTGGCCTTTTTCCAAGCTGTACTTGCCCCAACCGAGCCGAGATCTATATAGCTTGTTGAGCCATCGGTAGCTGTAATCTGGGCCACAATTCGAGTTGTCGCACCGGACTTGTAGTAGTCACTATAAACGTAACGGGTACTTGGTGTAACAGGTATCGGGTCGAAATACCACTTAGCGTCGCCGCTGGTGTAGCTGGTGATGGTCGTTTTAGCACTTCGCGATCCGTCGTAGCCGTTGGTAGCATAGTTAAAGGTAGCGTTATTGGTCCCCCAACCACCACTTTGCCAGCCAGCAGGTAGGTTAGGGCTGGTGTCGGAGACTTGCTCAAGTGAATTATTACCCACACCGCTGGTTATCACGGGAATTGAGGGCAGGAGCAGCGAATAGTTGTCGGTTTGGAGGCTGCCAACGCCGGCTAAAGTATGGAGTACAGTCATCGTTTTGGTGTTAGCTGGAACCGTAAAGCTGTAGCCAGCTTGTGTCCAGGCGGTGGTCGGCGCAACTGTGCCGAGCCACTGATAGCTATCGTTACCATAGATGTCGGTGAACTGGGCGACAATATCTGTGCTGATTGTCGATTTATAGTAGTCACTAAATACTAAGGTTGTACCCGGGGTAACGCCGACGGGGGTGAAGTACCACTTAGCATCGCCATCGCTATAGGTAGATATTACCGTGGAGAGGCTTTTGGTACCATCCTGAGCAGAACTTTTCACACTATAGGCCGGGGTATTTGTTCCCCAGCTACTATGAAACCAACCAACTGGGTCGCCACCACTCGTGGGAGTGGTTTCGGCCGATGGATTGGTTATAAGGTTCGTGCTAGCAACTACCGACGTAGCCGCGGCTGCCGTTGGCACAACGCCAAAACTGCCTAGCATACTAAAAACTAGCAGACTTAGTAAAAAAGTAGCAATTTTCTTCATACTTATTTCCTATTATTTAATGACGTAATGGAACGCGAATGCTACCATCTGGCCAAGTATGGCCAGATGGTAGATACCAAAGCTTAAGGCTAGGAAGCCGATTAAGTATGGTGCCCGCGCTTGCATTTAGCGGACCTTCCGCTGACCAAGCAGGTAGAAACCTGCCCAAATAGCCAGGGCAAAGGCAGCGCTAAGGGCGATCTCGAGGGTGGTTGTGACGCCAGTCTGGGGTAGGACAGATGCTGCCACGCTACCGCCAGCTATAGCCACTACGCCGCCGCCGATTGGATTGTAAGAAGCCATGATGACTCCTTTCTGTTTAAAATGATCCGTTCTGAATGCGATAGCGGCGACTAGCCGTTTCCCATCCAGGTTTGATCGTTTTAAAGCGTTTCAGGATCACCACTTCGACAAAAGCAACCATAAATATATACAGGTTGGTAAAGCGCAGGATGTAATAGAACGGAAATGGCTCCAGCACATCCCAGCGGCGATTGAAGGCGGCGGCAAATATCACAAAGCTGAGGAACACCAGTAGGTCTCCGAGGAATATCGATGCCAGGGTGAAGAGCGGGCGGGGGCTGACCCCGACAATAAATGGTAGAGCCAATACCTCTGCGGCGAATATGAAAGTCTCGGCCAACATAACATTCACATAGGCATCAATGCGTTGCCCACGTAGGCCAACGCGGTGTTTGACTATGCCCTGCCAGAAGCCACGATACCAGCGGCGGATTTGGTTTTTGTAATCGTTATAGTTGGCTGGGTCCTGGGTAAAGCACTTAGCCTTATCGATAAAAGCGATCCGACCGAGCTTTTTCCGGTGTATTTGTAATGTAATATCGAAGTCTTCTGTCAAGCTATGCGTTTCGAAGTTCAATTTGGACAGAATATCGGTCCTTATGCAAGCTGTTGCACCCGGTATAACAGTTATTGTTCCAAGCCAGAACTGGATACGCTTGATAATTTCTAGTCCTATGGTGTATTCATACAGCCGATATCCCGATATCCAACCACCTGGCAGGCTTTGGACGTGGCCCGTTGCCGCAACATATTTCTTTTCGTTGAGTTCTTTTTTAAGGACGCTGAAATAGCTTAGGCTAAAGTTACCGTCGGCGTCGGCAATATGCACCCAGGTATAATTGCGGATCAGATTGTAGTGGTCAATAGCCCGTTTAATGGCACCAGCCTTACCACTGTGCGGAGCGTCAAGCACATGGTCGTTTGCGACGAATTGGCGGGCAATAGCCACTGTCTCATCAGTTGATCCGTCGCTAACAACGTATATATCAGCCGTTGGTTGGCCTGCGGCAATCGCTGAGCGTATGGTACTTTCGATAACCATCTCCTCATTGTGAGCCGGGATAATCAAAGCCAGTTTACGCTTCTTAGCAGCGTGTAAGCCAAGAGGTGCGGCTTTATAAAAAGCAGCTTTGGGAGTAGTTTTCGATTGTATAAGTTGACGTGACACGAATCATCCTGGTACCCTCCATTAAGATTCTTGACTCACTACTAAAATCAGTTTGTAACATGATTTTTGAGTAATGCGAAATTATACATCTAATGCTACAAAATGTCAATAAGCATCTTGAGAGTCCAATCTAGGGTGACCTCAGCCGGGGATATGCGTCCAATATCGACTAGGAGAAAAGTAAGCATTAGAGTATTATTGGACTAGAATTAATAAAGGTGAGCATTCACATGCATATACTAACTAAGAAGCTAAAGAACCAAGAAGGATTTACCCTCCTTGAGCTCTTGATCGTCATCGTCATCATCGGCATCC
>JAYUFZ010000006.1:0-80158 GCA_043767845.1 bacterium | reverse complement strand
CCAGTACCACCGGTAATCATTACTTGGCCACCCGCAGCAGTAGATCCGCCAGTACCGCCCTGAACAGCCAGCGTACCGCCAACGCCAGATGTACCGCCATTGGCGCCTGTACCGGCTGAAAGCGTTAGGTTATTGCCTGCGGTATTGGATGTCGCTTGGAGTTCAACGCCTATTGTGCGGTTGGCGCCTTGGCCGAAACTGAGGTCATAGGCCAATGTATTGGTATTCGTCGTGCCACCGTTGGCAATACCAACTTTGCCGCCTGCGTTGACTACGAAGAGTGAGGCACCGAGAGTAGTAGCACTGGCGGCACCACGGACCGAGAGCAGTCCGACATTGGCGCCGAGCGTGGTATTAGCGTCCTGAATGTCGACAGCACCGCGAGTTGCATCGGCTAGGATTTCGGGAGTAGTACCGCCGGTGGAAAGATTGTAAGTAGTTTGTAATGTCGAGCTACCACAGTCGCCCCAAGCGCCTCCCTCATAGCACTGAACATGGCCAGTCGTTGTATTGTAGAACATCGAGCCGTTCACGGCTGTAGCCGGGGCGGCGGTGGCATTGTCGAGTACCAGAAGGGTAGTATTGGTGTTGGTGCCGGTGTCGTTACCAAGTTTCACCTTATTGGCCGAGGTATCAACTGTCAAAGTTGTGTCGGCACTGGAGGTATTCTTAACCGTAAAGGCTGTAGCACTGGTGCCGTTGATGGCGCCAGTGCCCGACAGACGGAAGCTGGCGGCCTGGTCGGCGGCACTTTGGTTGAGGATCGAGCTAGCGTCAGCGCCGGCAAAAGTCCAGACCGAGTTGACGCTATTCCAGACTAATGTAGCCGAAGTGTTTGAGCTAATTTGAGCACCGAGCACTGTGAAATAATTGCTGGCATTGACATTAGTTAGGTAGAGCACGCGCCCATTGGTAGTGTTAGTCGGATTAGGCACAGTTACGGTAATGCCTGTGGTTGTCGGGTTAACGGGGATGGTGCTATTGGTATCGACTTTGGCCTGGGCTAAGGTGAAGTTCGAACCATTTGATTCGGTTGCCGAGGCGGTAAAGGAGGTAGCACCAACATTGACCAGTCCGGGAGTACCAGCACCAGTAGCGGTACCCGGAGTAATATTCACACTACCACCATTATTGGCGCCCGAACTTGTGCCACTTCCAGCCGTAATCGCAACGCTTCCGCCCGCGCCACCAGTGCTTGTGGAAGTACCGTTTGCGCCGGTGATGGCCACTCCACCGCCAGCTGATCCGGAAGTTGCCGAGGCGGCACCCCCAAGCAATGAAGCCGTGCCGCCCGTGCCAGTGCCTGTCGATGTACCACCTTGCAGAGCCACTGCCCCACCAGCCGAGTTGCCGCCACCAGCAGTACCACCAGTAATCGTGACTTGACCGCCAGCTGCTGCATTACCACCGGTGCCAGCCTGGATAGCGAAGGTACCACCAATACCCGAAGTGTTGCCGGTGCCCGCCGATAGAGTTAAATTATTGCCGGCAGTTGCGGCTGTACCCTGGACTTCGACGCCGATCGTGCGGTTGGCGCCTTGGCCAAAGCTGAGGTCGTAGCTCAAGGCATTGGTATTTGTAGTGCCGCCATTGGCAATCCCAACTTTTCCGCCGGCATTGACGACGAATAGCGAGGCGCCGAGGGTACTTGATGAAGCCGCGCCACGGACTGAAAGTAAGCCGACATTGGCACCCAAAGTCGTATTGGCATCCTGGATATCAACGGCACCGCGAGTAGCGTCGGCGAGTATTTCGGGAGTTGTGCCGCCGGTCGAGAGCGTGTAGGTAGTTTGCAATGTCGAGCTACCACAGTCTCCCCAAGCGCCATTCTCGTAACAGCTTATGTGGTTGGTTGTCGTGTTGTAGAACATTGAACCATTAACGGCCGTAGCTGGGGCGGATGTGGCATTGTCGAGTACCAGAAGGGTAGTGTTAGTATTCGTGCCAGTATCGTTACCTATCTTCACTTTGTTGGCTGAAGTATCGACGGTCAGCGAAGTGTCGGTGCCCGAGGCGCTTTGGACCTGGAGGGCAGTAGCGCTGGTGCTGTTAATGGCACCAGTACCAGAAACCCGGAAGCTGGCAGCCTGGTCGGCAGCACTTTGATTCTGAATATAGTTACTCGATCCCCCATCCATACCGGCAAAGTTCCAGCTCGTGCCATCATAGACGAGTGTGGCTGTGGAGTGAGCGTTGAAAGTCGTGCCACCGATAATAAAACTATTCGTGGCGTTGATGTTGCTTATATATATGATGGCGCCCGCACCGCTGGCTGGTGCTGGGATAGTGTAAGTGCGGCCAGAGGCAGTTGGTGAAATACTAAAGCTCGTATAGACATCAACGGTTGTTCCGGCGGTGCCGATCGAACCGGCGCTGAGGTTACCCAGGGCCAGCGTCGAGTTGGTAGTAGAGCCATTGTTGGTAAATGTCGTGCCGCTCCCGGCCGAGGTACCGGTTACTAAGTTGCCGTTGACCGTCGTGTTTTTGCCATTACGCCCGATTGATACCGAATTTGCATCAGTAGTGCCGACATTGACTGTCCCATTTGTTGTTGTACCGGTCCCAGCATCAACATTCACTGATCCACCACTCGAAGTAGTACCGGAATTGTTACCGGCCTTGAGGTTGAGGGTCGCACCAGTGCCAGAATTGGTGGTTGAGTTGCCCGGCTTAACAGCGATGGGGTTAGCGGCACCTGCGGCCGTGGTCGTGATATCCGCTGTTTGGTTACCGGCCAGAGTGATGACACCAGCTGTTGATAAGTTGTAATTGCTCGATGTTACAGCAAGGGTGTTGGCGCCGGTCGAAATGGTGGATGCGGCACCGGCTGTAATGTTTACTGCTGCTCCACTTTGCAGTGTGATCGCACCAGTAGAACCATTACCTATGCCGATTGTGCCAGACGAACCTACGCCAATGGTAGTAGTGCCTGAACCCGAGTTATTTATCTGTGCCGTTCCGACGGCCGTTATGCCACCAGTTCCTTGGATGAGGCCACTTCCAGCATCAACGCCAACGGCAGTGACTGCACCGGCATTCGTTACATTGAAGTTTGTTGAATTAATGAGCTTGGTGAAAGTTCCCGAAAATGTCAAACCATTTGTGGCAGTGCCGGCAGTATTAGTGAGATTCAGTAAGTTGGTAGTAGTACCACCTGCAGTGTTTCGATTAAGCAGCAAGCCATTGGTCTGAGTGCCTGCGGCATTTGTCAGGTTTACGGCGATCCCGTCTGAAGCACCCACTTGATTCACAATAACTGCAGTAGCACTGGTACCGTTCGAGGTTCCATTTACCGTTAAACCAACTGTGTTTGCAGCCGATGGCGTAATGGTATTTACGGCCGTAGACGCAGGAATTTGCTGGAGGTAGTTTCCGGCGACGGCATAAACTGCAGTACAAGCGGCCGATGCTGCTGTAGTACAAACCGTACCCGTCTCATCGCCGAATGTAATAGTCTTACTCGAAGAAGTTGGGTCGGTGATCACGAAACTTGTCGTAATGGCGTTGTCGGTCGCTCCCTGGAATACGAATGGCGTACCGCCAGATATTTGAGCCGTGACGGTGAGACGGTCGGTGGTAGCGTCGCCGATGGTGGTATTACCGTTGAGATTGGCATTACCGTTTAGGTTTATAGTACCTGTGACAGCAGCATCACCATTTATAGTGCTTGTTTTACCAGTCCGGCCGATGCTTACCGAGTTCGCATTCGTAGTACCGACGTTAACTGCACCATTCGTAGTTGTGCCAGTACCTGCATCGATGTTGGTTGATCCGCCGGTGCTGGTAGTACCCGAATTATTTCCAGCTTTGAGGTTGAGAGTCGAGCCGGTTCCAGAGTTAGTCGTGGAATTACCGGGCTGTATAGCGATAGGATTAGCGGCACCGGCAGCAGTTGTGGTAATGTCGGCTGTTTGGTTACCAGCTAGGGTGATGACGCCAGCGGTGGAGAGGTTATAGTTGCTCGATGTTACTGCTAGCGTGTTAGCGCCTGTGGAAATCGTCGAAGCTGCGCCCGCCGTAATATTGACTGCACTTCCGCTCTGGAGAGTAACGACACCGCTCGAGCCATTACCTATGCCGATTGTGCCAGATGAACCTACACCAATGGTCGTCGTGCCAGAACCCGAGTTATTTATCTGTGCCGTTCCGACTGCAGTTATGCCGCCTGTACCTTGGATCAAGCCTGACCCTGCGTCTATGCCGACTGCCGTGACAGCACCGGCGTTTGTGACGTTGAAGTTTGTGGAGTTGATGAGCTTGGTGAACGTACCGGAGAAGGTAAGGGCGTTTGTGGCGGTGCCGGCAGTATTCGTTAGGTTTAGCAGATTAGTAGTTGTCCCACCTGCGGTGTTGCGATTGATTAATGTTCCATTGGTCTGGGTACCACTACCATTGGTTAGATTGATGGCCACTCCATCTGAAGCACCCGACTGATTGACGATAACGGCTGTAGCAGAGGTTCCGTTGCTTGTACCATTGACCGTCAAGCCAACGGTGCTGGCAGCCGATGGCGTGATGGTATTGACAGCTGTGGAGGCTGGAATTTGTTGGAGGTAATTTCCGGCGACGGCATAGACTGCAGTACACGCAGCACTGGCTGCAGTGGTACAAACTGTACCGGTTTCATCGCCAAAGGTAATTGTCTTACTTGAAGTTGTAGGATCAGTAATAACGAAACTAGTTGTGATGGCGTTGTCGGTTGCTCCCTGGAAGACAAATGGCGTGCCACCGGATATTTGGGCGGTGACAGTGAGGCGGTCGGTTGTCGCGTCGCCAATGGTGTTGGCTGTGCCATTCAAGTTCGTATTGCCATTGTGGTTCGTTGTGCCCGTGATAGCTGCATCGCCATTGATTGTAGTTGTCTTGCCGCTTCTACCGACTGATACGGAATTGGCGTTTGAAGTCCCTATGTTCACACTACCATTAGTAGTAGTGCCAGTTCCGGCATCGAGGTTAGCTGATCCACCGGTCGACGTTGTTCCAGAGTTGTTTCCAGCCTTGAGATTGAGGGTAGATCCCGTTCCTGAATTGGTAGTCGAGTTACCAGGCTGTATAGCGATTGGATTAGCGGCACCAGCGGCTGTAGTTGTGATGTCGGCTGTTTGGTTCCCGGCTAGGGTGATGACGCCAGCGCTCGAAACGGCAATATTCGTGCCACTCAACACTAGCGTTGAGCCGCTGGTAAGGCTTATGGCCCCAGCTGAACCATTGCCAATTGTTGTTGTGCCGGCGCCCGAGGCATTGATTTGAGTAGTACCTGTAATGGTTTGGCCACCAGTTCCCTGCAAGAGTCCTGTGCCGGAATCAATACCAACCGCACTCAGCGCTCCGGCATTAGTGACGTTGAAGTTTGTGGAGTTGATGAGCTTCGTGAAACTTGATCCGCTCAGATTGATAGCATTGCCAACTGTGCCGGAGATAGTGAGACCATTGCTTAACGTGCCGTTCGACTGGGTAATATTAATGCCATCTGTGGTAGTCCCGCCAGCCACACTCCGGGCAATCGCCAGGCCGGCAGTTTGGGTGCCGCTGGTATTGGTAAGGTTTATGTTCTCACCATTCGAGGCACCAACTTGGTTGACTATCAACGCAGTTGCAGATGTGGCATTCGAGGTCCCATTAACCGTGAGACCGACTGTGCTAGCGGCAGCAGGAGTAATAGTATTGACCGCTGTCGAAGCAGGGATTTGCTGGAGGTAGGCACCGGCTACCGAATAGACGGCAGTACATGCGGCCGAGGCGGCAGTCGTACAAACTGTGCCGGTTTCATCGCCAAAGGTAATTGTCTTACTGGTAGTTGCCGGGTCGGTAAACGCCAAGGTAGTAGTCACAGCGTTGTCGGTAGCTCCCTGGAATACCAACGGAGAACCACCGAGAATTTGGGCCGTTACAGTCAGGCGGTCGGTCGTGGCATCGCCAATGGTTGTGTTGCCGTTTAAGTTGGCGACTCCATTGAGGTTGGTCGTACCCGTGACAGTGGCATCGCCATTGATTGTACTAGTCTTACCCGAGCGGCCGATGCTGACACTATTGGCATTCGTCGTCCCGACATTGACCGCGCCATTGGTCGTAGTACCAGTACCAGCATCGAGACTGGCTGATCCACCTGTGCTCGTAGTGCCCGAGTTATTGCCGGCTTTGAGGTTGAGGGCAGAGCCAGTTCCGGAGTTAGTCGTTGAGACGCCAGGTTGTACAGCGATCGGATTGGCTGAGCCAGACGTAGCAGTCGTAATGTCAGCAGTCTGATTACCAGCTAGGGTAATGACACCTGCGGTAGAGAGATTGTAGTTGCTGGAGGTGACAGCTAGGGTATTAGCGCCAGTAGATATAGTCGATGCGGCACCAGCCGTAATGTTGATCGCGGCACCACTTTGCAATGTGATTGCACCAGTCGAGCCATTTCCAATGCCGACTGTACCGCTCGAGCCAACGCCAATCGTCGTTGTCCCAGAACCAGAATTATTAATCTGAGCAGTACCGACAGCGGTGATCCCGCCCGTGCCCTGGATCAGTCCTGAACCCGCATCAACTCCAACTGCAGTTACAGCGCCTGCATTCGTCACGTTGAAGTTAGTTGAGTTAATGAGCTTGGTGAAGGTACCGGAGAAGGTTAGGGCGTTTGTGGCGGTTCCGGCCGTATTGGTGAGGTTTAGGAGATTAGTAGTTGTGCCGCCGGCAGTGTTGCGATTAATGAGTGTGCCATTGGTCTGGGTACCAGAAGCATTGGTGAGGTTTATGGCAACACCGTCTGATGCACCGCTTTGATTAACGATGACTGCCGTTGCACTGGTACCGTTGCTTGTTCCGTTGACCGTGAGGCCGACGGTGCTGGCGGCCGATGGGGTGATGGTATTGACGGCAGTTGAGGCAGGAATCTGCTGGAGGTAATTACCGGCAACTGAATAGACGGCGGTACATGCTGCACTGGCGGCTGTCGTACAGACCGTACCTGTTTCGTCACCGAAGGTGATTGTTTTGCTCGAGGATGTCGGATCGGTAATAACAAATGAGGTCGTAACAGCATTGTCAGTTGCGCCTTGAAATACAAAAGGTGTACCACCACTGATCTGGGCGGTTAGTCCAAGCCGATCAGTTGTTGCGTCACCAATGGTGTTTGTGGTGCCGTTAAGATTTGTATTGCCATTGAGATTACTAGTACCAGTAATAGCGGCGTCACCATTGATGGTGGTGGTCTTACCGCTGCGGCCAACCGACACTGAATTAGCGTTCGTCGTCCCAACATTCACTGCCCCATTCGTGGTTGTACCGGTGCCGGCATCCAGGTTGGCCGTGCCACCTGTGCTCGTTGTGCCGGAATTATTACCCGCCTTGAGGTTTAATGTCGATCCAGTTCCCGAATTGGTTGTAGAGTTGCCTGGCTGTATGGCGATAGGATTAGCGGCGCCAGCGGCGGCCGTAGTGATGTCAGCGGTTTGGTTACCAGCTAGGGTGATGACACCTGCTGTTGAAAGGTTGTAGTTGCTGGATGTTACTGCTAGCGTGTTGGCGCCGGTTGAGATTGTCGAAGCGGCGCCAGCGGTGATATTGATGGCAGCACCGCTTTGTAGGGTTATGACACCGCTCGAGCCGTTACCAATGCCGATGGTTCCGCTTGAGCCAACGCCGATCGTTGTAGTGCCCGCGCCGGAGTTATTAATCTGAGCTGTGCCGACGGCTGTGATCCCACCAGTTCCTTGGATCAATCCTGACCCAGCGTCAACACCGACAGCTGTAACTGCGCCGGCATTCGTTACATTGAAGTTTGTTGAATTAATGAGCTTAGTGAAGGTACCGGAGAAGGTTAGGGCGTTGGTGGCGGCGCCGGCAGTGTTTGTTAGATTAAGTAAGTTGGTGGTTGTACCGCCGGCGGTGTTGCGATTGATCAATGTTCCGTTGGTTTGGGTACCTGCGGCATTCGTGAGGTTGATTGCTACACCATCTGAAGCTCCAGACTGATTGACAATGACGGCTGTGGCAGAGGTTCCGTTGCTTGTACCATTGACCGTCAGACCGACAGTATTGGCAGCTGAAGGGGTGATGGTGTTGACTGCTGTGGAGGCCGGGATTTGTTGGAGATAAGCACCGGCTACGGAGTAAACAGCCGTACAGGCGGCCGAAGCCGCAGTCGTACAGACAGTTCCAGTCTCATCACCGAAAGTGATAGTTTTGCTTGATGTAGTCGGATCGGTGATGGCGAAAGTCGTCGTGATGGCATTGTCTGTAGTGCCTTGGAAAACGAATGGCGTGCCACCGGATATTTGGGCGGTGACAGTGAGGCGGTCGGTTGTCGCGTCACCAATGGTGTTGGCTGTGCCATTGAGGTTAGCATTTCCAGCGATAGTGCCCGTGCCGTTGATAGTCGTGACCTGTCCACTGCGGCCAACGCTTACGGCTCCGGCGTTAGCGGTTCCAACATTCACTGTACCAGCCGTGCCGGTAGCCGTGCCGCTGTCGATGTTCACGCCGCCGGAATTCGAGGTTGCGCCCGAAGCATTGCCAGAAGAAATACTAACGGCAGCCGAGTTGGTTGAGCCAGTCGTTTGGGCGTTTGATTGGATTGCAACGGCGCCCGCTCCCCCACTCTGGATGGTCAGCACTCCACCTGCTTTGAGGGTGGTTGAGGAGCCGAGACTTACAACCCCCGAACCACCTTGAACCGTCAAGTCACCAGAGCTGGTTGAGAGGGTTGAGGCGGCGTTGCCGGTAATGTTCAGGGCCTGCGACGATGCGCTGGCAATGCTGGCGGTTGAGGCGGCGCCAAATGTTAATGCCGAGCCAGTGAAAGTATTGGTATTGATGGTGCCGGCTGAGACGACATTCCCAGCAGCTGAAACGCTGAACTTGCTCGTGCCGCCGGCTGCCAAGTCGAGCAGGTTGCCGCTCGGCGTACCATTGCTATTGTTGGCATAGATCAGAGCCTGGCCGCTGGTTGGGTTGCCACTCTGAGTAACGCTAAAAGCGGAGTTGGTATTGCTACCGTTATCGACTTTGAGCACGCCGGAAGCTACTGCCGAGCTGGAGTTGGTGAAGTTGTAGAGGAAATTACTGGCGGTAACTGCTGCGGAGGAGGTGTCGGCTGCGTTTTTTGCCAGGTAGGTACCAGCCGAGCCATAGGTACTGCCACAAGTGGTCGAGTCAGAGGTACAGACTGTATAGGTGCCGGCACTTGAGGCAGCAAAGCGATTGATAACATTGGCTGTCGGGGTTGAGAAATCTACAGTAGTGGTGACCCCGGCGTTGGTTGCCGTCAGTTTGGTGTTGGCATTACCCTGCAGGGTAAGCGGCGCCCCAGCTCGGCCGAGAGTGACTGCGCTAGCATTGGTACCACCAACGGTAATGGTGCCGGCGGTAGTAGTGGCCGTACCGGCGTCGATGGTGAGGTTGCCGGAATTCGAAGTTGCACCGCTGGCATTACCGGAGCGGATAGCCAGGCTAGCAGAGTTGGTGGAGGCGGCGGTTTGGTCGGTAGTCTGGGCCAGTGGGGTTATGAGATTAGTGCCGACAATGGCTGTGCCGGTTATGTTTGAGCTACCAGTTTGGGCGGTTCCCGGTGTGCTGGCCTGAAGCGTCACGAAACTCCCAGCCGAGCCATAGACGCTGCCGCAAGTGGTTGAAATAGTCGTACAAACCGTGCCACCAGCGTCAGGGAAATTGATCGAGTTCGTGGCTGTCGGCGTAGTGAAGTTGACTGTCGTCGAATTGGCGCCACTGACCACCTTGAAAGTAATTTGTGGCGCATTTACGCCGCCAATGCTGATTGAGCCAGCAGTTCCACTACCCGTCTTTGTACCGGTATCGATGGTAAGGTTGCCGGAACTCAAGTTTGTGCCGCTCGAGGCGTCACCAGTGGCAATCTTGAGGTCACGGGTAGTTGCTACGGTGGAGTTTGGCGTGCCAATCTTGGCGTTGGTAGTATCAACATTGAAAATTGCTTGTCCGCTTGAATTCTGAACCTGGAAAGCCGCTGATGAATTAGCCGTATTGGTGAGCGTTAAGGCGCCGGTATTACTGAGTAGGGCGACAGTTGAGCCGGCCTTTTGGAGGTCAAGAATGTTGGCCGACCCAGTTTTATTGATAGCGATCGAGGCATTGCTGTTCGAGGTGTCGGCCTGCAGACCCTGGCCGAGCTGCACAAATTGGGTTTTGTCGAGACCTCCAAGCTGGGCCGAATTATTCGAGTAGGCGTTGGCTGCTAGACGCTTGAAGGGGAGCATTTCACCATCGCCGGAACAGCCAGTGAATGGCGTACAGCTGCCGTTAGTGCTACCAACATTGATCGATAGCCAGAGGGTATCTTGGTTGAAGTCCACGGCGCCGCCAAAGCTCGTAATCGAGCCGAGGTAGACCGAGAAATAACCATTGCGTACAGTCACGCCGTTGGTGGCGTTGTTGAGCCATGATTCGGTCCAGTCCAAGGTGCCACCACAGGGCGACGAGCCGCTCGACACACAGCCTGTCCCGTCGTGGTAAATCTTGAACTGCATGTTGTAAAGGCCATCTGGGACGGTGGCGCCGGCGCTATTGAGCAAGCGTGCTTGGAAGTTGATCGAGCTGTTCACGCCAGCTGCTGCTTGAGCAGTGGGCGCGTCGCTAAAGCCGAAGAACTTGCCTGTCACAGCGTCGAATGGGAGAAAAGAATTTACAGCAAAAAGCACTAGTAGCAGCACACGTGTCCCTACCCGTAGGGACCGGCCATTTCCACTAGTTTGCGTATTACCACCTTGTAAGCTCTTGCTAAAAGACACTTGCCACGCTAACTTTGTTACCCATATAGCATAACAATTTCGTGCCTAGACCACAAGCATTTTGTATCTGAAAAATGGCTCTTTTTTAGGCTTTCGTGGGACCAGCTTTCATGCCACTGTTGGCCGTCACCAATTGGCCGCGGCGACGTAGCACTGTTTTTTCGTGCCGTTCTCCAAGCCAGAAGCTAATAAAGACTAGGAAAAGTAGGATCCACATTGGCCAGGCTAGTAGCAAGCTCTTGGTTGCCGTTGCCGTCGTAGTGACAGTGGTGCCGGCGGCCAAGTCGGATTGGCCATTGACCAGGATTGTGGTTTGCAGATAGGCAGTTTTATTTTTGGAATCAGTTCCCTTGATGATGGCCTGGTAGACACCCGGTTTGCCGAAGATATGCTCAGTTGTAAAGCTCTCTTTATTTTCGCGGCTTACGAGGTCAGTCTTACCATCACCCCAGTCGATAATTAATGCGTATGGTGCTATACCGCCTATAACGTCAATAACCACTTTCACCGGGTCGCCGGCAAATGAGCCACGGTACACCGCGTTGGTACGTAAAACGAATTGCTGATAATCGTCGGGTAGAGCATTTGGCGCTGATAGCACAAATAATGGCGCCGCCGGCTGCACATCGTAGTACAGAGTAATGGTGTTTGAATCTGGACCAGCCTGGTCGAGGGCATCGAAGACCTTAGCCACAACGTCGTTGGCCCCTATCAACAAGTCAACTTGGATCGAAAAAGTTTGATCATCCTTACAATAATCTGAGCCGGCAAAAATACCGTTTTTGAATATCTCAACTATGGTATTTTGTGGGCATGTCCCAGTCACCGGTACGGGAATCGTAGTAAAGCGCGTCCCATTGCGTGGGCTGTTGATAACGGCCGCCACAGTCGGTGCTTTGCCGGGGACAACACCCTTAAGACCGATAGTGCCGATGCCAGGGTCGGGATGGGCGCCATAAGTGGCCTGGGTAATTGTGAGCAAGGCAAGACCGCAGAGCATGAGCATGAAAAATAACCCCGCGTATGAGGTGTGGCGGTGGGGCTTAAGCTTGCCACTGTGCTGGTGATGTAGGATCTTTGTTTGGATAACCATTTTTGTTTACTTTTGGTTAGAATTATTATAGCACTAAGCTTAACAATCTTGAATGGGTAACGGCAGACGGAAATGGGGCATCAGATACACACCGCCCCATCGATGTACACCTGGAAAGGCTGGCCCATATCGCCCTATCACACCACCTTTCTTATCACCTATTGTTGGTATTTCTACTTTTGCCCTTCTATAAATAACTTGAGTAGTCAGGACTCATAAATAATTAAGATCAGAAACAGGGCTATACTAGCGACGATGTTTGCGGGCTTGGGCGATGATGTAGCGGTTGTAACGACGTAGGGCGCTACGCATGACGATGAGCAGCAGAATGAGGCCGAGTACTATTAATGCAATGAGCTTGTAAGGAACTACCCAGAAGCCAACTGTCGAGCTAATAAGGGCTTTGTTTGAGGCACCATAGGTTAGGTTGGCCCTGGCCTTGAAGTAGCCGATGAGCCAGTGTTGCTTCCAATCGGTGTCAAACTTACGAATACTCTCCGGCAAAACGTTGCGGGCAGGATCGTTCATCTTGAGACTAGCGACTTTCATACCGAAAATATTGAACACATCTATCGTGCCGACTGGCTTGACCTGCACATTCCCCTCGTTTTTGACACGCGTAGTGAAGCGGACCGGGCCATACTCGAAAAAGCTACCGTCTTGCAGGCCGACATCCAGACCGCCGTCACCCCTGATAACTTTTTCCCAACCTGTCGTAATTTGGGCGACCTTAAAGCTTGCGATACTAGCCCCCTCCTTGGCGTCACCGGATACATTGAGCAGAATTAAAGAGCCTATACTAGCGGATAGTGCCACCCCGGTCCCCTCCAGCTCTGGAGGCTGCGCGGTAAAGCGGATGACGCCAAAATGCCCGCCGGGCTCAGCATTACGAGGCACATTAATACTGAACTTGATGGTTTCTATCTTCTGGGGAGCTAATCGCAGATTAGCTATTGGCTGGATCCAGGTCTTGAGTGAAAAGCGAGTTGTTGTCGTTTCGTCAAGCAGGATTTGGGGCTGGCCGTCTTCACCTTTGGCCGCGAAATCGTCAACTTTACTTTTGGCTATTAGGTCGTTCTTGGTAATATTGCGCAGCTTAATTTCGCCAGTAACGATCTGGCCAGGATCGGCCTTAATCTCGATAACTGGCGGAGAAAGCTCTATCCCCTGCCCACTATTGGTAGCAGCACTTGCGGCATTGGCTATCGGCGCAATAACGAAAAGCATTGTTTGGCAAAGCACCAAAGTAAGTGCGGAAAAACGTTTAAGCATTAAGGCTATTATAGCCGTGGAGAGCTAGTCCTGTAAACTAGTTTTTGTTGCGGGCTAGAAAGTAGCAGTGCAGATGTAAGTAATTGTTGTCGTGTAATCACCGGCGGCCTGGGAGGAGTTGATGTTTGATACGTAAGAGACTGAATACTTCGTAGTATTAGCGGCCCCGCTTGATGTAGCCAGCGTTGTGGGCGTACTAGCCACGAAAGCATAGGTATCGGCGACGTCGTAGTTCGTTGCGGCGCTGCCGATTGGCGCAACACCACTCGGAGTCTGTGAGCCGGTCACGGCTGGAGTGGCGTTTGTACCAGTGGCATTGATACCAAACTGGGCGAGCCCAACTGTCGAGGTGGTGGCAGTGCCTCCGATCGAGCTGATCGTGTTACCACCGGAGGTCAGCGTCGGACCGTTGTATTGGACTGCGAAGCCGCTGCCAGCATTGGTACCAGCGTCCATGTACGATACGCCGACGCCGGTCGTCGTTGGTGTGAGTGTACCTAGGTCGACAGTTGCTCCAGCGGCAGCACAGTTGGCGCCAGTGTATACACAGAAGGTGATAATCTCATCGACATGGGCGTTGACCACTACCTGAGCTGCAGTGCTGGCCGCCACGACACCGGCATCGAGTGCCGAACCCGTGGCGTTGGTAGCAGTAAAGGTTGAAATGCGGATGAAGAAGCTGGTATTGGTGGTTGATGGGTTGGTAATGACACCCAGCGTATAGCTGATTGGTGTTGACGCCGTGATACTTGATGCTGCTCGCGTGATATATGGTGCGCCATTGGTGGTATTCGTCATGGTGAAGCCGGTAGCACCGGACTGCGCTGATAAGGTCGCGCTGGTAGTCGAAAGTCCAGTAGGCGTCGTGCAAGTCCCCGAAGCACTGGTGCAGTACAGAAACTGGATTGAACCAACACTACCACCATTAATGGCTGTGAGTGAAAACCTATGAGTCGTTACTACTGATATAGCTGAACTACCGAGTAATACTGACCTGGGTTGGAAACCAGCTTGGGCAGTTAAGGGGGTGAGCCCGATGATAGTAGCCGCTATCAATATTTTGGCGAGGATGTGCCTGATGCGGTCTATTCGATTGATTTTTGATTTTGTAGTTTTCATTGTTTTCGTTTTGTTTTGGGGTTTTTCGGACTTTTAGTGGACAGTTTTGGCTTTTAGAAAGTGGCTGTACAAATGTAGGTCAGGGTTGTCGTATAGGTACCTGCTCCCTGGCTACCTGGGACATTCACGATGTAGGAAATGGTATAGTTTTGGGCATCTGTTGCTCGGTTTGTACCACCAGTTTGGAAGTCTGAGTTGGCTATAGTGTCACCGCTGGTGAATTTGAAGTTGTCGGCTGTGCCGTAGTTACTTGAAGGATTAGCTTGAAGCGTAGAACCACCTAGGGCACTAGACGTTGGCGCAATAGCTGTCCCGACCGACGGTACAGTATTGACTACTAGGTTGAGACCGAACTGGCTGACGCCGAGTTGAGAAGTAGTAGTCGAGCCCATAGCAGCTATGGTATTACCACCAGATGTCATTGTCGCGCCGTTGACCGTGATAACATATCCTGTCCCGGCATTTGTTGAGGCTACCATTTGCGACGTTGTGACGGATGTTGATGTTGGAGAGAAGAGTGTCCCGAAACTTATTGCTCCAGAGGTTGCAGTTGTACAGTCCGTACCTGTGACGGTAGCACCGGTACAAAAGACGAGTGATTCGGGCATGGTGCCGGTCAAAGTTATTTGTTGATTGATTGCCGCTGCGACAACGCCGCTGTCAAGTGCGCCGGTGTATGTGTTTGTTGAGTAGGTGAAGATGCGTACATAGAAGCTAAATGGTTGAGTGACAGAGGTAGGGTTTGTCACATTGCTAAACTGTACGGACACTGGGGACGACGGAGCTGTAGAATTTGCCGCGCTGGTCATGCCGAGACTATCGGCGTTGGTTGCTAAGTCCACAGCGAAGCCAGTCCCGATATTGGTAAAGCTTGTGAGGGTAGCGCCAGTATTTACCCACGATCCAGGAACTGTGCAGGCACCAGATGCAAGTGTACAAAACTGGTAGCGCACCGATTTAACCGCCGTGCCTGTCGGCAGGGTATATTGGAAACTATAGGTTGTTGCTGCGGCAGATGCGGACGAACCGAGCGTTAGTTTACGAGCAGTAATTTGCGCAGCTTGAGCCGTGGATAACGGCAACAGACTAAAGCCCAAGACAATAACAACTATCTGGGCTATTCGAACTTGTAGCTGTTGTATTTTAGTGGACTTCTGTTTGTACATTTGTTTTGCTCGTTCTTTTGTTTTTTGTGTACTTGATGCCATTGTGCAGCATTAGCATTATCATGTCAACAACTTTTTCAAGCTGATTTTTACACTTATTTACTTTTTTGTTGAAAGGGCGCTATCAGGCTCGACTAGAATGTGGCAGTACAGATGTAAGACAGCGTCGTCGTGTATACGCCTGCGGCTAAACTACCATTTACATTTACTATGTAGGAAACAGTATAATTCTGCGCGTCGCTGGCGCGATTTGTGCCACCAGTTTGGAAGTCCGAGTTGGCTACTGTATCTCCAGTTAGGAACTTAAAGTTGTCGGCAGCCCCGTAACCGGTAGCGGGATTAGCTTGTAGCGTTGATCCGCCGGATGCGCTTGAGGCAGGGGTTACTGCGGCTCCAATTGCTGGCGTAGCATTGCTGACTAGATTGAGACCGAATTGTCTCGTACCAATGACAGATGTTGTCGATGAGCTCATGGCGGTAATCGTGCTACCACCGGAGGTCATCGTCGCACCGCTCACGGTAATGACATATCCCGTACCAGCATTAGTCGAAGCAACCATTTGCGATGTCGCGGTCGCGGTAGTTGTGGGTGAAAAGAACTGGTTGAACGACACGGCACCGCTCGTAGCCGTCGAGCAATCAGTGCCTGTCACTGTGCCGCCCGTACAGAAGATGAGCGACTCAGGCATGGTACCAGTAAGCGTGATCTGATTTACGATAGCTGCCGCAACTACACCAGTATCGAGCGCTCCGGTATAGGTATTAGATGAATACGTAGCAATCCGTACATAGAAGCTAAATGGCTGCGTGGTTAGAGTAGGGTTGGTCACATTATTGAATTGCACGGTTACGGGCGACGTCGGTGCCGTTGAGTTAGCCGCGCTTGTCATACCTAAGCTGTCAGCATTCGATGCCAGGTCGACAGTAAAGCCGGTACCAATATTGGTAAAACTACCAAGCGTTGCGCCTGTATTGGCCCAGAGATTAGGCACAGTACAAGAGCCAGATGCCGTGGAGCAAACCTGGAAGCGCGCTGACTTGACGGCTGTAGCTGTTGGCAGTGTGAACACGAAATTATAGGTAGTAGCTGTCGCCGAGGCCGAGGAACCAAGCGTCAGTTTACGGGCAGTAATCTGGGCGGCAGAAGCATTGGTGACCGGCAGCATAGCGAGCGTCATCGCGACAAGAACGATTTGGGAGATTTTTCTTTTGAGTTCTATCTGTTTGTTCATGATTTTTCCCATTAGAATGTAGCCGTACAAATATAAGTGAAGGTTGAGGTGTAATCCCCAGCAGCTTGTGACGAGTTAACATTGGCCAGATATGACACAGAGAATTTGGTGGTGTTAGCTGCACCCGAGGAGGTCGCGACGGTAGTCAGCGTGCTGGCAACAAAAGCATAATTGTCGGCAGTATTGTAATTCGTTGCCGCGCTACCGATAGGGGCGATGCCGCTTGGTGTTTGTGAACCAGTGACGGTAGGGGTGGCATTCGGCCCTGTGGCATTGATACCGAATTGGGCGGTCCCAACCACCGAAGTAGTGGCTGTTGTGCCGATGGCCGTAATGGTATTAGCACCGGAAGTCAGTGTTGGAGCTGTGTACTGGATACTGTAGCCACTACCGGCATTGGTACCAGCATCCATATAGGATATACCTACACCCGTGACTGTAGGCGTCACAGTACCCAGCGTGACCGTGGTGCCGCCGGCCGCGCAATTCGCGCCAGTATAAACGCAAAAGATGAGTATTTCATCGACATGGGCTGTTACGACAATCTGCGCAGCGGTACTGGCTGCAACGATACCAGTATCCAGTGCTGAGCCAGTGGCATTCGTGGCAGTAAAGTAACTTATGCGAATATAAAAAGTTTCATTTGCTATATTCGGGTTAGTAACAACTCCGAGCGTATAGCTGAGCACTGTAGACGCTGAAATGGCACTGGCAGCGCGCGTAAGGTAGGGTGCGCCATTTGTGGTGTTAACCATAGTAAAACCAGTCGCACCGCTCTGGGCTGAAATTGTGGCACTTGTTGTCGACAACCCTGTAGGAGTGACACAGGAACCAGAAGCCGCGAGGCAATACAAAAACTGGATCGACCCAACGCTCCCACCGCCGCCCACTGGCACGACAAAATCAAACTTATGGGTAGTTACCGCCGAGAATGCCGAGCTGCCAAGCGTAATCTTACGCGAAGTAAATTGAGCAGCGGATGCAGTGAGCGGGGCAAAGAGGTAAATTGCCATAATCCAAACACTGGTCCAGGTTATAATTCGGTTTCCCTGAATTGAGAGACGACCCGCCATAAAATCCTTAATTCACAAATATAGACTGTTACTAGCTTAGCATTAGCGGAATAAAGCAGTCAACAGCTATTTCGTAAAAATCAGATAGCGATTCGTTGTAATTAATACAAATATGCGTGGTAGTTGATACAACATTGTCAAACTACTTACCATGGGCTTATCGCTCTTGCGCCCTATCCCTAATAAGTGCCGATGCAGATAAGTTCGTGGCCGGAGCTATACAGGCCGCCGAGGGTGAGGGCCGAGACATTAATAATATGCGAAATGGTGTAGTCGGTCTCACCTGAGCTTTTCGGGGCGCTGGCAATAGTATCGCCGCTAACAAACTTATACTGGTCAGCGACGTTGTAGTCGGGGCCCTGGGCTACACCATAGCTAAAGCTACTTGATGGTACCTGGAGCGGGTTGGCGCCAAAACCGCTGTTGGCCACCAGGTTTATGCCGTATTGCTCGGTACCAATCGACGGCGACGTCAGCGTGGAAAGTGCTGGTATACTGTGGGGCCCATTGCTTGGCGTGGTGCCAGTAATAATTATTTGATACCCGTAGCTGGTGTAGTTGATGACCCGAAAGGTTGAAGTGGCGTAGGTCATGACTGTTGGTGATAGCGCTCCGAAATTTACTGTCCCGCCGTTGTCTACAATGAAGGTCAGCGCTGGATCACTTGTGGTCGTATAGCTAGACTTCGTCTGTAGGTTTGTGGAAGCAGAATCGCCTACAGCTGCGTCGCCGATCGATTCGGCGGCGTGAAAGTTTGTCGAACTTTCATCGATACGGCCACCACCGCCCACAAAACTCTCCTGGATTTGGTAATTCGTACTTTTCAAATCGTCAGCCCAAACTAGGCCTGGCACCGCGAGCCAACCTACTAGCACCCACACAAAAAAACGCCTGTAAACATGCATATGCTTATACTGCCCTATCTGTCTACGATCCGCAACTACCGCGCGGCTTGTATAGCCTCCGCTTGCTCACACCTAGCATAACCAGTATTATAAGAGTTATTATGAGACAGTTGTGAGCTATGGCCGACGACAAGCCCGAAAAGAATCAATCGCCTAACGGCGCTCCCCAAACTACTGCTACTCCAGCCGCTGTTGAGCTTTCTGGTGCCAGTGACAAGCTCGCCGAAGCTGATTCTGGCAAGGCTGATCCAAATAATATTCATGATTTAACGCCCAACAAGCCGCTGACGCCCAAACGCACAATCCACTTGAGCGCTCGGGCGACGATATTCGGCGTTATTATTGTGCTGTTTATCATAGCGGCCAATGTGGCGGCAATTTATTTCATCCTGAAGTCCAGGAATCAGAAAGCCGTCACGCCAACTGGCTATAACCCTGAAAGTCTGAGTGTCGAAGAAATTAATAAGCTCAACAGTAAGACGGCTACTATAGGTGAGAGTTTTGGGACGCTAATCATTGCCCCGTTCACCCAATTTAAAAATAAAATTCAGGTAGATAAAGACGCCAGTATTGGCGGCAAGCTGAATGTCGTGAGCGCCACAACCCTCGCTGGACTGACGGCTGGCAGTACCAGCCTTTCGGAGCTGAATGTGGCAGGCAATTCCACGCTCAATGCCACGAGCGTCAAGAGTACGCTGGCTGTCGCTGGCGCCGTAAGTATTCAAGGCGCGGTCACTATGTCGAGCGCCTTGACTGTTGGCGGTAGCCTCAATGTCTTAAACAACGCTTCGATTGCTGGGAGCCTCACCGTCAATACTATCAACTTCAAGAATGCCACGCTGAATGGACCGCTGGCCATCAACGGCCACTACATTTCAGGCGGCCCAGGCCCTAGCCTGAGCTACAATACAAACACGCTTGGGACTTCAGGTACGTCGTCGGTCAGTGGCAATGATACGACCGGTACCATAGTTATCACCCCCGGCAACGATAGTGGAGTTGGAGCTACCTGTACTCCCGTGGTTGGGGTGGACCCTAATACTTGCGGGCTGCTTGCAACTGTTACCTTTGGCGCTGGCTACAGCAAAATCCCGCGCATTAACCTGACACCCGTCGGCCGTGAAGCGGGACAAATGCAGTATTACATCACCAGGACTAGTGCTGGCTTCAAGCTGTATACTGCTAATAAAATCGTTGGCGCCTCAGTCTCTGTCCCCAATCCGCAAATCGGCTTCGACTACTTCATCGCCGAGTAGTAGCTAGTCGTCGAGGCCAAAAAGCAACCGGCTATTACGGGTGGTCTGTGTAGCCAGATCTTCGATAGATTCTTGGCGCAGTTTGGATAAAAAAGCCGCGGTATGGGCTATATAGGCCGGCTCGTTGGGCTTGCCGCGCAGGGGTACCGGGGCCAGGTAGGGGCTGTCGGTTTCGAGTATTAATTTTTCTAATGGGATGTGGCGAGCAGCTTCGAGTTGGCCAGCGTCTTTGGTGAACGTCATAATGCCGTTGAGGGCGATAGTGAAGCCGCGCTCGACGGCCTTTTCCATATTGGCCCGGTGGTCGGTAAAGCTATGAACTACTCCCCTTACGCCCGGATATTCATCGATGATGCGAAAAAAATCATCGAAGGCCTCACGAATATGCCAGACCATCGGGAGGTGGTGATCCAGGGCAAGCTCGATTTGGAACCTGAAAGCGGCTTCTTGATCGGCTTTTTCACTGAGGTTGCGGTAGTAGTCGAGGCCACACTCGCCCACTGCCCGTACTTTTGGGGCACTTGCTAGGCTAGCCAATCCCTGCCAAGCTGCGGGGCCACGATGGGCCTCGTGCGGATGAAAGCCGACCCCGACCCAGGTGCCCTCAAACATGTCCGCAGCCTGTATCGCCTTAGCGCTATCTTCGGTGTCGCAACCGACCACCAGCATACCGCTAACACCAGCAGCACGTGATCTGGCAACAACTGCCTCCATCTCACTTGCGAGTGGCGCGTGGTGGATGTGCGCGTGACTATCGAACAGGTCAGGGGCAGCCACTAGACGCTCTCTGCGCTTGTGGAGCTCTTAGGGAACATGATGCCGATTGTCGTGTCGACCTGGTTGCCGCCAATGGTGCGAATAATATCACCAGCCGTCTGGGGCAGAAATGGCAAAAGAAGCTGGCCGACTTGTCGTAGGTCAGCTATGATCTGCCCCATCACCCAGGCCAGTTGCTTTTGGTCGGACTTAGCCAGTTCCCATGGTTTCTCGGTGTCGATGAGCTGGTTCACTGAACGCACCAGCCGCCAGACCTCTTCGAGAGCCCGCTCGAAACGCAGGTTGGTAATATGCTCACGGTAGGCGGCTTCGTCGTGCATGGTGTCTGGAATATTCTCAAGTTTACCATCAAAATATTTGGTAGCCATGACACTGGTTCGCTGCAAGAGATTACCCAAGTCATTGGCTAAATCACTGTTGTAGAGCGTGTCGAAGCGTTGCTGAGAAAAGTCACCATCTGCGCCACTCGGAATCTCACGCAGTAGATAATAGCGCAAAGCATCTGCCCGGTAGGCCTTAATCATTTCCGCCGGGTCAACCACATTGCCAAGGCTCTTGCTCATTTTCTGACCTTCAGAAGTGATAAAACCATGGACATTGAGTGCTTTGGGGGTCGCAAGACCAGCCGAAAGTAGCATCGCCGGCCAGAGCACGGCATGAAAACGCAGGATGTCTTTGCCGATACAATGCATATCGGCTGGCCACCAGCTATCAAAACTATCGCCTTCCGCGACATACCCAGCAGCGGTAATATAGTTGGCTAAGGCGTCGAACCAGACGTACATGACATGCGTCGGGTCATCAGGCACATCGATACCCCAGTTTAATCGGTCTTTAGACCGAGAAATGCTGACATCTTCCAGGCCGCCACGCACAAACTGTAGCATTTCATTCTTGCGCGACTCGGGATAGATCTTGAGTCCATCACTTTCGATCAAGCGCTCGATGAGTCCCTGGTACTTACTGAGCCGGAAGAAGTAGCTATCGATAGTCAGTTTCTCGGGGACAGTGTTGTGATCGGGGCACTTGCCATCTACCAACTCTTTCTCGGTCAAAAAGCGCTCTTCGCCAACACAATAGAGCCCACTGTAGCTGGATTTATAGATATCTTTTTGGCAAGCTTTCCAGAGTTTTTGAGCCGCCTTCTTGTGGTCGGCGTCGGTGGTACGGATGAACCGATCAAAACTAATATTTAGGCTCGAATAAAGCTCAGTGAACTCCAAACTTACCTTGTCGACCAAAGCTCGGGGCTCAAGGCCTTGGGCCGTGGCCGCCCGCTGAAGCTTATCGCCGTGCTCATCGGTGCCGGTCACAAAGAACACGTCCTCGCCCAGGCCCCTATGGAAACGTGCCAAAACATCGGCCTGCAGCGCCTCCAGGGCGTGACCCAAGTGTGGTTTGGCATTGGCGTAGGCAATTGAAGTTGATAAAAAGTATTTAGGCATTAGGCGGCATTCCGTTTGGCAAAGTCGTCATCGCTTGCTATGAGACCAGGCTTGTTTTTTCGTGGCAGTAATCTTACCACAGCGGCCGCGATGGCTGCAAATACCAAGCAGCCGAGAAAAACAAACAATGGCCAGTAGATAACCTTGGCACTGGCTTGAGCCAAAACCCCCAAACCTCCGGCACTGGTGCGCCCGAATTTGATCGTACCCTTATTACTCCAACGCAATCCAACATTGAACCATCCCTGTTTGGTTTTTTGCGACGGCGCGAGCGAACCAAGCTGGACTGTCCGGCCTTCGAGTTGCAAGACATTGCCATCACTGGCCACACCCGGGAGTGACTCAGTGGTCACCCGGTCGTAGCTGACGAAGGGGAGTATCAGGTAGCGTTGGAAGTTCACCTTGGCCGAACCGGTAGGCAGGCTAAGCTTAGTAGTATAATCGAGCACTGCTGATTCGTACTGGTAGCCAGTGTCACTCCCCCCGGCCATGACAGCGCCGGGCAACTCATCGCTAGTGCCCCAAACAGCAAAGGCCACATGATCCATATCAGACTTACCGAAGTTGTCGAACTTTTTACCCCAAGTAGGGTCAAGTGTCATCCAGCCGACACCTGGCACATAGGCCTCGACCCAGGCGTGGAGCGAGTCAGCCACACTGTCGGTGTTCTTCAGCCCACCGCTGTAGGCATAGCCAATTGGCATGCGGGCCGGAATACCCTGGCTGCGCAGCATGGCAATCAGCAAATCGGCATATTCCAAGCAAACCACATTAGTCGGGTTAGTAAACGCCTTAGTGGCCCCTTGGCGATAGTTGAATTGAATCTTATTTTTATTGTAGGTCAGGCGGTCGACAACGAATTGATACATAGCTTTGACATTGTCGATAACCGGCGCATTCGGGTCATTGAGCTTTTTGGCGGCCTCACCAACTACCCCACCAGTCTGCCAAAAACGCGAGCTAGAAGTGTACTGGCGGACCAGCTCAGCTGGAATATTGGCCAGTTTTTTGCTTTTTGTGGTGTCGTATTCCAGGTACTTGACCTCGCTTTCGATATCGGTCTTGACTGTCAGGTGCTCACCGGCTTTCAGGCGGTAGTCGGCCAGCACGTTGCCATCGGGATCAAGACGAGTATTGAGTGGCTCTGGGGTGAGTTTTGTGACGACAGCGTGTTGGTTATTCAGGTCTGGCGGTAGACTAATGGTAAAAGTTTTGGCCAACGGGCCGTCGTTGGTCAGGGGGTAATTCATGTTCACTCGGTAGATAGTGCTATCGCCAAAAACCAGCGCCAGGGAGTGGGCAAGCAGGTCAGCTTTATCGAAATTGAAGAATTGTTTGCCGTCTAGCAACCCGCCAGAGGCCGACTTAGCACCGGAGAAGTGGGCCGTACCAAAGCTTTCAGGGACCTCAAGTGTTACTTTATAGGCATCACCACTATCCCCCGCCTCAATCGATGGAATGAAGACCGTATGCCCGCCACCCCGACTATCGACCAGCCCCTTGGCGCTATAGGTTAGGTCGAACTCCCACACCCGACCGGAACCGTAGGTCTGGCGCGGGAACATAATATCGATTTCAGCATAGTCGTAGCTGAGGCCGTCACGAACTGTGGCCCGCTTGGCAGTGGTGGCAGTGATAGCCCCACCGTCGCTGTAGCTTACTTTGAGATCGCTTAGTGTTTCGACCGGGGTCTGCAGTTTAAGCTCAGTAAGGTACTGACGGGCAGTATTATTGGTGATACTGTAATGCTCGTGAACATTGGTTGTCCCGTCGCTGCTTACGGCATAGGTAACTGTCGTATCATACGTAAAGTTGGTGACCGCGCCTACCGCCACCGGAAATAGGCTGACAGCAAAAGCCATCAGCCATAGCGTGATCCCGGTACATATTTGGATCTTTCTTGTGGCTTGCACCTTTCTATCATAGCGGTTGTGCTGCAGATAAACAACAGATCTGGGAGGGTTCTGGGGGCTAGAAATCGCTGGCTCGGCTAGCCTTGTCGTCTAAGCCCTTAATCTCACCGCCGCGCTTGCTGTGCTGCATAGCGAACGAAAGAACTGCCAAGGCTGCGGCTACCGCCAGGACAATAATGCCCGACTTCACTACCAGACTATTCATGCCGGCAACTACCTGCGTCAACCAAGCCTTGAGGACAGGAAGTGTCGGTGCCAGGTCCGGCCCGAGCTGCATCCTATCGGCCACCAGACTCGGCAGCGCCTTGAAGCTAACATAGCTAATAACCAAGCTCAGGAGGATGGTAAACGCCATTCGGATGATAGTCGAAAGCAAACGCTTCGACTGCAGAGCAAGGACCAAAAGGGCTGCTGCGAGAGCGATCAACACCAGGCGAATAAACCACTCGTGGACCACCATATACCAGCGGTGGATGGAGATTAGCGTGGGGTTGTCCACCGGGTGGTCGGCGGCGGCATCCGGCAGCCTGTCGCTGTCGAGCGAATTTATAGTCTTAGCAAAGGGCGCGGTTGGCAAACTCCCGCCTTCGCGCACATAGGACTCGAGACTACCTAGAAAAGTTTGCGATTCGGAACGGACAATCGCCGGGCTTAGTTGGCGGCTCAACTCAGCTTGCAAGCGCAACGAATCGGCCGTCTTGCCCGGGAAGATGAGGGTTGGCAGCTGAGCGGACAGCTCACGGAACAGGCCGCTATGGTCGGCACTCGACACGAGATAGGCGCTCGATAGTAAGGTCACGTTTATGATCCAGGCTATAATCAAGCTGGATATCAGCAAGGTTGCGATCGATGAAAAAAGCCGCGACAAAAAACGCCTCATAGGAACCGGGCCTTAGTGACAGCTGTATATAAGCGTTCCCAGGCCGCCAGGTCAAGTTCCTGGGCGCGAGCGGTTGGCAAAATATCTGCGGCCGCGAGCAGAGCAGTCACGGCGTCGGCAGTAATATTGAGTCCGCCGGACAAAGAGTTCTTTAGTTGTTTGCGCTTCTCGCCAAAGCCGGCTTTGATGAGGCGAAATAACGCGTCGGCATCGGCCTGGAAGAGCGGTTTCGGGTAAACCTCGAGGCGCAAAATAGCCGAGTCAACCTGTGGGGCTGGCCAAAACTTGTGCCTTTCAACGACCCGCACCAGCTCGGCTTTGGCGTAATACTGGATACTCAAGGCCAAAATCGACATCTTGCCGGGACGGGCCACGATTCGCTCGGCGACCTCTTTCTGGATCAGTACCGAAACGACCGTCGGCTTATGCGCAGCTTCAAGCAAAAGACGGAAGATTGGCGAGGTCAGATAGTAAGGGATATTGGCGACAACTTTGTAGTCACTTTTGATCTGGCGTAGATCGAAATTCATGATGTCCGACTCTATGACCTCTAGATTACCCGCCTCTGTGCGGCGCAACAATTCGGCCAGATCATGATCAGTTTCGACCGCGACTAGCTTGCCCGCCCGCTTAAGCAGCGGGAAGGTCATGACACCCAAGCCGGGGCCTATTTCTAGAACGGTGTCCCCCGCCCCTACTTCGGCGGCATCAATCACCGCCTCCAAACTGGCCCGATCAACCAAAAAATGCTGCCCCAAGCTCTTTTTTGGCTTCAACCCAGCCAGCCTGAGGGCGTCGCGCAAGTCATTAATATTGGTCAAATCCATACCTGTATCTTACACGTCCAGATGGCCAAACGCCAAGTGATCTCGACAATTTGGGCTAAATATTGTATCATCCCCTGGTTCTGATTCGCCAAGCCGAAGGAAAGTACATGCCAATAAACCCTAACGACGACATGACACCCCGCATGCGCCCACCACGGCCAACTGACGAAGATATTGACCGGGCGGTTGCCGCCGACTGGGATGAAGGTGGTCCTGGAGTCTGGGTTACCTCCGAGGACGAACCGACGGTCGCTGAAAGCTCAGCCCAAAGTGCCCTCCGCAAGATCCACCAGCTCCACGAGTTCTACTACAAGCTGGTCATGGTCGATGAACTCTTTCCAAGCAACCGCATGGCGCTCTATCACCAGCTCACCGAGGCCAGTTGGCAAATCTTTCTGGCACAACCCTTCGCCAGCAACAGCCCACTTCACCGCAGTATACTGCGCCTGGCGTTGCGCAATTCCCAGAAAGAGGTATTTGATAAGGCTCGCGCAGAATGCCTGCCCGCTTTCCTTGCCATCTACAACACCCTGTCACAACAAGCAGACAACTGCATTAAGCGGTTGTACAGCTAGCCATCTTTCGGTGGCTTTTGTTTTGATGCCCTAGATATGGACCGGGTCGCCTAAAAACTTTGGACCGGGATGCAGTACGTTGATATTCCACCATGTCTTTTGGTCACTTAACCATTCGCGCAATGTGTAGCTATATCTCAGATTAGGGTACTTAGAAAAATCTTCAATGGCGTAGCCGGCAGCTTTAACACCGAGATGGCGGCAGGTGTAGAGCGCCCGGGGCATATGGTAGGCCTGGGTCACAAGAATCGCATCGCTCAGACCGAAAATTGCCTTGGCACGATAGCAACTGTCGTAGGTGTTAAAACCGGCATAGTCTAGGCCAATGTCCGCCCCGGGGATACCCCTGCTAACCGCATAATCCTTCATGGCGGTGACCTCATCGTAGTGCGTCGTGCTATTATCACCAGTCATTAACAACTTTTTTACTTTGCCGGCTTGATAGAGCGCAATACCCCCATCGACCCGATCGGCTAACATTGGCGAGAGACTATGGTCGGGGCGGACCTGCGCGCCAAACAGTATGGCTACGCGGTGTGTCGGCAGACTGTCGATCGATCGATACTGGTGCGACACGGCCGAGCCGTAGATGAATAAGACCACGGCGCTCATCGCTATGCCTGAAAAAAGACAGATGACGACCACCGGTCCAAACAGACGCCCTATCAAGCGCCTCAATGGCTTCAACACGCTGCTGGTGCCAGCCGCCACCTAACGATACCCTTCGGCTTGCAACTCAAACATCGTTCGATACAGGCCATCGGATGCTACCAGCTCCTGATGCGTACCGGCCTGGATGAGTTCGCCATTTTCTAGTACCAAAATCTTGTGGGCGTTACGGACAGCGCTAAAACGGTGCGAAATAATGATGGTCGTCTTGGTCTTTTGCGACTCGGCAATACGCTTGAATATCTCGTATTCACCCTTGGCATCGATAGCCGAGGTTGGCTCATCGAGAATCATAACGCTCGCCTGGCGATAGAAAGCTCGGGCTAGCGCAATGCGCTGCCACTGGCCACCTGACGGCTCGGCTCCACCTTTGTAGGATTTGTCGAGAATGGTGTCGAAACCAGTCTCGTACTTGCTAATATATGATGACGCGCCAGCCAGATCGGCGGCTGCTTTGATGGTCTTATCACCGCCGCCATCACCGACTCGGCCAACGGCGATATTGTCCGAGGCACTGAAGGCAATGTACTGGTTAAAGTCTTGAAAGAGCACGCCGACGTGCGTGTACCAAGTTTTTGGGTCAACATCTTTTAGATCATGCCCGTCGACAAGGATTTGCCCCTCGGTTGGGTCATAGAAGCGCATTAACAGTTTGACGATTGTCGACTTACCTACGCCATTCTCCCCCACCAGGGCGACGTCCTCGCCCGGTTCTATTACAAAGGATAAGTGCTTAATGACTTTTTGCTTGGACTTCGGATAGCTAAAAGAAACGTCGCGGAATTCAATACGCGGGACTTTACTGGTCAGTTTGATAGCCTGCTTCGGCTGCGGCAACCGTGACTCCAAGGCTAAGACATCGAAGTAATCGTTCACGTATAGGCTATTCTCCTGCATATTATGGAGATTACTGACCAGCATGCTGCTAGCCACTGAAAAGCCCTGGATAACTTGGCGGTAAAAGACGAACTGGCCGAGGCCAAAGCCATTGCGGGCCAGCACCTTACCGAGCAGCCAGAGCTGGATACCAATCTGCGTGCCAGCATCCACAAAGCCGCTCAAAGCACGCTGTTTTTGGGCAGATTTCTCAATAGCAAGCTCGGTTTTGCGCGAGGCGTCGAAGTGGTGCTGCCATTTGTCGAGAAAGAAGTCGCCAAGCAAGTAGAGTTTAATCTCTTTGATACGGTTCACATCGAGCAGCATCCAGCGCAAATACCATTGCCGCCGCCAATCGTCGCCCTTCTCGTCCCAATTGCGCCAACGCTTCATACTGGTTTGGACTTCGATAATGAGCACTGGCAGGATGGCAATAATGATGATTACTACCAGTATAGGCTTGAGGATAAAGACCGCCACACCGGCAGTTACCAGGCTCACTATGGCGCTGACCACCGAGAAGAGATTTTTATTGAGGCTGCGTAGCGAGTAGATATTCTGATTAATCTTATTGAGCTTATTGTTAAAGTCCCGATCCTCGTAGTAGGACTGGTCGAGCGAGGCGAACTTTTGGAATAGCTGGCGCTGGATATAGCCGTCAAAGCGTACCTGGAAAAGCTGGTCGATATAGCTTTCTAGGTACCCCAGCTGCGTGGAGATGAGGCCGAGGGCCACTACCCCGCCGACCAATAGGTCTAGATAACTACGCGAGATGGCCTGGCCGGCAATATAGGAGCTGATCGCGCCGAGCGACAATCCGGCCACCCCAGCGCTCAGTAGTGGCACAAAGCCCAGCACAACATTAAGGATTAGCTGGATGATGTAGAGCGTCGGTGAAACCCGCCAATTCATCACAATGACCCGGATAATTGTCCGGCTCAGATCACGACTGGTTTTACTAATTTGTTTAGTGAGTTTCATAGGATTATCTACTATAGCATTTCCCACCGCCCATTCGCCACCGCCCATAACCGGGCATTATACAGGTCTAAGGATGATGCAGTGCGCGGAGACAGTGAAGCAACTTCGAGCATTACGAGCTCAGGATTTCGATGCAGTACACGGAATCAGCGAAGCGCGGAGTGAGGCGTATTTAATAATACGGTGAGCGAGCACTGGAGCTGATGGCAAAGTAATGCGCGAAATCCTGAGCTCGTACTATTTGCACTCCCAGGCGGTGAAGCCATAATTCCCCATCTTCCAAGCCGCCACCTCAACCTGCCTATTGCCGTCCCAGATATCGCCACCACCGGAGTTGTCCCAGGTGGTTGGCTTGAACTGGAAGAGGCCGATAGCCCGATTGTCTTTGATAGCTTGCTGCGGGCTAATGCCTGCCCTGCGGCCATTATAATTACTGGCGTCACCACCCGACTCACAAGCCATAATACGCAGCATACGGTTCGGGTCAACGCCCCACTTGGCCGCCTCAACTTCGACTTTCGGTCGCCAGTACTCAATCGATCCCGGGAAAATAACCTTGGTGCCTTCGAGCACCACTTTGGTAACGGGCTTAACTTCGCCTTCAATCTTCAGGGTGTCACGCTTAATCTCGACACCGTTGCGATAATGGATGAGATAGGTGACGGTCCGCTTACCATCTGAACCCTCGGTTTTAACCTTATTAAAGCCAACCGGCTGGCTGGGGTCGGGCAGCGTTTGCGACGACCGAGTAATTACTTCGAGTACCTTTGTCTCAACTTCGGCCACACGGGTAATGGTTATAACTAAGCCCGGCGTCACCAGTGTCGATAAATCTGGTGCAATGGTGTCCTTCTCGCCCAGCGAGACTGTCTTTTCCTTCAAAACATCTCCAACGGTTGGGCCCTGGCTATGGACGAGCATGTTTTTGCCATCGACGTTGATCTGCAGCGGCTTGGAGCGGATGATGGTGACTTTCTCACCGACCGTACCGTCACCGACAAAATTAGTGACAACTTCGGAACGATAGGTATCTTCTGGGAAGGTAATGAGACCGGCGGCAGTCACGATTAAGCGGCTGCTCTGGAAGGCACTACGCAGCTGATAGCTTTTGGCGCCATCAACGACGACAACTGGGCGGGCGCGATAGACGTTGATATTGAAGTATCCTTGCGGGAGCTTGGTATCGGCCGCCGGCTCGACTAAATCATCAGGACCCAGGTCGACGCCGGCCCGGTTGATGGCCTCACCGACCGTATTGGCGTCGGTACTAATGACTCGTTTGTCACCATCGAAATAGACACTCACCACCCGTGAGGCATCAGCAAAGGCTTGATTTTTGGCCAGGAAAAGGCCCGAGGAGAGGCCGTAGACAGTGATAATAATAACCACAAATGCTGTGCTGAGCAGTCGGATGCGGGATGGAACCCTAAGAAAGCGTTGGACCACCAGCGTGTATGCGTTTCGCAAAATAGAAGCCTCTAAGTATTACTTGGCGAGCTTTTATTTTTGCTAGGGTCTTTGTTTACTTAAGCCATTCTAGCGCGAAGCATAAACACTGTCAAATCTGTAGGGAGACTACAGCTTGGGTTGCTCGCGGCGCAGCAGCAGCGCTACGGCCAAGCCGATTATCCCCAGCCCGATAGCGCCAAGCGTCACATACCATAGGCCGCGCAGTTGGTACAGAATCGACAAAACCGCCGTGGCGATCCCCCAATATTGGACAGTGCGTTTGCGCGATGCAATGCCGGCTAGTACCAGCAGCACGCCCTCGATAATGAGTAGCAGCCCATAGGCGCTACCGACATCGCCCAATGCCTGAAGGGCCAGAGGTATGGTGACGCTACCGAGGGCTATTATGATGAGCTGGTCGCTCTCGGCTTGTTTGCCCTTTTGCTGGTAACGATAGGCCAGGAAGGCAAAGTAGGCCGCCCACAGATGAGTATAGACTTGGGTCTCATGGATGCCGGCATAGTACAGTAGCCAATCGACGGCCAGCATTAATACGGCACCGGAGCCATAGATATAGGCTTCACCCGCGGCCGTAGCCCTGGCCTCGTACCAGCTCAATAAACCGGCTACAAAGAGCCCGCAAATGGCCGATAGTTGCAAGCCCAGGTCAAGAGACAACCCGGTCAGCGCCGCCAGATAGGCAGCCACGAGCCCGCCATAGCGGATAATCTGCCAACGCCCAGTAGCCAGGCCAGAGGCTCGCCCTGCGCCGTACATGGCCAAGGCCAGCGCCAAAAATACCCAGCCGTAGGCGCTTGGTTCAGTAGCAAATAGTAATAGTAGCTGATAAACCGAAAGGTAGAGCAGGCCGACACTAAGGCTGATGACTTGGGCTTGCCGCTCAACCTCACTGGCTAGCACGGTCGCCATCATTACCAAAATGGCAATCAAAGCCGCCCAGTCGTGGCCCAGCATAAGCCCGCTACCAAGACTCGCAGTCAGTGCAACGCAGTAGCCAAAGATGGCGACGGTGTTATGTTCTGCCGACCAGCTCTTCAAGCTCGAGCGATAGACTAGCAGGATTACACCAAGCACCAGATAGGCGAACGCTAGAATAAGGCTACTCTGTGCTGGCTCCCAAACCCGCAGCACGCCAACGGCCGGCAGGCTCAAAACAGCCAGGATAGTCAGGAGTAGATTGCTCCAGGCCCGGTAGAGGTAATGGCTGGCAAAGTTAGTAATGGCCGCGACGGCCAGCAGGGCTAAAAGCGCCGTTGGTTGCTGCAAAACCACTACGGCTGCCAGCAATACACAAAGGCCGCCAATTGTAGCGATAATGTCTGTTTTCCCACGTTGGCCCTGGCCAGCAATGAGACCCGCACCCAATGTCTCAAAGGCCCCTATCACAACCGCCACAAGTGCTATGGCAAGCAAGCTTGATTGTTGCGAAGTAAGAACAAAGCCAGCGCCGAGCGGTAGCAAGATAGCCGCTAGTGCTATATAGAGCTCACTTTCGCTAGGGACTTCGGTCAACATCTGTGCCAAATAGTAATAACAAGCGGCAATCAAGAGGGTTACGCCGGTCGCGAGTAAGCCATTCTGCGGTATCTGACCGATGGCTATCAAGAGCGCAACCGGCATGAATATCTGGGCACTTACCGCAAATGGTTCACTGAATTCTTTACTTCCAAGCACTTTTCGGGCAACAAAAAGAAAAACTATCGATACCAGCGACATACCCCAGGCATAGTATTCAACAGGCGCGCCAAGCACGGCCACCCCCGACTCGAAAAGCGAAAGGACAGTAAAGGCCATGAAGTAGGTGATGTAGGTTTGACGAACAACCCGAAGCGCTAACACGTACATCGCTAGGCTGATGGCCGAGGTGATCAGCCAGATAGCCGGGCCGTGAGTAGCCTCAAACATTACTTGGTAGGCCGCCAGCCCAGCTAGTGGCGCGAGCACTTGGCCGATGGCTACGAAGGTTGTGCCAGCCGGCTTCAGGCGGATCGTACAAGTAAAGAGCCACAAGCCAAGACCATAAAAGGCAAGCGACAGAAGTACAACGAAGGCCGTCTTGAATGCCCCTGAGGTACCGGCTAAGCCCACAAAGAGACTGGCCGAGACCACAAAAATGAAAGCTCCCAAATAAAGTAAAGTGTTGATGTTTTCTAACGCCTTGAAGGCTGCTTCGCTGGTCAGCGGTTGGCTCATTATGGAACCGGCAGCGGATTGCGCGCTGGGCGGAGTTACTTGCCCGGCTACCGAGGCAGACACTTGCTGGATGACCGGCCCAGCTTCGGGTGTGGCTGTCGGCGCGAGCGAATGATTGGTGATAATGCCCAGTCGTAGGTACTGCACTGCTGAGCGAAGACTTAGCTGGTAGGCGATTAACTCCGGCCTGGCTGCCAGCTGCTCCAGGTCGTGGGCGACCCGGCTCTTGGTGGCCGGGTCTGCAAAACCACCAGAGTTGCTGCCTCCCTTGTTATTTGACGGATTCGCGCGGGCTACAAACAAAATGATTCCAGCGACTATCAATAACAGCCATAACATCTAAAGAAGCCTCACTAATTGCCTCAAGCATAAGCTATTTCCGAGCAAGTCGCTAGTAACTGCAGCTAGCCAGGCAGCTTCTCGATGGGTGCAAAGCTGAGGCTGAGCCGCTTACTACCGAGCCCAGCGAACGTGGCAGTCAGCTCATCGCCCTCGATAGCGGCCACAATCCCCTCGCCGAATTTAGCGTGCCGAATACGGTCTCCAGCCGAAAGGTCGGCAGCCTTGGTGAGTTGCGGCGGGCGGTAGGCTTCTCTGCCAACCGAGCTTAGCGGGCCCGCGGTCTGAGCCTGGAGCAGCACCGCGGGTATGTCGGCCAAAAAGCGTGATGGTGGGTTGTGCATAGTTTTGCCGTAAAGCAAGCGTGAACTGGCGTGCATCAGCACTAGTCGGTGCTTGGCCCGAGTCATCCCGACATAGCAGAGCCGGCGCTCCTCCTCGAGCTCACTGGCGTCGAACTGGGTCCTGGAGTGTGGGAAAATCCCCTCTTCCATGCCCGGCATTACAACGATTGGAAACTCCAAACCTTTAGCGGCATGCAGTGTCATGAGGGTAACTGCGTTCATGTCGGTCGAGTAGTTGTCGAGATCGGCGATCAGTGCTATTTCTTCTAAAAAGCCTTCCAGTCCAAGCTGGTCATAGGTCCTTGCTACCGAGATCAGTTCCTTGACGTTTTCGATGCGGTCGCCAGCCGTGACAGTGCCATCGTCGAGGGCATCGAGGTATCCGCTTTTTTTGAGGATGAGCTCGACCAGTTCACTCACCGGCTTGACCTTGGCTGCCTCGGCAAAATATTCGATTAATTGTCCAAACTTCACCAGCGCGGTCTGCGCTTTCGGTAACAGTCCACGGATTTGATCAGCTTCTAGCAAAACTTGTAGCGTGCCACTTAAACTGTCTTCGGTTTGTCGCTCGAGGCGAGCCTGCTCAAAATACTGGAGGCTTTTGTCACCAAGCCCACGAGCTGGGACGTTGATGATACGGCTAAAGCTGACCATATCGGCTGGCTGATAGATAAACCGCAAGTAAGCCAAGATATCTTTTATTTCTTTGCGCTCGTAAAAGCGCGTCCCACCGACAATCTTGTATGGCATGTTGGCCCTCAAAAAAGCCTCTTCAAGACTGCGCGACTGGGCATTCGTGCGGTACAGAACGGCGAAATCACTCAACTGCAGTTTGTCTTCTACCTGATAGCGTTGAATGAGCCGAACGACATGCTCACCTTCCTGGATCTCATTGTAGGCCTGCTGAATTTCGATAGCTGGACCCTCCCCGGCTTCGGTCCACAGTTCTTTATCGCTCCGAAGGGCATTTTTTGAGATTACACTGTGCGCGGCGTCTAGGATATTTTTTGTGGAGCGATAATTTTGCTCCAGCTTGACCACCCTAGCATCGCTGTAGTCCTTCTCAAAATCAAGAATGTTTTGAAAATTCGCGCCTCGCCAGGAATAAATACTCTGCCAGTCATCACCAACCACACAGATATTGCGATGTTTTTGAGCCAATAGTTTGGTGAGCTGATATTGGGCGCTGTTGGTGTCTTGGTACTCATCGACCATGATATAGCGAAACTGCTGCTGATACTTCTCTAAAATATCTGGATGATTGCGAAGCATTTTGACTACTTCGAAAATCAAGTCGTCGAAATCAAGCGCGCCAGCTTCACGCAAGATACGGTCGTAGGTAGCGTAAACCCTGGCCGCCATCTGCTGGACTTGCCCGTAGGCCATGCCGGAATAGGCCTTGGCGTCGAGTAGCTCGTTCTTGGCACTAGAGATAAGCCCAGCCATCATGCTGGGGTGATACTGTTTCTCATCGATGCCTAGGCGGCGCATGGCGGCCTTGATGGCGCTCTGGGCATCGGCCGCGTCGTAAATAATAAACCCGGGCGCGAGACCAATGGCTGTCGCCTCACGACGCAAGAGCCGTACACAGATCGAGTGGAAAGTACCAATAAAGGGCAAGTAGCTGCGATTATCTTCGCGCAAGGCCAAAAGCCGGAGCACCCGGCCACGCATCTCCCCGGCCGCTTTATTGGTAAAAGTAACGGCCAGAATATTGATAGGACTGACTTTTTTGGCCTGTACTAAGTAAGCAATGCGGTGCGTCAAAGCCTTGGTCTTACCACTGCCGGCGCCAGCCAGCATCAACACTGGCCCTTCGGTAGCCTCAACAGCTAGCCGCTGAGGCTCATTTAAGTCTTTGAGTAATTCATGCATTAGATCTAGTTTAACCTGTTAGGACGAAGCTGTTAACCTTGACTTAGGCAGCGCTCGAGGCTAATATAACGCCATCTCATCGCCGGTGAGCGTACGCCTTTGGAGGCCTAGATGCTAGAGACCATGCCCAAGACTCGAGCCGTAGTGGTAACTGAGCTGCCAACCCGCAACCGCTCATCCTCACGGTCCTATCAGCTGATAGTCCATGATTGTCCAAACTTAACCACGGCGCTGGCTGCCGGTAAGACGGCAGTATCGTTTTCGACTATTGCCGATCCAGACCACTTCGTTGCCCGCCTTGAGGTTCAAGAGGCGGTCTCGGACGGTGGGACACTGCTACACGGCGAGTGCCTTGGTGACCGTGATGGGCAAGGCATTGAAGCAAGGTTTGGTCGAGATGGCTTGCTCATAAGCCTGACCATCGCCGCTCCGCCCCCAGTCCAAGTTTGATGATGGTTGCTGAGCTACTGGTAGATGGGCTGTACAAGCAATTTGGCCCAGCCTTCTACCTCCGGATGCTCTGCGTCCTACTGTCTTACTGCTTCTTGATGGTCGTGGCCTGCTTGTCACTAGCTCGAACCTCAAACTAGACCTACCACTTCCGCCCTATTCCCAGAGAATGGGGCGGTTTGATTTAGGCTACTGGAAGGCTGTGATGCCCCTTGGACTACCGACGCCTGTTGGCCCGTCATAGCCAGTCACGGCCTTGCACAAATAGGTGCCACAGCTGGCATTTTGGCCGCTGGTGACATCATGGGTATTACTACTATTTGCTTTGGCGTAGAGGCTAGAAGCGCCCGAACCGCTAGCTGAAGCTGCTAAGGCATAAACACCAGCTATGATTGGCGATGATAGACTGGTACCCCCAAGCGTGAACCAGCCACTGGTCCCACCATAACCCAGGCTATCAAAGACCGAAGCGCCGGTTGCTGGATCGGCGACGGCTGAGACATCGGAAGTAGTTCGCCTGCGGCAACCAGTGTCTTTTTGCCAGCTGGCCTTTGTTTCATAGCGGCTACAGCCGCTACCCGTTCCCGACCAAGCCGACTCGCTCTGATATTTGCCGCTAGAATCGAGACGCAGTGTGGTGCCACCAACAGCTATTACCGTCGGGGAGGCGGCTGGATAGCTAACTCCATAGCCGCTATCGCCGGCACTAGCGGTGATCATGACACCTGGGTGACTATAAGAGCGATCATAGAAAGTTTGGAAAAAGGATTCGCCCCCGCCATAGGAATTGGAAATTGCCTTCGCACCGAGTGTGGCTGCCCGGTCTACTGCCGTAGCAAGGTTCGAGTAGCTAGCGGTATCAGCCTCCACTAAGATGAGCTTGCAAGCTGGGCAAGTAGCGTGGGCGATCTCCACATCCATCGAGGACTCAAGGGCCCAGCCATTATCAACGGCCGGATAACGCATTCCGCCACGTTGGTCGACTTTCATAAAACAACCCTGGGTGATAGTCAGACTGCAACTCGGCAGAACTGGTAAGCCAAACTGCTGGCTGTAGATGTCGAGGTCGTGCTTAATAGCCGGGTTGTCGTAGGCAACCACAACGGCCAATGCAGTTGTGGGGTCGCCGTCAGTACTCAGCTCATAGGCCCCACGAATCTGCGCCGGGGTCATCCCTGAGGGCGCGTTTAGGGCTTGTGGATAGCCGCCGGTGCCGGTTCTGGCCCGTGATAAGCACTTTGCTGCTGCCGTAGAAGCCCGAGCATTACAGACATTTTGGGTCTTTACTGCTGCGGCGCTAACCGGCGAAACCGAAGCTAAACCGCTGAGACTTATTAACACACTAGATACTACTGCCACAAAACGACGCATTGCTTTCCCCTTGCTTAGTTCAATACTTGTATGTTCGTATTTAGTTCGGTTTTTGTCAATCATTTTCTTTTTCTAATTCCCTTCTATCTGGCCGAGACTCAGGTAGCGCTTTTCAAGATCCAGTATAACCCCATTTAAGTTTGTTGTCGCTTGTGCTTGGACAATAGATGCGCGCTCCGGATGATAGGTCAACGCGATTTTCAGCTTGAGCTGGGCCCCCAGCGTTGGATCAGACAAAGTCAAAAGGAATGTGTCCCTGGCGCTACTGGCCCAGACATCAAAATGCAGCTTAAAGTGCGCCGCGTCGGCCGACGAAAAACCAAAGGTTCCTAAGTTGCAGCCGGCTGGCAAGAAACTTTCCAGACTTTCGGCGATCTGCTGAAAGTGAGTAGACTCAAAATCGCCTTGGAAATTGGCTGTAAGGCGACCCCCGGAGACTGCCGCCGGGTTCACCCACGATAGCTTTGGCTTTACCTGGCGTAGTAGGCGGTATAGGTCGGCCGACTTTGGGTTTTGGGCGGGCGTTACATTTTGGCACATCAGTCCCCAGAGGCTGCTTGACGGCTGCGCGCTATAGTATTGGTCGCTGTGTAGTGGATAGAAGATCGGCGCCTGTCGGTAGCGCAGCACCGGCATGGTATCGCCGCGCAGCCTGAAAGCAGCAGTTTTGTCTACATAGGTATACTCACCACTGTAGTTTTGACCAGCCCACTTGCCAACAAAGCTACCACTCAGAGCCTGCCCCAGGGGCGGCTGCGGGGGGTTAAAATCGCCTTGAAAACCCATGTCGGAATTGTAGGCTTGCAAAAAGTCCTGCCCACTAAAGACTAGGTTGCCCTCATAGGACAGCGGCGTTGGCCTGGCCAGACGCAAGGCCATACTGCGATATGCGGCATAGGCCGATACGAGATATAAACTAACCACCACCAGGGCAACCACTGGGATGAGTACCAGAATAATTCGAAAGTGGCTTGAGGCCCGGCGCCCAGCACGACGTTTTAGTAACCTCCAGCGTCGGCCAGACTCCAGCATGGCCGGCTGTGGGTCAAGTCCGGTTGGCTGGTCGGTGTGAATCGGAGGCGCCTCGGGCAACTCAGGTTCGATGAGCTGATTGTCGACAGGTTTTTGGGGTGTCATAGCGGGCAGTTCTTTGTTTTTAGCTGAGATCCGAAGCTATCTGGATAATTTTGGCAAACTCTTGGTAGTTCAGGCTCGCGCCGCCGACCAGCAGGCCGTTTAGCCCAGCAACCTCCAAGTAAGCCTTGGTGTTGTCCGGATTGACGCTGCCTCCGTAGATAATCGTGACACGGTCGCCAACCGCACTATGATAGAGGTCATTGAGGGTTTGGCGCATGGCCTTGATCATAGGCGCCACAATGTCGGGTGTCGCTGATTGTCCGTGGCCGTCGCCTTTACTAATAGCCCAGACTGGCTCATAGACCACGACGACATTTTTAATCTCATCTTCCGTAACCATGCTCAGAGCCGTCTCCAGCTGGTTGCTTACGACGTTGCGCGACAGGCCCTCCTCGCGATCTATCAGGCGGTCGCCAATACAGAGAATCGGGATTATGCTACTACGCACCGCGGCGGCAACCTTGGCGGCCACGATTTGATCGGTCTCGTTGTGCGATGCCCGGCGCTCGGAATGGCCAATGATGGCGTAATCGGCCAGTCCGTGCAGCAGAGGCCCAGAGATATCACCGGTGTGCGGACCGGCGTCAAGGTAGTGGATATCCTGGCTGCCGAGCTGGAATTTGTCCTTAGTAATCTCCAGTGACATTGGGTAGAGATCAATATAGGGTGGACAAATGACCACATCCAGATGGTGTTTGCTCTCAACCAAAGGCTCGAGCCGGTTCAAAAAGAGCACCGCCTCCTTGGGCGTCATGTTCATCTTCCAGTTGGCAACTATTAACTTATTCATAAAACTATCATAAACTGCTTATGGTTTTGGGGCAACATTCTGCCAGTGGCAGAATGTTGTAGGTCTGGATGGATTAATGCAGTGGCAGAAATTTGAGATTAGGCATCTAACAAAGCTTCGACACCAGGCAGCTTCTTACCGCTCATCAATTCCAGTGAGGCGCCGCCACCAGTCGAGACCAGCGTGAATTCGTCGTGAAGCCCAGCACCATCAACATAGCCGGCCGTATCGCCACCGCCAATAATACTGGTAACACCTGAGGCAATAATTTTATCAGCCAGTAGCTTGGAGCCGGCGGCAAAAGCGGCAGTCTCAGTAATGCCCAGTGGCCCATTCCAAATAACCGTCCCCTTCTGGGCGAGTAGTTCATCGAGTTGGTTTACCGAGTCGGGCCCAAGGTCAGCAATAATATCGCCCTCCCCTACCTCGCTGACACCCACCGTGCGCACCCCGGTCGCCATCTCGAGATTATCGGTCACTACCACATCGAGTGGCAAGAAAAGCCCAATCCCGGCCAAACTAGCTTGGCCAATAATGTCTTTGGCTACTTCAATCTGATCAGGTTCGTACAGGCTTTTGCCAACGGCTAGTCCTTTGGCGGCCAGAAAGGTATTGGCCATGGCACCACCGATAAATAAAGCGTTTACCCGAGGGATAAGGTTCTTGAGTACTTCGATCTTACTATTAATCTTAGCTCCACCAATGACGGCGACCAGCGGTCGGGTCGGGTTATCTATAGCCTTACTGATTGAATTAACCTCTTTTTCGACCAAAAACCCAGCAACGCTCGGCAAAAAGGCCGTAATACCCACAAGCGAGGCGTGCGCTCGGTGGATAACGGCAAAGGCGTCGTCAACATAAACTTCTCCATAGCTAGCCAGAGTTTTTGCGAAAGCCTCGTCGTTGGCCGATTCTTCGGGATGGAAGCGTAAATTCTCCAGCAGAACGATGTCACCCGGTTTCATGTCAGCAACAATCTTGGCCGTTTCCGCACCAATACAGTCGGAGACGAAGGTGACAGCTTTTCCAAGCACTTCGCTGGCTTTTACGCCTACTGGCTCCAGGCTAAACTGCGACTCAGGGCCATTCTTGGGTTCACCGAGGTGGCTTATTAGGACCAATGAACAACCCTGCTCCAGTAAGTAATCAATGGTCGGTTTACCGGCGGCAATTCGCAGCGAGTCAGTCACTACCCCATCCTCGACCGGGACGTTATAGTCGACCCGCAGTACAATCCGCTTACTGGCCACATCAATATCACGAATAGTTTTCTTGTCCACTAACCCTCCTAGAGACTTGTAATTACATGTAGTGTAGCTTAGCTGTGGCTGGGGCGCTAGGATTACTCGACGATTTTGAGCTGGATTGTATCGGTACCACCGGATACACCGGGGGTATGGCCGTAGGCCAGCACCACAGCGTCTTTGCGCTTCACATTACCGGCGACTTTGAGCTGCTCAATAACAATACCGGCGGCGCCATGCGGTTTAGGGAAATAGTAAGACTTGCCACCCCAGACAATGGCCAGTTGGTTATAAACCCGTCTGTTGTGGGTGGCCATAATGATCGGCACGGCCGGCCGGAAGCTGGAGATATTACGAGCAGTCGCGCCCGAGCTGGTTTCGGCAATAATGACGGAAGCGTCAGTCTGGCGGGCCAGCAAGACGGCTGCGGCAGGAACGGCATACTTTTTGGGTTGTTCGATCTTGAAGTTATAGTCGTAGTGCCAGCGCAGGGTGGATTCTTCGGTGTAGCAGATAACCCGCTTCATCATGGCGATGGTCTCGACTGGGAACTGGCCCATAGCCGTTTCGCCGGAGAGCATTACGGCGTCGGCACCGTACATGACAGCATTAGCCACGTCACTAACCTCGGCCCGGGTCGGCTGCGGGGAGCTAATCATTGATTCAAGCATTTGAGTAGCCACGATGACATTTTTGCGGTACAGGCGGCCTAGGTCGATAATCTGTCGCTGGATGATCGGCACCGCTTCATTGGTCACTTCGATAGCCAGATCACCACGAGCCACCATCACGGCATCACTGGCCTGGACGATTGCTTCCAGATCGGCTACGGCGGCCTTGGTTTCAATCTTGGCGATCACGGCGGCGTCGGAACCGAGGCGTTTTAAGCGGGCCTTGAGACTGGTAATATCCTTGGCGGTCTGGACGAATGATAATGCGATATAGTCGACATCGTTCACGGCAGCGAACTCGATATCGGTAATGTCTTTTTTGGTCAAAATATCACCATCAAAAACGGCATCTGGCAGGTTTATGCCCTTGTTCGAGGTAAGAATGCCTGGCACCTGGACCTTACCCATCACCACCCCTTCGACAACTTCAATGATCTCGACGGCGTACAGCCCATCGTTGAGGTACATAGTCTGGCCACCAGCCACATTTCCGGAAAAGTCATGCTGGATAGGAATGATGGCCGTCGACTCGAAGTCGGCTTTGTAGCCGAACTTCACCAGGTGGCCGCGGATCAACGGCACGCCATCGGCTGGCAATTTACCGACGCGGATTTTTGGTCCCTGGAGGTCAGCGATTATGGCTATCGGCTTGGCTAGCTTTTTGCTAATGGCCCGGACATGTTCGATGACTTGCAAGTGCTCGGCATGGGTCCCATGGGACAAATTCAGCCGGATACCATTTACCCCAGCTGCAATGATAGCGTGCAACTTCTCGGGAGAACTGGTCGCCGGCCCAACGGTGGCTACAATCTTAGTGCGTTTGAATATGGAAGCGAGCAATGGTAATCCTCATTTGTGTTTGATAGCGCATAATAATTTCGGTTTATAGTATAGCCGAAAATGCTTATGATATAAACCCCCAAATACCTGGAAACTGCTTTCCGAACATAAAAAGCCCTCATGATTTTGGGGCTTTTTATTAGGCATAATACCGGGTCGGGAAGGTGTGCAAATAGCTAATACCTTCCCTAGCGCAAAACTTAGTAAACAAACCACGCGGTTGCGGGTCGGGCTATGCCTCGTGACTCTGGAGCGGTGCCCGACGTTGACATAGTCACTCGTTTGCACTTCACAAAATCACCGTTTGCCAGCTAGGTCAGGGGATCGAACCCTGATTGCAGCCCCACCATGGGCGGGACTGGGACACCAGGCCGTTACTGCGCCTCTAGGTATTATCTACTTTTTCTGGATTCTGTCAATATTAGATGCCGATCAGCTTGAGCAGGAAGAACATAATACTCAGTATAATCAAACCGACAACCGCCGCGGTAATCCGTGATTTAGCCTGCCTGAGCGCGTCGGGTGAGCCCTGGGAGGTAATATATTGGATACCAGCCACAATAATAGCCAGCACGGCCAGGCCGCCCAGAATACCAGTCAGCCAGTTAATGACGGCTTGCAGCAGCGAAAATATCGGGTTCCTATCGCTGCCCTCACAGCCGGCAGCCTTGAGTAGGTCCAGCAAGCCAGGGGTCGAGATACTTGTCGCGTCACAGGTGAATTTCTTACCGTCGGCTGGTTTTGTTACTATATCGGGTACGACGGGCGCTGGGTTCGTTGGGTTGCTAGGGTTGGTCGGGTTTGAGGGGTTCGTGGGCGCTGTGGCTGCACTACCAACTTCGTCTGACCAGTAACTCGGTAGTGTGTCGTATGGGTTGCCATAGGTTTCGCCTGCAGCTGGCGTATTGTTATCGTCCGTCACATAAATGTAGCCAGCGTCAATATCGGATGCGTGCTTCATGATAGCAGCTAGCTGGCTAGCCGACGCTTCGTAAACAGCGTGCCAGAACTTGGTCGGTGGATAGTTTTTGGTCCAGGCCGGTGGCGTGAAGGCTAAGTACGATGAAGCATTGCCCTCATAAACCATCAGTGTATCGCCAACATCACCCCAGCACGATTGAGGCATGGTACCAGGATTGATAACGCTTATCCCGCCCTTGGCGCGGATCGCAGCGACATAGCCCCGGTACTGGCTGACCAACCCGCAGTCGGTCGGACCTTCATCGAGGAATATGCCATCAAGCGTATATTGTGAGTAGTAGGTGCTAATGTCGCTTAAGACAGAGCCCTTAGCTCCATAGCCAGTCGAGACGTAGCCGAGCACCTTGATACCCCTAGCTCGGGCAGCGTTAATGGCAGCGACATAATTCGGGTCGGCCGAACCCCCCGGGCCACTGCTAGGGTTGATAATGGCGATTCCGACCTTTGAACCAGCACTGCTCATTTGCGTCCAAAGTGGGCCTGGGTAAAAGTAGCTCGGCACAGCGATGGTCGGCGTGCTAGCCGCAAAAAGCTTAGGGATCGGCGAGGATGCCAGGAAGAGATAAGCCGCCAAAAAGCTCATCAGCGCTATCCCCGACTTCAGAACGAGGTAGTCGAGTACGATATGGGCTTTATGGATGTGACCTTTTGTTTTCGCCATGGCTATTGCGCTTATGATAGGCTACTTCCTCAAGCTTTACAACAGTGCGCTGCCTGCAAGTTATATTAGCTTTATCCTATAGTCGCCAAACGAGAGAAGCACCCTCATAAGAAGGTGCTTCTCCTCAACTATCGGGCCAACTTAGGCTACATCACTATTATTAGTGGATTTGTACGCCGGTTTGCGCTGAGTTGTTGTTATAGGCTGAGCCACTCGTGGCGCTCCCACCGATAGTATTACCGCTGACATTGGCATTACCGCTGTGCGCGTATTGATTATTATCGTTCGATACTTGCACATTGTTGCTTGTCCGCGAATAGTAATTCGACGAATCACTCGCCTGAATACGGTTGGTGGAGTTTGGTCCTGTTATGCCGATAGCATAGTAGCCGCTACCGTTAGACCCCGTGCCTTGCCCGCCAGACATCGTCGGGTTTGAGACAGCCACTTGGGTAGCCGTCGTGTTGTTGTTACCGGCAGAGCCAGTAGAGGCATTGCCGCCAATAGTATTGCCGCTGACGTTGGCGCTGCCGCTCATGGCGTCCTGGGTGCTGCGATTATTGACTGCGACCGTATTGCTGTTTTCAATGTATTGGCTATTGTTTCGATTAGTATCGATCACATTGTAGGAACCTGGGCCAGTTGTGCCGATTGTGGCATTGGTACCTGCTTGGCCATTGCCACTTTGTACACCTGCGCCGCTACCGCCCCAGACTTGTACTCCGGTACCGCTGTTGCCGTTGTTCCAGGCATTACCTGTATTGTTATTTCCAGCATTCCAGCCGTTTTGCCAACCGTTGTAGTTACTGGTCATGTGGCCGAGCATTTGGCCGTACCAGTTTGCCCACGATGAACCGTTCTGCTGCCACATCTGTGGATCCCAATTCGACCAATTGTTTTGCCAATTGTCGCCACTCGGGCACCAGCTAGTGTTATTGCCGGTGTTGTGCCATGATCCAATGTTTTGATTCATCTGGCCGAGCAAGCCATTCCACCAGTTGCCAAAGCCTTGGCCGTTTTGCTGCCAAGCTGTTGGGTTCCAGCTGTTCCAGCCAGTGCTAGAGTTGGCATTGCCACTTCCAGCTGATTGGTTTGTGGTGTTCATTGATCCACTGTAGCCGGTATTGTTCCATGAGCTTGACCAGTTTTGGCCATTGCCATATTGACTACCATTGCTATCTGCAAGGGCTGAGCCTGCTGACCCCAGACTGACCAACGCCACCGCAATCACACTGTACTTTAATAATTTATGCATACTATTCCTCCTCGTTACTTGAGCGCACTTCAGTAGTTTAAAGGAGCAAAGATGGTTAGGCTGTAACGTATTTCACAATGGTTAAGCTAGATAAGTAAATTGTCTGTGGGGCGCTTGGGATGATCGCCCAGCAGCCCAATCGCTTGCGAATACCAGCGGGATAGCGGCTACGCCTTCTTCGGGCGCAAGCGCCCTACGGGTCCGAGGCTCGGTGAGCCACACCATACAAAAACACCCCACATAAGTGAGGCGCTTTTGTATGGTGATCCCAGCGGGATAGCGGGTTTTACCCTTCTTTGCCGTCCCCGCCAACGCGGGTCCGAATCCCGTACTCGTACTATACAAAGAAATGACTCAGAGCTAACTCTGAGTCATTTCTTTGGTGATCCCAGCGGGATTCGGACCCGCGTTGCCAGGATGAAAACCTGGTGTCCTAACCCCTAGACGATGGGACCGACTGGATTTGAACCCGCATATCATACCACCGGAGGCCGTTTTGCTCAAGACCAGAATGCCTGCCGGCTTGGAGTATCATGCTCCAGCAGGTAAACTGAGAACAATGGCATTACAGAAAAACCGCCCCACGACCCAGCTCGAGGCCGCCGCCAAAAGGCAGCTACGGGTTCAGTTTGCCAACTTCCGGGCCCAGCACCGCCTGCTATGGAGTAAGTTCTCATTCGTGGCCGGTATACTTATTATCTGCATCAGCGGGCTATACTTCGAGATTAGCCACCTTGCTACTGCCCCACGAGTTCAGCAGGACAATTCAAGCGGCATCGTGCGCCAAGGCCTACGGCGCGATGTCGCAGGCCTGAGCAACGAGATAAAAGAGCTCGAGGATACGCAAACCAGCTACGGCACGCGGGTGGTCGACGCCTCAAGCCTGCAGCAGGAACTCATCAAAATACAGTTTGAGCTGCAGGCCGGCGAGCTGAAGTCGACACGGACCGATATTAATAGCCTTCAAGCGGAAATCAATACCTTGCGCGCCGAGCTTGCCCGTTTGTCTAAGGAGCGCCTCGCCAACCCGCCTGCCGTCGAACCGCTCTACGGCTTCAGCCTGACAGCGCCTATCCTCATCTACCATTACACTCCTGCCAACTTCGAGGCCCAACTCCAAGACCTCATCCAAAAGGGCTACACCACTATCGACCTGGATATGCTCGCTCAGGCTATGTACTCACACGATGTCGCCCTCCCAGCTAAGCCGGTGGTCATTACCTTTGATGATGGCTTCGGTAACCAGATGGAAGCTTTCCGGCTGCTCAAAAAGTACAATATGAAAGCTACCTACTACATTATTGTAGGCGGAGCGGCTAGCAATTATTGTATTGGGGCCGGACGTAACTACAGCCAAGCAATTGGCTGTGGCGATGCCTACTTAACCTGGGACCAAGTGCGCGAGCTCGACAAAAGTGGACTCATTACTATCGCCGCCCACACCATCGACCATCTCAATCTCCCCGCCCAGCCCCCAGCAATGCAGCGCTTTCAAGTATTTGAGGGCAAAGCGCAGCTCGAGGCTCAACTCGGCCACCCAGTGCGCCACTTTGCCTATCCCTACGGTAGCTATAATGCCGCAACTGAAGCGTTGGTCCGAGAGGCCGGATTTGCTACGGCCGTATCGACGCTACCCGGCACCATTCATACAGCGGCGACGATCTTTAGCCTGCACCGGGTACGCGATGTATTCAAGCTCCCCTAATCTCTAGCGACCCAGGCTGCTAGCGAAGGCATAGCCGGCTAGTAGCAAGGCAAAGACCCAAACCCCAGTCCGGTAGCTCGTATCTTTGTTCTTGGTCATGCGATGGATCTGGACTTCGACCAAGTTAAGACCAATAAAGCTCGTAAGAAATACAATTACTGCGGTAGCTAGGGCCGTGATCATTGGCCCACCGCCGTACCCGGGGCGTCGATTCCCAGCTTGGCATTGATGCGCTCCAGTACGGCGCGAGGGGTAAGCTCGGCCTTGATCATGTATTCGGCACCATAGCTTTCGGCAACTTTACGGTCGGCCATATTACTGGAGTTGGTCAGCACCATGACTGGCGTGGTGCTCATATCGTAGCCGTCGCCGTTCAGGGCGCCCAAGACTTCAAACCCCGAGAGCTCAGGCATATTTATGTCGAGCAGCAGCAAATCCGGCTTAGTGTCCTTGATCTTCTCGTAGGCGTCGCGACCATTATTGGCTAGCACCACATAATAGCCAGAGTTGGTCAGCTTGGTTTCATACATCCGAGAAATAAAAGGGTCGTCCTCGGCCACTAGCACAGTTTTGCCGTTGGAGAGCACGGCACCAGGGCGATTGTCGAGTGAGTCAGCAGGTGAGGTAATACGAGTCATTCTTTCTTCTCTGTCTTGAGTGCGACAGGCTGGCTATGTTTCTTACTAATAATGACAGTGGCCTTGGGCGCGGTGCTGGCTGGCACATGGAGCGGTATTTCAAACCCGAACGTGCTGCCCTTGCCCTCATGGCTTTCAAAGACTATTGTACCACCTTGGTCCTCGATAACCCGCTTGGCCAAGTAGAGGCCCAGCCCGGTGCCGTCCGGTCGGACAGTTTGGGCATTGCCGGCACGGTAGAATTTGGTAAAGAGTTTGTTCTGCGAGTCCTTCGGCACGCCGATGCCCGTATCGGTAACGGTAAAGCGAACCATATCCTTGCTCTCGCCGACTGCCACGCTAACCTTGCCTTCCTTAGTGTAGTAAATGGCGTTGTCGATGAAGTTCATCATGACTTGCCTGGTCTTGTTCTCATCGATCGAGATAGTAGCCAGCGGCGTGGCAGGCGGCGTAAAGACCAGTTGCAGGTTTTTGGCTGCGGCGTGCGACTGCAGCTGACGAACCTCATCGGCCACCACCGCCACGATATCGGTCGGCGTTCGCTCAATTATAAATCGGCCGGCAGCTAGCCTCGAGACATTGAGCAAGTCTGAGATCAAGCTAACCATCCGCTCCGAACCAGCAAAAGCGTAGTTCAGGAATTCCTTCTGCTCATCGGTAATAGGCCCCGTATCGCCCTCAAGAATCATCGACACATAGCCCTTAATGGTCGTCAGCGGCGTGCGCAACTGATGTGAAGCCATCGAAATAAACTCATCCTTGGCCTTATCGAGGCTCTTGAGGTTGGCATTTGCCACCCGCAAACGCTTAGTAGCCTGCTCGATTTTTTCTTGGAGAGTGATGTTGAACTGGCGGATTTGTTCATAGGATTTGGCGTTCTGGATAGCGATGGCTAGACTCGAGGACATGATTTCGATGAGTTTCACATCCTGATCTGAGTAGATATCGCCACTTAGTTTGTCGCCTAGAAGTAAGAATCCGACAAAATCGTCCTTAGTGTGGAGTCTTTTGCTCAAACGAATGCTGTGGCTACTCATTATATCTTTGAGCTTTCCGGGGGCCACTTCATCAGCAAGGATTAACTGTTTATGCAAATGCTCTAGTTCTGGTACAACAATGAGTCGCTGAGGCAGTGGGCCAAAGTGAGCCACCTTATAAATCCGATCGCTGTTAAAAATGAAGAACTGGCCATGAGAAATATGTACTTGTTTGCAAATTACTTCAAGAACATCTCGCAACATAGCATCGATATCCATTTCCTGGACTAGCACCTTGCCCACATTGTCCAGAACGTCCTGTGTATCGTAGCGATTTTTGAAGAAAATGCGGTCAGTCGTACGCTCAAAAAATTGCCGAAGGGTCGGAAACGTAAATGATAGAATGAGCGCCAAGACAATATAGGTTGCGATCTCAACCGGTGAAGAGCTGCGGTCCGTGAAGAACAGCTGAGAGATTCCAAAAAGAGTGAAGCCATAGATAGTCGCCAGTGTTGCCAGGAGGAATAAATAGGTCACCGAGCGGGCAATAATTGCTCGTATATCAAACAGACGCTGGTTGACAATAGCGTATGAGAATCCAATCGTCAGGATAAGTGCGGAAATGGGAGCATAGATTACTAGACTAAAATTGTGGGCTATCAATGGAACGGCCAAGTTGGTAATAAATGCGCTGCCCAAGGCCAAAATAATACTGGCAATGACATAGCCCAGCCGCGTTCGCTCAGCCGCTCTGGCCAAGAAATAACTGCGCCCCAGGACAATGCCTACAATAATAATACCTACTACAATGTATCCGAAATAAATATTGATCAGGGGGCCAAAAGTAATCTTATAGATGCCCTGACTGGCGACTACATCTTGAACAAAATATGGAGTAAAACAGAGGGCTGTAACTACTGCTGCTGCCAAGGCAATGACCTGCAATCCGAGGTGTGGGATGCCCGCTAATCTTTTAGTTAAGTAGAGGCAGAAAAGGATCAAAACATATAAGGCTAATACCGGGAATGCCAGAGTTAAATAGTTCATGAGCAGAACCGTCGATTTTGGGAGCGACAAGCTATTACTTAAGAAGTCAGAGAGCAGCCAGAGATTCGTCGCAAGCACAAACCCACCAAAAGCACGAAAAGTCTTATCTTTGGGGTTTTTAATAAATACAAATATGCCAAGAACGCTGCTTAGCAGACAAACGACGGCAAGCACAATAAACTTTAAAAGCATAACTGCTATTAGTATAGCAAATAGTTCTCGGTAAACTTAGGAGACTTTACGACGACCGAGTGACCGCCTAGCTGCAATCCGCAGTAAAGTCGAGTAAAAGGATATGCGCGAGGCTCTTACACGACGTTGGGTACCCTGCTTGGGATCGATCCACTGGTATACGGGCGCTACATGCACTCCTTTACCTCCCGTAAGGTGTTTATAGACTTCAGTTGAAGTCATGGCTGCGCACTGCAACACACCCTGAACGACCGAAGGTACAGATATCTCACCCCTTACCACGCGCGCCAAAGCGCCAAGGTCAGTATAACCGGGTAGTGCTGGTATCCAGCGCCAGGGCTGTAAATCGCTGGTTTTGGAATCAGCTTCTATTTCCGAAATTGCAGATGTCGTACTATATCCTAAGCGTCGCTCGAGCGTCATTCGACCCGGGACAAATGAGGTTACAAGTCCTCCAAAGCCTAGGTTTAAGCCCATAACTACAACCTTGTGCTGACGGCGGGCTTCGCGGGCAAGGGCGATTCCAATGTGTGGAACAGTAAAGTCCGACTCGTCTACGATTATGTCTGACGCATCAACAAATTTCGTAATATTGGCAATCGTAATCCCTTCGGTATAAACCCGAATCTTGGCTAGGGGGTTAATCTTTGCAATACGTCTAGCGATTACTTCTGCCTTGTTCTCGCCTATTCCGTCCTCTGCCGCGCACTGGCGGTTGATATTCTCCAGTTCAAATATTTCAGGATCAGCTAATACAAAAGCGCCCACTCCCATACGGGCTAAAGCTTCTGCAGCTTGCCCGCCATCGCCACCACAACCCGCGATACCAACCCGCGCGTCGGCAAGTTTCCGCTGCTCATCAACTGAAATAAAGCCTAGGTTGCGGGCAAAGCGGCGCTCGTTTTCCTTGCTACTCATAGGCCAAGCCTTCCAAGGCCTGCTTGCCATGCTGCCCAGATTTCTCAAGAAGTTTCATTTGACCCGGACTCAAAACTTGCTTTGGTAACCCATCACACAAAAACAGTGCGAGATCCCTTTGCCACAATAGGGCAGTAAAGTTCTTGCTGGTGAGGTCGTGAATGATATTATCAACCGTATTGCCTATCCTCACCGAAGCTGGAATTACCAAACTGCCCATGTAAAATGCTTCTCCGCCAATTCGCTCGATAGATTTGTCGAATACAGCGTCCAGAAGACGATAAACGCTTCGATCAACACCCATTAACCACAACTTGTGGCCGTTCATAAGTGAATAATGCCACATGGCCCTGTACAGCATGAGCGGGGCGAGTGATGATACTCCAGAGTCTTTGACGAGTGCTGAGATTTCCACACATTCCCCCAGCGTATATCGTTCGATCTCTTCTATGGCCTCTTTCCCAAGTGGAACGTTAGCTAGGGTTGGGAGATCATGGTGAGATTTTGATCCTGGACGCAGCTTGATCTGTCGCGATACAGCGACGAGTGGAGTGCCCGCCTTGGATTTGTCGAATACTGCAAAGTATATCGAGTGTCCAGCATATGGGTCTGCATGCCGGTTCATCGTACCGTTGCTTGCAATATCACTTTCTTGAATGTAACCCCACCGTAAATAACGCCGGGCATGAAGCTGCCTAGCCGCTAAGAGTGATTTTGGGTCACTGATAACTCTAACCTCAAGATTATCGGGCTGCTTGTTCGTGAGTAGTGACCGATAACGGAATAATTGTTTAACTTGAGAAACCATGAGCTTATTCTGATACAGACAATTGGTTTCGACAACCTTTTCGAACGCCTAAATATGATATGCATAGGATTATCAAGGTTTCTCTATGAGGCTAATGATTTCGACAAAGTGCTCAAATACCTAGCCGACCACGGGGTATAGGATAATACTAAGACTATGGACGATCAAAAATACCTCGAACGCCTGGGTGTAATTGAAAGTTTTATTGAGTTTCATCCGCGCATATATGCCCGTTTGTCAGAAGCTGATCGAGCAATTCTTCGGATGTACTTCCTGGATGCCACAGAAACTGCCGCTTGGCGGCTCCATAAAGCCGAGATCGAACAAAGCCGCCCAGGTATCTTGGGCCAGGTCGAAACAGCGCTTAAACACCTATCGGAAATTGGGCAATTCAAGAATCCACTATAAAAAGCGGTTTTTGGGGATAGCTTCAAACGCACGCGCCAGGCCACTTCCGTATCTTGTACTAACCTTCCTTTTGACCTATGATGCATTGGTAGACAAGTAAAACAAAAATGGCTAACACTTTTTTAGCTCCTACTCCAGTTGAAAAACCTAGGCAAGAAACTACCGGGGCAGCACTGCAGAACGCGGTCTTTTTACCTTTCATGATAGCCGTGCAGTTTGTGATGCTGTGGCTTATTCCGCGTGTTTTGGGTTGGCTGTTTGTGGATAAAGTCCATATTCTGCTGAAGCCGGACGATATTGATCCTCATAAGGGCTATGTGACTGCCCCCAACCATCAAAGTATGCTCGACCCTTTTATACTAAGCGGCCAAATCCCCTTTGCTAGCTGGCGAAAGCTGGCGCCAATCCGCTCTTTTGTGTACTCATTTTTCTTCACCAAATGGTATTACTATCCATTTTTGGTAGCCTTTGGCTGCTTCCCTGCCACCCGCCACGATAGCATGCCCTATGGCCTGGAACTGGCGCAATCCTTGTTGTCCAAACATCAGACCATCAATATCTTCCCTGAGGGACGACGCACTATCCCGGGAACTGCCTATGCTAAGCACGGGGTAGCGGTATTAGCCAAGCAACCCGACGTCTTGATTATCCCTATGCACATCCAGTGGACCGCCGGGCACCTGCTCGGCAGACGGGCTAGTATCACTATTGGCCGGCCGATGGACTGCAGCAATAAGACTGCCCAAGAAATTATGGCGCTCATCTACGGCCTGAAACTGCCCAAATAGTTACTTTTTGCGGGCGGCGACCAGCAAGTGTTCGAACAATGCCGCCACGGTCATGGGGCCGACGCCGCCGGGGACGGGGGTGACCTTCAGCCTAGGGTCGTCATAGAGAGCCGGGTCGACGTCGCCTTTTAGGCCACCTTCTTTGGGCATACCAACACCGGCATCGACAATAACCGCGCCGTCGGAAACCATGCTTCTAGTAATGAGTCCGGGTTGACCGGTAGCCGAAATGATAATTTGGGCAGCCTTGGTAATAACTTCTAGATTCTTAGTGCGAATATCGCAACGCGATACCACGGCGCCAGCTGCTTCGAGCATATCGGCTACTGGCTTACCGGCGGCTAGACCCTGGCCGATAACTGCGACGTTAGCCCCTCGAGTAACCACGCCATGGCTGCCCAAAAGCCACATAATACCGGTGGCCGTGGCCGAGCTATAAACCGCCTTATCTCCGAGGCCATCGACATCTCTGGTTGGGGCAATAGTGTTCAGCAGCCGTTTGGGGTCAATCTGCTCTGGTAGCGGCAGCTGAATGATAATTCCGTGTACTTCGGGCCGAGCATTGTAGAGCTCCAGTTGCTGGGTGGCTTGCTCGGTGGAAAGCTGAGGGTCGAGCTGGACGTACTCAACAGTTGCCCCAATTTCTTCGCCATAGCGCTGTTTGGCCTTAATATAGCTAGCGCTCGGACCGCTGGCTTGAAATTCTAATATGACCAAATGCGCCCGGGGCCGGAGCCCGCGCGCGCTGTGAAAATGGCGTTCTTGGATAAAGGCGGCGATATCTGCGCCAGGAAGTAACATGCGACTATACTAGCACAGATTTGGCCGAACTTGAGCAGATCACCGTCCTGGCTCGCGCGCCCAGAAAATTAGTAAAACAAAAGCGGGCAGATGTCTGATGACGAATCATCAAATATCTGCCCGCGGGGCTGGGAGTTCCGGCTACTTGGGTGGGTAGAGCAGGTTTTCGGCCTGCCCCAGGGTGTTGGGGAGCTGCATGGCTCGGGCGTCGAAGCCGAAGACCATTTCCGGGTCGGTAATGCCCCCGAAATACTGCTGGCGCATCAGCGGCTGCGACATGCCGAACAGCAGGCCGGAACCAGCGAACTGGCCACTGGCGTAGCTCAGGCCGAGCGTGCGAACGCCTACCTCACCGAGCAGCTGCAAGACGGTCCAGGGTTTGGAGACGTCGAGGCCGTCGAAGAGGTAGTTGGCCTTGAGGTCGCTGGTCTGGCGGATAGTTGAGCAACTCAGCGAGTCACCCGATCCGGAGCAAACCTGCTTCCAGAGGCTTTCATCGCGCACCCGGAATTGGCCGACCAGGTCGAAGCCAAACTTGTGCGGATCCTCGGTAATCAGCTGCCAGAGTGCACCTTCACGGAGCAGTCTGGCACAGTCGCCGGCCGAGATCTGCTTGTCGGCGTCGAGGGCTTCACCCTTGTCGTCGTAGCGGATCGGACAGCTGGACAGGCCGGTGGTCTTGGCCTCGGTGGAAGCCGTGTCCTTGAAGCTCTGCAGGCTGCCTGGCACTTGGCCAAACATCACCATCGAACTTTCGGCGCCGATGTAGCCGCGGATGGTCATGGCGTAGAGCACCTTGCCACTGTCGCCGTCCTTGATCTGGATTTGCTCCAGCGTCGGGTTGGGGCAGTTCTGGCAGCCAGCCGTCTCGACTTCCTTGAGGACACTGTCGTTGGCGTCCTTGGGGAAGCCATTCTTGTCCAGCCGGTCGTCGATATGCAACGGGTTGAAGCCCTTACTGGCCTCCCAGTTCTGGGCAAAGTCATTCCACTCCAGATTGTAGATGGGATGGACGACGATCTTGCGCCAGGGGCGGCTGGGGCTGGAGCGGAAGTTGACGATGTAGTCGACTTGGCGATCCAAGAAGGCGCGGTTGAAGCTGGCGTAGACGTCGGCGTCGCCGGCGGAGTAGACCAAGGCGCTATCCTTGTACGGGCCACTCGGGCTGAACTTCATCCAGCCGTTGTGGTCGAGATCGACAACCAGGTTCTTTACCAGAGCCTGGGCGCCGAGGATGCTGTTGGCGTTGTCCGGGCGGGCGTTGCGCGTCCACCAGCCACCAGCAAAGGCGGCGGGCTGTCCGCCAACGATAGTCACGCTGTTGCCGCGGTTGTAGAACAACGGCTTGCCAGTGATCCTTGGTGCGAACTGCTGGGTGATGACCAGGGCGTGGAAGGTGGCTCGGGAAATGTCCAGCTTGGGCTGGTCGGCTGCGCACGGTACATCGTAGTACCAGATAGCGTCCCAGCTGCGGGTATCGCCGGCAATGAATTTGGCAGCGTCGGGCAACCACAGCATCCGAACCTTGGCGCCGCAAACCCGAAGGCCAGCGGCGTCGTGCAGTTCGTAGGTGGCGGAGTCGACGGTCAGGGCATCGTGCAGGCCAAAACCGAGCTGTTGCTTGGTCATGCCGAGAACGTTCATGGCGCTGCCATCACTGGCAGTTGCTTGGACGCGCTGGGTCACGGTACCGGCGCCCTTGCCGAAGGTGGTGGTCAGCAAGGGCAGCGGGCTGACATCGTTCATGCCACTGAGCACCGCTTCGTTGATCTCGCTCTTGCCATCGGGAGCCGAGGTGATGCGATAAGCCACGTTGGCCTCCATACCCTGGGTGGGCATGTCGCTACGCAGCAAGATTGACTGGTTGAGGCCGATGCTGCAGCTCGCCATCAGGACCGCCGAAGCGGCCAATAGACAGAGCAGGAGCAGGCGGCGGGCTGGCATGGGACGCTGTGTTTTCAAGCAAGCAGCTTTCTGTTGGCACGCTTGTGCGTGGGTGAAGGAACTACCCGCCGGAAGCGGAAGTCGCCACGTATTTTACAATGTTTTGGCTAATTTTGCAAGTATTTATTGCTGGTCAGCTAATTTGACGCTGAGCGTAATCAAGCAGACAATAAGCATAAGTAATTTAGGGTCAGCATGCCTCCAGAACCAGCCGTACCAAGTACCACGCCCACGCCGTCCGTAGAACCGCCCGCTCAACTGCCCACTACGCCCCCGCCTGCTAACACACTGCAACCGCCCCCAGCTGCCCCGCCCGTCGCTCCCGCGGCCATGACACCAGCTATCACCCACCCAACAGTCAGCCCGCAGGCTTTACCGATCGCCGCGGCTCCAGCCGTACCTTACTCCCAGCCAATACTCCCAACACAGCCTTCATCTACACCTCCCACGACCGCACAGTCGCCCGTTTCGGTACCTGGACAAGTGGTTGCCACCCCAGTCAACTGGACGCAGAGCAATGTCTCCGCCATGCTCCCACCCGTCCCGCTCAAGGCTAAACCCGGCCTCAAGTGGCTGATCCTCGGCCTTGTAGTAGTCTTACTGGTGGCTAGTGGCGCACTTGCATATCACGGACTTTTCATCGCTCCCAAGCAGGCCCTGGCAGACTACCTGGTAAAAGTTTCAATGAGCAAAACTGGACTTTTCAACGGCACTGTTAGCTCGACCACCAGCGATTATAAATTACATGTGAAGCTCAATGGCGCCTACGACATTAAAGATCTGACCAACCCTAAGCTCGACCTCAAGCTTGACGGCGACCTAAGCAATGGCGGCAGCACAAACACTTTGGCAGCGGCCACCAGCGGCAGTACCAATGGATCGGTCAAAGGAGAAATACTTACCACCGATAAAAACCTTTACTTCAAGATTGAAAGCGTCGGGGTACTAAGTAGTTTTCTACCAGTCCAAATCCTTAAAGACTGGTACAAAGTGCCGATCGATAGCCAGACCACCCAAGCAAATAAATGCCTATCTACCAAAAAAGGTGGCTCTGGATCATTCCTGGGTAATCAAATCCTCACTCAATTACCGCTCAAAAACTCGAAGCGAGTTGGCCTATTCGAAAAAATCGACGGCCATCTGGTAACACATTTTAAGGCGTCTTTGGACTTCGCAGGCCTCAAAGACGCTGTCGACAAGGCCAATAAGGATCTGTCTGCCGACTGTAAGATCAACCTGACGGCCGACGACTTCAAGGACCTGGCTGTCGACTACGATCTATGGACGAGCGGCGGTTTTGACCGACTCACCGTGCATGTCACTACTACTACCACCAAGGCGGCCGAAAAGGCAACGGCCGAGCTCAGCTTGGACACCAGTGCTTACAATAAGCCAGTAACCATCACCGCCCCAGCCAATGCCAAGCCGATTGAGGATTTAATCTCACTCTTTTTTGGGGGCACTATCGATGAGTCAAGCTCTGCCGATCCAAACACTGCCGCTGGCCGCGACCTTGCCCGCAAAAATGATGCTGGCCGGATGGTCTCATACCTTGAACAATACGCCTCAAACAATGGCGGCGTGTATCCAGCCACCCCGGCCGCTGTCGATAGCATGCTTACGGCCTATGATACTGGGGCGTCGGCTACATCCAACCTTGGGAACAAATACGCTCTAGCGGCGGCCTGCGCCTCTCCCATCACTAGCAATACTTTCTCGGCCGCCTACGCCGTCACCGCAACGAAGCGTGACTATGTACTCAGCGCCTGCCTAGAGAGCGGCGGCCCATACCAAGTCCACCCGGTGAGCTCACCGGATAGCTCGTCAAGCTCCAGTGCCGCCCGAGCCCGTGATGCCCAGCGTAAATCCGACCTGCGGGCTGTCAAAAACGCGCTGGAGACCTACTTTAACGATGAAAACAGCTATCCTCCAGGCTCATCCTATGTAAATCTCTCAAGTGCCTTGGTAACCGCCTACTTGCCGGCCATGCCAGTTGACCCAAAAAACACCGGTACCTACGTCTATACTTACCAAGCTACCGTTGGCCCCAACGGAGCCGGCGCCAAATGCAACACCAAACCCTGCGGATCCTACTACCTGCAAGGGCACCTGGAGAATACAGCCGATTCGCAGAAAAAAGCGGGCACGCCCGATACCTACGAAGTCTCAGGCGTTAACTAGCAGTCTGGGCAGCCGCCAGTATCTTGATAGCCGTGTGGTAAAAGCGGCCAGTGGTTTCTAGCCCAAAGTTTTTCTCTAGAAAATTGGAGCTGGGGAATTTGCCGTTGGTTAAATGGACAACTACGTAAGCGGCGTCATCAGTCGCGCCCACCACCTCAAAGTCGCCTTTTGGGGAAAGCAAGGGATAGCTTGTGCCTTGGGGGAGCGGTTTATTGATAAAGACAATCATATGGCGAGTGTCATCGGTAAGCTCGATTGATCCAAATGGTGCTGCGTTAATAATGTGCTCCAGCTCGTCAATGGTGAGCACAAAAGTCGGCACACGGTAGCCAAGCTTAGCTTCCAGAAGGCTGTAAACCTTTTGGCTTAAGCCGTGCTGGTCACTGGACTCAGCATCAAAGAAAATATTGCCGGTCTGGATGTAGCTGCGCACTTCGCTCAAACCGAGGTCGGAGATCAACCCCCTCAGATGCTCCATCGAAACATTGTGGCCGCCGACATTGATGCCACGAAGAAAGGCTACGTAGCGCGTTTTCATGGCTGCTTCTGGCGACCGATGGTGCCTAGATGGGTGTGCTGGAAGGAGTCGCTAAATTTGAGCCCATAGCCCAAGGCACGGTCCATGCCAATGTGCGCCGCCCAGATGAGCGCCCAGCTGGCGAGTAGCGGCAGCCCATGCGTGTAACTATAGATCAAAAGCACCAGCGGCAGCGTCAAACTGTGCCCGATATTGTAGATATGAGCGCCCAGTTTAGGGCTACTCACATATCCGAGCATCGACAGATCGACTATCAGTAATAGCCCGGCAAACATCAACCAGCCGAAACCGAATTCGGCATAGAATAATATACTTCCCAGGAAAATGGCCAGGCCTTCAAGTCGCAGGTACAGGAGAGGTTGCTTCATAGCATAATAATACTACAACTCCAGCAATCGGCCAGGTTAACCAGCGTGCGAGGCGATAATACCGGCAATTATCACCAAGCCGAGTAGGCGCCTAAAGTAGCTCGCCCCGCTGGTGATTTCCAAGTATGCCCAGGTAAATAAAAAGGCTGTCGAAAGAAACTGTGATAGGGATTGGATGTGGGCCATCGGCACAAATCTCGAGATCAACATAAAAAAGAACCAGGCGGATAGAGGCACATTAGGCCTTTGCCAGAGCTTGTATTTGCCGGCTTTGTCTTTGAAAAATCGCATTTGGTAGCTACTTTCTGGATCAGTTTAGGGCACGGGAGTTGTGAACTTAGTCTAGTTTACGGGTGTCCGCTTTCCAGTAAGCGATCCGAGCTGCTTCTCAAGCTTACTCGAAACAGCGTCTACCCCGACTATGAAGTTTTCAGCCGAGCTGGTTTGGAGTCGAGGGTTGCGCAGCACAAACCAAACATCGCGGCCATTCAGCTCAACATCAACGCCGGGCAACTTGTCGAGCAGCAACGCTAGCACATCTGGGGTGAAGATGACAAGCGCGTCAGACTGATGGCCGCTTTCAGCGAATATCCGATACTCCTTACCAGCCTGACCCTCTGGCGTAAACTCTTGCAGACCCGCGAGCCGAGCGTGGATATTGGCAGCCTTTTGCTTGTCTCTGGGGCGAGCATCGAGTACCATGTGCGGCAAATTGTATGAGTCCTCTAGCCGGTATCGCAACCAGAGATCGGCGTGGTACTCGCGCCAGCGAATAACTCCGCCCTCTTTGTAAAGCTGCGCGCCAAACAGCCAACCGCCCATTTTTATGGGCATCATGCCGATAGAAAAGTGTCGCAAAAAGCTTGTCCGGCCGGTTAGCTCAGCAGACTCTTCAGCCGTCTGGACCACCAGCCGATTGGCGCTGGCGAACCGCATCCAAGCCAGCGCTGTGCCTATTATGGTGAGTAGCCAGTAGACAAATATCGCAGCGAAGACACTCCCCAGGTCGATAGTCCCCCCGCCGCCAGTGCTCACATCATGAAATTCTGGATGCTGCCAAATAAATACCCCAGCCCAGACAATAAGTGCGACCAAACCGACGCGTACGGCGATAAGTCGTAGTCGCTTTACCCAGATTCGAAATATGAGCACAGCGTCGAAAAAACGCAGTGGGCGGTAGTCGAGATCATGGGGTAAATGCATAGCTTGATTATACTCGCCTTGACTCCAATTCTCCTATGCTACTTCGGGTGTTGGGTGATCAGATTTTCGACGCGAATCTTGATATCGTCGCGCGCCTGCTTGGTTAGATCATAGCTTATGCCACCCGGGTCTGGCACCGGCCAGTACTCATAACCCGCGGCCTTGCTAAGCCAATCTGGTGTGTTCTCTGGCTCGGCCATATTGACGACTTTGTCATAGCCTGTAAGCATAGCCTCGGAAAGGCGCGTCCTGATGTTGCCGGAAACGTCGATGCCAACTTCTTTCATCACATCAAAGGTGTAGAGGTGCTTCGTTTCCTCGGTGTGCTCGAGTTTGCGCTGGGCAAGCGTTTGCCCCGGCTTATCGACCTCGGTACCTGCCGAATCGGCATCCTGGCCGCCAGTCAATTTATTGTAGATAGCCGCCGCCATCTGGCTGCGGCCAACATTGTAATGGCAAACGAAGAGTACTTTCATACAAGCATCATAGCAGTTAGCGGCTGCAACGGCGACTCGGTGTGTTATTTTTTACAGCCAGCCTGCGCCCAAGCTAGTAAGCTCCACGCATTGCCATGAATATGAGGTGAAAGATGAGAATTAAATACGCCAACGGCAGGTACACCGAGGATAACCAGTCTGGCCGGATTATTATTAAAGTGTTTTGGCTTACCAGTGTTGTGCTGAGCATTTTTCTGACACTTGTCTTAAAACTGCTCGCTCACCACTAGACGTTCCCAGTACTAGTATGCTGCAAGTCCGTAATATCCTCTGGTGGGACAAAATGCTTTTTAACAACACTATAGCGAGCTTTTTCCTTGACCGTATCCTCGATGCGCGGTACTTCGTGGCCGGGACTAATAATGAATTGCTTACGATTGATATGGAGCGTCTTGTATTCGCCTAGAGTCATTACAATTCGCTCTTTGCAGTTTTCATCTGAACATTCGCAGTAAAAGTGCAGCGGTGTGTTATCGAGATCGGAAATATCATCACCGTTTTCCAGAGCAACCGCCTTCTCGTGCTCGATACCACGCTCGACGCGTTCATTGGCGCGTCGAAAGACAACTTCGTTTTCAATCTGTCTTTTGCTAAGTTGGTTTTTTCCCATTGGCCATATTATAAACTATAATCGCACCCCTGTAACCTCACGGGACAGGCCTCTTCCCGCTTTCAGTGTTTTAGACCTAGCAGTTGAGCTTTGGCTACAGCTCGAGTGAGAGATTTTGGAAGTGCGCACTATTGCGTCCCACGGCACCGCAAACGGTTCGGCGTGGCCTGAGACTTACTAATGAACGGTTGAGAGGGGTTCTCATCAACAACCAACACAGCCATAACAATCAAATAAGTAGATTGTTTCTCACTAAGAAAGAGACCCGTTGGGTCTCTTTCTTAGTGAGCCTGGTATTTGGTCCGCAAGTACTGCAAAAGGTCGACCAAGATGAAGCTAATGATCATAAGCAGCAGCCACGAACCAAGCTTACTAATATCGACTAAGCGCCAATGGCTCAGTTGGTTGGGATAGATCCAGATCCGAGCGTAGGTCGCAATATTTTCTGCTAACCAAATGAAGAACGCGATTAACACAAAGCCGAGCACGATCGGCATCCGGTGGACCCGGAAGTTGAGCTTATAACTCACCATTACCCGGCCGTAGAGATACAGGATTACGCCAAACAGCAGGTAACGAATATCGACAATATAGTGGTGAGTGAAAAAATTGATATAAATAGCAAGCGCCAGCAGAAAGGTCGCTAGCCTGTTGGGATAGCTGGAGAACTTTAGGTCAAACACTCGCCACGAACGGGCGATGTAGCTACCAACCGCCGCGTACATGAAGCCCGAAAAAAGCGGTACATGTCCGGCGTGAAAGAAGGCATAACCAGGGTAGGACCAGGACGCGATAGTCGATGAGGTTTTAAACAGCTCCATACCGAGTCCGACCAAGTGGAAGGTCATAATAGTTATGACTTCATGCGGCCGCTCCAGGCCCGTGGCTAGCATAGTCAGCTGGATGGCGATTGCTATCAGAAACAGCCAGTCGTAGCGACCCAGCCAGGGTAGCGGTAGATAGGTGGTGACGATAAGCGCCAGCAACATGAGCCCGCCAAACAGCGCCGCCCAAGCTTGTTTAACGCCAAAAACCCACAATTTGCCGAGTGGTAGGCTTTCTAGGCGATGAAAAAACTGGCTATGGGTCAGTGACACGCTACTAGTCGGCCCGGCGGATAGCTTCGACCGGGCTAATGCGCGCTGCCCGAGCCGCCGGTATCAGTGAGACTATGATGGTCACAAACAGCAGCGCTAGGCTATAGATAATAATCCTCTGCCAGTCAAAGTGCTGCAAATCCGCTGGGCTGACCTTCAGGTTAAAACCAAAGGCTCCTTCGCCGCTCGAGCTATCGATTGGTAAAAATAGCTTGGCTTTGGAGGCCAAGAAATTGCTGACTGGCCAGACAGCTAGTAGCCCAAGTAGTAATCCCGCCCCAATTCCTAGAGCCGTTTGCAAAGAACTATAGACGACGTAGAGCTTGCGGATATCGCGCTTTCTAGCACCGAGCGCCCGAAAGACACCGATCTCACGCTGCGCGTCGGCTACCGTCCGGCTGACTGTCGAGATGAGAATCAGGGAATTGATAAAGGTCAGTACCACCACAATCCAGAATAAGGCAGTACTGAGGCCCTTACGCAAACCACGCAGCGTGCTGGTGAGTCCACCAGTGTTTTGGGCTTCCGGATAGCCGGCCGCTACTAATTCTTTCTGAGCCTTGGCGGCGTTAGTGGCGTCATCGACCCGCACAGCCAGAGCCTTAATCGCCAAGCTGTCGGGCTTAATGATAAAACCATCCACTTCTGAGAGAGTAACAGCGTCATTCTTAGTAGTGGCCTTGTAAAGCCAGCCGGGGATAGCTATGGGTTCGGGCATTGTCGGCGACTGCCCCTCGTATTGATACTTTGCTGGCAGTAGCTCGGCATACGGTGAGTAACCGCCGCTATTAGCCGACAGCTGGTTGGACTTGCTGAGTCGTAAACCGCTGTAGTTGAGGTTGTAGAGTTCTTGGGGCATGACGGTCTTGGTACGGGCCGCCCGCTGCAGGTCGTAGAGCTGCTGTAGAATCAGACTGCTGGCCTCAAGTGGAATATATTCATTAGCATTATCCTGACTTTCGCTGAAGCCGGCTATTCTGAACTGTAGTTCCACCCCTTTGCCAAGCTTATCAAAGTCCCAGTATGGAGTAATCTTGTCGCGTTGTTTCTTGACCTCAGCCAATTTCTCAGCTGGCGTAAACGAATGGAAAGTTTGGGTATAGTCGCCTTTGCTATTGGTTGTCTTTACCAGGTAGGCTGCGACCCGGGGCAAGCCGCCAGCAGTGGCAGAGAAGGTTTTCCCGAGCAAGGCACTCTTTTGATAGTCGTCAGTCAAAAACTTGGTCTTGAGCGGACTCAGTTCACGCTGCTTAGCTTGGTCGGCCATATCTTTTTGGGTAAGTGCGATATCGGTCTTACCGGCGAAGTCAAGACTACTGTAGTTAAAAATGCTGCGGTTAATAATGATTGGGATGGGCTGGCCAGGGGTATAGCTAAAGTCAACCGCGTTATATAGGCGCCCCAAGTCTTCGGGGGCGCCAACCAGATTGGTCAGCTGTAATTCCTTGCCCGCCACCAAGCTTTGGGTCGCAACAAGCATATTTGGCAATGGCCGCTCGGGCTGGACATCGACCACATGGCTAATCTTTTTGACCTTAGCTAGGTCGTCGAGCGAGTAGTTGGTAGGGTCCTCTGCGTCGCTATTTGGATCAGCGATAGCCGGACCAGTTCCCGAACCAAACTGTTTACTGAGTTCAAAGACCTCTTCTTTTTGCTCAATCTTGGAGAGCACCCTATCGTGGATAAATTTATCAGCGCTGACGGCTATGCCCGAAAGCAGCACAATGAAAATAAACAATAGCACCGTCGGGGCAATGCCGAAGAAGGTTCGTAATTTCTTGCGTCGATATTTACGCAGGCTGGTGGAAATTGCTACTGAAAGCGGCATTGCCATACTATTTGTCTCCCCGTATTTCACCGTGATCGATGGTAATGGTGCGTTCAAAGCGGGCGGCCACTCGATCATCATGGGTCACAATGATGAGTGCCTGATCGCGTAATTCCAGCTGGCCCATAAGGCCAAGCACATTCTCGGCATTTTCTTTGTCAAGATTGGCCGTCGGTTCATCGGCTAATATTACCTTCGGCCGATGCACCAGGGCCCGGGCGATCGCTACGCGCTGCATTTCGCCACCAGAAAGCTGGGCGGGCATACGATGAGCTTTATCGCCAAGGCCAACTTTGGCTAATTCTTCAGTAGCCCGAATAAGCGCTTCTTTCGGTGGCATACCGCCGAGGATCAGGGGCAGGGCAACGTTCTCCGCGGCATTATAGAAAGATTGTAAGTTAAAAGTCTGAAAGATAAAGCCAATATAATGGTTGCGGTAGTCGCTCATCTGGCTATCGTTCTGGCTATGCACTTGTTTGCCATCAACCACTACCTCGCCCGTAGTAGGGATGTCCAAACCGCCAATGAGCTGCAGTAGCGTGCTCTTGCCGCTGCCGCTTGGCCCCATAATAGCCACTTTGCTGCCAGCCTGAATACTGAGATTAACATCCTTAAGTGCCAGTATCTCACCACTTCCATCACGGTAGCTCTTGGTGATGCCAGTAAGCTTGATAAGCGGGTTCGTTGACTCATTCATGGGGTTGTTTGTCGGCATAATTACTACTAACAATACCAGCAATCAAGCAATAATACATGCCCACTTTGGCATGGTCATAGTTAGTGCTAGTATAAGAGTAATGAACCGATACTCTACTCCACATGAAAGCCGTTAAGCGCGCGCGCCACGGCTAAAGGGCCGGATTATGAGACTATTACCCGCCAGATCCGCTGGTATTGCATTATATTCACGCTGGTTAGCTTCCCCTTTCACGAACCACAAACCGGTCTAGTCTATGGCCTGATCGTGCTCAGCGTCATCTTCAATCTCAGCCGCTACATCCCTGCCCTACTGCGCGTTAAGCTGTTTGCCTCACGGGTTAGTATGCTCATTATCGATAATATTTTCGTGCTCTCACTACTCTTCTTGGTCGGTCGCGCCGATACGCCCTACACCGGCTTGCTGGTGCTAATTCTGATCTCGGCCACCTACTGGTACTCGATCAACGGCATGCTGCTAGTGGTAGCTGGCCAGTTTGCCGGGCTCATGGTGCTAACCATGACTCACCCCTTCACGCCTATTATTCTCGACCCCCTACGCGCCGGTCTCGGCAGTGTGCTCATCCTGCTGTTGATCGGGCTACTGACCGAGCGGCTAACCCACGTCGAGCGCCAGGAGCGCGATGACTTTGAGCGCTTGAGTGTTAAAAACCGGATAGAAAGTGACCGCTTGCTGGCGCTACTTAATAGTCTCGATGACGCGATGCTGGTGATCGATGCCAAGGGGCACATCGTCCTCGCCAACGCGGCAGTCAACTCGCTGGCTGGACTGGCCGAGCAGGGTTCCCTAGCAGGCCAAGATGTATCGAATGTGCTCCCCTTCCGACACCGGGTCAAGGGGCCGGTTACTTTTCAGGCAATCGTTAAAGGTAATTCCGGGCCGCAACGCCACCGTGACCTGGTGATCGTTAATACCGACGGCAGCACTGTCGAACTCGATATCAGCATTACACCGGTAAGTTTTGAGGACCTGGGAGACACTAACTACATCTTGGCCGCTCGCGATATTACCAAGCAAAAGTCGCTCGACCAGCAACGTGAGGAGTTTATTTCGGTTGCCTCTCATGAGTTGCGGACGCCGATCAGCATTATTGAAGCAGCTCTCTCAACCGCTCTTTTGACCAAGAGCTCGCTGTCGGCCGATAATGCCATGCTCGTCGAGCAGGCCTACCGCAACACCCTGTTTTTGGCCAATCTCATCAAGGACTTTACGACACTGTCCCAGGCCCAAAACGATAATATCCAGGTCCGCCTGGAGCCAGTCGACCCAGGTGTGATGGTTGCCCAACTGGTACGCGACTTCACTCCGCTAGCCGAATCCGCCGGCCTGGTAATTAAGAACAATGTCGGCGCTGGCACCCCGACCGTCCTCTCCACTGAGCACCATATCCGGGAGATTTTAGAAAATTACATGCGCAATGCCCTGAAATACACTAAGCAAGGAATCATCATTATCAAAGCCGAGCCGAGCCATGGTGGGGGCGTGCTCTACAGTGTTGAAGATAGCGGCATCGGTATTTCGGCGAGCGACCAAAAGCACTTATTCGAGAAATTCTACCGCTCAGAGGATTTTCGAATTCGCGAGACTGGCGGTAGCGGTCTAGGGTTATACCTCTGCCTGGAGCTGGCTAACCGGCTTAATGGCAAAGTTTGGTGCACTAGCAAGCTCAATAAGGGCTCGAAGTTCTACCTAGAAGTGCCGCCCTTTAGCAAGCTTGACCGCGACCACGGCAAAGTTGTACAAGCCGAAGTCTCAACTATTATTGAGCAGCTTTAGCCCATAGGCTGCATTGAGTTACGCCCAAGACTTACTGCTATGCAAGCAGCTTCGGAGCAGCTGACCAGCTTAGGGCGCGGTCCTTATTAGACAGTGTTAGATGATGGCGCCATAACTGGCCGTGTTGGCTCGGAGAAAGCCAGGCTTTGTTCCAGGCGGTAGACCACACCGACACCTACCACCAGCATGGCGGCAATTACTGAGATATCGGCAATGATATACATTGTGCTTGTCGTGGCGTTGTCGTGCAGTGGCCCGCCGGTCATCAGCACAAATAGCCCGATACCGAGCAGCAACGAACGGACACGGCGACTCCCCTGTGACTTGAAAGCGTGTATCATGAATAAAATCGCGGCCGGGATGACCGTGAGCAAGGCAAAGATACCGATTGAAGGTCCAACGATCGGCGAGGCGTTCAGCAGCGTTACCCCATGAATATAGTCATATGCTGGCTGTTTGCCCCAGATCATGGTCATGGCAGTAATGGCGGTGATGACCGCACTCAGAATGTAGCAGGCAATTGTTACCAGCTTTTCTTTAGAGTTCAGCCTAGGTACAATCCGGCAAGTCATCCGGGCAATGTAGGAAAAAGCGATATAGAGAAACACATGGCCTACCACGTAGCCAATCGCCATCGCCAGCGGAAAGCGTTCTGGCGCTAGAGCAAGCCAGAAGTTTGGCAGCCACATGAAGACCATGAAGATAGCCATGAACAAAAAGAACTTGTGGAACATGCGAACCGGCTGTTGGGCGTCACTAGCACTAGACTGGAGGCGGCTACCGACGTAGAGCCAAGCCCCAAACATTATTATTGCTCCGACGAGCGTGGTCAGGCTAGATAATGGTATAAACATGCATTGCTTTCCTCTTTGGCATCATTATACTACATCCATAAGCGATATCACGCCCCAGCTACGCCCTATCGATGGCGGCGCGGCGAGTAAGTACCAGCTGACGAGCAAGGCCTCTGGCACAACCTCTATGATAATAGATCGGACGCGCGCCAATCCGCCTCTTTGTTCTGGCGTCAGCAGGGCAAAGTAATTGTCGAGCTGAGACGTGTATAGTCCTAAAAACCATGTGTTTAAACGTAACAATATTGTAACAATTGTTACACCCATTGGGCCGCTGGGCTGCTAAGCTAGCAAGGTTAAAGGAGGAATCTATGTATCAAACATTAAAGAAAATAGCCGCCGGGCTAGCCGTAGCCCTGCCGGTGCTCATGATATCGCCAGCAGCCTTGGCCGCAGCAAGTACCGTCGTGGTCAGTCCGTCGAACCACCAAGGCTGGCTGCTTAACCCGGACCCGTCCAACCAAACGCCCTATGAATTCAACAAAGACCAGGCCAGCATCGGGCAAGGCAGCCTCTATGTGCAGCCGATTGGGGCGACGCCAGCCGATAAGTTCATCATGGCCAAGACGCTCAACAGCTTGGTGTCAGACTTCAATTCGCTGTCCTACGACTTTTTGATCGCCGGCAATGGTACGGCGGCTAGTGCCAACCAATTCTATTTGAATGTCTATACTAATCTACCGGCATCAACCACCTACTATGACTGCCGCTTCGACTACGCGCCGACATCGGGCTCAACGAGCAGCTTTACGACAGCGTCGTTTAGCTCGACCGCCACACCGGTCAACGTGCGGGCACGTTCAAGCGTCACCTGTCCCGCCACCCTAGCAGGCATGCCTGCCGGTAGCACCATCAGCTTCATTGCCCTCAACGTCGGTGATACTACAGTTAGCGACACGGGCCTAGCGGGCTACCTCGACAAAGTCGTCATCAACACCACGAGTGCCGTGACGACCTACGATTTCGAGCCCGATCCAGTAGTACTGCACTCCAAGGACGAATGCAAGAATGGCGGCTGGAAAACTTCGGAAGCACCAGTATTTAAGAACCAGGGCGATTGCGTTAGCTACTTTGCAAGCAATGGCAAAGCCAAAGGCAACCCAGTGGTCAACTTTCTACTAAGCCTCATCTAGTAGTCCAAGCTTACCAATAAAAACAGGCCTGCTAAGGCCTGTTTTTATGTTTATGGCCGGTTTCCAGCACCTGCCCCACCAGATTGAGCAGGTCTTCAGGCGTCATACTAGACTTCAATACACACTCCATGGCACCGAGCTCGACCATCTCTTGCTGGGTTTGGCGGTCCGACAGATTGGTATAGGCTATGATCTTAGTGTAGGGAAATTCACTTGCATCGAAATTTTTTAAGAATTCTTTGCCGTCCATCACTGGCATGAGTACGTCGAGCAGTATTAAATCCGGCTTTACGGCTCTCATTTTGGTTAAGCCTTCGGCACCGTTTTCGGCAACTGCGACAGTATATCCCTTGCTACCTAAGATGAGACTATAAACGTCCTGGAGGATTTGTTCATCCTCGATTATAAGTACTGTGGCCGTCTTCATAGTGGTAAGCTCACGATGAAGCGCGAGCCAAGCTTGGGCTCGGAAATTACCTTGATACTCCCGCCGTGTAACGCGAGTATGCGCTTGACCCAATACAGCCCCAAGCCAGTGCCGCTGACCGTATCGGACAATTCATTATCGATACGCGTAAACTTCTCAAAAATACGCCTACCGTGCTGCTTTTCAATACCGACTCCTTCGTCGATTATCGCTATTTCCAGCGCTTTAGGTTTCTTGGTGACTATCACTTCGATGGCGCTATTGGGATAGCTGTATTTGCTGGCATTCTCTAGCAGGTTAATAAACACTAGATTGAGATCACTGCGGTCGGCCAATAGCTTGGGCAAGCCACGTGGTGGGTCAAAGCTCACTACCTGGCCTTTGAGGCGCAGCGAAGACTGCATTTCGGCGATTGCATCGCGCAATACCTCCACAATGCTGAGGTTCTGTTTCTTGAGCGTGTAGCGATTAGAGTCGATCTGGGCAGTCTTAAGTAAGTCATTGATAATATTGAGTTGGCGCTCATTACTTTCGTAGGCAATCGTTAAGCTACGTAACTGCGCAGGCGTCAAGGCACCGAAATGACCCCCTAGCACCAGGTGGATGTACTGTTTTACAGCGGTGGCCGGCGTACGTAGCTGATGCGAAGACAGTGTTATAAACTCATCTTTTGCGTTATTGAGGGCTACCAGCTGAGCTCTTTGTTCTTTGAGCCCGGCAGTCATAATCTCAAGCTTTTCTTTTTGGACTACCGTCTGTAAAACGTCTTCTATGTCGGTCATCGACCCAAACCAGCTGATGATACGGCCATTATTGTCGCGCATGGGGCGCGCGAAGCTTACATGGCGGCGATACTGGCCATCGTGCCTCAGCAGTCGCTGTTCGTTTTGCAGTGGAGTGCCAGTTTTGAGGGCCGCCATCCACGTCTGCATGCTCGACTGGGCGTCCTCGGGATGCATAAACATACGCACCCCATCGCGCATCAATACCTTCATACTTTTGCCGGTAAACTCTGACCATTGTGGGTTGAAATAGGTGATCTTGCCACCAGCGTCGGCTGTAAATATTTTGAGAGGCAGGGTTTCGGCCATGAACCTGAAGCGTTCCTCACTTTGGCGCAGCAGATCTTCGGCTTTACTGTGTTCGATGATCAAGGCCGCCGTCCTGGTCACAAATTCAATACTATGCTTATCTTCGGCCGTTGGCCGGTGAACGTCACGGTAGTAAAGGGCAAATGTACCAAGTACTTGCTTGTCAGAGCCAAATATAGGCGTCGACCAGCATGCTTTGAGACTATGGGCAGCCGCTAATTCACGAAAATCGGTCCACAGCGGATCGCTTGCTATATCACTGACGAATACGGGCTGTTTCCGGTAAGCTGCAGTGCCGCAGGAACCAACTTTCGGCCCGACGGCGATCCCATCAATAGCCCGCAAGTAGCTGGCTGGCAAGCTGGGACCACTGCCGTGCTGCAACGATGTACCATCATCACTCATTAATAATATCGACCCCAGAATACCATCTGATGATTGCATTTCTATCGTACGGATCAAAAAGTCTAATGTGGTTTCGAAGGAAGAGCCCCCGGCCAACATTTCCAACACCCTGTTCTGATCCTCCACTTCCTTGCGTGACTTCACCTGCTGGGTCATATCGTAAATATAGGCAATCAGCCCATTGGGCTGGTTATTCTCCATATAGGGTTCGCAGATAAAGTCCAAGTATTTCGTTTTTAGCGAGCCGTCGCTGTCCCAATCAAGGGTCACTGGAAGCTCATGCGCCTCAAAACGTTCACCCTGAAACGATACTCGTCGAATCATTTCTATGAGCTTGGGGTCGAGATCGCTGACGGCGTCGAGGAGCGCCTGCCCTGCGAGATTGCGTCCAGCACCCAATAATTGCTGAAAAGGCTTATTTACTAATTGGAACCTCAGGTCTGGGCCGGTCACAATCGCAATTCCGCCCGGGGCACGCATAAATAGGTCATGTAAACGCTGGCGTTCGGCTTGTAGGGCGGTTTCAGTGGTTGAGCGGCGGCTTTCGGCTACTATCCGATTCGTTGCTTCGAGTACTACTCCTACTACAGCGAATGGCATGCCGCCATCGTCGAGCACCGGGCTGTAGTTAAGATCCATCCACATCTCTTGATCCGTCGCCCGGCGATAGCTTTTTAACTGCTGGTCGACATAGGTTACAGTCTTGCCGGCTAAGACGGCTTTTAAAACCTGGCGATGAAAGTCAGCTGCCTCCGGAAGCCCGTCAGCGACTTGGGAGCCAAGCAAGTCAGTGTCCCGCTCCCCAGCAAATGCCGCGTAAGCATCGTTGTAGATCATAATACCGTCGTCGCCTACCAACAACACCGTCCGTAAAGGCGAATTCAATATAAAACTTATGGCGTGTTTGAGGTAGGGCTGCCAACTTTGGAGTGGACCAAGCCTATTATCTGACCAGGGAAATTGCTCGATGCGACGAGCCATGTCTCCGCCGCCCATCAAAAAACCGACTCGACTCTTAAATTGCGAGGCCATTGGTTTAGTGGTGGATTTCATCTTGGGCATCGATACTTCCCTGCTAGAATCTGCACTAAGTATAGCGATTTTTTGGAAAGTTTACAGGAGGCACGTTACTCGGCCGCATCTACCCGCCACAAGTATTGCTTAGCTGCCTTGTTTGTTTAGAAAAAATATAGATAATACACAACCAGAGGCTTGCAACCTTCGGCCGGGCCCGGCTCAATATCTGCTGACTTAACTTTCTCTAGACTATCGCCACGGATCAGGTGCAGCCGTTGCACGGAAGAGCTCTCGTGTTGATTGCCACATATTCCCTTGGCAGTGACGTAGGATCCCAGCGGCACCAGGAAGCCAGCCAGCACCAGTAAAATTGCCGCGGCGGTGCAGACTGCCACCACAAGTTTCAAGTTTTTCAAAAGTATTGCTTTCATATAAATCCTTTATTGAAATTATTGTACGCTACTCGCCCGCATTTAGAGGTAAAATGTACCGCATTCGAGCGCCTGTGGATACAATCCAGTAATCGTTGTCTGGGCGGCCGCGAATGAAAAATATAGACATATTTAGGATATTAGTATATAGTATATCGGACCTTGAAATCAAAAACCTTCCGAAAGGCACCTGTGAACAAGCAGCTACCCACCCGACGTCTCAACCGTGCACTAAGCAAGCGACGCGGAGGCGTCGTCCTGGTAGCTTTCGCCGCCATGCTCAGCCTCCTGTTCGCCGCCCAGCCCGCCAACGCCACCCACTCCTGGGGCGGCTACCACTGGGCCAGGACAAGCAATCCATTTGTGGTCCAACTCGGCAACAACCTGTCCAACAACTGGCAAGCCCAGTTCTCGACAGCCATGACCGATTGGTCGGCCTCCGATGTCCTCAACACCGTCATCGCCCCCAACGCCGCCAAACCCAACCGAACCTGCCGGGCGACGCTTGGGCGAGTGGAAGTCTGCAATTCCAAGTATGGAAGCAACGGCTGGCTGGGCTTGGCCCAAATCTGGATCACGGCTGATGGGCACATCACCCAGGGCACGACCAAGATGAATGACACCTACTTCAACACGGCCGCCTACAACAACACGGCCGAGAAGAACCATGTCATGTGTCAGGAAATTGGCCACACCGTCGGCCTCGGACACCAAGACGAAACCGGCGCAGCTCTGGGCACCTGCATGGACTACTCCAGCGACATCGGCAGCCAGCACCCAAATGCGCATGACTACGAAGAGTTGGACATCATCTATGCCCACCTCGACAGTTCGACGACCTTGGCCAGTACCACCGCCAGCGCCGCTGAGCTTGATACCGCCGACCACGACAACCGCCAGAACATGGGCCGTCGCGTCTTTCGCTCCGGCAACGGCCGGCTCGAGCTCTACCAGCTCGATTTCCAGGATGGAAGTAGCCTCCTGTCCTCAGTCTACTTGGCTGAGTAGGACTCCTAGACCTGCCGTCCACCGATTACCCGACACCCCCACGAACCTGTGGGGGTGTTTTCATTTGGCCAGAATACGCCAATAGAGCTGGTAGTGATTTATCTTACTGACCGCTCAATAACACAACTGTAGGCTGATACATAATGAAAGGATAGATATGGCAGATTGGAGCAAGATCACAACCCGCGGCGCAGTAGATGACCGGCGTAGCAATGCACCCTTGGCTCTGGGCGGGCTCGGTGGCATCGGTGCTATTGCCGTACTAATTCTTAGCTTGACCGGCCACCGCGATGCCGCCAATACACTTGGCGGCGTACTTGGCCAGCTGCAAAACTCCCAAGGACAGCAGCAAAGCAGCCAGTTTGCCGGCGTGGACGACTATGAGAAGTTTACTTCGACAGTATTGGGATCGACCAATGATACCTGGCACGGTATCTTTAGCCAGTCGGGCAAGGCCTACACCGAGCCGAAGCTGGTACTCTTCCGTTCGGCTACCCAGTCGGCTTGCGGTGGGGCACAGTCGCAAGTCGGGCCGCATTACTGCCCACTCGATAGTACTATTTACCTTGATGAGACCTTTTTCGATGAGCTCAAGAAGTTGGGCGGCGGCAATAGCGACGTGGCCCAAGCCTACGTTATTGCCCACGAGGTCGGCCACCACGTCCAAAACCAGCTCGGTATTATGAAGCGTACAGAACAACAGCGTCAAACAGACAATCAAATTTCCGTTGCGGTCGAGCTGCAAGCCGATTGCTTTGCTGGGGTCTGGGCCTACTCCCTCTCGCAGCAAGGCGTTTTCGCGCCCGGCGAGATCAATAAGGCAATAGATGCTGCTGCGGCCGTCGGTGACGACAAAATTCAAAAACAAACCCAGGGGCAGGTGCGGCCGGAAACCTTCACCCACGGCTCCTCGGCGCAGCGTGTCCAGTGGTTCAATACTGGCTACACGTCTGGCAAACCGGCCGCTTGTGACACTTTTAAGTAATTTAAGCGGCTTGCCGTGAAGCGAATATAGTATTATTACATAAAAGAAATAAACGTTAATTCGAAAGCGAGAGACATGGCTGAGAGTAAAACAATTTATCTAGCAGGCGGCTGTTTCTGGGGACTTGAGGACTTAGTACGTCAACTGCCAGGCGTGACCGATACTGAGGTCGGTTACTGCGGCGGCGATAATGAGAGCCCAACCTACGAGAACCATCGTGGCCACGCCGAAACATTAGCTATTACCTATAATCCGGGTCAGACCACCTACAAAGCCTTGCTCGATTTCTTTTTTCGCATCCACGACCCCACCACCCTCAACCAGCAGGGCAACGACCGTGGAACCTCATACCGCTCGGCTATTTTCTACCAGGATGAGGAAGAGCTGGCTACCGTCAAAGGCGTAATCGATATGGTTAACGCCTCAGGCCTCTACCCAAATCCAGTTGTCACCAGCCTGGAAAAATTCAGCAAGTTCTGGACAGCTGAGGCCTACCACCAGGACTACTTGCAAAAGAACCCCGGCGGCTACACCTGCTACTTTGTGCGCAGCGACCAAAGCATACTCACCTAGCCGATTACATTCCTACCCTAGCCCGAGGGATATAAAAAACAGGCCGAAGACACTCCTGTATCTTCGGCCTGTTTGTATATTACCCCCTCATTCCCTCGACGGGCGTCAGGCGATTTAGTTTCCAAAATGGCACTACCTCAGCCAACAAACTGACCAGTAGGGCGGTCTCAGCGGCCAAGACCACATCGATGGGCCTGATACCTGCGCTAATACCCGGTACACTGCTATTAAAAAGGGATGTTAGCCCTACGGCCAGTGCCGCACCGATGGCAGTGGCCGGTATAACCACAATCACCGTCGACACAGCATCGACCGCCATCAGGAATGCTTTGCTGGCTCCTATGGCCCGCATTCGCGCCAGCCCGGCTCGTTGGCTATCGATGGCTTGCTTCAGCGATAATACCATGACAATTGCCAGCCCCAAAAATGAAACCAAGATTATGATCCCAAAGAAGCCGCTATAGCTATTTTCCTGGTACTGTAAATTTGTTTGCAGGAATTGCTTATTGGTCAGCACATCGACGCCAGCCAAGGAAAGGCCGCTTGGCAGCCAGCTTTGATCGGCTTTTAGGCGAACTGCGAGCACTTGGTAGGTAGGCTGGCCGACAATTTTGGCCATGGCGGCCTGGTTGATGAAGGCTGTCTGCTTACCGGCTGAGTTCGTACTCCTGGATAGGCCGACGACATTGAAGCGGCGGCCGACCAAAGCGACTTGTGAATCGAGCCCAATGTGAAGGTCGGATGCCAAAACCTGGTCGAGGACGATTTCGTGCGCTGTTTGCACCTGGCGTCCGGATTTCAATTGTGGGTCCAGCACTCCGCCAGGCTCATAGGATTGGTAGATCCCATCACGCGAATTGATTTTACCGAAGTAAACCAACATTCCATCGGCCTGGTATCCCGAGACCTGGAGCTCTTTGAGCAAACCTGGGTCGACATAGGAGCTCGTAGATAGACTCCCAGCCCCCTTTTGAACAACCCAATAGTCGACGTGCAGAGTTTTCAAGTAGCGCTGTGGCCCTTGGGTGATTTCGCGGTTGAGGGCCCACATGCTGGTAATAACCCCCAAGAATACTGCCATGACTATTAAGCGTGAAATGAAACTGCGCTCGCGTCGGAGACGGATCATCGAGAACTTGAAAACAAACTTCAGTCGTTGCCATCGATCTGCCACTTCACTCACCTATCTTGTTGGTCGGATTGGGATGGTGGGCAAATATTAACTTGATACCAGCTTTTTATCAAGTTAGCGATTAGACTGTAATCATTCTCGACACCCGCCCAGGCGGGTTATATCGAGGGTCCGAGCCGCGTGAACTTTCCAAAGAAAATACCCCACAAAATGTGGGGTATTTTCTTTGGAGGGCCAGGAGGGATTCGGACCCTCGACATGCTGCTTAAGAGGCAGCCGCTCTAACCAACTGAGCTACTGGCCCGCATTGGGCTTAGCGGAAACTTTGATACTTTACCAGATTGCCACGTGTTTTTCAAGCATTTTGCCTAGTGCTGCAGTCTACTATATATGAGCACCATCGTGATCACTGCCCCGCTGAGCCAGTTGAGCCACAGGAACCGCTTCCAGGCAGCGTTGACTTGCTCACACTTAGCATCGGTGATGTACCAGAAACGGGCGGCGTTGTGGGCGTAGGGTAGCACAGTAAGAGCGACAACTGTGCCCAAGATGCCATACTTGACCAAGAGTAGCCCCGCCAGCAAGTATAGAACTACCACCAAGCGAGTAGTCAGCCGCGCGCCAAACGCAGTGGCAATCGAGGCGATCCCCCCTTCCCTATCAGCCTTCACATCCTGCACCGCTCCCAATGCGTGGCTAGCCATTCCCCACGCCCCAAAGGCTAGAATTGCTGGCCAAAAAGCTGATCGAAACCCCACTAGCAGCAATGCATAAACTAGTGGCCCAATGAAATGCGAACTGGAGGTAAATGAATCAAGCACTGGTCGTTCCTTGAACCGTAATACTGGCGCGCTGTAGGCAAGTACCATAAAGAGCAAGTATATGAGCCAAATTCGTGACCACACTGGTCCCTGCGATAACAAAAAAATAACAAATGGCAGACTCAAAAGTAACGATGAGTAAATCGTCGCCTTATGGTATTTCGGCGCCACTATCGCTCCCTCGACACCGCCTTTCCGGGGGTTACGGATATCTGATTCGTAATCAAAAACATCGTTGATACCGTACATGGTGAAATTGTATGGGATCAAAAAGAAGAGTGTGCCGATGACAAGTGTGATCGTCGGTAATGATCCAGCAACCAGCGCCCCGGCGGCAAAAGGGTAGGCAGTATTGACCCACGATATTGGCCGTGAGCTCCAAAACAGGCTTTTAAGAAGTGCTTTCATTTTTGCTAAGCCTTTCATAGATAAACGGTAGCACAATCGCCGCCCAGACTGGATAGGCAAAATCTTCAATAGGGGCATATAACAGACGCCAGCCGAGTATTCGGGCTGGGCTGTAATCAACAATTCGGGCTGCGATGATGATGTTGTCAAACATGAGTGTTAGCAGCAGTAGCCAGCCCATCACTTCGAGCATCCGCCGCCTGATAGTTTTAGGTGAACTGCTAAACAAGTAAGCTGCCGGAATCAGGAATACGGCGTCTAGAACTAGGTATCTAAACATTAAGCGTGCCTCCGCCAGATCAAAAGCGTCAGATAGCAGAACAGCGTCAAAAAGAAAAGCTCTTCGATCGGCAGGCCAGGGGCTACAAGCACACCAAGCGTATAGTTCGAGCTACCCGGAAAGAATATAGCCAGGGCAATGCCGGCCAGATCCCAGATTAGTAATACAGCCAGTCCAATAAGGAGTGTGACCAATGTCGCTCGTCTACGACGCCACAATAACAGCTTGAAGTGATAGTCTAGCCAGGTGAGGCCTGCGATCGAGACCAGGAGTAACAAGAGGTAACTAGCGCTCATCTTGGCTCCTCGCTGATGTCTGCTTGATCACTAATGGGCCGGCCGACTTGTCGCCCGTGAGGTTTTTGATGACCAATTGGGCGCTTATCAGACACATTGGCAGCCCAATGCCGGGGCGGACACTGCCACCCACGTAGTACATGTTAGACAGCTTTTTAGACTTGACCGAGGGGCGGAACCAGGCACTTTGTCCCCAGCTATGGCCAAGCCCCAGAGCGTTTCCCTGCCAGGAATTAAGCTGATCCCGAAAGTCGGCCGGGCCAAAGAGTTTTTTGTAGACAATCCTCTTCTTTAGGTCGGCTATTCCAAGGGCATGGGCCAACTCATCCAAGTAAGCTTCAGCTTGCTCACTTTGCTCGACCTCGCTCAAATAACTATTTGGCGGCAGCGGCACCAGCACAAAGACATTGGAGTTCCCGGCTGGTGCCACGCTCGGGTCAGTCTTGCTCGGTACACTCACATACATGGATGCCGGGTGAGGCCACTGGACACGTTCAAAGATATCACCGAAGTTTTTCTGCCAATCGGTCGTAAATATGAGGTTATGATGACTTAACTCTGGCAAATCGCCCTTCACCCCGAGGTACATGAGCAGCGCCGAGGGGCTGGACTTGGCCTTAGTCCAAAACTTGGGATTTATACTGCGATCGGGCTTTGATAATAACTTTTGCTCAGTGTGATGCAGGTCGGCCGCCGATACTACGATATCAGCAGTCATTTCTGAGCCATCCCCGAGAACGACCGCGCGCGCTTTACCATCGGCCGTTGTGATATGCTGAACTGCTATGCCCGTCTGGTAATTGACGCCCAGCTCCCGGCCGAGCTTCACCAGGCCAGCAATAACCTCATACATTCCGCCCTGCGGATAATACACCCCTTGCTTGAAATCCAGGTAAGCCATCAGGGCGTAGAGCGAAGGTGTTTCGTACGGCGAGACACCCAAAAAAACGCTCTGGTACTGGAGTATTTGGCGTAAAACTGGGTGTTTGAACTGGCGATTGATGTAGTTATTTAGGTAGACGGACTTGGGAAGCGATGATATTGAACCGAGCACCTGGCGGCTTAGAAAAGAGCGAGGCACTACCCGATCGATATAGAGAAAGTGGTCAGTAGCCAGCTCATAGAGCTTCTCAGCCCGCGCCACGTGGCGTTTAAGGCTTGCGCCAGTACCTGGTTCGAGCGCATCGAAGGTGGTGGCGTCGGTCTCGAGGTCGGAAGTGATAGTGACTGGCTGGCCCGATTCCGGGAAAATCCGATAGGCCGGGTTGAGCCGCTTCAGCTGGTAGTAATCACTGGTCTTTCGCCCAAACAGACTAAAGTAATGTTCAAAAACTTCGGGCATCAAGTACCACGACGGCCCAGTATCAAAGCGAAAACCATCAACCTCCAGAAGCCCGGCGCGGCCGCCGAGTTGGTCGGATTGTTCTAGCACCACAACGTCATAGCCCTTACAGGCCAGTAAATTGGCTGTCGCCAGTCCCGAAATCCCCCCACCAATAATGATAGCCTTTGGTTTAGCCACGACCAGCTCCTCGGCTCAGGAGCCCCCCGCACCAGGCCACAAATAATATCCACAGCTTGTAGCCGTAGGCCACCCGCACTCGCCTGGTCTTAAGTTGGCTGGCTGGCGTCTTTTGGATTTGGGCAAGTAGCTTTAGGTAGTAGTGGTAAGCGGCCGTCACCGCCGGACGAGCCCCAGCAGGCAGTTGAGTGATTGCCACTGCCGCCTGCTCAAAGTCACGGGCAATACCGGCCTCTATCTCGCGCTTGGCCGAATCGTTAAAGTTTTTCCAATCAACCTCAGGAAAATATACCCGTCCCAGTACGTCGTGATCGGCACGTAGGTCGCGCAAGAAATTTACTTTTTGGAAGGCGGCTCCCAGTGCTTGGGCGCCTGGTTTCAGCTCGTTATAACGGGTCTTATCTCCCCGCAGGAAAATCCTTAGGCACATTAGCCCGACCACTTCAGCCGAGCCATAGACGTAGGCGTCAAGCTCTTTTTGAGAGTAGGTCGAGTGACCAATATCCTGGCGCATACTCTCGAAAAACGGCTTTATGAGCTGCTTATCGATACTGTTTCGAATAGCCACATCGACGAAAGCATGTACCATGAGGTTACTACTATAGCCGGTTTTAAGTGATTTATAGGTATCTACCTCCAGGTCATCAAGTATTTGCAACTGATCTTGACCACGATAGGTATCAACTATTTCGTCGGCCAGGCGCACCAAGCCGTAAACGCCATAGATGTCACAACGGGTGGCGGGCGGAAACAGCTTGCAGGCTAGGCTAAACGACGTCGAGTAGCGGTTGGTTGCCAGCCGAGAAGTATCAAAGGCTACCTGCTTGTAAAGTTCCATTACGACTGCCTCTTCATCGCCTGATCTACGAGCTTATCGAGCTCTGTGAGGTAATCAGCTTGCAAATGTAGGCCGCTGAGCTCCTTGCGGGCGCTGGCAGCATAGTGGTCCAGCATGTCCTCGGTCGCCTGGCGGGCCCGACAACGCGTAACAATCGCCTTGACTTCCGCTAGGTCGGCTTCGGTTGACTCCTCGTTGCCCCAGTGACTTGACAGAAAAGCCTTGTCCGCCCCTTCGGCACTGCGAAATGCTGCCTGCATCAAATAGGTAGCCTTGCCCTCACGCATATCGCTGGTAACTGGCTTACCGGTTTTTTGCTCGTCACCAAACAACCCCAGTAAGTCGTCGGCTAGTTGGAAGCCAATACCCAGTGCGGTGCCGAACTGGCGCATGTGTCGCAATTCCTGCTCACTGGCACCAGCTAGTTGGGCGCCAATACAGAGCGGCCCGATAAATGAATAGCTGGCTGTTTTGTACTCAGCGATCTTGAGGCTGTTGTCCTCCTCGAAAGCGTTGGCCGAGGCAACGTCGAGCAATTGGCCGGCCACCACTTCATAAACCGAAGTACCCATCAGAGCGGTAACTGCTGGCAGCAGCTCGGCCTCAAAGCCGCTGGCCGAAACTGTTTCGTAGGCCATGGCAAGCAGCAGGTCGCCGGCCAGTATGGCCGTGCTATCCGCCAAATGTTGTGCCGACTGGCGATCCTGGTAGTGGGCGAGGTACCCTCCGGCAATATTTGGCTGGCCGTGCCGGACATAGTCGCGGTCCATAATGTCGTCGTGGATAAGTAGTGAGGCATGCAGTAGCTCAAGCGAGCAAGCAACGTCGTAGATAGCGGCATGCGCCCCACCAAAAGCGGAATAAGCCAGTATACACAGAAGCGGCCTGAGGCGCTTGCCCCCGGCTAATACAACCCGCTGGATCTCCATCCAGAGTCGCTCATAGCTAGGGTCGATGTGGGATGCAGGGGAAACGCGAGCCTGTACTAGTTCGGCGAGCCGATCATTGACTGCCTGAACAATTTGACCATTGGGTCGGACTATCTGAGAGCTGATAAGTACTCCTTTCTGGGTATTTCACGTGTTTCTATCTTCTAGGAAAGCTCGGGGAATGTAAATATTGACCCGGGTGGGCTAGGTGTTGGTCGCGGCCGGGGATTTTCGCGCCCCACACCACATAAAAACCCCACATAGGTGGGGTTTTTATGTGGTGTGCCCGAAGGGATTCGAACCCCCGGCCTTTGGTACCGGAAACCAACGCTCTATCCAGCTGAGCTACGGGCACACACGGGTATTATGTGGGGCGAACAGGGCTTATTATAGCATGCTGAGTGGCTTACCGGGCTTTCCAGCCCAGCACCAAAATATGACCTGCTTGTTCCGGCCGGCACTTTTCGTGCCCCACAGAGAAATGGGTCAGTTCGCTAAAGCTACTCAGTTTACCGGCCTTTCCAGGCCCGCACCAAAAAAT
>JAYUFZ010000005.1:0-16223 GCA_043767845.1 bacterium | reverse complement strand
GCGCGTGATCGCGCTCCGCCGAACCCCACGCCATGAGTACATGGCTCTTCGGTGGTCCTCAATTCATTTGATTCATACCATTCGACTTTCTGCCTATCACAGGTCGTAGACGATGAGCGCTTCTGGCGATAGCCAGAAAGTCGAATGGTGCGCTCGAAGGGATTCGAACCCCCGACCCCCAGCACCGCAAGCTGATGCTCTATCCAGCTGAGCTACGTGCGCCCGTATTGAACTGAGTTATCCTAGCATATTTGGGCGGATCTGGGAAGTAGTGCTGGGGCTAGAATTTTAAATAGCGGGCCAGGCGCTCGGTCCAGTCCGGGGCGCGGTCGACTTCTGGCAGCTGGGCAGCTAGCTGGCTAACGACCGGCTGGAAGTCATCGGAATCGAAAAGCACCGTTAGGCGGGGCATAAGACGCTGCGTCGGCTCGAGGTCGATCATGTGCCAGGCAACATCCTGGATGACAGCGAAAGACCGGAAGTTGGTGAAAGGGTGGAACTTACCTTCGATAGTTATGCCATGGTTATCGACCGCGTAGTTCAGGGTCCGTGGCTTCTTGGCGCCGTAGACGGCCAAGGCGGCGGCCATAACGACGATCACCGGAATACTAAACCACTGTTTGAATACGACCATTCCGACCACCAGTGCTAGGGTAATCCCGCCAAGAACCATGTACCACATGGGCGTCTTGTCATGGTGTAAATACTCTGACGCCTGCCAGGTAAAAGCTGGTGCCTGGGGCTCGTAATGGGCGTTGTCGTCCTCGGGAGCCGTATCGTCGCTTACCGACAAATCCTGCTCCGGTTGCTTGATTTCTTCGCTAGGTTCTTCGCTCACAATAAGTTTCCTTTGTCTTCATTATGCAATACTTCGCCAAAAATACAAAGAGAGTTTATGCTTGCCATTTTCCGGTCAAAACTCTATACTTCCTTGGTCAAGTTATACCTGTTCCGCATCGCAATGTGGAAGCCTTCGTGGAGGGGTGGCCGAGTGGTTGTAGGCAACGGTCTTGAAAACCGTCGTGCCGGAAACGGTACCGTGGGTTCGAATCCCACCCCCTCCGCCAGTATTTATAAGCCCTTGCTTATTCTGCTACAATCTGTTCAGCTCACGCCTTGCGCGTGGAGAGGTACCCAAGTGGCTGAAGGGGCGGGTTTGCTAAACCTGTAGGGGGGAGTAATCCCCCGCGAGAGTTCGAATCTCTCCCTCTCCGCCATAACAAACACCTGGTTTAGGCCAGGTGTTTGTTATGGCGAGGACTGCATTTCGAACTCTCGATGATAGCCATAGGCAGGGCGGGAGTTAGGTAAAGAAGGCGTAGCCGCTATCTCTGCCTCTCCGCCAATTCTGATATACTTGAGTTAAATCGAGGGAGTCTAGTGCGAAATACCGAATTGCTCGTAAAGCGTCTGTTATTTGTTGTCTTTTTCGCCTCTGGCTTCTGCGGCTTAACCTACCAGATGGTCTGGCTACGCCTGGCCTATGCTAGTTTCGGAATCAACGCTCAGGTGCTTTCGGTGGTTATCTCAGTATTTATGCTTGGGCTTGCTCTGGGATCGTGGTTGGCTGGCGGTTGGATAATTCGCCTGGCCAAGGCTAAAAATCTCAGGCTAATCACCCTCTACGCTTTGACGGAGCTCTTAATCGGTTTTAGCGCGATCGCCGTCCCTTTCCTTTTTAGCCTAGGACGCAAGCTGCTACTCGATGTGGGGCAGACAAACTCTTTGACCTATTTAGCGCTCTCGGCGCTGATTATTACTGCCTCCGTCCTGCCCTGGTCTTTTTTAATGGGCACAACAATTCCTTTAATGATCGGCTTTGCTAACGAAGAACTCACAAATGACGAGCGCATCTTCAGTTACCTGTATCTAGCAAACACGTTGGGGGCCGCTGTGGGCGCACTGGCTACCGTGTTCGCACTCATCGAGCTGTTCGGATTGCGAGTCACGATGCTGGTTGCCGCTGGCTTGAACCTAGCTATCGCGCTCACGGCACTCATTATCCGACGGTCTGTTAAGATGAGGCACTCGCTTGGCCATCAGACACTTGGGCGCGCCAAGACTGCCCTGCCTCATCTAGAGCGGCTCAACGCCCGCCAGCGGACTTGGGCTCAGTGGACTCTCTTTGCCAGTGGCTTCTGTTCCATGGGTCTGGAGGTGGTCTGGACACGACTATTCACGCCGCTTGTCAGCACAACAGTCTACGCCTTTGCTTATATTCTCATCCTGTACTTAGTTGGCACCTGCCTTGGTCTGTATCGCTATCGCCGCGATGCCAAGCGATCGGTTACACTGAGCACCAAAACCCTGCTGGTAGTGCTGGCCTTTACTTGCTTTGGCCAAATCCCGCTTAATGACCCGAGGCTGCGACTGACTTTCCTGGCGATGACTATAACCATCCTGCTTTTTTCAGGGCTGCTCGGTTACCTGACCCCCAAATTGGTTGATGATTTGTCGAGGGGTAGTGCTCGTGAGGCTGGAAGGGCTTATGCTGTTAATATTCTCGGCTGTATCCTGGGGCCAGTTATCACGTCGTATTGGCTGCTGCCGCTTGCTGGGGCTCGGCTGGCAATCGTACTGCTTTGCTCGCCGATTCTAGTTTTTGTCTGGCAGAGTTTGGCGTCAGCCCAGCCACTTCGTCCCGTAGAGCTGGCTATAATTGGTAGTTTAGTTGCCTTGGCGCTTGGGTCATTGGTCATTAATTCGAGTTACGAAGATGGGCTAGCCTTGCCGGACAAGCTTTTGAAGCGTGATTACAATGCTACGGTTGTTGCCTACACCTCGAAAGAAATCGGGAAGCAATTGCTTGTGAACGGAGTGGGAATGACGACATTGACCCCGATCACTAAGATAATGGCCCATTTGCCGCTAAGCCTGGAGCCGAGCAAACCGGCGAAGGCGCTTATCATCTGCTTTGGCATGGGTACGACTTACCGGTCATCGCTTAGCTGGGGCATTGACACTACGGCTGTCGAGCTGACGCCGAGTGTTGCCGACTCCTTTTCGTATTTCTTTGCTGACGCCGGGAAGATTCTGACAGACCCGCGGGGCCATATTGTAATAGACGATGGCCGGCGTTATTTGCAACGTAATCAGCAAAAGTATGACCTGATAGTGATTGACCCGCCACCGCCCCCCGAAGCCGCCGGTTCCAGCCTGCTCTATTCCAAGGAGTTTTACCAGATTGCCAAGGGACACTTATCGAAAGAAGGTATTCTTGCCCAATGGTATCCGGGTGATAAAGGGTTGACACTCCAGGCTGTCGCTCGGTCATTAGACGAAGTTTTTCCTCATGTGGTAGCTTATCAATCAACTGACAACTTTGGTTTTCACCTCCTGGCCTCCAATAGCCCGATACTAAACCCAAGCGCTAGCGAGCTAATAGCTCGGATGCCTGAGGCTGCCCAGTATGATCTTATGGAATGGAACGGCGGCCGAGACGCTAGCATCGAGTCATACTTGCAACGAATACTGGCCAAGCGCTTGCCGATAAACGAGCTGTTGGGAAGTGCGCCGGCGATTACTGACGATCGACCTTATAATGAGTTTTTTGTGCTGCGCCATCTTTAGCATCGCGCCTTGATAGGCTATTTTGTCTGCGCTACTGTTTTGCTATGATTACCTGATGATTCAGTCTGCTAAAATCAAGGCTTATATGTCACAGCAATTTGGTCTACTGGCCTTTATTGGCTTGGGCCTGATAGCGGCAAGTGTTTTTGTGGTTATCTTCGCTGTCGGACTGAGGGCTAGCGGACACCTTCCGTTAATACTGCTTTCGCCAGATGATATTATCTACAACCAGCTTAGTAGCTCCGGAAAGTTTTGCCTGGTGAATACTACCTCAAGCATGGCTGAGGGTGGTTGTCGAGTGCGCCCAATCTGGTATCTAGGCCACTTGCTTAGCTTTGGCCAGCCAGCAATTGCCGCATTTCTGTTGCGCGTCATTCTCTACTGTGGCATTGCAATTGCCTCCATTTATGGGGTAAAGCTTTGGGCGGAGCAAGCCGGTCTAGAGGCCAATCGCGCACTGCAATGGTTCCTGCTGCTGCTCTGTCTCACCCCCTTGCCGCTCATCCTGACCGGGAACTACCTTTTTGCCGTGCCCGAATTGACGCTCTCCGGATCGTTATTCTATAGTGTGCCAAATCTGCTTTCGTACCTGATGTACATCATCTCAATCGGCGGTTTATATGTACTCTACGACAACAAAAAAAGCTGGCCGGTTTTGGGCCTTGTAGCCGGTTTTTGGTCGATCAACCATCCCTACTACATTTTATTTATCGGCTCCGTTTATGGTGCGTGGTGGCTTGTTTCAAAAGACAAGAAGCAATCAATTGGCTGGGCGCTCAGCCTAGTATTGCCGACTTTCCTCGTGGGCTTGTACTATCTTTGGCTGAGCCGGGTAAATGTTTTCTTTCGTTACCATCTCAGTACAAATGTTACTACTCAGTGGCCGCTATCCTTGGCATTGACTATGTTTGGCTTGGCCTTAGTGGCGGTTCTTGTGGCCCGCCATGCCCGGGCCAATGGGCAAAAGATCAGTGAATATTTCACACCGCGCTTAGGCTTGTGGCTGGGGCTAGCGATCATCTGGCAGTTCGTGCCTACCGCCACGTCCAGGCGCATGCTTTTGATACTGCCGCTACCAATCGTATTGGTGCTGGTTTCGGCCATTCTAAAAAGCCCAAAAAAGCTTGCCTGGCTGAGGATCCTTTCCGTAACAGCGCTGGCGACAAACGCACTTTTGAGCGCTATCCTTGGCTGTATGGTTCTAGCCAATGGCCTAGGCGTGGATGGCGGGGTTGCAGTACGCGACCAGGATTATGCGCTTGCCAGCCGACTTATTGCCGGTCAAAACTACGCTTCAGATCAGGCCGGGTCAGCGCGCTTTTTGTGGATGGCCCCCATCCGAATAATTAACGCCCACTTGGACGAAAGCCCAGCCTACGGCAGCTGGTGGTCGATTATCAGTGTCCCTGCCTACGATGCGCAGTACTGCCAACGGGCATTTGGCCGGCTGTCAAAGGATACTGTGGCCGGTATTATCTTGCAGGCCAAGGTGAGCTCCGGCCAGGTTGCTCATCTCCAGGCCTGCGGACTGAAGGCTAGCTATCGCAACGACTATTGGGTATTATTGACCCCTGGTAGCTAAAAGCTGGTGGGCCAGGGTGATCCGGATCCGTTGGCCGAATAATTGAATAAGCGTGGAGAGGTGGCCGAGTGGTTGAAGGCGCTGCTCTCGAAAAGCAGTATGGGGGTAACCTCATCGAGAGTTCGAATCTCTCCCTCTCCGCCATAGAAAAAGCCCCGATCAGTTGGGGCTTTTTCTATGGTCAGCTGCTACTATAAGTGAGACATGAAACCTCTGCTCACAACTCTAATATCCAAGCATAGGCCCTATCGCAAGGCGGCCATCCTTCTCGGACTCTTTCTGTTCTTCGATTTCTGGTTTGTGCGCTCGCTCGATCCTGATTTTGGCTGGCATCTCATGACTGGCCGTTACATCCTGGCACACGGCGTGCCAAAACACGACCTTTTCTCCTACAGCATGCCCAGTTTTGAGTGGATTAACCACGAGTGGCTACATGACGCTTTCGTTGCCACGCTCGAGAAGCTTGGTGGCTACCGATTGCTGGCTGCCAGTTTCGCGGCGCTCTGGACGCTTGCGCTATGGGCCGCCTTACGCGGTAAACTCCGGGTTTTTACACTGTACTTCACGGCCTGGGCGATGCTGTCTTTTGCCGGCATCCGGCCGAATATCTGGTCGTTTTTGGGAATTGTGGCGCTGGAGTATATTCTCGAAAAGAAAAGCCGCTATTTCTGGTTGCTCTTCCCGCTTTTCTCTCTCTGGGCCAACCTGCACGGTAGCTTTAGCTTCGGCCTCGTGGTGCTGCTGGTTGTAGCTGTTTACCGGCGGTCTAGACCACTTCTTTTTTGGGCTGCTGCCGCCATTCCAGCTAGTTTTATCAACCCCTACGGTCCACGGGTCTACCTCGAGGTCTTGCGCACGGCGCTTGATAGCCAACTACGTTGGCGGATTACCGAGTGGGCACCCTTCCCCTTTCAATCGCCTTTCTGGGCTAGCGCTTACTTGGTGCTCTTCATTGGGCTGTTTTTTGGTCTTAAGGAGCGGCCAAAACAAACCAAGTATGCTCTTACGGCCACTACTTTGGTGATGACCATGAGCAGCGTGCGGCATTTTGTATTGCTGGCGGCTACATCCGCCCAGCACTTTGAGGACTTGGTCGACAAGACTAACAAGCTGCTGCTGCGACATCAGCCTAGGCGGCGAGTGATGGTTATCGCTGTGCTAACTATTGTGGTACCAAGCCTGCTCTATGTCGGCTACATTATGGTTACTGTAACCAAGCGGCCTGACCCAGCTAAAGCCCTAGCTTACCTAGGGGCCAATCCCTGCCCAGGCAACCTCTTTGCCCACTACGACCTCGGCGGACAAATAATCTGGAAGCTACCAGGAACCAAGACCTTTATCGATGGGCGGATGCCCAGCTGGTCGGACCCCAAAGGAAGCATTGCCACCCGTTTTATCAAGATAACCACCGATCCCGATGCTCGACGCCGGGAATTTACCGATCTGAATGTCCGCTGTGTGCTCTTTCCGCCCGATGCTGTAAAAAGCCGTTGGCAGAAGGAAGATCCCAATAAATTCACCAATGCCTTAGCGGCCGATGGCTGGGCACGGGTAGCTGGCGACCTGGTCGGTTCCTACAATCTTTGGCTGGCACCCCAGAAGTAGGTCGAGTATAGTTAAGGCATATGTGGGCGTTACTAGCTATTGTGGGTTCGATTGTGGCCGGTTGGCAGGTAGTTCGCCAACTGCCCCTGCAGATGCGCCGGACAGAGGCACTAGCAGCGTCAGTAGCTATCGGCTTCAATCTGGTCTCTTGGCTTGTTTTCATGGCCGCCTGGGCCTTCGGTTTTGCTATTGGCCTACCGCTCGCCCTATTCCTAGCTACGGCCATGACAGCGGCTTCCCAGCGCTACCTTAAGCCGCAAGTTATCATTACCGAACAGCCCTATTCCAAACGCTATCGCTGGTTGACTATGATACTGGCCCTTACGAGCCTCTACATCGTCGGCAATCTGGTGGTGCTCAGCTACCAGTTCCCGGCCGACAACGGCAGCTGGATAAGTAACGGCAATGTCTGGGGCGATGGCCCCTTGCACGTTGGTCTGATTACCCACTTTGCTGGGGGCAATAAAATCGACCTGGTCTCGCCTATTTACCAGAAAATTCCCCTCAGCTATCCGTTTATTGGCGACTTTTACTCCAGTGTCTTGATGCGCTTAGGCGGGAGCTGGCAGCTGTCGCTAATGATTGTTTCGCTGATCATGACCGCCAGCCTGATGATGCTCATCTTTAGTTTTGGGTATCGTTTGCTTGGTTCGGTGCGGGCTGCCTGGCTGCAGTTCTTGCTGCTCCTGCTGTCTGGGTCAACCCACGCTGGCTATGTGCTGAGCAAGGTGCTGCTAACCCAAGGCTATGCGGCTTACGTGGCTTTGATCGGGACTTCTATCCCCTTCGCTACAGGCGACAATTACTTGAATTTCTTCCATTCTCATCCGCTGCCGCAACGTTCCTACCTCTTTGGTATGCCAATCTTTATCATCGTGGCGATGGTGGCCCTGGAGTTGTATCGTGGCAAAGCGCTTGCAGGCAAGCCAAAGCTTGCCCAACGCTCTGGCCTAATCGTTGGCGCTCTGGCTGGATTGCTGCCGCTCATCCATACCCACAGTTTCCTGGTCCTAGCTTCTCTTCTGGGTCTGGCCGCCGCTGGCATGCTCATCAAATCCCGCAAACTGGTAGTCGGCTGGCTGCAGATGCTGATCACTATGGCAGTAGTCGCGCTACCGCAGCTGGTATATCAGTTCTCTACCAGCTATGACAGCCATTTCAATAGTTCGATCAGCGGCTGGATGATGCAGAATTTCTCGCCTCTGGAGCACGCCAACTGGTTCGAGTTTTGGCTCATGCAGCTTGGTGCGCTGTTCATCTTCATGCTGCTTGGGTGGTATTTCTTGCGCCGCTACAAAGCCCGCGCCGAGATCTGGCTGGCCTATATTGCTGGCTTGCTCATTTTTGCCATCTGCAATGTCCACGTCTTCCAACCCAGCGAGTGGGATAATATGAAATTCTTCGAGTACGCCTTCTGGTTCATCATGCTAGCGACGGCCTGGATTATGACCAAGTGGCTGCGGCCTTGGTATGGCAAACTGGCCGTGGGAGCAATTATGCTGAGTCTGACGATCATGGGTTTCTACACGCTGGTGCTGTCTGGGCCCAAGATAACTTTCGAGCTGCTCAGTGCTAGCGAGGTAAGTTTTGGCGAATCTATGAACAAAACTTTACCGGCCGACGCCTACATCCTGGTGAGCGACCGACACAACCACCCCATAACCATGCTGGCTGGCCGCAAAGTGCTCATGACCTACGCCGGCTGGTACAACCTCTACCACGCCAACTGGCCGACAGTCTCAGCCGATCGCTCGACAATGCTCTTGGGCGGTGTGGGTGCCGAGAATTTGATCCGTAGCTACGGGCTGACGCACGTCGTGTTTAGCGACTACGAGGTGGCCAACGGCCAGGCCAACCTGGAGTTTTACAAGCAGCACTACGCGCTCTTTACCAATCAAGACGGCTGGTGGGTTTTTAACCTCAAACAGCCGCTATGAACCAGACCTACGATTTTATCTGCGTGATCCCGGTCTACAATGAGGCCGATATCTTGCCGACGGCAATTGCCACCCTGGTTCAGGCGCTGAACGCCCAATCCCCTACCCGCAACTACCAGATCATCATCGCAAATAATGGCTCGACCGATCGGACGGCCGAAGTAGCTACAGGTTTGGAAAAACAGTATGGCAGTAAGCTTAAGCACAGCCTAGTGCCGACCAAGGGGCGTGGCCATGCCTTCCGGCATGTGTTCTCGAATTTTACTAATGCTCGGAGTTTTCTGTATATCGATGTAGACCTGCCTTGCGAGCTCGGCGATCTGCCGAAGCTGCTGGAGCAGATCAACCAAGGGGCGGATTTGGCCATAAGCCGTCGTCGGGGCAAGCGGCCACTGAAGCGTCGGGTTATGACCCAGGGTCTGCGCACTATGAATCGGCTGCTTTTCAATGTGAAAGCATCGGACTCACAATGCGCGGTTAAGGCCCTGTCCCCCGCTGCCGTAAAGGTTATGCTTGAAGATTGCCAGCAGACAGGCTGGTTTCTTGATACCGAGCTGGTGGTGATGAGCAAGAGGCGCGGGCTGGTCATTAAAGAAGTACCGATCAACTGGATCGAACAACGCTTTCGACGCCGCAAGTCCAAGGTTAGTGCCATGAAGGACTCGATAGACTGCCTAAAGTCCCTGCGCCAGATCAAGCGCCGTAGCCGCCAAGTTCCCTCACTAAGGCGTTCCGCTCTCTAGCCTATTGATCAGATCGGTCTGCGATGTGATTCCGGCTTCGTCGTTCTGCTTGGCGTAGACTTCTCGGAGTAACTTGCGGAGTTTTATACTGCTGGGATCGGCTTTTACTGCTGTAGTTAGGTTGTCTGCTGTGAGCTTTAGATCTGTCAAAGATGGCTTGTGGGCCATCCGCACAGTCCCCCACAGCTGCCATTCATCACTAGCTTTCTGCTGGATACCATCTAAAACTCGCTCTGACGTGTTTAGAAGCCCGCTATGCGCTAGCGTGACGGCGAGGCTGTATTTGTCTACACTCGCCTGTCTCAGTATCCCCAGGGCTTCTGAGGGCTCTAGAGAGGCCACTGTGGCCTGAGCATTGGCGGTATCACCGACCACTAAGTAGTCGAGGCCGAGCTGTAATCTGTTCCCACCCGTCGGGTCATTGCTAGCGAGTTGTTTGGCGGCGGTGATCGCCTTGGCATCCTCCCCCACCTCCAGGTAGATGCGCCCGAGCAGGGCATTTTTGGCGTTGCTATCGGTTGTGATGGCCTCAGCTGTGGCCCTGGCCGCTGTTAGTCGGCCATACTGATACTGAATACTGGCTATTTGCAGCTGTGCCGAATCTGATTTGTCTGCAGCAATAAGCGAAATAGCCGCATCAGGCTGGTTTTTGCCAAGGTAGAAGAGCGATTCCTGGAGTCGGACTTCGGTCGGGCGGCTGGAGAGTAGGGCAGCAAACTCGAACCAGATTGGCGCCTCGGCTTTTGACTGATTATTTATGGCCAGATTAAAGAACTTGGAGGATGTCGACTCGCGCCATTGCTTACGACCAAAAGTGGCGGCGATGAGGACTACCAGGATCAACACCACCAAGGCCGTAATCCGGAAAAGCTTACTTTTGACTAAGTTTTTCGATTTGCTCATGTAGCTTAGATTGTAGCAGTAATGCTTCATCCTTGCGCTTGAGCTTATTATCACAGCCTAAAACTTGAATCGGTATTCAAATCTTGGGTTGCGCCCCGTACGAGTGGTACGGGGCGGGGGAGAGGACAAGTGCTAGGAGACAGTGAAGCCAGACGGCGCACCGACGCTCACCCTGCCGGGCGAGGCCGAGAATTGAGGCTGGGTATAGTGGGTGGCCTCAACCTGGTTGAACTCAGTCACGGTGGTGAAGAGCATGGCGCAGGCCCGGCGATGGGCCTCGATGCGAGGGTCGAAGGGGCGCTCACGCCTGACGTCGAGCACAACGCCTCGATCGCCCGTTGCCGAGATCTTCAGGGTTGTTTGGCGATCACGGGTCGCGTAAAAGACAAGGAGGTCACTTGTGTGGCCGTCCCAAGCCGCTATGAAAGGGCTGTCTACGCTTTGATCAGGAAGTTCCTGCAGTTCGTCCGCATCGATCTCATTGCGGACTACTTGATACTCAAGGTGTAGTGCTGCTGCGGCTGCTTTGGGCCAGTTGTTCTTGCCCTTGAGTTCAATTCGGTTGAGGTGGCCATCGCTCAGGGCCAGCTTGGGGTCCAGTAGTCGACGGACGTTCTCGAAGGCGCGCAGCATTTCCATGTAGCTTCCGGTGATCTCCACGGGAATTCCTCTCAGTTGGTTGTCAGGGTTCGAAACTAGGACGCGTAACATAATAGCATAAGAGTATTGATTTGTCAATACTCAACTGAACACACACTATTCCAGTGTAGCGATTTGATCTTGGAGTTTAGAGCGGATGTGCTCAGCTTCGACCTTGCGTGACTGGATCTGATCACGGATAGGCTGGGGGAGTCGGTCGTTGGCGAGTTGTTTGTCGAGCTTTTCAATATAGGCTGTTTTTTCGGCGTGTTCAGATTTGAGTCTTGATACTTGATTTGATTGAGCGTCTTCATCAAGCTCAACCCATAGCTCAATAAAGGTGTTGGGTATCATCAACCCGAAGTTCATTGGAAACCCGCTTAGCTGCTGGAACTGTCCGGTCAAAGCTAAACCCTGAATGATCTTTTCGAATGGTTCTATCTCTTTTGCATAATCAGTATTAGGTGAGAATAGTATCCTTGGATGCTTCAAGTGCATGTCCCGTATTATTTCGCGTATGCCAGATACGATCTTGATAATTTGTTCAAATTGTTCCAGTTCAAGAGGGTAGCGCGTAGAGGCTTCGGGCCAGCTCGAAGTGATCAGGTCAGCAGTGTGGCCGGGCATCTCCTGCCAGATGGCTTCGGTAACGAAGGGAGCGAAGGGGTGGGCGAGCTTCAGGATGGTTTCTAGGCAATGGAGGAGCACATGTAGATTGGTTTCAGCCTTGCTGGCCTCGATGTACCAGTCGGCAAAGTCGTTCCAGAGCAAGCTATAAACAGCTTGGCCGGCTTCTGAGAAGCGGTAGGCTTCGATATCTTTGGTGACTTGCTTGGTTGTATCTGATAGTTTGGTCAGGATCCATTTATCGGCCAAACTCAGGCCGTCATCCTCGATAGGAAGCCCCGCCTTGGGGGCCGCTCCTGATCGGGGATCGCTTGGTTTGATCCCCGGGTCAAGCCCGAGGATGACGTCTTCAGATCTTGCCTCGTTTTGGCGTGATTCATGATTCATGCTTCGTGATTCACTCTTCTCAAGGATAAACCGCGCGACATTCCACAGCTTATTGCAGAAATTACGGTAGCCTTCGATCTTTTCGGTCGAGATTGCACCGTCATTTCCGGGGGTCACGCCGATGGTTAGGGCTAGGCGGAGGGCGTCGGTGCCGTATTTGCTGGTCATGTCGAGGGGATTAATGACATTGCCCTTGGATTTGGACATTTTCTTGCCGGTGCCATCTGTGACGAGGCCATGCAGGTAAACGGTTTTGAAGGGGACTTGGCCGGTAGCGAAGAGGCCAAACATAAGCATGCGGCTGACCCAGGGGAAGAGGATATCGCGGCCGGTTTCAAGCACGCTGGTAGGGTAGAATTTCTCGAAGTCGCCGGGCGCACTTTCTTTGAGTGTGGCGTAGGGCCACTGGCCGGATGAGAACCAGGTGTCGAAGATGTCGGTTTCGGCCTCGTAGCCGCCTTCGCCATAGATTTCGATGGCTTCGGCTTCATCTGATGCCACAATGTATTCGGGTAGGGAAGTGTCGCCCGTGGCGTTGTAGAACACGGGGACGCGGATGCCGTACCAGTTCTGCCGGCCGATGTTCCAATCGCGTAGGTTGTGCATCCAGTCGAGCTCTACTTTCTTGAAGCGCGAAGGGACGAAAGTCACATCGCCATCTTCAACGGCTTTGATAACCGGCTTTTTGAGCTCGTCGAGCTTGAGCCACCATTGCTCGGTGGTGAGGGGTTCAATGAGCGTGCCACACCTGTCGTGGTAGCCGACCGAGTGGGTGTAGTTCATATCGATGTGGTCCATCAGGCCGCGCTCGTCTAGGTCGTGCACGACAGCTTGGCGGGCGTCTTGTACAGTCATTCCGGCATACCGGCCGCCTGCTTCGGTGATCAGTCCATCGGTGCCAATTCCTTGGATGACGTCGAGATTGTAGCGCTGGGCCATTTCCCAGTCGTTGGGGTCGTGTGCCGGAGTCAATTTGATTACTCCAGTACCAAAATTCGGGTCGACGAAGTTATCGCCGTAGACCTTGAGCGACCGCTTGCCCCAGAGGAGTTCCACATCGACCGTTTTGCCGATGTAGTCTAGATAGCGCTCGTCTTTGGGGTGGACAGCGATGGCCGTGTCGGCAAACATTGGCTCTGGCCGAACTGTCGCTACCACGAAGGGGCCGTACTTAATGTAATACAGCGGGTCGATCTGTTCGCGGTACTTCACCTCCAGATCAGAGAAGGCTGAGCGGCAGTGCGGGCACCAATTAACCAACCTGTTGGCCCGGTAAATATAGCCGGCGTCATGCATTTTCTTGAAAGTGTCGTAGACTGTGGCGACGATTCCCTCGTCGAGCGTGAACTGCAGGCGGCTCCAATCGAGTGAAAAGCCCATGCTTTTGAGCTCGCCAATCATGATTGATTGATTACTCTTGGTAAACTCGGTTACCTGCTTGTTGAACTCCTCGCGGCCCAGATCGAAGCGGCTTTTACCATCTGCGGCCAGCAAGCGCTCGAATACCACCTGTGTCTCGATGCCTGCATGGTCGGTGCCAGGCAGCCAGAGGGTGGGGTGGCCTTGCATGCGGCGGTATCTGATCATAATGTCCTCGATCACATACATTGCCGTGCCAACATGAATGTGGCCATTGGCGTTAGGAGGCGGGAGGACTAGCGAGAACGGCGACTTTTTGGGGTCGCCAGCCGGCTTAAAGGCACCAGACTCTTCCCAGCGTTTATATATGCCGGGCTCGTATTTACTTGGGTCGTAGGCTTTGTCGAGGCTCATAAGCTCCATTTTAGCGCTTAGGAAGGGGACTTGCCAGCATAACCCGAATAACTTCAACAAACTTGACAGATCCCATCAGATAGTACGGTATTTGTAGGTTTTCACACCGCTTATGGTTGAAGAAGGTCTGGTTGAAGAAGGTCTGATCTTTTCTAATCTGATAGCATAAGCACTCGACAGATAAGAGGCATGCAGTGCTTATGCTAGAAAGGATCTAATCTTTTCCCGGCGGCACAAAACAAAAGCGCCGGATCGGAGGATCTGGCGCTGGGTGGTGATCTGGGCTGTATCTGGCGTTCGGGTGCATTCGTTTTCACGTTTGCTAAGCCATTTTTCAGGACTGACTAGACCGTGACCTTGGGATGGTAGGCGGTCAGCTGGCCGGTGGCTGCGTTGAAATATCGGCCGCAGCCGTGTTGGACGTGCGTGGGTTCTTCGATCCCGTCTGGGTCATGGTTTGATGTCCACTCGCTACAGTCAACGTACTGGCCGCAGGGGCAGAGGCCGCGTGGTCCGGATTGGCCCTGAACTTCAAAGAGGCGAATGCGATCCAGGGCCTCGGGGCGTTGCGTGTAGTACACCGCGATCAGTTCGGTGAGTAGGGCGGTCAGTTTGAGCTTACTTTCGAAAAGATCGTGGTACTCTTGCTGGCCCAGCTGCTTGATGCCCGGGTAGTGCGCGGCCAGCGCGTCGTTGATCCGAAATCGCTGCTCGCCGTGATCCATGTTCAGGTTGGCGTAGCGCGCCTCGCTTCCCAATGCGATGCTGATGAGCAGTCCCACCTCAAGCTTCAATGTTGCAGTCGGTTCCATACTTCCTCCAAGAACTCTAGAAAACTAGCAGGCTCATTATAGGCCTCTTGCTGGGATAATCAAATCCAAATGCAACACCCCATCCAGCAGTTTGGATGGGGCAAGTGGTTAGGATTCTACGACTCCGAAGCCGACTTCTTCGAGCCAGTCGTAAAAAAGTTCTTCGGCCTCCGCTTCACGAAAGCGGCTCCAGGGTACCATGAGATTGGCAATGAAGTCCCCAAGACCTTGCTTATAGCCATCGTCGCAGGCTTCTTTAAGCGTCGAGTCCAGATCTTGCAGCGACACTTCGGCCGTCCAGCTCCCATCGGAGTTGTGGTGCAATACTTTTCGCCCAGTATCCCAGACGGTGTCCTGCACAGCCTCGTCGTCAAAGTAGTCATCAAGTTGTTTGAGGATCTTTGCCCCAAAGCCGCCGTGATTGGTTGTAATGAGCTGCTTCAGGATGCGCCGAAAATGCTGAGCGGCGGTTTCACCTGGTTGGCGGTCGTTGCGCAACAGCTGGTCGATGTGCTGTCGGAGTAAGTCGAGCAGGTCGTTTTCGGTCATGACTGGCATGATGCCTTCTTTCGCGGGGAATGAACGCAGGTATAATACCATAATAAACAAGGTTTGTCCAGATCATACATAGCAGCTTCGACCGAGATTTGGTCGACAAAGCATCTGCCGACCAAATGCAACACCCCATCCAAGTTTCTGGATGGGGCAGGGGGTGAGCTTAGGCGATGTCGAAGCCGAGTTCTTCGGCCCAGCTGTCGTAGAGGCTGCCTTCAAGGTCACCGTTAGGCAGTTCAAACTTCCGCCAGCTGTAGAACAGATGATCAAGAAAGTCGTTGGTATCTCCGACGAAGCGTGGATGATTGACGATTTCTTGTAGCGGCCGCAATCTCAATACGCCTATCCAGTCTCCATTCCGCGCTTGCTGGGGCTCGGTGTTGGTTGCATCCCAGATCTCTAAGCTGTCGGGAGGTATGTGGCCCATATCCTCGATGCAATCAGGGGTCAGAGTGACCACCGAGAACTTGCAGAGTTGCTGCATCAGCAGGGTGCCGATGTTGGACACATTGCCCTGGACGCTTTCGATGAAGATCCGTCGGAAGTGGTCTTGGGCTGTCTCACCGGGGCCACGGCCGTTTCGCAGCATGTTGTCGAGGGTGGTGCGAAGGTACTCGAGTGAGTCGTAGCTCGACTGATTGACGCGGACGGGTGTGGCTGTTGATGACATCGTACTTCCTTTGGTCGGGAGTGGTGGAAAAAGAACCATACTACTATAACACGAGAATGATTAAATGTCTATATTGCTAGATTTGGGTCAGTTTCTAGTTCATCTGGATCGACAGCCAACCCGGCCAAGGCGTGATGATACCCCATAGCGCCAATCATTGCTGCATTATCGGTGCAGTAGGACATGGGTGCGTAGTGCATTTCGATGGGCAACCTGTCGCTGACCTCCTGGCGCAATCTGGAGTTAGCGGCCACGCCACCAGCGATTACTACAGTCTTAGGGCTATAGATCTCATAAGCCTGTTCTAATCTGTCGGCCAATGTCTCGCAAACAACTTTTTGGAAGCTAGCAGCCACATCGTTGATCTGTACGGTGGTCAATTTCTCAGGAATATCAAGTGATGAAGTTGTGAAGTCGCCA
>JAYUFZ010000004.1:0-16258 GCA_043767845.1 bacterium | reverse complement strand
CGACTGTGCAAATGGCGAACTGATTAAAGATCCAACAACATTACAGCGGTTGTCTGATCTTGATGTTCTTCAAATTGGACTTAAAGAGTTAGATGCTGCGCAGATTTTGAAAGTATTGCGCAGGCAGGTCGCTGATGATGAGTTTAGGCCACATTTTTATGCGTCCAAAAACGAAGTAATTCGCCAAGAGATTCTTCAAGACTATAAGCTAGGCCCAAGCTTGCCCTATCAGCGCCCAATGCTGTAAAACGTATGACTTGCGCTCAACCCAGTTTCCTCCGAAGCTGGGTCTTTTATTGCCTCGATCTTGACTCAATATTCATCTGTAAGCTATAATTGGTTCATCAGTTAGTCGGGTTAGCCGACTTTTTGCTCTTCTGGGGCACGAACACACAACTAAATATGTAAGGAAAACTAAATATGCAACCGAATTTTATGACCGCCCTGGCTCAGATAGCTGAAGAAAAAGGCCTGCCCATGGAAGTAATCGTCGAGACAGTCGAGGCCGCCCTGGCCGCCGCTTACCGCAAAGATTTCGGCGATAAAGACCAAGAAGTCCGCGTGTCGCTCGACAACGAAACTGGCCAAGCCCGGGTTTTTGCTTCGCGTACTGTTGTTGCCACCCCAGAAGAAGTCGAGAACGATTTCTTGCAAATAAGCCTAGCCGACGCAAAAAAAATCGACAAAAAGGCCAAGGTAGGTACTGAGGAAGAGCCCTATATGGTTGAGCAAGAGGAGCACCCAGCTGACTTCGGCCGGGTTGCTGCCCAAACTGCCAAGCAAGTCATTATCCAGCGCCTGCGAGAAGCTGAGCGCGAGATTGTCTTCGCCGAATACAAAGACAAAGAAGAAACAGTTCTCAACGGCACAGTCCAGCGTATGGAAGGCAATACGGTTTACGTCGACCTCGGCAAGGCCAACGGCACGTTGTTTGGCGCCGAGCAAATTCCAGGCGAGCGCTACTATACTGGCCAAAGACTGAAGGTCTATGTTGTTCGTGTCGAGCAAACCACCCGCGGTCCACAGATTGTTCTGTCCCGTGCTCACGCCAATATGGTTAAGCATCTTTTTGAGCTGGAAGTTCCCGAAATTGAAGCTGGCTCAGTAGAGATCAAGGCTATCGCCCGCGAAGCTGGGGTGCGTACCAAGGTCGCTGTCCAGTCGCATGTTGATGGCGTCGATGCCGTCGGTACCTTCGTCGGTGGCCGTGGCAGCCGCGTCCAGGCCGTTATGGGGGACCTTGGCGAAGAGAAGATCGATATTATCCTCTACAATGACGACCCGGCCACTTTCATTACTAATGCCTTATCACCAACCAAAGTCGCTGGCGTAACACTTGATGAAGTCAGTAAAAAGGCTATCGTTCGTGTGCCAGAAGATCAGCTTTCATTGGCTATCGGTAAGCAAGGCCAAAACGTTCGCCTAGCTGCTAAGCTTACTACCTGGAATATTGATATCGTTTCGGCCGACACACACCAAGTTGAAGCTGCAGCCGATACAGCTATAGAATCTGTCAAAAAGAGCGGTTCCAAGGATCTCGAGTCTTCGCTGATCGAGACAGTCAACAGTGACTCTTCTAGCGAAGCCCCGGCCGCCGAGTAATACTGAGCTAGCAAACATCAATTAGCACTCTATGCAGCAGAGTGCTAATTGTGCTATACTGAATTCATATCCGAAACAGATGCTAGACTAGAGATTAGGAGGTTTCATGAGTACCAACCCTGGATCACAATTTGACCGTTTTACCGAAAACGCCAAGCAGAGCCTGGAGTCAGCTGAGGCCATAGCTGGTGCCATGGGTTCGAGCTATATAGGCACCGAGCATATCCTGCTCGGCGTCCTGCAGCAAGAAGCCTCTATCGGCTCTAAAATGCTTCGTGAAGCTGGCGTCACCATGGAGAAGGCACAGTTGGTACTGAGCTTCTCGCCCAACCTCATGGGCAAGGGCAGCCGCAAGGGACTCAGCGAAACCGCTCGCAATATTCTTACCACTTCCTGGCGCATTGCCCAGGAATTCGGCCAGCCCTACTCCGGCACCGAGCATATCCTTTTTGCCATATTGAGTCAGAAGAACGCCCGCGCCAACTCGCTACTCAAAGAAATCCAAGTCGACCCCAACGCCATCCGGGCTGAGCTTGAGGGCTTTCTGTCAAACCAGCAATACGCCTTCGACGGTGATAGCCAGGTAAAGCCAAGTACTAAAAAGAGTAAAAGTAAAACGCCAGCACTCGATCAGTTTGGCATTGATATGATCAAAAAAGCCAAGGATGCCGGGCTTGACCCAGTCATTGGCCGGGAGCCCGAAATTAGCCGCCTCGTGGCCATTCTGGGTCGTCGTAGCAAGAATAATCCGGTCTTAATCGGTGAGCCAGGCGTCGGCAAGACGGCTATTGTTGAAGGTTTGGCACAACGGATTGTGACTGAAGATATTCCTGAAATTTTGATCGGCAAAAGGGTGGTAATGCTCGACCTGGCCAGTGTCATTGCTGGTACCAAGTACCGCGGCGAGTTTGAAGAGCGGCTCAAGAAGATCGTTGATGAGGTTAAGGCCAATTCCGATATTATCCTGTTCATCGATGAGCTGCATACCGTAGTTGGTGCCGGTGCGGCCGAGGGTGCCATCGATGCTGCCAATATTCTCAAACCGGCCTTAAGCCGCGGCGAAGTGCAGGTTATTGGTGCTACTACGATCGACGAGTATCGTAAGCATATCGAAAAAGACGCTGCCCTGGAACGCCGCTTTCAGCCGGTTATTGTTCCTGAAACGACGGTGGAGCAGACTGTGGCCGTTCTCAAAGGCCTGCGCTCGCGCTATGAAGAGCACCATCGGCTGACAATTAGCGATGAGGCTATCGAAAGCGCTAGCAAACTGGCCAAGCGCTACATTGCTGACCGCTTTATGCCCGACAAGGCCATCGACCTCGTCGATGAGGCGGCATCGCTGGCCCGCATTAAGCGTGGTGGTACCAGCAAGACTGTCCGTGGCCTCAGCCGCCAATTGGCTGATATTCGCGAAGACATTGAGTCGGCAGTCGAAAACCAAGACTTTGAAATGGCTGCCCGTCTCAAGACTAAGGCCAGCATTATCGAACAAAAAATTACTACTCAAAGGCTTAAAAGCGGTGCTAGTGAGACGGCCATAGTTATCACTCCGGCCGACATTGCCGAGGTAGTCAGCATGATGACCGGCATTCCGGCGACTCGATTGACCGGCAACGAGGCCGAGAGTTTGCTCAAGCTTGAGAAATCCTTATCGGCGCAAGTTATTGGCCAGGAAGAAGCGATAGCAATAGTCGCCAAATCCATTCGTCGTAGTCGGACAGGCATTAGTAATAGTCGTCGGCCGATTGGTTCGTTTATGTTTCTCGGCCCGACCGGCGTTGGTAAAACTGAGCTCGCCAAAATACTGGCCAAAGAAATATTCAATAGTGACGAGGCGATCATCAAGATCGATATGAGCGAGTTTATGGAGAAGCATAATGTCGCCAGGCTGGTGGGCGCGCCGGCCGGATACATTGGCTATGAGGAAGGCGGGCAACTGACTGAGCAGATTCGCCGCAAGCCATTTTCACTTATCCTCTTCGATGAGATTGAAAAGGCCCATCCGGATGTCTTTAACATGCTCCTACAGATACTCGAGGACGGCTACGCGACCGACGCCAAAGGCCGACGAGTCGATTTCACCAATACTATCATCATCATGACCAGTAATATTGGCGCCGAAAGCCTCTACCGAGAAGCCCAGCTTGGTTTCCGGGCGGTTACAACAAGCGAGCAGAAAAATCTCGACCAGGAACATGAGAAAGTTAAGGTGCAGGTACTTGGTGATCTCAAGAAGGCTTTTCGCCCAGAGTTTATTAACCGTGTCGACAATATCGTGGTCTTTAGGAGTCTCACGCCGACTCAAGTGAAGCAAATTCTAGATCTGCAGCTGGCCGATTTGGCAGCGCGGCTGATTGAGCAAGAACTTTCCATCAATCTCAGTCCTTCGGCCAAAGATCTGCTGATGACCAAGGGCTATGATGCCGACCAGGGTGCCCGACCGATGCGTCGCGCCATCCAAGACTTCCTGGAAGACCCATTGGCCAGCGGGCTTTTGAGCCGGCAGTATAAATCGGGGGATAGGATAATGATTACGGCCAAAGACGGCGTGTTGCATTTTAACGTGCAGGTTAAGAAAGCTATCAGTACCTCACCCGCCAAATAGCCTATTCGTATTTTGTTCGGTTCGTGTTATAGTAGAGCTATGGCCAAATCGACTACACAATTTGTCTGTCAAAGTTGCGGTGGCAGTGAGCTGCGCTGGGCGGGACGTTGTCCACAGTGCGGCGCCTGGAACAGCTTGGTGGAGACGGCTTTGCCGGTACAATCGAGTACCTTTGGGTCTAAGCCCGCGCCGCCGGCCCATGCCGCTCTGCCCGAGAAGCTATCTTCTGTAGACCGCCAGCGCCACCAGCGCATCTCGACCGGCATAAAAGATGTCGATAGCGTTTTAGGTGGGGGAATCGTCCCCGGCGCCGTCATGCTACTATCCGGAGATCCGGGAATTGGTAAGTCCACGCTGGTGTTACAAATGGCTGCCCACCTTAGCGCTACTCGCCCGATACTTTACATTAGCGGCGAAGAATCGGCCGCCCAGATTAAGTTGCGAGCCGATCGGCTAGGCCTTGGGGCGGCCGACCTGTCACTACTATGTGAAACCAACGCCGATACGATTGCCGCTACTATCGAGTCGGGGAGTTATGATCTAGTGATCATCGACTCTATCCAGACGCTTGCCACCGAACGGCTGAGCGGCGCCGCCGGCAGTATCGGCCAGATTACAGCCTGTTCGCAAATACTGCAAGAAATCGCCAAGCGTAAGCACTGCGCTATGCTAATTATCGGCCATGTGACCAAAGATGGCGCGATAGCTGGGCCCAAAATCCTTGAACATCTTGTCGATGTTGTGCTCTATATCGAAGGTGAGCGAGCGGGGAACTTCAAGGTGTTGCGTGGTGTGAAGAATCGCTTCGGATCGACCAGCGAGGTAGGGATTTTTGAAATGAAAGAAGCAGGCCTGATGCCGGTCGAAAACCCCTCGGCCGCCTTGCTTTCCGAGCGTCAGCCTGGGCCGGGCTCGGTCGTGCTAGCCGCCATTGAAGGTAGCCGACCAGTCCTGGTCGAGGTGCAGGCTTTGGTGAGCAAGAGCGTTTTTGGCTACCCGAAACGCACCTCGGTCGGCATAGATTTAAATCGCCTGAATCTTCTGGTTGCGGTACTGACCAAAAGGGCTGGTCTCGATTTGAACGATCAGGATATCTATGTTAATATCGTTGGAGGTTTGCGGCTCACTGAGCCTGCTGCCGATCTAGCAATTATTCTAAGCATCGCTTCGGCTTTCACTTCCAAACCAATCAAGCCCGGACTCGTCACTTTTGGCGAAGTAGGCTTAGGCGGTGAAATCCGCAAAGTTGGCCAGGTAGAAAAACGGTTGGCTGAAGCCAAAAAACTCGGATTTAGTGGCGCTATCGGGCCCAAGCAAACAACTCCGGCTGGTAAAATGGTCGGCGTAAGCGATATCACAACCGCCGTTGCGCAGGGACTGGCCTAGGCGATCCAGGAAGACAATTTTTATGACCACATCTGTATCGAGCGCACTTATTCTTGTGGCAATACTAGCCACCATTCTAGCGGTTATTCGAGCTATTCGGCTGTCAATACAAACGCTTACCTTAGCTTTGACCGGCCTCATCGTCGGCCTGCTTGTTGGTGCTCTCCTCAGCATCCCTTTGAGTAATTTGCCGGCGCCTTATGGCACCTCAATCCCCCTGGCCCTGTCGCTGGTTTTGGCACTGGCCATGATGTCTATTATCCTTGCCAAACGGGCTAGTATACTCCATCTTATTCCTCAGTTACGTGTCACTAGTGATTCGCCCCGTCAAGCCACGGCTCGCCAAGAAATTCTTGTAGATACCTCGGCTATTATTGATGGCCGGGTGGCAGATGTCGCCCGGGCCGGGTTTATTCATGGCCGTTTACTAATTCCACGCTTCGTACTGGCAGAATTGCAAAACATTGCCGACTCAGAAGACGCCATGCGCCGCTCTCGAGGCCGGAGAGGGCTTGAAACCCTCAACGTAATCCGAGAACTACCCGGCGTAGAGTCGGAAATTATTTCGGACACAGTCGATGAGATCAAGGAAGTTGACGCTAAGCTTGTGGTATTGGCCAAGCGACGCTCGGCCGATATATTAACCACCGACTACAACCTTAACCGTGTGGCCCAGATAGAGGGCGTAAAGGTACTTAACGTAAATGAATTATCCAACGCTATACGCCCCGTCGTTATTCCTGGTGAGTTTATGACGGTGCGCGTCGTGCAGGCTGGGAAAGAACGTGGGCAAGGGGTCGGCTATTTGGCCGACGGCACCATGATTGTTGTCGACCAGGGGGATAAACTGATTGGCCAGGATGTTCAAACCGAAGTCACACGTGTTTTCCAGACAGTAGCTGGCAAAATGATCTTTGCCGCGCCGGTTGGGCAGCCTAACACGCCGCCAGCCCGCCAGCAGCACAAGCAGGCTCAGCCGAAAGTACAACCTGCAGCTGAGCAGACTCCAGGGGTTGATCACGCACTCGCCAACCCGCAACCGCCAAATAACGATGCTCAGCCTAAGCCCGCTCGGCCGCCAAAGTCGCGTCGCTATGGCAATAACCGTAATCGAGGCAAGCGTCCCGATCTTGAGCAAAGCCTCATCGACCACGTCAACAATCCCCAGAACTAATTAGCTCGCCAGTGCTAAAGCGCTAATTTGCCAACAGAATAGCTTGATTCTTCGTTCGTGATTCATCCCAAATCAGCTATACTAAGCATATGCGTTATAACCATCCCTACCATCAAAGCTTACGCCGTAGCAGGCATCCGCATCGCCTGCACATTGCCAGCTTTCTATATCTTGCGCTGGCTATCGGCCTGATGTTTGGTATTTTTCATACTCCACTCGATGCTCACCAATTTCTGACTGGTTTCGGCCTGAGTCTGTATCGAGTCGCCTCGGCCTATGCCGTCTCGCTGGTACTGGCCTTAGCCATGGCATTGGTGGCCGTATCAACCAAGCCGACGGAAGCATTACTACTCCCGATCCTGGACTTAGCGCAGAGTTTTCCGACCTTTGCTGTACTGCCAGTCCTGGTCTTTTACTTTGGCGCCTCTAGCCTGAGCGTCATCATCATACTGGTCATCGCCATGGTCTGGCCGATCACTTTCGCGATTATCGGCGGCGTCAAAGATCAGCGTCGTGATCAGGTGGAGGCGGCTCAAATCTTTGGCGCCAGGGGTTGGAAATTCTTTAGTTTCTATCGCTGGCCAATGCTTAGACCGCATATTATGACTGGCTCGATTGTGTCTTGGGGCCAGGCCTGGGACACTATCGTGGGCGCGGAGATTATTGCCCACGTGGCTGGCGCGGGAAGGTATCTGGGGAGTATTGGTGACGCAGGTAATACCAAATTGCTATTTCTGGCCATACTCATTTATTTATTACTGATATTTAGCCTCAACCAGATTATCTGGCTGCCGCTGCTTCATCGCTATTCTAAATACCAAAGTGAGTCATAACCATGTCAAAAGATTTTGAACTGCAGCACGTTACGAAATATGTTTCAGAAGAGGCCGGCCAGACCCATATACTCCAAGACATAAACTTAATTGTCCACAAGGGCGAGTTCCTCTGCCTCATGGGTCCGAGCGGCTGCGGCAAATCAAGCCTGTTGCGCATCATGGCCAGTGTCAGCCAACAGTCGGCGGGTTTGGTACTCAACAAGCCGCAACGAATTGGCTTTGTGTTTCAGAACTTTGGCCTAATGCCCTGGCTGACGGTCTTTGAGAACATCGCCTACGGCCTCAGGATGAACGACACCCCTCAAGCAGACATAATACCAATCGTACGTCGCCTGGTGCGGCATTTGAGCTTAGAAGGCCTCGAACAGCAACATCCTAAGGAATTATCCGGCGGTCAAAAGCAGAGGGTCGGTATTGCCCGGGCGCTAGCTGTGAACCCGGAGATATTAATGCTTGACGAACCATTTTCGGCCCTCGATGCCTTTACTGCCGAAGAACTACGGCTCGATTTACTGAAAATATGGAAAACCACAGGCACCACAATCGTGATGGTTACGCATTTACCGGCCGAGGCGGCAGAACTTGCCGACAGGATTGTAGTGCTATCTGACCAGCCAGGAACAGTAGTAAAGGAAATCAAAAATACGCTTCCTCGGCCACGGGCCAAGCGCACCGAGCAGTTTTATGCATTGGCTGATAAGCTTGAAAGCTATATTAGGCCGAATTAAGTATCGGCGATCTACTTTCGTCTGGGGGCCAATTCTTCACACAATCCGATGAGCGGACTGGTGTGCGCCGCCAATCCTTATTGGCATTGCTAATTCACATTAAAACTAATTGTCGGAGTGGTGGCCATCAGGTCGTTTTTGTTGTAAGCCTGGACGTACCAGCTGTAGGCGCCAGGAGTTAGATTAACGTTTTGGGCAACAAAGTTAGTAGTCTTGGGGTAGCCGCTGAGATCCGTGCCATCTTTTTTGATTGATATCTTGTAGCTTGTCGCACCTGGCCAAACTTTCCAAGTGAAGGTATGGTTGCCGGATGCTTGGTCGCTGGTTGGGGCATAGACATTGAAGGCCTCTCCGCCGGCATCAGAAATAGTAACTGGAGCGGAATCCTCGCCGGTATACAGGCCCGCATCCGTCACGACAGCTTTGAAGGTATGGTCGCCATTGGTGGTGGCGGTGTAGGTGAAGCTTGGGTAGTTCGAGGTGCCACTAATGGCTTGGGTCGAGATGATTTGGTCGTCGAAGTATACAGCTACTTTATTGGCCGTGAAGGTGCCCGAAATAATATTGGCACTGATACTATAGCTCGCACCACCAATGAAGATCGCGGTCATGTTTATTTGCGGTTTGACGTCGCCACAGCTGTGCTTATCGTCATTTTCGGTTGGCAGCGCCGCGCCAGCACCATTGTAGCCAAGACGGGCGGCCAAGGCTTGAACCGGCGGCTCCCAGCGGTAATAGGCTGGGTCGCTGGAGGGGATTTCGGCGTGCATTTCGCTGGGGTAGACGGTTTGGATGGCCAGCGGCGGCGTACAGTCGGTAGCCAGCTTGCCCGACACCGTGTCGATCTTGGCGCTCTTGGCGTCGCTGACTGCAGTAGGCTTGTACCAGGAAGGGAATATGTCGGTGCGTTTGTTCTTGGAGGTGTCGGTAGCTAGCTTGCCGGTATCGGCATCGAGCGTGAATTGTTTGATGCCCTCGGGCTTAACAAATGGTTCATCCGGTTTGTCGGCCAAGGCAGCTACCATGAAGTCATGCCAGATAGGGGCCGATATGGAGCTGGCGGCGGCAGTCATGGAGCGGTTGTCATTATTGCCAACCCACACGCCAGCAACGATGCTGGGGGTGTAGCCCATGGTCCAGGCATCTTTATAGCTATTGGTAGTACCGGTTTTGACGGCAGCTGAATGGCCTGGGATGACCAGCGGGCTGAAATTACCAAAGATGAATTTGCGAGCCTCAGCATCACCGAGCATGCTGGAAATAATATAGGTTATTTGGGGGTCGAGCACGCGCTTGGGAGTTGGCTGTTTGAATTCCTCTTTCACGATGCCGCGCGGGTCGGTCATTTTGAGAACATAGTTCTGTGGCACGTTGGTGCCGGCATTGGCGAAGCCGCCGTAGGCATTGGTCATGTCCGTCAGCTTAACCTCACCCGAACCGAGCACCAGGCTGAGGCCGTATTTATCGGCACCATCATTGAGGGTGGTAATGCCCATTTCGTGGGCAGTGGCCAGTGACTCATTCACGCCCGCTAAGTAGAGGGCTTTGACGGCCGGTATGTTGAGCGAACCAGCTATGGCATTGCGGATAGCTATTGCACCATAATTCTGGCCACTATAGTTCGCCGGCTTATAACCGCCGCCGAAGTCAGTCGTCACATCGTAGAGTGTCGAGCCAGCTCCCCAGTTTTTCTTGAAAAGCGTTGAATAAACGAAAGGCTTGAAGCTCGAGCCCGGTTGGCGGTCGGAGACAGCAACATTATAGGCGCCGAAACCAGGGTCATTAAAGTCATAGCTTCCCACCATGGCGAGCACTTGGCCGGTTTTGGGATCTGTAGACACCAGGGCGGCATTGCTACCTCCCTTTGAGCGGACATTGGCCATATTCTTAGCTATGGCATCTTCGGCAGCTTTTTGTTTCACTAAATCCAGACTGGTAATGATCTTGTAACCGCCCTCGTTGATTGCCTTGGCTCCATACTTTGCTTCCAGTAGTTCTTGGACATAGAGCACAAAGTGAGGGGCGATAACGTTGGCGTAGAGATTTTTACGGGCTGGGACTTTAGCCATGGTATCAATCTTCTTGGCCGCCGCCGCTTCATCCTTCGAAATGTATTTTTGATCGGCCATTAAGTCAAGTACCAGGTTGCGGCGGAGTATCAACTTGTCACGGTGCAGTCCGTAGGGGTTGTAGAAGGTGGGGGATTGTGGGATCGAAGCCAATGTCGCAGCCTCGTCCAGCGTTAAATCCTTGGCATCTTTGTTGAAATAGGTTTTGGCCGCCGCTTGTACACCATAGACCTGACCACCATAGGGGATCTCATTGAGGTAAAGTTTTAAAATATCATCTTTTTTATAGAGCTGTTCTATTTCAAAGGATAAGATAAGTTCCCGGATTTTACGGCTCAACGTCCGGTCTGGCGTGAGGAGGGCGTTTTTAACGTACTGTTGGGTGATGGTCGACCCACCTGGGCCGCTACCATGGCTAAAGAAATTCTCAATCGTGACACGGATCAAGCTGATCCCTGAAAATGCGCCATGCTTATAAAAATTATGATCTTCAACGGCAATCGTAGCGTTCTTCACATTGCTGCCCATAGCACTAAATTCGACAATACTGCGATTCTTATCACCAAATACCTCATAGAGTAGCGTGTTGCCAGTGCGGTCGTAGAACTTGGTAGTTTGGGCAGAAACTCGGGCATTAATTTTATCTGGGCTTGGTAGGTCGCGCCCATAGTAAACCAGCACTAAAACTAATAATAGGAAGCCCAGGCCAAACAACTTGCCGATTGTAGCAAGCCCGCGTCGACTCCACCAATAGGCTTTGATATTTGTCCAGGTAAAGGCCTGTAGGACTCGCTGCAGGCGAGAAGGTTTCATACCTACCCGCATAACGCGATCTGGCTCGCCCTTCATCCTTACAACCCGCTTCGGCTCACGTTTCGGTTTGCGCTTGATACTCATAATATATGTATAATTCCTCACGCCTATTATAGCATCTCGCCTGCCCAGTATGGTAGCAATGGCTGATTCTGGTATAGTTGAGCTATGGAAGATTTACTCACTAGAGGCGTTGATCAAATTATTGGCCGCGAGGAGCTAGAGAAAGCTCTAAAGGACAACAAGACTAAGTTGCGGATAAAGTTCGGAGTCGACCCCACGCGTCCCGACTTGCATATCGGCCACGCGGTCGTGCTTCGCAAACTGCGCCGGTTCCAAGATCTCGGGCACACCGTAATTTTTTTGATTGGCGACTATACTACTAAGATTGGTGACCCATCGGGCCGCAGTAAAACTCGGCCAGTTCTGACCGATGCTGAGATTGCCGTCAACGTAAAGACCTATCTGGACCAGGTAGGCGCGGTGCTCGATATTGAGAAGGCCGAAATTCGCTACAACGGTGAATGGCTATCCAAACTCAGCTTTGCTGACCTGATAAGCCTAGCTTCGCAGTTCAGCGTGGCCCAAGTTATTGAGCGCGAGGACTTTAAGAACCGGCTGGAGAACGGGCTAGAGATTTCGTTTCACGAACTGCTCTATCCGCTGATGCAGGCTTATGACTCGGTGGCCCTTAAGTGTGATGTTGAATTTGGTGGCAGTGACCAGCTCTTTAACTTGGTGGCTGGCCGGTCCTTACAAAAGAAGATGGGCCAGAAGCCGCAGGTGGTCTTTACTTGCCCGCTACTGGTTGGCACCGATGGCGAGAAAAAGATGAGCAAGAGTCTCGATAATTTTATCGCTGTCACCGACAAGCCACTCGACATGTATGGCAAAATCATGAGTATTCGTGACGAATTGATTGGCCCTTACTACGAGTTGTGTACTGATATTGAAATGGATGTCATTGAGAGCCTGGTGGGCAATATCGCTCAAGGTGACAACCCGCGCGATACCAAGGCTAGCCTAGCCCGGGAGATTGTGCGTATTTACCACGGTGAGGCCGCCGCGCTGGCAGCTGAAGATGATTGGAACAAGACCTTTCGTGATAAAACTGGGCCGACCGACGAGCAAATTGTTTATCTGGGTGCCATTAAAGGCAGTTTGATCGATATTTTATCAGCCAGTGGGCAGTTCAGCTCCAAAGGCGAGATCCGTCGACTTATTGACCAAGGAGCGGTTCGGGTCAACGACCAGGTAGTGACTGACACCGAACAACCACTCGTGAAAAGTGATAGCCTGCAGGTTGGTAAACGGCGATTCTTCAAACTTTCCGAGAAGGCATGATCGACCTGAGCTTGCCGGTCGGGGGACTGAAAGGAATAGGCAGTGAGGTATCCAAAAAGCTGTCTCGGCTGGGCATATATACCGTTGGTGACCTGCTTAATCACTTCCCTAGGCGCTACGAGGATTTTTCTAAGGTAGTGCCGATACGGGCTATGAAACCGGGCCTAGTAACTTTTCATGCCACCATCCAGCACGTTGCTAGCAGGCCTATTCATGGCCGCCGCTTGCAAATTACCGAGGCCGTCCTCTCCGACGGCACCGGTACTGTCAAGGCTGTCTGGTTCAACCAGCCTTATTTGGCCCGGCAGCTCAAGGTTGGAGCGGAGGTTTTTATTTCGGGCAAGCTAGAGTTTCGTAATAGCGACTTGGCCCTGCAGTCACCAGTCATCGAGGCCCCGCACACTGGCGAGCTCAAGGATACGGCACGCATCGTGCCTATCTACCCTGAGACCGAGGGGTTGAGTTCCCGGCAATTGCGCGGCTATATATTGCCCCTGCTGAGTCGGCTCGAAAGCTTGCCCGACTACTTGCCACCGGAAATTATCAAAAATCAGAAGCTACTTAGCCGCTCTCAGGCTGTTAGAGAAATCCATTTTCCCTCTAACCCGGCCGCCCTCGAACGGGCGCGAACCCGGCTGGCCTTCGAAGAGCTATTCTTCTTGATGCTCTCCAGTCTGGTAATCAAACACGAGATTAAGACTGAGTCGGCGCCGGTCATCCATTTTAAAGTCGAGGTGGTGGAGGCGCTCAAGAAAGTCCTTGGTTTCGAGCTGACCGACGCCCAACGCCGGGCCGCCTGGGAGATCCTCCAGGATATGACCCACGACCAGCCGATGAACCGGCTGCTGGAAGGTGATGTCGGCAGCGGTAAGACAGTGGTGGCGCTTCTAGCTCTAGCCATGAGCTTGGCTGGTGGTTATCAAGCGGCTCTGATGGTGCCAACCGAGATACTGGCCAACCAGCATTTCGCCAAGCTCCAGCCGCTCTTAGCCGGGCTTGGCTACAATGTCGAATTGCTTGTCGGTTCGACCAAGAAAGCCGACAAGTTACTCACCAAGCAAGCGGCCGGTGCCGGAGAGGTGCATTGCTTGATTGGCACCCACGCCCTGCTTACCAAAGATGTTGATTTCCATAATCTCGGGCTGGTAGTTATCGACGAGCAGCACCGCTTCGGCGTTGGCCAGCGCCAAGCCCTCAAGACCAAGGCCGGACGTTTGCCCCACCTACTGAGTATGACGGCCACCCCAATACCACGGAGCTTGGCGCTCACTATTTATGGCGATCTCGATATCTCTGTTATAGATGCTTTGCCGCCAGGACGGCAACCGATTATTACGAAAATTATTCATAAAAGTAGTCGTAAGGCGATGTACCTGGCTGTCGATGAGCTCATAACCCAGGGCCGGCAAGTATTTGTAGTTTGTCCGCTCATTGAGGAGTCCGACGCGCTGGGCGCCGCCAGTGTCACAGCCGAGCTAGCTAAACTACAATCCACAGTCTTTAAACATCGCCGAATTGGGCTGATGCACGGCAAGCTCAGCGCCAAAGAAAAAGAAGCGGTTATGGCCGAGTTTGGCAGTGGACACCTCGACATCCTAGTGACAACCACGGTCATCGAGGTTGGTATCGACATCCCTAATGCTAGTGTCATGCTTATTGAAAGTGCCGAGCGTTTTGGTCTGGCGGCCTTGCATCAATTACGTGGTCGTGTTGGCCGGGGGCAGTACCAGTCGTTTTGTTATTTGGCGACAGACAGCAAGGGTCAGGATACTATCGAGCGCTTGGCGGCTATGGAGCGCACGGTCGATGGCTTTCGCTTGGCACAAATTGACTTGGAGCTGCGCGGTCCGGGCCAAATTTATGGCCTCCGGCAGCATGGGGAGTTGGAGCTACAATTCGCCGACTATGGTGACACTAAATTCTTATCCCGCGTTCGCGGGCAAGCATTAGAGTTTCTCACCGACCCGGCAGCTATGGTAAAATACCCAGAAGTGGCCCTCCGCATCAACCGACTCAAGTCCGTCACCTCATTAGATTAAGAGAGAATATGTTTTCAGGTTTTGTTAGTTCCAAATACGTTATTGACGCTATTGGCGTCCATCAAAGGTTCAACGCCGCGGCTTATCGCCTGGTCCTGCCTTACCTGTCGACCGGCAGTAGTTTTCCGCGTTTAAAGCAGATCCAGCACTTCGAGGGCCTGAACGGTCCGGACGGCCTCAAGGTCAAGTCCCCCGGAGTCGCCGAGCCGACCCAGCTCTATGACCCCATAACTGACCAGGGTGAAGTGCCAATGCATATCGGCAATCACTACCAACGGCTCGTCGAGAGCCTCAGAGCTGGCGATCGCATCCGGGCTTCATTTGAAGCCAGTTGGGTTGCCCACTTCATAACCGATGGTCTGACGCCTGCCCATCACTACCCACTGCACGAGCGACTGGCCGAGATTAAAGGCGTCGAGGGCGCATATAAGCCAGACACCTTTTTATCCAAAGGTTTACACGTTGATGAATCTTTGCTGTCTACGCTACGTATTAACTGGGCAATCTGGGGCAAAAAGGGTGAACTTTCGACTCATCTGAACTTTGAAATGGGCGTCGCTACAGCCTTAGTCGGCCACCGCCTGCACGTCCGCCTGGATGAGTCAGAGTTGGCTAATGCTCGCAAGCTGGGGCCTGTTGAGTACTTCAAGCAGCAAGCCAGGGACATCTCGAGCCTGGGATTATACGAGCGCTTTTATGAAACAGGCTGGAATAATGAAATGGCTACCGTGGTACGCAATCGTCTAGCGCCGCAAACCGCCCAAACAATCGGTATTATCTGGCTGCTTGCCTACCTCGAAGCTGGCTTCTCTTCGGCTTCGGCCAAACACGCGGCTAATTCGAAGGCCACATAGTGCGAGTTATTGGCGGTAGTCTTGGTGGCCGCCAGTTTGACCAGCCAAAAACAACAGCTACCAGGCCAATGTCCGAAAAAGTCCGCGCCGCACTGTTCGATGTACTCGGTTCGGTTTCTGGGCTGTCAGTGCTTGATGTCTTCGCCGGGAGTGGGGCTTTGGGTTTTGAGGCTCTGAGCCGTGGGGCGAAGTCGGTCGTAGCTGTCGAGCAATCGGCCACGGTCGCCACGACAGTTCGAGGCAATATCCAAAGCCTTCGTTTGGTAGAGAGCTACCGGCTGATCGAGCAATCGGTCGAGCATTGGCTATCTGGCCAGGGCAACGCGCGCTTCGATATTGTGCTGGCCGACCCGCCATATGAGCAGCTGAACATAGAGATTTTAAGTAAACTGGGTGCCTTGCTCGGTACCAGTGGCCTGCTTGTGGTCTCGCACTCTAGCAAAATAAGCTCTCCTGCGCTACAATCGCTGAGTCTTATCAAACACAAAATCTATGGCGACAGCGCCCTAAGCTTTTACCGCCAAGTTCTTCCAACTTGATCAGTACATCTCTAGCCTCATGCAGCTAACCAAGCAATCCATGTGATCCAAGGGCCGAGCCAGTCCAAGGAAGCCTGTACCCAGGCTGACTGAATGGCGAGGCTAGAGGAACAACGCGACGAAAGCTGGGGTAATTGCTTAAGCAATTACAGAAGCTGTAGTGCACGTTGCGACGAGCGGATGTGGTGGAATGGTAGTCACGCCAGCCTTAGGAGCTGGTGGGGGAAACCCCGTGAAGGTTCAAGTCCTTTCATCCGCACCAACAAAAA
>JAYUFZ010000003.1:0-16811 GCA_043767845.1 bacterium | reverse complement strand
TTGAGCTTGGTTATTTCCGGCCACTGACGGCCGGAATAGTTTTGTCTCAAATGAACTTTTAACGTCTCACTACCCGGGGAGGATAATGCGACGCGCCTTCGTTGACCGAAGTCTTCGAAGACGATTATTTTCCGTTACACTGCACTACTTAAGCTTTCAAAGTTCTTACGTCTTTTAGTTCCCAAAACAAAACCTAGCGAGCTATTCGTTCTAGCCGCTAGTAACTACTAGAGGGCATTTCAAGACTTCCCTAAGTCTATAGGTTAGAGCCCGGGTTGTCAACAGGTTTCGTGAACGAGGTTTTATTTGGCTCGTAGGTTGATGCCGCAAGAAAAAGCACCGGCTAGCGGCGCTTTTTCTTTGACTTATTTTTTGATTGCGGTTCGAGCCATTTCTCTTTACGTTCCCTATCTAGTTCAAAGGCTAGATGTGATGGCACCACACGGGCGACCTCGAGAAGCGACCAAGCCAGCCAGGCTATTCCCAATATGAGTATAAGCACGCTCCAAAGACGCCAAGAGAGGTACTGAGCACGCTCATAGCTGGCGAAGCCAATCGCTAGACACAGCCAACCGACGATCTGAGCGCGGGTGAATACTTTGGCCGAGATCTGCTTCAAGACGCGGGATTTTGGACGAGGCCGACGTAGACCAAAGCGCAATACGACACCGCCCACAATTATGATGACCGCGGCAACCGCGTATCCTATTAACTCTTTTTTACCAGGCACGTCCATCAAGAAATTCACCAAGGGCTGGATGTGGTCATAGCTAAATAAGCCAGCTAGGATCACGCCCAATACTGCGCCGATGATCACCTCAAGTGGCTGATGGCCGAGTACTTCACGTACTTTGGGGCGGTTTATCGGGCCAACCTTCTCGGCAGCTAAGCTATCGAGCAAGATATTGAGGGCTAGCCCCTGCTCGCCAACCGATCGCCTGACCCCAAATGAATCGTACATGACAATTGCAGCTACCACGACAGTAAGCCCAAAAAGATGGCTAGCAGCTCCATCAAGCAGGAAAGCGGTAGTTGCCAATGAAGCTACAACGGCCGAATGGCCACTTGGCATACCGCCAGAAGCAAAGAGTTGCTTGAAGCTGATATTGCCACCGAAGGCATTGATGCTAAATTTGATAAGTTGAGCGATGAGCCAAGTAGCTGCCGGTATCAGTATGTATGGGTTGTAGACCAAGGTTACGCCTCGTGAGTAGGTTAATGTAGTCGAGCAAGGATGTCGCAGCTTGCGTTAAGGCAATAGTAGCAGATTATGCCCTGGCGCGCAGTTTTCTTTCAAAGCCAGCGAGCGCGGCAGCGAGCATCATGACGATACCGGCAATCATGAACATCCAAGCCTGGGTATTGCTTGTTGATGCGGCCGCGGTAGCCACAGTCTTAGCCGTCCCGAGCATCTGGGCAGTCGCTGGTTGGGCGGCGCTGGCGGCGGCGTTTACAGTAGTATTGGTGGCTGTAGCGTTAGATGCAGTACCATTCCCGCTATTCACGATAGCGCCAGGGCTAGTGGTGCTACCAGTTGGACTAGCAGAGCCCATAGTGGCGGCAAGCGGTGCAGCTGCCACAGGAGTATTTCCGGCAACCGTATCCTTACCGACGGCGCCAAACCAATTACCAAAGACATTGATGATAAGGATCCCGAACCATTTACGGACGTTAACAACAGAGTTAGAGATATTTGCGACACTGGATAGCACGCTAGCATTACCGGTCTTGGCATTACCCGAGTCGGTGTTGCCAGTGACATTTGCGTCGCCACTGGTGGCGTCAAGTTTGACATTATTGTTGATAGCCATTTTGTCGTGGATGGTGGTATCACTGTTGTTGGTGTTCGTCACTGATGAATTGTTTGATGAATTTGGACCTGTGACATTATTGGCGACGCTACTGTTCCCACTTCCGAGTAGTGCAGAAGCGACGTTACTCGGCAGTGACATGATACCGCCGAGCCAGTGGCCAAGCACATTGACTATTACCAGCACGGCGCTATCACCAGATACTGTGCGGTTGCTCAGATTGAGCACTGAGCTGTTGGTGTCTGCAGATCCAGTGGTAGCCGACCCACTGTTCGTGTTACCTCCATTGTTGGCGCTGCCGGTTTGGGCATGAGCATCAATGTTGTTATTGATAGCAGTATTACTATCGGTTTTGAGGCTAAGATTATTAGTATTGGTAATTGACGCATCATTTTGCGAACTAGGGCCTGTCGTGCCATTTTGGGCGGTATTGGTGCCGGCTACGCCACCACTCTGCAGTACCTGACTAAGGAAATTCTTCCCGAACAATACGTCACCGTTGAAGTTCCCAAAGACATTAATAATCCCGATGAATGAGCCGTTGGCAGAAACAGCTGAGTTAATCATATTGATCAGATTCAGCGCCACACGCGCGTCACCCGTAATTGCGTCACCCGCCTTCGTATTACCGCTGACATTGGCATTGCCTGATTTGGCATTGAGGTCGATTGTATTGTCAATACTACCGTCGTTGGAAACGTTGACTTTGAGGTTGTTATCATTGGTTAAGCTGGAGTTATTGCGGGAGTTGGGGCCACTACCAGTGACACTAGATGCTCCGCCGCCTGCGGTGGCCGGTGAGGTGGAACTATCCGGCACATCAATCACTAGGTCGCCAAAGAAATCACCGAAAATGTTTTTCACAAAGGTAATGACTGGACCGCCAGAAGTATGCCAGACTGAGTTCAGGAGATTCACAACATTAGCGATGACCGAGGCGTTCCCGCTTAGGGCGCTGGCAGAGTCGGTATTGCCGCTGACATTAGCATCGCCGCTAGTAGCTGCCGAGTGCAGGATATTTGCCAGCCGAACAATATTTGTGAAATCAACCAAAGCGTTGGTCGAGTTGTTGACAGTGGCGTCGTTCGAGGAGTTAGGGCCGCTGTTTGCAATGGCCGGGTCAACGATAATGCCCATTGCCTTGGCTAGCTCGTACTCGGGCGAGCCCTCAATAAAGTCGCCTATCGGTGTCGAAATAACACGCGGAGCGGTGACGTAGTAACTTGGCTTTGTCTCCCCTACCTTAAGAGGAGCGACAACCTTATACCAACCCATGCGGGTATCATACACATATTTGGGCGAAAGCCAGTAGCCGGTCTTGGGGTCCCAAGTGAAACTGGCTTTGTCGGCTTCTTGCCACTTGCCTATCTGGGTGTTAAACACCCAGTCTGGTGCAGCGCCAGTAGGCTGAGCGGGGCCGGTTACTGGATCTGGAGCAGCAGGTGGGTCAACAACGGGTGGAGTTGAGCCGGGCCCGACATTAGTTTGGTCGGCGCCAACACTACCCTGAGTACCGGTTTTGTCCGGATTGGCTCCGACAGTGCCCTGGGGGCCGATCTTGTCTGGGTCAGCTCCAACAGTACCTTGTGGTCCAACTTTTGCTGGATCAGCGCCCACAGTCGGGGTTGGTGTCGGCGTCGGACTTGCGACTGGCGCGTTGGTAGCAGCCGGGGAACTGCTATCTTGGGTATTCTCAGAAGCCTGAGGGGGAGTAGTGTCGGGTGGCGTATCAACAGCCATAGCTACTGTTGATAGTTGCACGGCTATGAGTAGGCTTGCCATAAAGGACGCGGCGTACTTCTTGAACTTACTTTCTGTGAGATATGTCATTTGTGATTCCCCGTAAATCGTACTTTGTAAATGGTGTGAGAATAATGAGGGTTTCGGATAATTGCTGACGAAGGGTTTTCACCCCTCATCATAGCAGTTGCTAGTCGTTACTTCTAGTAATTCCGAAGGAATTAGTTGGTGATAGTAACAGTTGAACTAACAACGCTGTTGTTTGTAGCTGAACCAGTAGTAGCTGAGCCACCATTGGTGTTGCCTGAAACATTTGCGTCACCTGAGTTTGCACTCTGGATAGTTTCGTTCAAAAGCTGGATGCAGTTCGTGTTAACTAACGATGAGTTATTGTTAGTTGTCAGGTTGATGCTGTTTGATGAGCTTGGACCTGTAGTACCCAAGTTTGCTACATCACCAGCAGCTGAACCCCACATAGGCATTGCTGAAGCTGAAGCATTGCTTACAGCAACCATAGTACCGGTAGATGAAGAGTTACCTGCTGCGCCAGTAGTAGCTGAGCCACCATTGGTGTTGCCTGAAACATTCGAACCGCCTGTGGCTGAGCCTTGGGCAGCTACATTGGTAACACCAAGGGTGTTGCCGTTGAAGCGTGACATATTGTTGTTTACAACATCATTGACGGTGTTGCTTGAGCTTGGGCCGGTTGTGCCGACGCTAACAGTGCTTGCAGCAGCTGATGCGATTCCAAAACCGACTGTTGCTACGGCGATTGCAGCGTAGCGTAAGATTGAAGTTCTCATTATGAAAACCTTTCTTTTTAAATTTGTTATTACTTGTTTCTCGTTTCGGGCCCGAAGGCCCGCCCGCTCCCGGGCACGTACTAGTGCGAAGTCGTTATATCCGCACCACTGGTACTATAGATAAAGCTACTATTTGTTCCCGAACTCTGGCCAAAACTAGAGCTTTGGAAGTTCGTAAAACCACTTGTCGTCGTGTTCTTGCTGCTGTCATCGGTTGTAACAGACACAGAAACTGAATTCGACGGCGACTCTTTCTTCATGACTGTTGTGTCACTATCTGGATTCGTGGAGCTATCGCGACTCACTGTGGTCTGAGAGCCGTCTGCTGCCGGAATGACCACGCTTCCATTGGCCGGCAGGTCTATTTTCTGACCATCAACAAAGATATTTGCTACTGGGTCCGGAGCCAAATCACTTATCATCGAGCTAGCGTTCCCCGTACTTAGTAGTTGTACGTTTGCCTTAATCGCTTGCTTACTTCTGCTGGCTTCCGTCTTGATGAAGTTGCCCACAGATAAGCCCGTAACCGCGAGGACACTGGCGATTGTTCCAACGCTGCGCAACATGTTCTTTGAAATAACCATACTTAAACCCTCTAAACCCTTTCTGATCGTTTACCAGCGTACATAACACTTCCGAGCGTTCCAATAATCGTCAGGAGCAATGCGCCGAGCAATAGGCTCGTTGAGATGTGCTTTACCTGAGTCACAATTGGACCCGCAACTGGAGTGATCTCACTCATCGGTTTGTACAACTGCCGCATAGCCGACACATCTACTATATCGCTTGGTCCGGTTACCGGGAGCAAGCCGCCACCCATACCGCCATATGCAAGCTGACCTGCGCCAGAGCCACCAGCAAGCGGCGCACTTACGCCTGAGCCTGGTAAACCTGCGCCACTGCCACGACCACCACTACTGCCTCCAACCGGCAGAACTAGTCCGCTGCCATTTGAAATAGTAACGGCCGTCTGCACAACCGAGTTATTGGTCGCAGCACCGGTCGTCGCTGATCCGGCGTTCGTGTTACCATTTACGCTTGCATCGCCGGTCATTGCTGACTGCGAGCTAATATTGGTAATGACCACCGTATTCGTATTAATCTGGGCGAAGTCGTAGCTGTCGCTCACATTGACACTATTGATTGAGCTTGGACCAGTAGTACCAACATTCACTGAATCGGCTGCCATTGCTGTACCGAGACTAATGATTGTCATCGATCCGGACAGTACGGCAATCTGTGCCAATTTAGCAATATTTTTTTTCATAATTCTGTCACCCCCTTTCATGTAAGCATTAGATTAACTGTTTGTGTGTTTAGCCGATTAAAAAACGAGCTTGCTAGAGCATTCCATGCTCCAGTAAAGCTCATCATTTGATCGGCAACAAAAGAAGTAGAAGGGATGCCCCGACCTGCACCCTGATATCCAGAGGCGTGCAAGCGTGCAAGGTAAAGACTGCCTACGGCTAAAAGACTCAAGAGGCTAATGGCTAGAAGCGCACTCAGAATTGCTGGCAAAGTCGAGGATGAGCTAGCTACGGGCGAGAGGGTGAAGGCGCCTGTGTAGGAACTTACAACTGTGCCGAGGCGCTGGGCAATAGTGCCGGGGAGCGAAGGTATATCATTATTGCCAACTGGGTCAGAATTCTTACCTGTGGAGGTTGTGCTAGCAAGGGCAGCCGTAGTTGATAGACCTTCGGTTGTCATTGTGGCTTGTGCCGCACTTACTATCTGTGCTTGCGAGACAAAGACTGGCCGTACCGAAGTAAGCGACTGGCTTACTGGTGTTTCAGCTGGCATTACTGTAGCAGATGCAGTAGTAGGATCGGTCACTTGTGACGATGCCAGCGTGGGCTGAGCGGTTGTAGCATTAGTGATACGTGTATCACTCGGGTTGGCTGTAGAGCTGACAGATGACTTGGAATCGGAGCTGACGGCCACAGTGTCTGACTGAGTATGACCCAAACCGGTATACTCTGCGTTGCCAGCCAACTGCGTGTCTGTGGTTGTGATATTGACTTGAACCTGGCTTGATCCGGAGGTCGTCAGGTTGACTGACTGGCTCTTACTTGACTGGGTCGTCTGATCCCCGGAGGCAACAGTAGCTGTGTCGGAGGCTAAAGCAACGCCTGAAAGTGCCATAGCAACAGTAGCTACTGCCGATGCTTGTAGGATGTGACTGACACGAAGCTTGAACACTGAAACCCCTCACAATACTTCATAAAAAAATATGAACCACCGCAGACTTGTATATGCTCTGCGTGTGTTTGACTAACACCTACGATACTAGCACTTTGAAGCTCTTTCTCTGTCTGTTCCTACAAAACAATATCAGTTTTGGAAGTATAAATTAGTATTTTTGCACAATTTCGTATGACCCAATCAAAAGACCCTGAGCTACCAGGGTCTTTTGACGATTCTACTATTTACAATCAAGAGCTAAGACTCCGGACTTATCTCTGGCTGATCGGCAATAGCGTCTTCAAGCTTCGATTCACCAACCAGGGCAATTGAAGCAACCCTGTCCCCGTCATTCATCCGCATTATGCGCACACCTTGTGTGGCGCGGCCAATGAGTGAGATGCCCTTCACGGCGAGACGAATGAGTTGGCCTTGCATGGAAACAATCACCACATCTTCGTTCAGGTCAGTGAGCGCCCGTACCTCGACGGTCTGACCAGTCTTGGCCGTCACAACACCGGCCTTGATACCAACTCCACCCCGAGCGTGGGTGGCAAACTGCTCAACCATGGTTCGCTTACCATAGCCATTCTCCATAATCACCAGCAACTGCGCGCCGGGCATTACGACGTCCATGCCCACTACCCTATCGCCACTGCGTAAACGAATGCCGCGAACACCTCTGGTAGCGCGACCCATGGGCCGGACTTCAGTCTCCTTAAAGCGGATGGCTTGGGCTAGAGCTGTAGACATAACAATCTCATTTGAGCCGTTCGAGAGTTTGACCCACTTGAGCTCATCACCATCATCAAGCTTGATCGTAATCAAGCCATTGGTGCGGACATTAGTATAGTCGAGCAGGCTTGTTTTCTTCACAGTGCCGAGTTTAGTCGCCATAAAGAGATACTTAGCGTCAGTATCGGCCGTAATGTTAATAAGCGAGGTTACTTTCTCTTCTGGCTGCAATTGTAAAAGATTTACAATTGGCTGGCCTTTGGCGGTACGTGAAGCTTGGGGAATCTCATGGGCCTTGAGGCGGAAAACACGGCCTTTATTGGTAAAGAACATCATGAAGTCGTGGTTGTGAGTCAGGACTAAGTGCTCGACGATGTCCTCTTCCTTGGTGGTCATCCCCATAATACCCTTGCCGCCGCGCCCCTGAGACTTGTAAGTGTTCGATGGGATACGCTTGATGTAGTTGCCCGTCGTGAGTGTGACTATCACTTGCTCATTCGGCACCAGCTCTTCTTCGCTAAATTTACCCAGCTCGCTGGAGATGATCTTGGTGCGGCGCTTGTCGCCGTACTTAGTCTTGATCTCGGTCAGCTCCTCTTTGATAACTTGCAAGATTTCTGATTCGCTAGAAAGAATCTTCTCCAGTTCACCAATCAGCTTCATCAGCTCAGCTAACTCGTCTTCAATCTTTTTGCGCTCCAGGCCCGCTAGGGTGCGCAGCTGCATGGCTAGAATTGCCTTGGCCTGCAGGACTGATAACTTGAATTGCTTGATCAGGTTAGCCTGGGCTTCATCGGTGGTCTGGCTAGCCCGGATGGTCTTGATAACCTCGTCGATATGGTCCAGAGCAATCTTGAGGCCTTCTAATATGTGGGCCCGATCTTTGGCTTTACGAAGTTCGAACTCGGTGCGTCGTCGGACAACGCTCTGGCGATGCTTAAGGTACTCGCGGAGCATGGCCTCGAGGCTCAGGACGCGTGGCTGCAAGCCATCGATGAGCGCCAGCATGTTCACATGGAAGGCGCTCTGCATCGGCGTCATTTTGAACAACTGATTTAATATTTTCTTCGGATAAGAATCCTTTTTCAGGTCAATAACAATACGCATACCCTGGCGGGAGGATTCATCGCGCAAGTCGGCAATACCAATAATCTTCTTCTCTTTGTGCAGTTCGGCGATCTTTTCAACAAGTGTCGACTTATTGACGGCATACGGGATCTCGGTAACAACGATTTGGAAATTACCCTTTTTGTCCTCGACAATTTCAGCTACCGAACGGACGACAATGCTGCCGCGGCCGGTGGCGTAAGCGGTGCGTATCGAGTCCTGGCCATAGATCGTACCACCGGTTGGAAAATCCGGTCCCTTAACGATTTTAACCAGATCATCCACTGTCGCTTCTGGATTATCAATAATGTAGATGACTGCATCAATAAGCTCGGTCAGGTTGTGTGGCGGAATATTGGTGGCCATGCCAACGGCGATCCCAACTTGTCCGTTAAGTAACAAGTTTGGCAGTTTAGCCGGTAATACTACAGGCTCTTTCTGGGTGCCATCGTAATTTGGACGGAAATCGACTGTTTCTTTTTCGATATCAAACAGCATTTCTTCGGCTAGCCTGGACATCCGGGCTTCAGTGTAGCGCGAAGCGGCGGCTGGGTAGCCATCGACATTACCGAAGTTCCCTTGGCCATCAACCAATGGGTAGCGGTAGGCAAAGTCTTGGGCCATACGCACCATCGAGTCGTATATAGCCGAGTCGCCGTGGGGATGGAACTTACCCATGACCTCGCCGATAATACGGGCGCTCTTCATATGCTTGGCATTGTGGCGGACACCCATGGAGTTCATGACGTAGAGAATACGGCGATGGACTGGCTTGAGGCCGTCCCGGACATCCGGCAAAGCGCGGGCTACGATGACACTCATGGCGTAGTCCAGATAGCGACTTTCCATTTCGTTCTCGACGGTCCGTGGCAGAATACGACTGCCGTTTTCCATGATCTCGCCTTCGCCCATCACGATTTCCTGCGCCGCTGGTACTTCTTCTGGAACTATTTCGTTGGTTGTTTCGTCTGCCATAATCCTACCTAAATATCCAAATTAGTTACTGCTTTGGCGTGGGTTTGAATAAAATTCTTGCGCAACAGGACTTCGTCGCCCATCAGCTTATTGAAAATAGCGTCGGCCTTCTCGGCGTCCTCGACATTCACTTTAATCATTACCCGCTTGGTGGGGTCCATAGTCGTCTCCTCGAGCTGCTCGGCGTTCATTTCGCCAAGCCCTTTGTAGCGCTGGATACTGGTGATACCGGCGGCCTTGAGGCGGTTCTTTTCGTTGTCGTCGATAATATCAGACTCTTCGATAGTGTCAGCATTCTCGGCCACAGCCACTCCCCCTGCGACCATTTCACCGGCTTCCTGGGTCTCTAGATCGGTAATCAAAGCGGCGGCGGCCGCGGCCTTGGTGACCTTGGCTCCGGTCCGCTCGGTAGTCAGCCGTTCCAAGATTTCGTCACGCTCGTCGTCGCTATAGGCGTAGTATTTTTTCTTCCCGGCCGAGAGCAGGAAGAGCGGCGGCTGAGCGATATAGAGGTAGCCACCTTCGATTACTTGGGGCATGTGGCGGAAGAAGAAGGTCAAAAGCAGCGTTGAAATATGCGCCCCGTCGACATCGGCATCGGTCATAATAATAACCTTGTGGTAGCGCAATTTCTCGATCTCAAATTGTTCGGCGATACCAGTGCCCAGGGCGATGATAATGTTTTTCACTTCATTATTGGACAGCATTTTGTCCAGCCGGGCCCGTTCGACATTCAAGATCTTGCCACGTAGCGGCAGGATGGCCTGGTAGTGGCTATCGCGGCCACCGACGGCCGAGCCACCGGCCGAGTCACCTTCGACGATGAATAATTCCGACTCTTCGGGCTTCTTAGAGCGGCAGTCAGCTAGCTTGCCTGGGAGCGTTAAACCATCGAGTGCGCCCTTGCGGATAACTGTGTCACGGGCAGCGCGGGCGGCTAGACGGGCACGGGCCGAAAGCGTGGCTTTGCCGATAATTTTCTTGGCTTCGTTGGGATTTTCTTCCAAATAATAGCTCAGCCATTCGCCGACTATTTGGTCGACATAGCCGCGGATCTCAGGACTGCCCAGCTTAGCCTTGGTCTGGCCTTCGAATTGCGGATCAGGAAGTTTGACCGATATAACAGCTGTCAAGCCCTCTCGGCAGTCTTCGCCGGTCAAGTTCTCATCATTGTCTTTAAGCAGGCTGTTTTTGCGGGCGTAGTCATTGATAACACGCGTTAAGGCCGTGCGGAAACCGGTAAGGTGTGTGCCGCCTTCGGGGTTGTGAATATTATTGGCGAAGGTTTTGACCTGCTCGCTAAAACCGTCGCAGTATTGCATTGCAATCTCGATAGTCGCTTCCTTGACTTGCTTCTCGACATAGAAAGGAGGCACATTGACTGCCTCTTTGTTCTTGTTCAGGTGTTCAACATAAGACTTAATACCACCTTCAAAATAATAGCTGTAGCGTTCGCCAGTAGCTTCGTTCGAGGCTTTCACATAAATGCCTTTGGTCAGGTAGGCCTGATGGCGCAGATAGTCGAGGATAGTTCCATAATCGAAGCCGATAGTTTCAAAAATCGTGGCATCCGGATAGAACGTGATAATCGTACCAGTACCTTCAGAAGTGCCGACAACCTTAACATCGGTTTGCGGTATGCCGGCTTTATACTCTTGCTGGTAAAGTTTGCCATCGCGTTTGACCTGTACTGTAAGCTCCGCCGACAGGGCGTTGACCACGCTAATACCAACACCATGCAAACCACCAGACACCTTGTATCCCCCGCCGCCGAACTTACCGCCGGCGTGCAGGACGGTCAACACGGTCTCCAGTGCGCTCTTGCCGCCCTTGGCCATTTTGTCGACTGGGATACCCCGGCCGTCATCGGTGACGGTGACGCGGCCATCGGCGTGCAAGTCTACTTCTACCTTGGTGGCCGACCCGGCCAAAGCCTCATCGATAGAGTTGTTTACCAGCTCCCACACTAAGTGGTGCAAGCCCTCAATACCTGTTCCACCAATATACATACCAGGTCGCTTACGGACTGGATCAAGACCTTCTAGAACCTGAATTTGACCAGCATCGTACTTTTGCTGTGTAGCCATCGAGTTTACCCTACCTTACTAACATAAAAATGGAGCGTGCGTGGCAACCTTCACAGAATACACATACTCATTACATCCAGTATAGCGTGTTCCGAGGTTCGCGCCAAGAGGCAGTACTAGAATCAAGTGTGCGATACGACTATCAAAAACCCGGGCGACCTAAGTCGTCCGGGCGGAGAAGTAGAGCAAGTTACCAGGCTGGGCCAAAGTTGCGGCCAGTGCCGTTTTCGATCATTTGAGGCGCCAGGCCTTTGCCATCGTAAAAAGCCTTACAGGTGTTGCAGCCGTAGGCCAGCATGTCGCTCTCGACAGTCTCCAGGTCACTACTTCCGCAACGCTCACAACGACCAGTGAAGTGGCCCGTCGGCTGCATTTGAGGGTTGTTTGTCGCCCTTTGGACGGCCCAGTGTGCCTCACCCAACTCTTGGTCAGCGGGCATACTAGCTGCCTCCCTTTTCCCGAGTGCCGAGTGCAGCGAATTGCCCGATGGGGTCTTTAATGGCCAAGCCAAGCTGGTGGGCGTAGCGGTCCCAGGCGCTGCGGGTCATTTCGCTGAAGCCAGGATCATTTTTGAAAAACCTTTCGCCGGCTCGAACCACTACACGATTGGTCCCAAAGGTTACCTCGGCGTCTTGGCTGGTAACACTGGATGTGTAAAGAAGAGTGAGTTTACCGTCGTCGCGGGCCGATGCAATGAGCTCGCTGAGTAGCCTGAGAACCCGGGCTTTCTGAGCGTCCTGCTGCGTGTTCGGCAGGTGAACACTAGCTCGCATTACCGGCCCCTGCATAAGGCAGAATAAGGCGACAAAGGCTCACAAAGGCGGGCCAACCGCCCGATATCAGAGCCTCACGAGCACCGGCAAGCACGACCGGACCGCTGGCAGTAGTTACAAAGACCCTGCTCCCACTAAAGGCGATGATGGCATTCTGCAAAGTGACGTTTGAGAAAAAGTGGACGACCACTGGCTTCTCATCGGTCGCAGCCAAAGCCTGCGCGGCCATCTTGGCTAGATCAGCCTGCCTACGAGCAAATGTGCCACCTGGTACGATCTGGCCTTGGCCACCACATCGGGCACAGCCCTGGCGCGACCCCTCAGGCGATGGCGCGCCGCACTCATCGCATTCCAACGACGACTGGTGCCCCACTAAAAACGCTTCTTCGGTTTCTGGCATTGAGCTGAACCTGCTTTCAAGTTGCAAGGAAGGGTCGATTCAAAACCACATTATACTAGTCCTAAACCGAGAAATAGGCAATCACCAATTGCTAGCTAGAACCATAAGTGGTTTAATAATAGTGATGTTCAAAAAATTAGTTAGCAATTTGAGCTTTAGCCCGGGTATTCTTAGCCAGATGGCTTACTACTCCCGGCGCCTGAGCCGAGAGAACCTGACCCGCCAACTTTCCGCCATCATGGCCATTGGCGTTTTTGTGTTTCAAATCGCCGCCGTCGCCTTGCCACCTACAATCTCCCGGGCAAACGGCGGTAATAACCTTATTGCCGACGGCGTCACCAGCCAGGAAGACATTATCAGCAACCTCAACCGTGACCCCGACCTGCGGGCTTTATTCAGCGCTTACGGCGTAACCGACGCACTCATTCGCTCCACCACGCTTACCTATATCCCCGCCCAAAATTCCAATATGTACTCTTTCGGCCGTCAGGAAATTGTCGCGAGCACCCACGTGAAGTTTGGCGGCACGGACTTCTACTACCGGCCACTGAGCTCAGTGGCCATCACCGCCAACGCCCACGCCTATGTTGGGCATTTCGCCAACGGTAAGCAATTCGCTATCTTGGTTACTTGTGGGAATCTAGCGCTCGAACAAGTTGCCGGCCCTACAGTCGTGCCCAGCGTTGCCCCGACAGTCCCGCCCACGCTACCACCTACCCGCCCAGCCAATCCCGTCGGCGAGAGCTACATATCAGTCGACTGCCGCGAGGTCCGCGGTCGCTGGGCCGGCCATAACAATGAGCGTGTCGACATCTTCTTCACTAGCCTTGGTGGAAATCACTACGGCGATACCTCGGCCACCACAGATTCGAATGGTAACTTCCTCCAATCAATTACGAGTCAAGCAGCCACTGGTACCGAGGGCTTCTATGCCCAAATAACTGGCACTGGCATCACCAGCCAAGGTATTGGCGCCTGCAATGTACCAGTCGCCACGCCCCCGCCAACCCCAGTCCCCACTCCCATCCCGACTCCAGTCCCTGTACTGGGTTGTACCTCACTACGCGGCAATGGTTCTCAAACAGTCAAAGGTAATATTCCACTGGCGGTCAATTTTGTCGGCCAAGAGTACGCCCAAAACACCACCATCACCACCCGCATTATCAACTTTGGCGACGGTAGCCCGATCGCCAGTGGACTGAGCGCCTCGCATACTTACGCCACTGCCGGAACTTACACCGCCTTCTTATCTATCGGCGACGCCCAAACCGTCACTAGTAGTACCAATTGCTCTGTCACCATCCAGGCCACCACGCCCAACGTCTGCCCAACCGGTTACACCGGCACGCCACCAAACTGCCTACCACCAGCCTCTAGCTTTGTCTGCGTCAGTTTGAAAGCCACTGGCACCTCCGGACCGGCGCCCCTGACTGTTACTTTTACCGAAGGCATCGCCACAGCTACTAGTGGCACAGTCACCAAGCGGACTCTGATATTCGGCGACGGATCGACCCAAGAAAACCCCGTATTCCCACTCAAACACACCTACTCTAGAGTAGCTTCCTACACCGCCAGCTATTCGGTCGGCGATGACAGCAAGGTAGTTTCTGGCACCGATTGCAGCCTCAAGATCTCCGCAACTACCCCACCGTCATCGAAGCTCGATCGCACCAAGAAGGCAGCTATTACTAATGCGGGTGGCACAACTCGCGACGCCAATAACGCCGTGGCCAGCGCTGGTGAACTTATGACCTACTCGCTAACCACCACGAACACCGGTGGCGCCGACGAGAAAGACTTTATAGTCAAAGAGGATATTCACGACATACTCGAATATGCTGCTCTGGAAAATACCGGTGGCGCCACATTAGACAGTAGCAAAGCGTTGGTCTGGCCGAAAGTTACCATTGCCTCAGGAAAGCTCGTTAGTAATACCTTCAGCGTTCGAGTAAAGAATCCGATACCCGCTACTGCCCGCTCACAATCCGATCCAAACTCTTTCGACCTGACGCTTACCAACAGCTATTGCAATCCAGTGCCAGTCGGCTCGACTACAACCGTGCCAGCCAACTGTAGCGTCACAACCAAGCTCACTGTACCAACGCCCAAAGAAATTGAAACAGCCGCAGCCAAGCTGCCGGCCACTGGCGGCGGAAGCTCGTTATTCTTCACCCTGGCTTTCGTTGCCATGACCATCTACTTCTACCTCCGCAATCGCCAGTTGATTACCGAAGTCAAAACCTTGAGCGCTAATTACCACCCAGGAGCCTCCTAATGTCAGCTGAGCACCAACCACAGAGCAATGAGCGTCTAACATCGGTTGAGAATGCCCAGGAACTCCTTGAAGTCGCCGGCGAACAGATTAAGACGCCTGAACTAACACCTGAAAAGACCGAAACACAGAGCGAAAAGCTCGAGCTAGCCCGCCAGAAGATCGAGCAAGCTCCCCAAGCCGAGTCCAAAGAAGCCGAGAAGCCTAGACAGCAACACCGGGCCAATAAAATCGATAAGGAAGTCTCCTATTCCTACACAATGCAGACCCTCCATCGCCACATGCCGGTTCTTACCCGCAGCTTCAGTAAGTTTATCCATACTCCGGCCGTCGAAAAGATCAGCGATGTAGCCAGCGTGACAGTCTTTCGACCATCGGTAACGCTTGGGGCGACTACCACGGCTTTTATCGTTGGTGCTGCCCTGTACCTAAGCGCCAAGCAGTATGGCTATTACCTGCCCGGCTCACAATTCATTATTGCTATCATTGTTGGCGGTATACTTGGCGGGGCTATTGAACTTGTATGGAAGGCTTTCCGGAAAGTCCGCGACTGACCCCACTCAAGCGCATCAAAAAAGCTCCTCTGTCGGGAGCTTTTTTGATGCGTTACGATCGAATACTTTTTACAAGCCTGGGGACTTAGCCTTGCAAAACACTGCCATCGGCTGCCACATATATTTCACCTGGCTTGAGCTTAGCCTTGATAGCCTCTAAGTCTTCCTCGGGCCGCTTAACCACACCAAGATCGGGCAGGCTACGACCGGCTTGCGGGTAGGTCATACTGCCGCCGGGCTGGGCTGGGTCGGGGTAGACGATATTAGTAGCGATCGATTCTTCTTCAGCTGCTTCATCCTCAGCAACAAGGTCGTCTGACATGGCGGTATGCTGAATGGCTGGCTTGATCTCTTCTGGGCCGGGTGGCACAATCTCTATTTCCAGCTTTTCAGACTCAGCTGGCTTGTGCTTGTCGTGAGCCGTTCTGTCATCAAGTTTCTTAGCTGTTTGGTCATGGTGGGACTTTTTCGCTTCATCCGAAGGAGCATGTATGTGCTCACCAGGATGAGGCTCAATGCTCGGTTTATCGGCCTGCGGAGCGGCACTACCGTGAGCCGGCCCCAGCGATGGAGCCGTCTCAACTGCCTTGAGCTCGATCGCTTGCGGTGCTGGTTCGATAATTTTGAGTGGCTCAAGAGCCTCTGGTTTGAGCGGCTTGGGCTCGCTGGCGTGAGATGCGTGGGCAGGCGTCGGATTCGCTGATATCAAGGCCTCAACTTCGGCTTGGACTTTTGCTGGCGCCTCAACTTTTTGTGGTTCTGGTGGTTTTGGGTCAGCTTTGGCCTCTACTGGCTTGGGTGGCTGTTGTGGGGCGGCGGCAGGATGAAGTGGCGGCCCGGGAACTGGCTGTGGCCTTGAGATTGGAGCTAAAGCATGGGCTGGAACGTGAGCTAGAACAGGAGCTTGGGTAGGAGCCATTATAGGAGCAGAAGATTGGACGAGTGTCGAGTTCGACATTGGTTGCGGTTGCGGAGCTATAGCCGGCTGTTCGCTTCTCATTACGGGCTGGCTATTTTGGCGGACAGACTGAGGTTGGCTATTTAGGTGAGGCTGCATAGGAGCCGGTGGCCTGACCGGTGTCTGCGGAGTATTGGCCTGTGAAGCTTCTGCGAGTGTTGTGGGCGCGAGTTTAGGCATAAGCGGTGTTAGTTGTGGTAGTGGCTGACTACGCAGCGCCTGGGCGGCCGCAGGGCTTTGATTGATAACCTGACTGGGTGTAGCCAGCTGAGTCGCTGGGGGCGTGTTAAATACCGCTTCGCTAATTGATACCGGGGTTGGTCTCGCCACCTGCACTGGCACTTGGTTTTGTTGTAGCTGTGGGATAGGTATAGGACCACTACTACCACCGAGCTGAGTTGGAGCTGCTACTTGG
>JAYUFZ010000002.1:0-6680 GCA_043767845.1 bacterium | reverse complement strand
AACAATAACCACTACTATATCTACGTCCCATACTTGCTGCCAGATATCCGGCTGAGCGTGCCTCTGCCGGAGAACTTTAAATTTGTGATCACCCATCCGAAAGGCGACTTTTCAAACACCTATACCGAACGGTTCATGTGGGAGCGCTATACACTCTCACGGCTGGCTAAGCAGTATAAGGTAGATGTCTTCCACGCCCCCTACCAATCGCTCCCGGCTCGTTTGCGCGGTAAATCACTGGTGACCATTCATGACGCTATACCGTGGTTTTTTGATTTCCAACGCAGCGACTGGGTCTACCGCACCTATACCAACCTCTCGCGGATGGCCGCCCGCGGTGCCAATAAAATTATTACTGTTTCAGAGGCCTCAAAATCGCAGATTATGCCTATATATAACCTCAAGCCGGAATACATCGAAGTTGTGCGTGAGCCGGTAAACCCGTTGTATAGCACAGTACCCTCTGGCGCTGAGATCGCCGGCGTTCTCAAGTCCTACAAGATTAGTAAGAAGTACATTTTGCACACCGGCGGTCTGAAGCGCCACAAGAACGTCGCCACGCTCATTCAGGCCTATGTTGCCATGATGGAGAAATATCGTCTCGATGTTGATCTGGTAATAGTCGGTACCCGCAAGCGAAATACCACGACCAACAACTACATCTACTACGCCGCCCGAGAACTGGAGAGCATTGCGGTAGACCCGGCTATCGCAAAGCGCGTAAAATTCATTGGATCGGTCAATGAGCTTGAATTAAATGCCCTTTACCATGGGGCCAGTATTCTTGTCTCACTTTCGCTCCAAGAGGGTTTTGGTCTACCGCTGGTGGAAGGCATGGTTGCCGGCTGCCCAGTCATTGTTTCCGATATTCCAGCCCACAGCGAAATAGCCGCCGGGGCCGCCATTTTAGTAAACGCCTTTGGGGCAAGTGTCGTGGCTGAGAAAATGTACGCCTTTTTGACTGATAAAAAATTGAGTCAAAAATATATTGAACTCGGCCGTGAGCGAGCAAAAGAGTTCAACTATGGTGATTTCGGCGCCCGGATGCTGGGAATTTACGACGAATTACACAACGACCGCAGCGTCTACCGCACCCAGCGCTAGTCTCTTCTCGCCGCAAATTCTAGGCAGCCTGATTATTCAGGTATAATAGGACTATGATTGCTAAACTGACTGGCACAATTAGTGAGAAGTTGCCTGACTCGCTGATCCTAGAGATCGCTGGGATTGGCTACGAGGTGTTTGTGCCTGTCGACGACTGGGGCGGCACGAGACAGGGGAGCACGGCGAGCTTTTACATTTATGACCACATCCGCGAAGACCTGCATGTGCTCTATGGCTTTGGTGAACTAGAGGCCAAGCAGCTCTTTATGCAACTGGTTGGTATCTCCGGCATTGGCCCTAAGGTGGCCATGGCCGTCCTCTCGGCCACCAGTATTTCTCGGCTCAAGCAAGCGATTGTGGCTGGGGACCCGGACCTACTACGTGGGGTGAGCGGTGTGGGCAAGAAGACGGCTGAGCGGATCGTCATAGAGCTGCGCGGTAAGATTAAGGATGTTGTTGGTTCTCCAGTTAGCTCCGGTGACAATGTCTATCAGGCCCTCATAAGCCTTGGCTACAACTCCGCCCAAGCCCAGGACGCGGTGGCAGCCATCCCCGAAGGCGTCACTGGCGAGGCCGACCGCATTAAGGCGGCACTGAAAGTGGTAGGCAAATGATTGAGCGAGTAACGGCTGTCGAAAGCACGCCCGAAAATATCGAAGAGCTGCAGATCGAAGAGACGCTGCGGCCAAAAGCTTTTAGCGAATACATTGGACAGCGAGCTATCAAGGACAACCTGCTGCTGGCCATTACGGCCGCCAAAAAGCGCGGCGAGTCGGTCGACCATGTGCTCCTTTATGGGCCGCCGGGGCTGGGTAAGACTACGCTGGCCGGGGTTATCGCTACAGCTATGGGCGCCCAAATCCGTACCACCTCAGGTCCGGCCATCGAGCGGGCCGGGGACTTAGCCTCAATCCTTACCAATCTGGCCGAGGGCGACATCCTGTTTATAGACGAAATCCATCGCTTGCCCAAAACAGTAGAAGAAGTGCTTTACCCGGCTATGGAAGACTTCGGGCTCGACATTATGCTTGGCAAAGGCCCCTCGGCCAAGTCGATTCGTCTTGACCTGCCAAAGTTCACGATTATTGGCGCTACCACCCGAGCCGGTACCCTTTCGGCACCGTTTCGCGACAGGTTTGGTCATGTTCATCGCCTCGAATACTACACCCCCGAAGAAATGATCCAAATCCTGGTCCGCTCGGCACGTATCCTTGGCGTGGCTATGACCCCTGATGCGGCCAAAGAGGTGGCTATCCGCTCTCGGCTGACGCCACGTATCGCCAATCGGCTTTTGAAACGGGTGCGTGACTATGCCCAGGTGCACGGCGAAGGCAGTATCGACCTTGGTCTAGCCCAAAGTTCGCTGGACATGCTCGAGATTGATGCCCTTGGGTTGGACTCGGCCGACCGCCGCTTACTCTCGGCTATCATCGAGCACTACGCCGGTGGCCCGGTGGGGGTCGAGACCCTAGCCGCCATCTGCTCCGAGGAGAAGGCCACCATCGAAGATGTCTATGAACCCTACCTGATGCAGCTGGGGCTTCTGGAGCGCACGCCACGGGGCCGTAAGGTGACCCGTAAGGCTTACGTCCATCTTGGGGTCAAGCCGCCAGTCGCCCTAAGTGACGCCCAGCTGCCACTGGAGGGCTAGCTTATGAGGCGTCACACCATCTGGCACTCGCCGGAACTAATTTTCTTTGATGATGATCAACCATTGGTCAGGCTCGACCTGGCCGGCTTGAGGTTGGTTGAAGAAAGTCTTAGGATTAGAGGTCATCAGGCAAGCTTCGATTTGCACAGCGCCGTCGGAGGCTGGATGCCGGACCCGCTGTTCGCGACCGTCACTACAAACAAAAAACTTGACCTCGGCCGTCCAGGCACGTTGCGCCAAAGCCAACCCACGACAACTGCAAGTTCGCGGCCGACGGCCATAAACACCTCCCGTGTCGGCCGTTTAAAGCGGCTGAGCTATAGTCGAAGTCAAGAAAGGATGGTATCGCGGATAGATGTGGATTTTCCAGACTCTGTTGCTATCAGCCGGGTCCCCGGACAGGCCGCAACCAGGCTCGATTTTCAGGGTCGGGTGGCACTCTGCTGTCGTTTGTCGCAATCCGAGCTACCACTCCAGGCAATAGCCGGCGCGGGAGTGACCATTGGAGTGCAGAATCGGCTCGACCAAGCCGCCAGCGCCGCCGACCGAACCAGCCGCCAGCTTACGGGGCTGGTATTATCGGCTGAGGCAAGCTATATTAAAGCATATGAGCAGTCCAACAGCCTCCGGAATTAGCGAATTTAGCCTGAACCCGGAAGAACATGTTATTCGTGTCATTCACCGTCACCCGATCAATATCTTCCCAGTGATCGTGGCAGTCATTTTAGTTATGCTCGCCGACCTGGTGGGCTTCTACTTACTAGGGCGCTTCAGCGATAGCCTGCCGAGCTTTGTGAGTGTTGGCCTGCTGTCGGTCGTCTTGATGGTCATCGCCGCTCTGATGGCCATTATTGGGCTTGTGGCTTTATTTATATTTCGGCAAAATCGCATTGTCCTGACCAATCAAAACCTTTGTCAAATCGAGCAATTCGGGCTATTCGGCCGCAAAGTTGCCAAGCTCAACCTGGACGATGTGCAAGACGTCAGTGGGCACCGCACTGGCTTCTGGGCAACAATTTTTAATTATGGCGATGTTATCGTCGAGACGGCAGGCGAGCAAGAAAGCTTCATATTCCATCAAGCACCCGACCCAACCGGTATCGCCTCCTTTATTAATCAGATCCACCGCGAATACTGCGAGAATCCTAAGTCTTAGGCGACCAGGTAAATAGTAAGCAGGCTCCGATTACGGCGCGAAAGGATCGGCTTTGCCGACGTTTGTCAGGTCGATTGGTACTTCTACCTGTACTAGGCTGCTGACACTATCGATTGTCTTGACGTCAAATTTAATCTTGGTGGCTGCTAGCTTTTGGCGTTGGGCCGTCACATCTTGTTCGGTCGGCGCGATACTTAATACCTGGCTTAAGTTGTAAGCCGAGTAGCCTATAGCCAGAGTCATGATTACTATCGATAAAAATGGCAAGAACTTAGCTGCTCCTCCAAGCATTTTACGAAACATTGCGGCGTTGAGTTCGAGTTTCATATTCATAGTTATGGCTTTATAAAGACATTAAGTTGGATGGTGTAGGTATTGCCGGTCTTTGTTCTGGCAATACCTATAGAGGTAACGTTGGTGTAGCGGTTGAGTGTCTCGAGGCTGGTGAGAAAGCGCTGGAATTGGTCATAGGTACCTTGGGTTTGGAAAGAAATGGGCAGGGCAACAGCGTCCCCAGCGGTCACGGTTTGGCTAGTAGAACTCGGCAAGCCATTCCCCGAAATACTATTGAAGCTAATATTCGGAATGCTCATGCCAACATCACTGGCTAATTTCTGGAGTTGCAGGACGATCTCTGATTGCTTCTTGGCACGTGGTAGGGCTAGCTCGAGGCTGGCAAATTTTGGCAGCAGCGCCAAGTACTGCTTTTTGAGCTGTTGCAGTTGGTCAACGTGCTCATTGTTGACGATGATGGCCGCTTGAGTCTCGCGCAAGGCGGTTGTCTCCCGAGCTACCACCGTGCGCAGGTAGTAAATGCCAGCTGCTCCGCAGCCGACAATTATGACCAGTAAAACGCTTAAGATGTAGAAAAGAATTTTGGGTTTCATTTGGCTTGTCCCGGTTTGAAGCCTATGGCGATGCTGGTCGAGTAGGTCTTTTCAGTGTCATTATAGCTAATGTTCTCGATATCGGCTCCAGAAATTCGTGGCGCTGTCTCGAGCGCGTCGCGGAAGCTGGCGATCGAGGCCTTGCTGTCGGCTGTCGCTTGGATGCGCACCGATTTTTTGTCGTCGCCAGTAAGTGTCAAGGCCTGGATGATTACTGTTCTGGGAGTGTAGCGGGCTAGCTCGGCCAGCAGCAATGAGAAGTGCGATTGGCTAGCGGAAATGCTTTTTATAGCCGTGACCCGCTCATTGATTGCCTTGGCCTTGGCCTCAATGTCTTTGTAAGTATCGATCTGCTGCTGCTTTGCGGCTATATCTTTTTGGGCTGCAAGTAGCGCCTGGTGGGCGTGATAGTAGCTATAGCCAAACAAGCCCCCGCAGACCAAAACGCTCAACCCCAGTAGCCAGACATAGACCTGGAGTTTGGCATTGCGCTTGGAAAAGCCGATCTGATTCTTTAAATCTGGTGGGAGTAAATTAATCATTGCTCACCTCCCGCAAGGCCAGTCCAATAGCCGTGGTATACATTGGGGCCTCAAGCGTTGGTGGCTTGCCACTATGCTTGGTTTCGAGGCTGGCCCAGGGATCACCAATGATAATCGGTAGGCTGAGCTGGGTTTTGAGGTACTCTACCATACCAGGCATACTGGCACTACCGCCGGAGAGGATCACCTGAGTGACCTTCTGGCCGGTTCCATTGCGATCCTGATAATACTTAATTGCTTTGCGCATTTCGGAGGTGATCTGGCGGAGCTGGGAGTCGATGGCGGCTACAATTTTAGGCTGCAAGCCGCTCGGCCCAACGCCAAATTTATACTTAATCTCTTTGGCCTGGTCAGTGCTAATGCCAAGCACTTTACTGAGGGTGGCGGTTAGGTCGTCGCCACCAATGCCGACTGTGCCAGTCAGCCGGATGACACGGTCGAATATGGTCAGATCGGCCGAGCGCGAGCCGAAATCGATGATGAGCGTCGCTTGGTCGGTTTTCATACCAAAGAGCATGGCACGGGTACTCGAGGCCAGGCTGGCTTCGATGGAGTCGACTTCGAGACCGAGTATGTCGAACAGCTGGATATAGGAATTCACAATAGCCTTCGGTGCTGCCACCATCAGGATGTTTTGCAGTGGCTCCTTGCCTTCAGCGGCCGGTATTTGCTCGATAATCTCGTAGTCCAGGTACAGGTCGCCAATAGGTATCGGCACGTATTGCTCGGCTTCAAGTTTTACGGCCTGGTCGAGGTCGGCAGTCGACATGATGGGCAGGGTGATGGTCCGAATAAAGACTTTGCCTACGGGTAGTGAGCAGGCAACTTTGCGGGCACTAATGTGGTGCTCAGTTTTGGGTAGGAATAGGGGACGTACGGCTTTGGCCAGCACCTCTGGCTCGGCTATTATACCCTCAATGATGGTGTCGGCCGGGAAGTTCACATAGCCGTAGCCCGTGACTGTTGCCTTCTTGCCTTTCTGGGTAATCTGCGCAACCTTAACCGTCCGGCTTCCGACGTCGAAACCGAATAGGGGACCTTTATGATAGACCAGTGGAACGCGCAAGACTCACCTTCTTTGACTAGCACCATTATAACCAAAGCATAAGCTAAATGCCAGGTGAATAGCCTGAACTAAAAAATCCCCGCCTCCGGCGGATGCCGGAGCAGGGATTTTTTAGAAAGTAGGCTCTTAGTTGACGCCTGTAACTTCGTATGTGTCGGTAGTACCGGCTTTTTTCTGTGAATCCGTCGTATTCTCCAGATGTCCTTGCAGGTAGTACGATCCACAGGGTGTGGCTGCACAGTTGGCACCAGCTCCGTTTGGACCAGCAGTAGCT
>JAYUFZ010000001.1:0-7435 GCA_043767845.1 bacterium | reverse complement strand
TAATTGGGGTGAAGTCGTAACAAGGTATCCGTATCGGAAGGTGCGGATGGATCACCTCCTTTCTAGGGATTTTTACACCGCAAGGTGTACCGTTGGCTTGACCAACGGCCAGATTGAGCGCTAGATCGAGCTGACACGCAAGTGTCGTGCTCTCTAACTCAGCTGCGAAATTACCAGGTCGATCAGCTTAGAGTTTACTCTAAGTCACCTTTACTCTGTTTGCACTGCACTACTTAGGTTTTGAACCTAAAAGACCACTCGAAAGAGTGGTCTTTTAGTGCCGAAAATTAAAGTGTCTAAAAAGCGTTGACACCCGGGGCGCCATGTAATAATCTGATACAAATGATTACTCCACCACTCACCATTAATTACGCCTAAGTAACCGCCCCAGTGGGGCGGTTTTTTTGTAGGTTGCGCCGGGGGATAACCTCCAGCGGAGCCAGCAAAGGCTTCTTTCGCCCTTTGAAAGGACAAGTATGCACCTCAAGTGTGTCATAGCGCGTGTGGTCTTCGAAGACAAGCCGCCGCAGTGGGGTCGACCGGCAGTCGTTGTCGACTATCGACTCAAATGCCCAGTTTGTCCGGAAGGCTTGGAGGAGACTACCTCCAAGCGTGTTATCGCCCGTGAGCAGGATCTCGACAAGGTACCGCCGCAGATCGTCCATGAGCTTTCTACCCTGATCAGCATAGCACGCGCTTGCGCGGGTTGCGGGGTGATCTCGACTCTGCCTGAGAAAGATGCTAAGAAGTTGGCGGCTGAATTGGCAGGCGTCGTTGACTCAGCATGGCTCAGGTCTCAGATCGCCGCCCTTGGCGCCTACAAGCCTTTCCACGTCGTACACCAAGAAGCAGTAGAGCGTGGTCTTGCGTTGGCCACAGCCCAGCAGACCAGGCAGGCCGCTCCTATACCACAAGCCCAAGAGGCGCTAGCCAGCTAGCAGCACAACGGTTTCTCACAAAGTGGGAAGCCGTATTTATTTTGCTGAGCCTAGCCCTTGGTCCCGTAGCTAAACATTTTGATGAGTGGCGAGAGTAGGAATGTAAGCACAACAGTACCTAGACCGGTTGCCCACAATATACCGAATAGCACCAGCAGGATTGCAATAAGTTGGAAGAAAGTGTAGGTGCTACCGCTACCCATCCGCGATTCTACCGAGGGCAGGTGGCCAATGAGTCCGACCAATTGGAAGTTGAACTTAAGCATTAAGACGCCAATTCCAATTATCAGTAGGCCAATAAATATCTGTTGAATTATCATGGTGCTAGTATAACAGACCGGCGCATCAATTATGAAGTAGCTACCAGAAATTGCTTGACCTTGGCTAAGAACCTGGGCATCATATTACTATGCTTAGCCTGATCGTCCTCGCCCTATTTTTTGCAATGACCTTCGGGCTCATCTGGTTTTTTATCAAAAGTGATCGCGGCTCGAAAGAGCCGGCCGGCGCACTGTTCGGCGCTTTTGGCTATGGCTTTCTCGCAATTATCTTAGCGGTTATGGCAGAGAGCTGGTTCATCCCTCATGCCTGGCTTACTACCAATAGCATTTCTGGAAAGGCTTTTTGGGGCTTCCTATTGGTCGGGATTATTGAGGAACTTTGTAAGTTTGGTCCGCTGGCCGCACACATCTATCGCCGGGCATATTTCAATGAAGTGACCGATGGCATTCTTTATTTTGGTATCAGTGGTCTGGCCTTCGGCCTGTTCGAGAACATTAGCTACCTGATCGGCGACGGCAGCCAGGCTGGCCTGTTTAGAATAGTTGTACTTATGTTCTTCCACGGAGCCAGCTCGGGTATCGCTGGCTACTATCTAATACGGGCTAAGCTCGCTGGTAAATCACCCTGGGGGAGAGCAATGGTCGCTCTTATTTCTCTGATGCTCATTCACGGCGTATACGACTTTGCGGTTAGTAGTGCCTCGATTCTGATTTTGCTTGGTCTACTAATTACCTTAGCGCTCAACATCGCGCTATTCGTTTTTTGGCAACGCTCCAAAGAACTCGACGCCACCTACGGGCTGAGCGCGGTTGGCGCCAATAATTACTGCCCCAACTGCGGCAAACCCAACCCGAAGCACGACATGTACTGTCCATCCTGTGGTGCCAAGACTTGATTGATCGAGCGTGCTGACTAGGCTATGATCATAACAACTAAAATTTCAAAAAAGGGTAGGGAATGAAGTGTCAGAAATGCGGTTTAGAGTTAGAAGCCGGGGCAAGGTTTTGTGGTAATTGTGGAACAGTAGTTCCGGCTGCCTCTGCCGCAACTGTTATCGCGCCTACAGTTGTATTAGCGGCAACTCCTGGAGGAGTGCCGCCAGCAGCCGTTCTGGCCGCACCTCCGCCCGCACCTGTCGTTATGCCGCAGCAACCAGCAATGGCTGCACCGGTCATCGTACCGGAGAACGCCCCGCTGCTGGCGAAGGGCAAGGCTGCTTGGCTACCGCTCATTACGGGCATATGCTCAATGCCGGTAGCTGTCTTCTTTCCCTTAGGCGGGCTCGTACTGGGGATCACTGGCCTTGTCACCGGCATCCGCGGCTATCGGGTGGGCCACAATGGAACAGCTATTGCCGGGATTGTTACGGGGATTATTGGAATCTTGCTATCTGTTCTAATTGTTATATTGCGACTCAGTGAGATGCAGGCCTAGGTCCTTTCAGAATTAAAATGAGCCCCGCGGGGCTCATTTTAATTAGTTCTTGTTTTGGCGTTTGCGCTGGGTCGGGTCGAGGTAGCGCTTACGCAAGCGGATCGACTTAGGGGTTACCTCAAGTAGCTCATCATTTTCGATGAAGTCCAAGGCTTCTTCCAGGGTCAGCTCGGTGAAAGGAGTTAGCTGGACGCTCATGTCGGTCGAACTGGAACGGACATTAGTGAGTTTCTTTTCCTTACAGACGTTAATTTCCATATCATCACCGCGGCGGTTGAGACCGATGACCATGCCGGCATAGACTTTGGCGCCTGGTCCGACGAAGGCAGTACCGCGCTCTTCAACAGTTTGGAGGGCATAGGTGGTAGTCACGCCTGATTCGGCGGAGATGAGTACGCCGTTGCGTAGCTGCTGTAGCGCGGTGCCTTGAGGTTCGTAGCCGGTGACTAGACTGTTCATAATGACAGTACCCTTGGTGGCAGTTAGAAGAGTATTGCGTAGACCAAGCATGGCACGCGTCGGCAGACTGAAACTCAGTTCGGTCATGCCTTTGCTATTGGGTTGCATGTTTATTAGGTTGGCACGGCGGCGGCCCAGCTCGCTGGTGACGGCACCGGCATGCTCTTCCGGAACCTCGATAATGAGCTCTTCGATCGGCTCCATAGTCTTGCCACCAACTTCTTTGGTGACAACCTGAGGACGGCCAACTTCGAGTTCGAAGCCTTCGCGGCGCATTGTTTCAATTAAGACCGAGAGGTGCAGCTCGCCACGTCCGGAGACGATAAAGCCGGCGTCTTTGTTTTCGACTTTGAGGCTAATATTGGTTTCCAGCTCCTTGACTAAACGAGCGTCAATCTGGCGGCTAGTGGTGAATTCACCTTCGCGGCCGGCGAGGGGGGAGGTATTGGGGCCGACGGCGATGGACAAGGTAGGGGGCTCGACTTCGAGGAAGGGGAGGGCTTCAGGCGTATTTGGATCAGTAATAGTTTGTCCGATATTGGATTCTTTGATACCGGTCAGCCAGACAATATCGCCAGTACCAGCTGTGGCAACTTCGATGCGGCCTAGGCCTTGGCTCATGAAGATTTTTTCAACGCGTGAGCGGACTACGCTGCCATCTTTGAGAATGACGGCGACGTTCGATTGACTCGAAATGCTGCCGCGCTCGATGCGGCCGATGGCGTATTTGCCTTGGTACGAGTCCCAGCCCAGGGAAGTGACGCGCATTTGGAAAGGCGCTGTCGGGTCGCCGGCCGGAGCTGGGATGTGCTCGATGATAGCTTCGAAGATGGGGGTAAGGTCGCCGGGTGCGTTGGTTGCGTCGACTGGCAGCTCCTTCCAAGCCTTGCCTTCGCGGCCGATGGCGTAGTAGACGGGGAATTCGAGGTGGTGGTCGTGGGTTGCCAGCTCTAAAAACAGGTTGCCGATTTCGTCGATTACTTCTGTAGGGCGGCCGTCGCGCTTATCAATTTTGTTGATAATAACCACTGGTTTGAGGCCCATTTGCAGGGCTTTAGAAAGCACAAACTTAGTTTGTGGCATTGGGCCTTCTTGCGCGTCGACGATAAGCAGGCAGCCATTGGCCATACCCAGGGTACGTTCGACCTCGCCGGAAAAGTCGGCGTGGCCTGGGGTATCGATAATGTTGATTTTGTAGCCGTTGTACTCGACGGCAGTGGTTTTGGCGGTAATGGTAATACCGCGCTCATGCTCTAACTCACCCGAATCCATAATGAGGTCTTGGGTCATTTCGGCGGCGTTGTCACGGAAGGTCTTGGATTGCTTTAAGAGGCCGTCGACAAGGGTGGTCTTGCCGTGGTCAACGTGGGCGATAATGGCGATGTTTCGGATCTTGGTTGGGTCTTGCATGGATGGGCTCACAAATAAAACAGCCCGATACGGGGCTGTCGACTAATATTTACTTGATTATAACAGAAATGCTTACACTTGTCGACATTTTTATCCCAGGAAGCAGAACACCTCCTCCAGATATTGGAGGAGGTGTTGGGATCCGCGATTGGATCATCAGGCTAGGAGGAGGCTAGCGGGTTACGGGGTGCGTCGGGGTCGACTTCTTGGAAGGAGTGCGAGTGGGCTTCACGGTTAGCCGTTGTGCATGGGCGGGTTAGGCGGAGGCGGCGATCGGTTCGTTGGTAACGAGGGCCGTGAGGAGACAGGCATCGTCTCGCATGGAGTGGACGAAGTGGGTTCCCGGGGAGAGGTCGAAGGCCACTGTAGCCAGGGTGGAGGCGGCGAGGTTACCGGTGATGGCTTCCATCGCGTTGTGGGTGGCAGAGGCCACCTCGGTTGTCTGGAAGGCGTGGTCGGTGGTGTAGATCACGACGGCATCGCCAGGTTGCGATGCGGCCTTCTCGAACAGGGCGAAGGCGTAGCAGGTGATCTCGTCGGTGTAGCCGTTGGCCTGGCAGAATCGGCGGAGTTCTTGGCGGGCCTGGGCGCAAGTCATCAGGTCGAGCTCTTCATCGGTGACATTTGGGGCGACGATGGTCGCGGTTGCGTTTCGGTTTCCCACGGTTACTCCTTCGGTCGGTGCTTCCGTCGCAGAGTTGCTACGGTTAAACGCATTATCTGCCGTTCGCTTACTGACTGCAAGAGCAATTTTATTTGCGCAGTTTGCTCCACATTTTGGGGCCCATTTGGCTGTCCGGGTTCATAGTGTGGGTGCGCTGGAATTCGCGGACTGCCACCGAGGTTCTATGGTCATAGACTCCGTTTTCATCAAGCTTTTTATCCCTAGTCACGGCGGATTTATTGAGCCAGTATTGCAGTTCGTGGACGCATTTACGAGAGTGGTCTTTATCGTCATCACCCAGTTTGAGGGTTGGTTGGCCGTCGAAGTTCCATGATTTATGACAATTGTAGGGGCTTAAGGCATTCGTAGATCCACCCCGCGTCACCAGAAATATAACGCCAATACTAGCCACAACGATAACCACCAAGCCAATCAAAATGATCGGCTGTTTCAACAATTTACCCACTAGCGTCAGCGGGCTCAGCTCGGCTAGGTTTGGCGTGGCCGAATTTTCGTTGGCTGGATCGCTCATCTAGTACCTGCTCTTACTGCCGCCGCCAAAAATACTGCCCATGATGCCACGGACAATCTGGCGGCCGACGGAGCTACCAATAGCCCTGGTGGTCGACTTGGCGAAGGCACCGAGCAAATCGCCGACTTGATTGCTGCCTGTTGGGGCAGATTTTGCCGCTGCTTTATCCAACTTTGCTTGCTCAGTGGCAGCCGTCTGTACGCTGGCGGCGCTGGCGGCCGCGGCATTACGATCGCGCAAGCTTTCAAAAGCCGAAACATTATCGACTGTCGCATCGTACTTACTGGCCAAAGGTGAATTATTCACGGCAGCTGTCATTTGCTCGGGTGTATTTGAGCCAAACTGACTTTGTGGGGGCATAACCATAGCGCGTTCGACGACGGCTGGCGTGCCATCGGCCTGCAAGAAGCTTACCAGCGCCTCGCCGACGGCTAACTCTTGGACTACTCTGGCAACGTCGAGCTTTGGGTTGGTCCTGTACGTTTCTGCCGCTTGCTCGACGGCTTTTTGCTCCTTGGGACTGAAGGCCCGGATGGCGTGTTGCACGCGGTTGCCGAGCTGACCAAGCACCGTATCGGGTACATCAACTGGGTTTTGGGTTATAAAGTATACGCCAACGCCTTTTGAGCGAATGAGGCGGACAACTTGTTCGATTTTTTGGAGAAGCGCGCTAGGTGCATTATCAAACAGCAAGTGGGCTTCATCGAAAAAGAAGACCAGTTTAGGCTTTTCTGGGTCGCCAACTTCGGGCAGCATTTCGTACAATTCAGATAGCATCCACAGCAGGAAAGTGGCGTACAGCATGGGTGACTGCATCAACTGGTCGGCTTCAAGGATATTGACTACGCCGCGGCCATCGTTGGTTGTTCGTAAAAAATCGCTGAGGTCGAGTTCTGGCTCGCCGAAGAAATTGTCGGCGCCTTGCTGCTCGAGATTGAGCACGCCGCGCTGGATAGAGCCGATCGTCGCAGTCGACATATTGCCGTATTCGCCTTGAAGTTCGCTTGCGTGTTGGCTGGCAAATTGCAACATGGCCTTGAGGTCTTTGATGTCGATAAGATGCAGGCCTTGGTCATCGGCAACCTTGAAGATCATAGCCAATACGGCTTCCTGAGTATCGTTGAGTTCAAGTATTCGCGACAATAGTAGCGGGCCCATTTGCGAAACAGTTGCCCGGATCGGCTGGCCGTTTTTGCCGTAGAGATCCCAGAATTGGACGGGGAAGCCTTTAAAATCAGGCGCCGGAGTGTCCATAGTTTTGACCCGTTCGGCGATCTTATCATTCATGCTGCCCGGTTCGGTCATGCCGCGCAGGTCACCCTTGATATCGGCCAGAAATACCGGCACGCCGATGTTTGATAATTGCTCGGCCATGACCTTGAGCGTCACTGTCTTGCCTGTGCCGGTAGCGCCGGCAATCAGGCCGTGGCGGTTAGCCAGCTTGGGTAATAGGTAAGCTGGCTCGTCACCCTTAGCAATTAGTAATCCATTCATGTCAGCCATAGCTACCTCGCTTTAGTGTCTCAATTATACGCCATCTGTCGAGGGGCGTGAATAGATTGCAAAGGGGGACTAGTTATAGTACTATAACTTGGTTAAAAATTGACAAATTGAAGATGTGTGGAGGGGCTATAGCTCAGCTGGTTAGAGCGCGTCACTGATAATGACGAGGTCTCTGGTTCGATTCCAGATAGCCCCACCACTTTTTTTCAACTA